>NZ_KV795721.1:0-1624 GCF_001809115.1 Rothia sp. HMSC071F11
CCCACCCGACACTCGCGAGCAGCATGGCCAACCAAACAATAGTTGAGCTCCTTAGAAAGGAGGTGATCCAGCCGCACCTTCCGGTACGGCTACCTTGTTACGACTTAGTCCCAATCGCCAGTCCCACCTTCGACGGCTCCCCCCACCAGGGTTAGGCCACCGGCTTCGGGTGTTACCAACTTTCGTGACTTGACGGGCGGTGTGTACAAGGCCCGGGAACGTATTCACCGCAGCGTTGCTGATCTGCGATTACTAGCGACTCCGACTTCATGGGGTCGAGTTGCAGACCCCAATCCGAACTGAGACCGGCTTTTAGGGATTAGCTCCACCTCACAGTATCGCAACCCTCTGTACCGGCCATTGTAGCATGCGTGAAGCCCAAGACATAAGGGGCATGATGATTTGACGTCATCCCCACCTTCCTCCGAGTTGACCCCGGCAGTCTCCTATGAGTCCCCACCATCACGTGCTGGCAACATAGAACGAGGGTTGCGCTCGTTGCGGGACTTAACCCAACATCTCACGACACGAGCTGACGACAACCATGCACCACCTGTATACCAGCCCCGAAGGGAAACGCCATCTCTGACGCAGTCCAGTATATGTCAAGCCTTGGTAAGGTTCTTCGCGTTGCATCGAATTAATCCGCATGCTCCGCCGCTTGTGCGGGCCCCCGTCAATTTCTTTGAGTTTTAGCCTTGCGGCCGTACTCCCCAGGCGGGGCACTTAATGCGTTAGCTACGGCGCGGAAAACGTGGAATGTCCCCCACACCTAGTGCCCAACGTTTACGGCATGGACTACCAGGGTATCTAATCCTGTTCGCTCCCCATGCTTTCGCTTCTCAGCGTCAGTTACAGCCCAGAGACCTGCCTTCGCCATCGGTGTTCCTCCTGATATCTGCGCATTCCACCGCTACACCAGGAATTCCAGTCTCCCCTACTGCACTCTAGTTAGCCCGTACCCACTGCAAAACCAGGGTTAAGCCCCAGCCTTTCACAGCAGACGCGACCAACCGCCTACAAGCTCTTTACGCCCAATAATTCCGGACAACGCTCGCGCCCTACGTATTACCGCGGCTGCTGGCACGTAGTTAGCCGGCGCTTTCTCTGCACCTACCGTCACTTTCGCTTCTTCGATGCTAACAGAGGTTTACAACCCGAAGGCCGTCATCCCTCACGCGGCGTCGCTGCATCAGGCTTGCGCCCATTGTGCAATATTCCCCACTGCTGCCTCCCGTAGGAGTCTGGGCCGTGTCTCAGTCCCAGTGTGGCCGGTCACCCTCTCAGGCCGGCTACCCGTCGTCGCCTTGGTAAGCCATTACCTCACCAACAAGCTGATAGGCCGTGAGCCCATCTAAAACCACTCCATAACGCTTTCCACCAACACCCCATGCGGAGATTGGTCGTATCCGGTATTAGACCCAGTTTCCCAGGCTTATCCCAGAGTCAAAGGTAGGTCACTCACGTATTACTCACCCGTTCGCCACTAATCCACCTAGCAAGCTAGGCTTCATCGTTCGACTTGCATGTGTTAAGCACGCCGCCAGCGTTCGTCCTGAGCCAGAATCAAACTCTCCGTTACAAAAACAAAAAGCAAACGCATGATCCCATAACTCTCAAAAAA
>NZ_KV795722.1:0-3285 GCF_001809115.1 Rothia sp. HMSC071F11
CAGGCTTGTTGTTTCAAAACTATACAGCGAACGCAAACAAACAACTTACTAGTGTGAATAAGTCTTCGGCCTATTAGTACCAGTCAACTCCACGCCTTACAACGCTTCCATACCCGGCCTATCAACCTCATCATCTCTAAGGAGCCTCACACACCACAAAGAGTGCCAGGAGAACTCATCTCGAAACAGGCTTCCCGCTTAGATGCCTTCAGCGGTTATCCCTCCCGAACGTAGCCAATCAGCCATGCACCTGGCGGTACAACTGACATACCAGAGGTTCGTCCGTCCCGGTCCTCTCGTACTAAGGACAGCCTTTCTCAATTCTCCAACGCGCGCAGCGGATAGGGACCGAACTGTCTCACGACGTTCTGAACCCAGCTCGCGTACCGCTTTAATGGGCGAACAGCCCAACCCTTGGGCCCGACTCCAGCCCCAGGATGCGACGAGCCGACATCGAGGTGCCAAACCATGCCGTCGATATGGACTCTTGGGCAAGATCAGCCTGTTATCCCCGAGGTACCTTTTATCCGTTGAGCGACAGCGCTTCCACAAGCCACTGCCGGATCACTAGTCCCGACTTTCGTCCCTGCTCGAGTCGCCACTCTCACAGTCAAGCTCCCTTGTGCACTTACACTCAACACCTGATTGCCAACCAGGCTGAGGGAACCTTTGGGCGCCTCCGTTACACTTTAGGAGGCAACCGCCCCAGTTAAACTACCCATCAGGCACTGTCCCTGAACCAGATCATGGCCCGAAGTTAGACATCCAGATTGACCAGAGTGGTATTTCAACAACGACTCCACCACCACTAGCGTGACAGCTTCACAGTCTCCCACCTATCCTACACAAGCCAACCCAAACACCAATACCAAACTATAGTAAAGGTCACGGGGTCTCTCCGTCCTGCTGCGCGAAACGAGCATCTTTACTCGTACTGCAATTTCACCGAGTTCATGGTTGAGACAGTAGGGAAGTCGTTACTCCATTCGTGCAGGTCGGAACTTACCCGACAAGGAATTTCGCTACCTTAGGATGGTTATAGTTACCACCGCCGTTTACTGGGGCTTAAATTCTCAGCTTCGCCCACACAGGGCTAACCAATCCTCTTAACCTTCCAGCACCGGGCAGGAGTCAGTCCGTATACCTCGTCTTACGACTTCGCACGGACCTGTGTTTTTGATAAACAGTCGCTTCCCCCTGGTCTCTGCGACCCCTACACGCTCCCCACCGCACGGGCAGATCACGCTCAGGGCCCCCCTTCTCCCGAAGTTACGGGGGCATTTTGCCGAGTTCCTTAACCATGATTCTCTCGATCGCCTTAGTATTCTCTACCTGATCACCTGTGTCGGTTTCGGGTACGGGCAGCTAAAACCTCACGCCGATGCTTTTCTCGGCAGCATAGGATCACCAAATCCCCCACAAACAAGGGGTCCCATCACGTCTCAGACACACAACCGGCGCATTTAACAACCAGTCATCCTACACGCTTAGACCACGACAACCACCGCGTGGCTTGGCTACCTTCCTGCGTCACACCTGTTAACACGCTTACCTCCAAAGCTTGGGTCCCACACACCCCACAACACCACAAAGAAAAACTTCATGACACCGTGATCGGCATGGTTAGCATCACAATATCAGTATGGACGGTCCTTCACTGGTACGGGAATATCAACCCGTTCTCCATCGACTACGCCTGTCGGCCTCGCCTTAGGCCCCGACTAACCCAGGGCAGATTAACTTGACCCTGGAACCCTTGATCATCCGGCGCACGGGTTTCTCACCCGTGATTCGCTACTCATGCCTGCATTCTCACTCCCACACAATCCACCACACACTCCCGTGGCAGCTTCACCTCGTGCAGGACGCTCCCCTACCCAACCAGCCACAAAGACTGATTGCCACAACTTCGGCGGTGTACTTGAGCCCCGCTACATTATCGGCGCAGAATCACTTGACCAGTGAGCTATTACGCACTCTTTCAAGGATGGCTGCTTCTAAGCCAACCTCCTGGTTGTCTCAGCAACTCCACATCCTTTCCCACTTAGCACACGCTTAGGGGCCTTAGTTGATGGTCTGGGCTGTTTCCCTCTCGACAATGAAGCTTATCCCCCACTGTCTCACTGCTACACTCTCACTTACCGGCATTCGGAGTTTAGCTAACGTCAGTAACCCTCGCGGGCCCATCGGCCATCCAGTAGCTCTACCTCCAGCAAGAAACATGTAACGCTGCACCTAAATGCATTTCGGGGAGAACCAGCTATCACAGAGTTTGATTGGCCTTTCACCCCTATCCACAGCTCATCCCCCCAGTTTTCAACCTAGGTGGGTTCGGTCCTCCACACGCTCTTACACGTGCTTCAACCTGGCCATGGATAGATCACTCCGCTTCGGGTCTAGATCCTGCCACTACAACGCCCTATTCAGACTCGCTTTCGCTACGACTACCCCACACGGGTTAACCTCGCGACAAAACACTAACTCGCAGGCTCATTCTTCAAAAGGCACGCCACCACCCCACACAAAGGGGGGCTATAACGGCTTGTAAGCACACGGTTTCAGGTACTATTTCACTCCCCTCCCGGGGTACTTTTCACCATTCCCTCACGGTACTGATCCACTATCGGTCATCAGGAAGTATTTAGACTTACCAGGTGGTCCTGGCAGATTCACACGAGATTCCACGAGCCCCGTGCTACTCGGGACATTGTCAACGCACACACAACACTTTCAACTACGGGACTCTCACCCACTACGGTCGACCATTCCAAGCCAGTTCGCCTACCATCATGCACTACGCCGGTGACCAGTTAGAACCACCACAACAACTCCCACAACACCCATGATGCAACACCTAACCGCTATCACACACCACAGGTTTAGCCTCATCCGCGTTCGCTCGCCACTACTAACAGAATCATTATTATTTTCTCTTCCTGCGGGTACTGAGATGTTTCACTTCCCCGCGTTCCCCCCAACTGGCCTATACATTCAACCAGCGGTCACCCACCACAACGATGAGCGAGGTTTCCCCATTCGGAAATCCTCGGATCCACGCCCAGTTATCGGCTCCCCGAGGCTTATCGCAGATTCACACGTCCTTCATCGGCTCCTGATGCCAAGGCATCCACCGTGTGCCCTTAACAACTTACACACAATCAAGAAAAAGAAGAATCAAGAAACCACACAACCGTGCAGTTCCCAGAAGATGCTCGCGTCCACTATATAGTTCTCAAACAACAAACCACACCAACACCAACACCGAGAACAAACCCAGCACCAGCA
>NZ_KV795723.1:0-13625 GCF_001809115.1 Rothia sp. HMSC071F11
CGAGAAAGCTAACTTCTGCGAGGCAAAATTCACCGGGGGCGCTGACTTCTCCGAGGCGAAATTCGACGAAAAACCAATATTTGAATACGCACTAGATAGTGAAACCTATAAAGCAAGGTTCTCTCATAGGGCTAATCCAGAAGATTATAACTTCGAGGTCTCGCCTGATAGCCCCTACAAAATTGAGACCTGGGAACAAGAACATAACGGCGTTAAGTTCATCATCCCTAAGGACACAGAACTCTTTGATCCAGATAAATCTTACGATCTGGAAGACAACGAAGACATTTAGTTAACGGCCTATCCAATAACACGACAGATTAAATTCTCCTTGCGACAAAGAAAAACATTGATCATCAGGAAGGAATCAATATGACAGAAACACCAAGAGATAATGAAGAAGCCAACGCCACTAATCCTGTTGGTAAAATCGAAAAGTTTATCAGCAAGCACTTCATATGGTTATTAGTGGGGCTTGCAGTCAGTGGCGGCGCTCTGGCTATTTTTGGACCTTGGCTACTCTATGTTAAAGGCTGGACCGGTGAAACCGATGCGAATCTTCGCCTTCACATCCTCTATGTCACCGGTGGCACTATTGCTGTTCTGGGACTCATAGAAACACATCGCAAAAATACAACAGACAGAATAAAAGCAGACGCCGATATTCAGAACTATCAGGCATCACAAGACCACCAGGCAAAGACACTCAACGAACAAGCTCGACAATTTACCGAAACCATCGCAAAGGAACGCGAAAAAATCGAAGCAGATAAAGCCAAAAACGAGCAGGATCATATACGACAGGTACACGCTGAGCGACGTAGCCGGTACAGCACTGCGGTTGAGCAGCTTTCTAACGATAAGGCATCTATCCGCCTTGGTGGTGTCTACGCTCTCATTGGATTAGCTGATGAATGGCTTGCGGATGAATACAGACTCCGTCAAGAAGGACAGATTATTATCAACAATCTCTGCGCCTATATCCGCTCCCCTTTTGATTTGGCTTATAAACACGAAGAACTTTCACAAGACCAAGTTCCCAAAGACTACAAAGGTGGGGCAGAAAAGTTCAACGAAGACCGAGGACGGTTTCGCGAAGAAAAAGATATACGCTTAGCAATTCTGGATGCAATCAATACTCGACGCGATTTCATCATCATTTTTAAAGATCGTAGTCAAGTAATCAGAAAAGGCTCATGGTCATATCTTGACTATGATTTTTCAAATGCATATTTCTTCTATGACGTTAATTTCAACTATATTTATTTTGGTGCTTCATCAAATTTCTCTGGGGCTATCTTTACTCAGGATGCTAACTTCTCTGGAGCAATCTTCACCGAAGGTGTTGACTTCTCCGGAACGACCTTTCATAAAGAGCCGATATTTATAAATGAGCTAGACTACGCACGTTTTTCTTATAGAATCGATCCAAAAGATTATAACTTCGAGGTTTCACATAATAGTCCCTACAAAATTAAGACCGAAGAACAAGAGCATAATGGCGTTAAGTTCATTATTCCTAAAGGCACAGAACTCTTCGATCCGGGCGAACCTTCCAAGTCCGAGCAGGCTGCCCTCTCCATCTAAAACCGCCGCCCCACATAACGCACCTGAGACCCTATTACCTAACCTCTGACAGTATGCTATAGGCTCTCAGCTGCATTATTCGCGGATGCCGATATTTTCCGTGTGCGGGCTCGCCGCTGGCATACACTTAAAACCATGTACCGCATCATGACTGTCTGCACCGGAAATATTTGCCGCTCCCCCGTGGGCGAGTACCTGATTCGTGAGCACGCGCGCCAGGCGGGGCTTGAGGTTGAGGTCGCATCCTCCGCCATCACGGACTACGAAATCGGCAACCCTATCGACACCCGCGCCGGGCGCATACTCACCGCGCGCGGCATCGACCCCAGCGGGCACCGCGCATCCAGATTCGTAGCCGAAGACTTCGACCGCTACGACCTGATTCTGGCGATGGACACCCCGCACTACCTGCACCTGAAACAGCTTGCGCGCACCGAGGACGACAAAGCCAAAATCCGCATGATGCGCTCCTTCGACCCCGCAATGGCGGGCAAAAACCTGGACGAACTGGGCATCTACGACCCCTGGTACGGGCAGATGCGCGACTTCGAATACACGACCGAGCTTATCGACACCGCGGCGCGGGCGCTGATCGCCGAGCTAAGCGCGACCCCGCAGGAAAACTAGCGCATGGGTGTGTGGAGCATCGGTTTCGGCAACGGTTACGAAACCAACGACGTTGAGGAAATCTTCGAGTTCTGCCTGAAAACATACCACGGACTCACCCTGCCGCCCTCGGACGAATACGGTATGCCTCTCGATACCACCACTTTCAGCGACGCCGCATTACCGCTCATCATCGGTATCGACGGGCGCAGCGGAAGCGGCAAAACAAGGCTCTCCGAGCTCCTAGAGCAGTCCTTATCTGCCGAAGGAATCGGTGTGCGCGTGCTCAATCTCGACTCCATCTACCCCGGCTGGGACGGGCTGGCGGAAGGCACCAAAACCTGGCGGAAAATCTCGCGGAACCTGCGCAACGGCAAGCCCGCTAGCTACCGGGAGTGGGACTGGCACGCGGATGCTCCCGGCCCCAAACACACGATCGACCCCACCCAGGAAACCGTCATCATCTGTGAGGGTGTGGGGGCGAGCGCCGGTACCTGCGATGTGCGCATCGTGGTGAAGGCACCCGACGAGCTGCGGTACAGGCGGGCAATAGACCGCGACGGCGAGATGTACCGCCCGCACTGGGAACGCTGGGCGGCGCAGGAAGAAGCCCTCTTCGCCACCTACTCCGCCAAGTATGCGCAGGCGGACCTCATCTACCGCACGGCGTAGCCCTCTGCCCTGCCGTTTGCTGTACCTGTACTTACCCTCCCCTGAGATAAAGAGCCTTGATTGTGAATAAAGAGTTAGAAATCCCGCTTTATTCACGAACAAGACTCTTTTTATGCGCCCAGCGGCGGCGAAAAAGTTTAGCGCGCACGCCACTTACGCCGGATGCGCGCATCCGCTAGACTAGAAAAGTTGCGTTTCCAGCCGGGTGTATTCGGCGCCGTTACGCGTTCATAAACCTAGAAAGCACTCTACCCGTGTCTTCGTCACAGACTACCTCTCAGCAGGGTCATGAGCACCCTGATCACGTTAAAGTTTCCTTCGGTATTCCTGCCCCCGTTATCGTCACCCTTGCCGCGCTAACCGCTATCGCTCCGCTGGGTATTGATATGTACCTGGCTTCCCTGCCCACGGTTGCCCGCGAGCTCAACACCACCGATGCCGCCGCATCTATGACCCTCAGCGCCTTCATGATAGGCATGGCGCTCGGGCAGCTTATGATCGGCCCGCTCTCCGATAAAACCGGCCGCCGCAAGCCCCTTCTGATTGGTTCCGTAGTCTGCTTTATTGCGACCGCACTGTGCGGATTCTCGCCCAGCATTGAGGTCTTCATTGCGGCGCGTTTCCTCATGGGCTTCAGCGGTGCTATCGGCGCAGTACTCGCCCGCTCGATCGTTGCAGATACCACCAAAGGGCTGGCAACCGCCAAGCTCATGGGCGTCATGATGATGATTAACGGGTTTGCCCCCGTTCTGGCGCCGCTCTTCGGCGGATGGGTGCTGTCGTGGGGCACGTGGCGCAATATTTTCCATGTGCTCACCGTAGTGACCGCGCTGCTCATGCTCGCCGTGATTTTCATTCTGCGCGAGACTCTTCCCGTTGAAAAACGGTACAAAGGTACCGCGCTGAGTGTCTACTCCGAGATTCCGAAAGTGTTCAAAATCCGCCGCTACATGGGTTTTTCCCTCACCATGTGCTTTGCCTTCGGCGCAATGTTCTCATATATTTCGGGTTCCACTTTCGTGCTCCAGAACATTCTGGGTCTCAATGCCGGGCAGTTTACTCTCGCCTTCGGGGTGAACTCCCTGGGCATTGTGGCAATGAGCTCGCTGGCAACCGCACTGGTTGGCCGTATCGGTCAGCGCGTGATCGTCAATATCGGCGTGATTTCTCTTCTGACGGTCTCAAGTCTGCTGACTATCTCATTCGCGCTGGGTATTTCGCTGTGGCCCACCCTGATTCTGCTGTTCTGCCTCACCTGCTCAGTGGGTCTGATTTTCGGTAACTCCTCGGCGCTGGCGCTGAACGAGGCGCGCCATATGGCGGGCAGCGCATCCGCCGTCATGGGCACGATTCAGGCGCTTCTGGGCGGACTTGCCGCGCCCTTGGTTTCGCTGGGCGGCGAGGGTTCCTATATGCCGATGGCGTTCTCAATTCTGGGCTTCGCACTGATGACCGCGCTTGTGCTCTTCACAACCCCGCGTAAGGACGCCGACTATGCGGCAGACGGCGGCGAAGGTGGGGGCTAGCGCTTCGCATCAAGCATGTTAATACGTTGATACCCAAGAAGCGGGTTTTTGCCGAAAAGGTGAAAAAATATCATCATTTTCGAGCAGAAACCCGCTTCTCCTCGTCATCGCCCTAGCTGCTGGTATTCTGATAAATCCTAAGATTTTAAGGAGACTGACCGTGAGCCCCGACGAAAACCTCACAAGTGCAGAGATCATCGAACGGTTCAACCACTTCTACGACTGCTGGCTGGATTCGATCACCGTAACCTATGCAAGTGGAACAGCTGTTCGTCTGCGGTTCTGCGCGGTGGACTGGAACCATGTAGACGGCGGCTGGGAGAAAGCTGCTAACGACGACGTCTGGCGGAACGTCACCGTAACCCTGAAAAATATTTCGGACTACCGGGTGCAAGGCCCGTTCATCAGCATATGCAGCGGAGTTCATACTCTCGAACGGGACGGCAAAATCGGGCTCGACGTCGAAGGGTACAACGACAACCCCGAAACCTTCGAGGACATCGCCGAGGCAGACATATACTTTATCGCCGAAAGCGCCACCTGGGAGCTGGGCCCGCTCGGCGTGCACTGCGGTGAGGGCACGTGAGCCACTACACTGGAAACATGACTAGTTCCGTGATGCTCCTAAATTCAGAGAACCCGCAAGGCGTTTCCGTAGACCCCACCCAGCCGCTTATCGGTGTGGAAGACCAAGGATTTACCCGTGGCGACGGCGTTTTTGAGACCATGCTCGCCGTTGATCGGCGGGTGCGAAAACTTGATATGCACCTCGCCCGACTCGAATCTTCGGCGCGTATGCTCGACCTGCCCGAACCCGACCTGCACCAGCTTCAGGATGCGCTGGCAAACCTTCTCGCCCAAGCCGTGCCCGGCGCCCACACTGAACTTGGCGAAGAGCATATCGTCAAAATCATTATCTCGCGCGGGCTGCCGAATGCCTCTGCGGGAATGCCCGCCGGACCATACACCCTGCTGATCGCATCCCCGGTACCCGAAACTACCGTGAATCAGCGGCAGAACGGCGTGAAGGCCATGCTGCTGCCGCGCGGGCACGACCCTGCCGACAACACCGCATACCCGTGGCTGCTGGCGGGCGCGAAAACACTGTCGTACGCAGTCAATATGGCGGTTTTGCGGTATGTGCACAGCCGGGGTGCGGATGACGCGATTTTTATGACCGACAACCGCCGCATTCTGGAGGGGGCAACTTCGTCGGTGCTGATGGCGCGTATCGAAAACGGTGTAAAGACGCTGTACACCCCCGAACCGAACCACGGAATCCTGCCCGGTACCACGCAGGGCGCTATTTTTGAGGCGGCGCGGCGCGACGGCTGGGAACTGGGCTACGGTCCGCTGTACCCGCAGGATCTTTTCGAGTCAGATGGGGTGTGGCTCGCCTCCTCGGTGCGTCTGCTCGCCCCGGTCACGCATCTGAACGGTACGGCATTAGCGCACGATGCGCAGCTCACGCACCGGTTCTTGGAATACCTGGCACAGGGCTAAGGTGCAGGGTTAGCGGCGCAAGACTGATACTTGCGCCGCGCCTTCAGCCCAGTTTTTCAGACCCGAGAACCTAGCGGCAACTTCGGTACGACTACTGCCACAAGAAGCGCAGAGTTCCCAGTCCCAGCGAAACCCCGTAGGCGCACGCCACGATCACGGCGGCGGCAACCACAACATACGCATCACGCCGGGAATAGGCGGGCACACGTGCCCAGGAGCGTTTGCCGGTGCCGAAACCACGCGCCTCCATTGTGACCGCAAGGCGCGAACCGCGGCGAATCGCTTGTACCATGAGAGCGAAGGCCTGCCCGGCACCGGTTTTGATGCGCCCGAGCGGGCCCTGACCCGCGCCCAGCCCGCGTGCACGCCGTGCCTGCCCCAGCGTATTCCACTCCCCAAACAGGATGCCGACAAGGCGCAACGCCGCCAACGCGGCAAGCACAAAACGAGCGGGCAGGCGGAAAGTTTGGGCAAGCGAATCGCCCAGGTCGGTTGGGTCTGTTGAGAGCACAAACGCGAAGGTCGGCAGAATCATCGCCAGGGAACGAATCATCATCGAAAACGCCGCCGCGAGTGACCCTTCCGTGATGGTGTTCAGCCCAAAATCGAGCAGTACGGCACCGGTTTTATTGACAAGGATCGCCACACTCCAGCCGGTGCTCAGCACCGCTATCAGGATAGGCCAGCTGCGCGCCAGCAGGTTTACCGGTCGAAACCCGACCGCAATGAACCCCAGCAGTTCCAGCCCAAAGATGATAGCCGCGGTTACCGGGTCTTGAATGAGGATTGCCGCAAGAACCAGCACGCCCGCAACCACTAATTTGACGCCCGCGTTAAGCCCGCCAAACCAGCTGTTGCGCTCGGCACTCGGCCCGAAAAAATCGGTATTCATGCGCTACTTCCCTCCCTGAAGGCCCCGGTCTGCGGGCTCATGCGGCAAGCTTTCGAGCGTGATGCTCCGCCCACCCAAAGCCGCCGTAAATTCGAGATCGTGAGTCACCGAGATCACCGCAACCCCCTCCGTGAGAAGCCCGCGAATCAAGCGCACCAGTTCGCCCCAGGTGCTCGCATCCTGCCCGAAGGTTGGTTCGTCAAGAATCAGCACGCGCGGCGCCGTCGCCAAAGCGGATGCGACCGACAGTCGGCGTTTTTGCCCGCCTGAAAGCGTGAACGGGTTGGCGTCTAAAAGTCCGTCTAAACGCAAGCGTTCGGCGAGGGATGCGGTGGCGGCGGCGAGCGCATCCTCATCAATTTTTTCGCGGCGCAGGGCGGCGAGGCGGCACGGGCCGAGTTCGAGTTCTTCGCGCACGCTGCCGCGCACGAATTGGTATTCGGGTTCTTGGAAAACGTAGCCGATGCGCCCGAGCAGTTGGGCGGGACTCCAGGAGGGAATATCCCAGCTGGCGGCTGTTTTCTCGCGGGTGAGGGAGCTTTCTGCCATTGGGTTTTGGTCGAACTCGCGCAGTGCTTCGTGCGCGTACAGGGTTCCGTTGGGGGCGTAGAGGAGCCCGGCGAGAGTGAGTGCGAGGGTTGATTTTCCGGCACCATTAGGGCCGAGGATGCTCAAGTGCTCGCCTTCTCGAATGCTCAGGTTAATACCCCCGCGCAGGGCGGGAATATCCAGGGGCACGGGTGCGGGTTCCAGCATGGTTTTGAGCTGTCGTCGGCGTGCCCGTAACTGTTTTTTGCTCGGAAATTCCCGCGTAATCGCAAGGTTTTCGGCGCTCAGGAGTATGCGCCCGCTCGGTGCCGTAGCGGCGGCGGGTTCGGGAACGTACCCGGGCACCCACACGCCGTTGGCAATGAGGGTTTCGCGGGCTTGGGCGAGCACGGTTTCGGGTGCGCCGTCGTGGGTGATGCCTCCGTCGGCACCAAGCACGATAACGCGGTCCATATGCTGCGCCCACACGCCCACCCGGTGTTCGACGACGATCAGGGTGGCACCGGTTGCCGTGACCGCCTGCACCACGGCATCGCGCACCTGTTGAACGCCCTCTGGATCGAGGTTCGCGGTGGGTTCGTCCAGCAGAATGGCGCGCGGGTGCATCGCCAGGATTCCGGCGAGCCCCAGGCGTTGTTTCTGACCGCCAGAAAGCGCATTCGTGGGATGCTCATGCGGCAGGTAGTCGAGCCCGACGGCGGCGAGCGCATCATCAACGCGCGCCCAGATTTCTTCGCGTGCGACCGCGAGGTTTTCGGGGCCGAAGGCTACGTCATCGCCCACACGAGCAAGTACGACCGATGATTCTGGGTCTTGCTGCATGAGCCCGATGAGTCCGCGTGCGTCTTCGGGGGCTACGCCGTCGATGCGCGCGCTGCCGCTTTGGCTCTGCCCGTCGTGATCGTGCAGCACCCCGGCGATAGCGTGCAGGAGCGTTGATTTTCCTGCGCCGGAGGGCCCCAGCAGCAGTACTTTCTGCCCGGGCTCGATGCGCAGGTTCACGTTCGAGAACGCTGGTTTTTCGCGCCCGGGGTGGTGCCAACCGAAGTTGTGAAGGTCGATTGCGGCACCGCGGGCGGGCGCATCGGGGGCGGTACTGTGTGGTTCGGTCATGGTTGCACCCTGGGTTGCGGGTGGTTCAGGATGTTCCGCATTTGAGGGTTTGAGCGTTGAGATAGGCTGTGACATACGCCTGCCTGCCCGTTATCCGCGTACGGTACGTGCCTGCACGCCGGAGGCCAGTGAGGCGAGTACCCCGGTTTTAGCGAGTGCTTTCGTGAGTCCCCAGGAGAGTACCCCGGCGAGTACAATTCCTGAGACGACCGCGCATACCACGTAGATGACGGCTTTGAAGATTTCCATGTCTGGGTAGTAGATGATGATTTCGTTGACGCCCATGAAAAGCCCGCTCAGTGCGCCCGCGAAGGCTGCTGTGCTGAGGTTCCAGACGCGGTATCCGAACACGGCGAAGGCGATTTCAGCGCCGATTCCCTGGAAGAATCCGGCGATGAGGATTGATTGGCTCCAGGCGCCTCCGGTGAGGAATACGGAGATGACGGCGGCAACGATTTCGCAGTAGAGTGCAGCGCCGGGCTTGCGGATAAGGTACCCCCCGAGCACACCGGCGAGCAGCCACATACCGGCGACGATGGGTCGGTATTCGGGGACCGCTGCGAAGAGCGTTTTAGTGGCGGGGTCTACGGCAATATCCCAGATCCAGAAGATTACCGCGCAGGCGGCGGCGACTACAGAGACGATGACGATTTCATTGACCCGCCAGCTGAGGCGAGATTTTTGAGACATATTTTCCTCCCATGATTGGAAGGGGAACATCCACACCCGTTGCGGGTGGGGTGTTGAGAAAACATATTTCGACTCCCTACGCCGGTACTAACCGGATCAGGTTCGAGGGTCTGCGTTGCACTCTCAGCGCCCGTCTGCGGCGCTCCCCTGTCGTGTTGCTTCGAGAGTTCGAAGCCTATAAACGTTTACATTCTATGCTGTATGAGTCGTTTTCTGTGAGTTCGTTGAGTTTTTGAATCGGTTTATGACAAGAACGTGTGGCAGGTCGGTAATATGATTCCTTGATTTGCCGCTGGTATACGCCTTTCAGACCCGCAATACTGTGCTTTTTCTCACGTTCTAGAGTTTTTACCCCGATTTTTCGTGTATACGCGCGTTAAAACAGGTCATGTTCTCTGCATCTGAGCCGCAAAGCCGATAGGCTAGGGATAGTCACTTCTGATTTTTGAGGAGAAGATATGAACCCCGTAGCAAAGATTGCTATCACCGGTGCCAATATGGCCGCCGCCGCCCTGACAAACAAAGGTCTTGGCGCAGCGTGGAAACGTGTGACCGGTAACGAACCTCCTACCATCGGTCCCGAGTCCGAAGACACTCTGCGCAATGTTATTGTGTGGACCGTCATCACCTCCGTGGTGGGTGCTCTGGTAAGCGTCGGTATTGCCCGCGCACAGCGCCGTTTCTTCTCATAATTTCACGGTGTATTTTGGGTGGATGCGCCGCCCCCGCAGCCTTCACGCTGCAGCGGTGTGCGCATCCTTTCCGATGTGCTGATCATGTTCCTGCTCAGAAAAGAACACGGCGCTCGGCACGCTGGGAGGCGATGCCTACGGTAGTGTCGCCGGGGTAAGCTACGAAACCAGCACCAGATTGAGGGCGCCTAGCTGCGTCTTACACGAAAGTGAACACATCCGTTATGACTAGACGCATTCCCGACCACAGTACCAGCCGCCGTTCGGTTGCCTCTTGGGTGCTGTGGGATGTCGGCTCGTCGAGCTTCGACACCATCATGATGACCTTCATTTTTACGGTCTATCTCACCAGCTCTTACTTCGGCTCAACCGAGGATGCATCGGCGGCACTGTCACTGGGATTGACCGTTGCCGGGTTCTGTATTGCCTTTTTCGCTCCGGTTTCGGGCCAGCGCGCCGATAAATCCGGTAAAGGTATTTTCTGGTTAGGTGTTAATACGCTTTCTCTGGTGGCGTTCTCTGGACTGTGTTTTTTCGTATTTCCCGATGAAGCGCATCTGTGGCTGGGCGTGATTCTCGTATCTGCGGCGAGCGTATTCAGCGAATTTGCGGTCGTGAATTACAACGCTATACTTCCACGCATTTCAACCCCGAATAATATCGGTAAAATCTCTGGGATCGGTTGGTCGGCGGGGTATGTGGGCGGCCTAGTGGCCCTAATTATCGTGTTGTGGGGCTTCGTACTTGAGCCTAACGGGCTGCACCTGAGCACCGATAACGCCTTCAATATTCGCGCAGTGGCGCTGTTTTCTGCCCTATGGTGCCTGATCTTCTGCACGCCTTTGCTAATTCGGATGCGCCGCCGCGAACGGGTGCTCCCGGAGGTCCTTCCCACAGGTGAACTCAGGTTCTTAGAACGCGGCCTAGCCAGGCTTTCTCCGGCACGCCAAGGCGGTCTTTTTGCAGCCTACAAGGAGCTGTGGCGCACCATTATGCGGCTGCGCACCACGGCACCGCAAACCCTTTATTTCCTGTGTGCCAGCGCTATCTTCCGCGATGGTTTAGCCGGTATCTTCACCTTCGGCGGCGTGCTGGCGGCTGGTTCCTTCGGGTTCAGCACCTCGGATGTCATTATTTTTGGTGTTGCCGCCAACGGTGTTGCCGCTGTAGGCGCGGTGCTGGGCGGGTACCTGGATGACTATCTGGGGCCCAAAAAGATTATTATTTTCTCGCTGGTGGCCATCCTGATCGCAGCCGTACCCCTGCTCTTGTTCCCCTACCCCATGACCTTCTGGATTTGCGCACTCATTCTCGCCCTCTTCGTGGGGCCCGCGCAGTCCTCGTCGCGTACCTTCTTGGCGCGTATCGCCGATCCCGGTACGGAAGGTGAGCTCTTCGGGCTGTATTCGACGACCGGGCGTGCAACCAGCTTCTTGGCACCCATGCTGTTCGGGCTGTTTGTCACGATTTTCAACGCCCAGGTGTGGGGTATTGTCGGCATTATGATCGTGGTGTTGGCGGGCCTGCTCATGACCCTGCCGTTAGAATCGCCACAAGCGCTTCACCTGCGCAAGGCACGCCGCGCCGAAAAGAAAGCGTCCAAGGCGGCGCAGCGGTAGTTCTTTACTCGCCCCCCTGACCTGCAAGTCTTACCCCGCGAGCAGATAGCGGATTGCTATCTGCTCGCGTATTTATTGGGTTTTTAGTTCGAGTCTTCTTCGGTATACAGCGGGTCGTCTACGGTGCGCATCGTGAGTATGCCGCTTTCGGATAGCTGCTCAACGACCTGGCGATGCGCGTCCTCGGGCAGCCCCTCAAACAACTCACGCATGACTTCGTAGTGCTCCCGCACCGTCAGTTCGTGAGCGGCGTTAATCCAACACTCTGCTGCGAATGCGGAAAGCTCATCCAGTGAATCTCCGTGATGCAGCAGGAATCTTTCTCCATCCACCAAGTACCCGGTAGTACCGAACATGCGCTGAAGAACCTGCGTGCCATTGGGGTATACGTTCGGCAGGCGGTCGGGCACCTCAAAGGTCTCGTATTCGTCCACTCTCTCGGAGTTCGGGAGCATGGCATCCTCGGCGAGAAGTTCACGCACGAGCGGCTCAATATCTTCAACCTCGGAATACACCAGCCGCCATACGCCGCCGCACTGCTCAAACAGGCGAATAATCGAGAGCACACCCTCGGGGTTGAGCGCCACGCCGGAGGTCTGCTCGGCAATCGACATGAGCGCATCCCCCAGGCTCACACGCTCAAGATAGGGTTTCGTGGGCTCATCGGTGCGCCCCACCATGACGACGCGAGCGGCTGTATAGCTCGTATCCTCACAGTCCGCCGCGTTCAGACCCAGATCCACAGGGTTGCGCTGTTCCTTCGGCTCGTCATCAGAGACTACCAGCGACAGCGGCTTTGGGTAGGGGTAAATCTCGCGGTCGGCGCCCACGATCGTGGTTTCGTCCGTCAGATAGGTGAACTTCTTCCCCAGATACTGCGCGGCAGTCGTCTTCCCCCGCCCCGAAGCACCCACCAGCACCAGTGCGCGCTTCGTAGCGGGGTCGCCGATGGCGGCGGCATGCAGCATGGTGCGCTTACCCGCCAACTGCTGAATCATAGCAACCGTCAGGTTAGACGTCAGAGTCTCCAACGCCTGCTTCTCGTTCTGAATATTAAGAATCTGCAGAATCCCGAACGGGTTCACCAGGTCGGGGTGCTCGTCAAACAGATTCACGCTCCCGTCCGTGAGCACAATAGCGTGCGCTACAGACTGGGTTGCCTCAAGGGCATCATGCACACTATCGAAGAGGCGCGGGGCTAGGCTCCCCCAGGTTTGTACGATCTGCTCGCGCAGCGCATCGGGAACACCGGGACCAAAAATAACCTTCAGATCGGCACCGGCAGGGCTTAAAGCCATTGTCTTGAACGACAAGGTATCTCCTTGAAAAAATCATGCGGACGGCGACTAGTCGCCAGATTTCTCAACGGGGATCTCTGTACGGTGAAAGTTCAGGTAGCTGCGCGATGCGGTCGGCCCGCGCTGCCCCTGGTAGCGGTTTCCGTATGCGCCGGAACCATACGGATGCTCAGCCTCGCTAGTGAGCCGGAAGAAACACAGCTGACCGACCTTAGACCCGGGCCACAGCATAACCGGCAGGGTCGCCATATTAGACAGTTCCAGGGTCACGTGCCCTGAAAAACCGGGGTCAATGAACCCTGCGGTTGAATGGGTCAAAAGCCCCAAACGCCCAAGTGAAGACTTACCTTCCAGGCGAGCCGCCACATCCGCAGGCAGGGTCACCTGTTCGTAGGTGGAACCGAGCACGAACTCGCCCGGATGCAGAATAAAAGGCTCATCGGGGGCAACTTCCACCAGGCGAGTCAGTTCTTCCTGCTCCTGCGACGGGTCAATATGCGGGTACTTATGGTTGTCAAACAGACGGAAAAAGCGGTCGATGCGCACATCGACGCTCGCCGGCTGAATCATCGAATCGTCAAACGGCTCAAGTACGATACGGCCGTCAGCAATTTCTCGTCGAATATCGCGGTCTGAAATAAGCACACTCTAAGGATACCGACTCCAGACTCCATACTTCACCATTGCTCAAAAAGAACAGCCGACAAATCAAAAATAAAAATCTGCGGCAAAGTGTGCGAACCGAGGCAGCACACGCTACACTAGGTTAAGTCCGATCACGGATGCGCGGCTGTAGCTCAATGGTAGAGCGCACGCTTCCCAAGCCTGATACGCGGGTTCGATTCCCGTCAGCCGCTCTCATAAACCCCTAGCTTCTG
>NZ_KV795724.1:0-168317 GCF_001809115.1 Rothia sp. HMSC071F11
TAACGGTGGTTTTACCAAACAACCCCAACCCGGTAGCCCGCCTTCTACGAATAGATGCAGAAGACAAAGCTATCTTGTGATCTAGTATCTCTAGGGTATCGGTCTATGCCAACCTGTACTAGAATATAAAAGGTGCATTTAGCACCCTGAGATTATCTTCCATAATTTGTAGCGAAGATTCTGTGCCTGATCCCGCCTTCCCCTTTGAGGAGATTCATGTCTGAGACCCCCCAGTCTAAAAATAAGCAGGGTGCTATTGGTGCTTCCACTGCGAAAAACTCCCAGAAGAGCAACTACCACAGTAACGCTCAACATTCTGATGGGGCTGGGGCAAATCATAAGGATAGCGATGGAGGACGCCGAAACGACTTGAAAAACCCGCATAAATCGCATCGTTTCGGTTTTCGGAGTAAGTCACCTAGGCAGCACGCGTATAAGGCAGAGTCTCAGGAGAACGTGCGATCTGTTGACGGTCGGGCGGGTTATCGTCCTGCCAAGCCAAAGGCGCCTGAGATTGACAGTGATGTAACAGGTCGTGAATTAGACAGTGCTACAAGCCGTCAGCTTCGCGCGCTTGAGTCTAGGAATGCCGCTACCGTTGCAAAACATCTTGTTATGACTGGACGATATCTGGAGCTTGATCCCCAGTTCGCGCTTGAGCATGCTGTTGCTGCGTCTCGAAGCGCAGGACGTATTTCTGCGGTACGTGAAGCTGTAGGTGTCGCCGCATATGTCGCTGAAGATTACGAACTAGCATTACGCGAATTACGTACGCATCGTCGCATAAGCGGCTCTCTGGATCATCTTGCGCTCCTCGTAGACTGTGAGCGCGCTCTTAACCGTATTTCTAAAGCTCTTGACATGATAGAGGAAGCTAAACGCGAAGAGCTTCCTGCCCAGGTTCGCGTTGAACTCGCCATTGTTGAATCTGGGATATATGCAGATCAGGGCAAAAAATCGCAAGCGATATCGGCCCTTCAAATTCCGCAGCTAAACCCAAAACGTGCTTTCGAATACAGCCCTCGACTCTTCACAGCATATTCCGAGGCTCTAGATAATGCAGGACGAAGTCAGGAAGCAGAGCAGTGGGCACGCCTCGCGTTCAGGGCCGAAGCCGCTTTGGGACAGGGTGAGTTCGCTGAGCCTGAGATTTTCGATATTTATGGTGAATCCGAGCTCTTTGAACCTGAGGAACCTGTGCTAGAAGACCTCGAACAACAAAGCAATACTGACGAGGGAACACAGCTAGAGAAGGAAGAGGCATATAGTTCTGACAAGTCAAAGAACTTGGCGGTTGCATCTTCTGAATATGAAACGAAGCCTTCCCAAAATGAAACAGAGCAGTAGAAACTATCTGTTCCTCGCCTGAGGCTACTTGCTTTGTCTATAACCAGAAAGAATTGAACATTATGACGAGCGAACCCCTACTAGCTCAGTACGATGCCTTACTTTCAGATCTCGACGGGGTAGTATACGCTGGACCCTACGCTATTGAGGGAGCGCCAGAAGCCTTAAACCGCGCTGAAAGCAGTGGGGTTCCCGTCGTCTTTGTGACTAATAATGCCTCGCGCTCCGTAGAATCTGTAGCGACTCACCTGCAAGATTTAGGCGTGCGCACGCAGGCGGAACGTGTTGTCAGTTCTGCCCAGGCTGGCGCGGCTTTATTGGCTCAACATGTGCCCGCCGGGTCTAAAATTCTGGTTACCGGTACTGAAGCTTTAGCAGATTGTCTGCGGGCTGTCGGGTTGGAGCCTGTATCATCACAGTCCGACAACCCTGTTGCCGTGGTTCAGGGTTTTAACCCGCAACTCAGCTGGGAAGATTTGGCAGAGGCAGCGTACACTCTCGCTGATCAGAACATCTTATGGGTTGCCACGAACACAGACCAAACTATTCCTAAGGAACGAGGGCAAGCACCCGGTAACGGTTCTTTAGTAGCGGCGGTGGGTATTGCGGCACGTCGTACTCCGATGGTAGCCGGAAAACCTGAAGCCGCTATTTTTGAGACTGCGGCTCAATCAGTAAAAGCCTCAAAGCCCGTTATTGTAGGGGACCGCCTTGACACCGATATTCTGGGAGCCAACAAAGCTCATATGGCGGGTGCACTTGTGCTGACCGGCGTGCAGACATATCAGGATGTTATATCGGTGGTCCCTGAACAACGTCCCACATATATTTTGCGCACTCTTGATGATTTCTTCGAACCATATCCGCAGATCGAAATTCTCCATGAGGACCACGCGATTACAGCGCATGGACCATCATGGACTGCCAAGGTACAGGGAAATAATATCTATTTAACCGTCCAAGGCTCTTTCGCGCCAGAGGGCTTTTCCGGCAGCGATGCGGAAGCAGAAGCCTGGCGCGTAGCCTGCGCTGCCTGGTGGGCGGCGCATCCGGAGCAGGCTGTGACCCCGAATATTCAAGGCCTTCCCGAGGTTTAACTTATGGGTAAGAAACAACAAAACTCTACAGAAAATGCTGATAGCCATGAGTCCCTTGAAGAAGCTGATTACCAGGAGTTTGAAACACAGCTGCAGGCTGTTTTAGCGATGGATCCTGTAGAGCGTATTCGGGCCTATGGAACCTTAGTTGATAACCTCGAAGATAATGTACGTTTCTCCCGAGAACCCGGGGAGAACTCCTAGGTGCGGCTCGATAAATTTCTTGCCGAGCATGGGCTTGCTGCATCTCGTACTTTAGCGGCAAAACTTATTGATGCCGGGTGCGTGAGTGTTAATGGGAAAATTGTGTATAAGGCATCGCAGCCTGTACATCGTGACGATGATGTACTGGTACAAGAAAGCCCTCTTACAGAATATGTGAGTCGTGCCGGGCATAAACTTGCTGGTGCCTTAGATATTTTTACGCACATAACTGTAGCCGGTCGTCGTTGTCTGGACGCAGGTGCCTCTACCGGAGGATTTACCGACGTACTCTTGCGCCGTGGGGCTTCACATATTGCAGCAGTTGACGTGGGTCACGGTCAACTTGTTGAGTCTTTGCGCATGGATCCTCGAGTTGATGCTTATGAAGGTCTTAACGTGCGTTATCTAACTCCAGAGGATATTGGGGGCTTAGTTTCCCTAGTTGTCTCTGACCTATCATTTATCTCGTTGACGTTAGTCATAGATGCTCTTGCGCAGGTGACCGAGGAAGATGGGGACTTAGTGCTCATGGTGAAACCACAATTTGAAGTAGGAAAACATCAAATTGGGCGTGCAGGAGTGGTTACAGATCCTCAAGCACATGCTTTCGCCGTGCGTAAGGTGCAAGACTCGGCTCAATCATGTGGTCTTCGCGTGATAGATACTGTGCAAAGCCCCTTACCCGGGCAAGATGGTAACGTCGAATTTTTCTTATGGTGCAAGAAGCAGAAATAGCAAACAAATCTTTTTATCGAAATAATATTCTAGAAAATATGTTCCAGTATAATGGGAAATTCGGCTATACTAAAGAAGTAGTCGTGGGATAATTCGCAAATAATGCCTGCTGTGAGGAGGGTAGAACGTGTCAATAACAGAAAATCGTAAAATTCTAGTCTTTGCGCATACTGGCCGCAAAGAAGCACGGGATGCAACCCGCCAGGCGTGTAAACAGCTGCATCGTGCAGGTCTAGTGCCCGTGATGAACCGTTCTGATCTGGAAGCCTTGACGGAAAATTGGGACGATCCGGTGCCTGTGCAGGTGGTGCATGAGAGTGTTGCGCTTATTGATATTGAGCTTGGTATGGTCCTCGGCGGTGACGGTTCTATCCTGCGTGCTGCAGAAATGGTGCGACATACAAGCATTCCGCTGATCGGCGTGAATCTGGGACACGTAGGATTCTTAGCGGAATCGGAAGAAAGTGATCTGCAAGAAACTGTAAACCGCATCGTCAAGAGCGAGTATGCGGTCGAAGAGCGTATGGCAATCGACATTGAAGTATGGCACGAGGAGAAACGTGTTCATACGGATTGGGCGCTTAATGAAGTAAGCGTTGAAAAAGGCAACCGCGAGAAGATGATTGAGGTCATCATTGAGGTAGATCGTAAGCCAATAAGCACATTTGGCTGTGATGGTGTGGTGATAGGTACGCCCACGGGATCCACCGCATACGCATTTTCAGGTGGGGGACCGGTAGTCTGGCCTGAGGTAGAAGCTATATTATTGGTGCCGCTTTCAGCACATGCCCTTTTTGCACGACCGCTAGTAGCATCTCCGTCTTCTATGGTAGCTGTTGAAATGATGGCTCATGGTGCATCCGGTGTGTTGTGGTGCGATGGACGACGTATGAATGATCTGCTGCCCGGTTCCCGCATTGAGGTGCGTAAATCTGAAAAACCAGTGCTTTTGGCACGTATCCACCCCGCCCCGTTCTCTGAACGGCTGGTTCGTAAGTTTGCTCTGCCTATTCGAGGATGGCGAGGCCCAACCTCTGAGAAGGAGCGTGAGGTGTGCGATGCCACTATCGGTGAAAAAAACAGCTCGCAAGATCCTCATTGATTTATATCTGGTACTCACACGGAAACCGAATGTTTGGGGTGCTCCAACAGGAAGTCGGTCAGTGCAATAGAGCCGCACATAGCTCGCGTATGTGGCACGACTCCAGCCCCTATGCGGTAAGGACTTTAAGGTAGACGCATCGTGATTGAAGAAATCCATATTCGGGACTTGGGCATTATTACTGATGCTCGATTACCCTTGCAGCCCGGGCTGTCGGTTCTAACAGGTGAAACTGGTGCCGGTAAAACTATGGTCGTTACGGCACTTGGTATGCTTCTCGGGGCGCGTAGTGATGCTGCAAGTGTGCGTCAAGGGGCAAAGAGCGCCTTAGCGGAAGCCATCGTGCGCCTACCTCAAGAACATAAGGCTTTGACCCTTGCGGAAGAAGTGGGCGGAACAGCTGACCCGGTAGATGAAAAAACAAGCGAACTTCTCTTAGCTCGCACCGTTAATGCTTCTGGGCGTTCTCGGGCACACGTAGGAGGATGCACCGCGCCTGTCGGTAAGCTTTCAGATATTGGGCAAACTCTTGTAGCTGTGCACGGTCAGTCAGATCAATTGCGTCTCAAGTCTGCCAGCGAGCAACGTCGTGCACTAGACCTTTATGCCGGCGAAAAGCTTTTTGACCTGTTGGAGAAGTACCAGCATACCTATGAGCGGTACCGAGTCGCAGCCGCTGAATATAAAGAGGTTCGTGAGAATTCTCGTGCACGAGCATTAGAGGCGCAAAGCTTGCAGGGGGCGCTTGAAGAAATAGACTCTGTAAACCCGCAAATAGGCGAGGATGAAGCACTCAAGAACGAAAGCATCAAACTGATGAATGTTGAGGCGCTTCGTACCGCAACCGACGTTGCAGCGGCGGCGCTGTCTGGCAGCGAATATACGGAAGACACAGAGGCAAATGTACTGAGTCTTCTGGACACGGCGCATACATCTCTTTTGGGGCAAGCCGATGCCGATAGCGATATAGAGAATTTAGCTCAACGGGTTAACGAACTTTTAGTTCTGGCGACTGATGTTGCCACCGATATTTCTACCTATTCGACCTCGTTAGATTCTGAAGGGCCTGAACGCCTAGCGCAGGTACAGGAGCGTCGTGCGCAGCTGAAAAATTTGACGCGAAAATATGGTGCAGATATTGCGGAAGTCCTTGAGTGGGCTGAAGAATCTCGTGAACGCCTGACTCGCCTTGTTGATGATCCAGCGCGACAGGAATCTCTGGAACAAGAGCTCACCGACCTGCGTCAGGCTTTAGGAGAGCAGGCAGCTCAGCTTATGAAAGCGCGTCAAGAAGCCGCTTCGCGTTTGGCGGATTCTGTTAGTGAAGAACTAACCGCGCTTGCCATGCCGAATGCTTCTCTTGTTGTTGAAGTTGCCGAGGCAGATAAATTTTCAATTCATGGTCGTGACACAGTGACCTTTATGCTTGCTCCGCATCGTGAGGCAACCCCTCGTCCACTTGGGAAAGGCGCCTCTGGAGGTGAGCTTTCACGCGTAATGCTTGCGTTGGAGGTTGTGCTGGCGGAAGTGGATCCGGTACCCACCTTTATCTTTGACGAAGTAGATTCGGGCGTTGGCGGTAAGGCTGCTATTGAGATTGGTCGCAGGCTTGCAATGCTTGCCCAGCATGTACAAGTTTTGGTGGTAACTCACCTACCACAGGTCGCGGCTTTCGCGGATCAGCATATTTTGGTCCTTAAAAATGATGACGCATCGTTATCGAAAGTACAGGTACTTTCTGACCAAGAGCGTGTTGTAGAACTCGCTCGTATGCTCGCCGGACACGATCAGTCGGAAGCAGCCCAAGAACACGCGCGGGAGCTTTTACGCGCAGGGGGTCAGCTTGAGTAAACAGGTGCTGAAAAGATAATGGTCATAGCTGATATATCTGGAGGAGTATTCCAAGGATATTCGGTAGTGTTGGGGCGCAGATA
This sequence comes from Rothia sp. HMSC071F11, assembly GCF_001809115.1. NCBI lineage: Bacteria > Bacillati > Actinomycetota > Actinomycetes > Micrococcales > Micrococcaceae > Rothia > Rothia sp. HMSC071F11. The sequence goes on from NZ_KV795724.1 coordinate 6,420, forward strand.
TTTCTAGAGGCCGTTGTGGTGCAACACGGTATTCAGCGGTAGGTGAAGCGTTTATTATGGCGTAAAAACTGCGCGAAATACGGGAAAAAGCTCATTAAATCTAGGGAAGAGAAACGCTCTCGTTCGCTAGTGTTCTATTGGATAGGGGAAAAGAAAATGGTAAGCTTGAATTCCGTGGTGAATGAAAATAATAACGCTCTTAACGCGTCCGCTAACGGTAAGGTAACCCGCCAAATCTTTGTTACGGGTGGTGTTGCTTCTTCTCTCGGTAAAGGTCTTTCAGCTTCTTCTCTCGGTCAGATTCTACGTTCTCGTGGCCTATCGGTCACGATGCAGAAATTTGACCCGTACCTTAACGTAGACCCCGGTACCATGAACCCTTTCCAGCACGGCGAAGTCTTTGTAACTGACGATGGTGCTGAAACAGACCTTGATATTGGGCATTACGAACGCTTTCTTGATGAGAACCTTGACCAATCCGCTAACGTTACAACCGGTCAGGTGTACTCGACCGTTATCGCAAAAGAACGTCGCGGAGAATATTTGGGCGATACCGTGCAGGTTATTCCTCATATCACTGATGAAATCAAAGCACGTATGCGTTACGCCGCCGAAATCGAGAACGCGCCCGATATCATCATCACCGAAATCGGCGGTACGGTAGGCGATATTGAATCGCTGCCCTTTATGGAAGCGGCACGCCAAGTACGCCGTGACGTTGGACGCCAGAACGTGTTTTTCCTCCATGTATCTTTGGTACCCTTTATCGGCCCTTCCGGCGAACTCAAAACGAAGCCTACTCAGCATTCCGTTGCAGCATTACGTGGTTTGGGTATCCTGCCCGATGGCTTGATTCTGCGTTGTGAGCGTGATGTTCCGGAATCGCATCGCGCCAAAATCGGTAACGCCTGCGATGTTGATACTGCCGCCGTTATCTCATGTCCCGATGCCCCCAGCATCTACGATATTCCCAAAACCCTTCATTCCCAGAAGCTCGACGATTATATTCTGGATTACTTTGGCATGACTGCCCCTGAGCCAGATTTCACGCAGTGGGATCGTTTGTTGGATGCGGTGCACCGCCCCTCCGCCGACGTTAACATTGCCCTCGTGGGTAAGTATATCGATCTTCCCGATGCATACCTCTCGGTTTCTGAGGCTCTGCGCGCCGGGGGCTTTGCGAATAATGCAAAGGTCAATATCAAATGGGTCGCTGCAGACCTATGCGCCACCGATGAAGACGCAGACCATCAGCTGCACGATATGGATGCCATTTTAGTACCCGGCGGTTTCGGTATTCGCGGTCTGGACGGCAAGATCGGCGCATTGAAATATGCTCGTGAACATAAGATTCCTACTCTGGGCATTTGCCTGGGGCTGCAGTCCATGGTGATTGAGTACGCTCGAAACGTTTTGAATCTTTCTGACGCATCCTCAACCGAGTTTGACCCGGAGACATCGGTTCCGGTCATTGCCACGATTGAAGAACAAAAGCAGTTTGTGGAAGGCGCAGGTGATTTGGGCGGAACCATGCGTTTGGGCCTGTACACAGCTAACCTGGTTCCCGGTTCACAGGTTGCTCAGGCCTATGACGAGACCGAAGTGGCGGAACGGCATCGTCACCGGTACGAAGTTAATAACGAGTACCGTGAACAGCTTGAGAACGCGGGCTTGGTTATCTCCGGCACTTCACCGGATTCCTCGCTCGTGGAGTATGTTGAGCTCCCCGCTGATGTGCATCCTTACTATGTGGCGACTCAGGCTCATCCGGAGTACCGTTCGCGTCCTACGCGGCCGCATCCGCTTTTTGCGGGGCTGGTGAAAGCAGCTCTCAAACGTAGCGGTAAAGAATAAGAACTTCCTTCATAAGAAGTCGCGGACTGCCGATGTAGTCCGCGACTTTGCTCTGCCAAAGGAAAATAGAAACGTCAGCGCTGTCAGCTGATAGCTCTGTCCTTAAGGTTCTGATTCTGGCGACCGCAAGTATGCAAATTAGAATAGGGATATGAACACTTCAGAGAACAAGAATCCGTATCGAATAGACCCTATGTATGCTGATGTGATCGATGCTCCCTCTACGCGAGAAATCCTAAGCCGTGAGGTGCAGTATAGCGGATATGTTCTCCAAGCAGCCGTGGAACACTATGATCTCGACGGGCACGGTACCACTTTAACGCGGGATGTTATCGACATGCCCGGTTCCGTTGCGGTCGCCGCATTGAACAACTGGAATGAGATTTTGCTTCTGCGTCAGTATCGGCATCCCGTGCGTATGAACCTCTGGGAGGTTCCCGCAGGACTTCTTGATATTACTGGTGAAGACCCTCTTTATGCAGCCCAGCGCGAACTCGCGGAAGAAACCGACCTTGGGGCTCATCGCTGGCGCAGCCTGGTCGATTATTACACGACTCCGGGAGCCGCTTCGGAAGCGGGCCGTATATACCTTGCCCAAGACCTGTACGAGATTCCTGAAGCAGACCGTATAGTACGCAGGGACGAAGAAGCGGAGATTACCTACCGGTGGGTTCCGCTTGAACAGGCCGTACGCCTTGTGCTCGCGGGCCGACTACATAACGGTTTGGCTATTCAGGCTATTCTCGCGGCATATTGCGCGGTCGAGGCTCGGCAAGAGCAATTGCCCTTGCGAGATGCCGCCGATACCTGGGATTTTCACCCTTATTTGGGAGAGCGCCGTATCCGACCCGAAACTTTTAAACACGAGGAATAATTCGCTATGGTTTCTCAGCACCTGAGCGAAGGAATACATCGTATAAGTCCGCTTGAGCGGGATATTGAACAGTATCTTATTCACCTGCGAGTTGAAAAAGGCAGCAGCGAGAATACGATAGCTTCGTATGCACGCGATTTAAGGCGGTATGTAGAATTTATGGCATCACGCGGTATCATTGATGCCCACCGAATTCGCACTGCCGATGTGCGTGCCTTTATGCGTGAACTTGCCCAACCGACACTGCCGCGTGCGGAGGAGAACAGAGATTCGGGGCATCCCAGCAAAAGCCAGGGAGAAAAACTATCTGAATCTGATACCCGAGCAGAGGAACTCGAAGACACCCTGGAATCTTTGGCGGTTTCTCTCTATGCTTCGGATCAAACAAAGGCTCCTTCAACGAGTACACGTGATGTCACACTGCCTCTGCCGCTGGGCCCTAATTCAATTGCACGTACTATGGCTGCAGTTCGTGGCGCGCATAGTTTCTGGCATGCTTCGCGCATCCTGGAGACCGATCCCGCCGCTGCCGTGAAACCGCCTAAAAATGTGAAGCGATTGCCCAAAGCCGTGTCCGTGGAGCAAATGCAAAAGCTCCTTGCCATACCCAGTCTTAAGACTCCTACCGGCCTGCGTAATCGAGCGATACTTGAGTTCTTATATGCTACCGGTGCGCGCGTGAGCGAGATGCTGGCAACAGATCTGGACGATATACACCTGGGCGAAAAACCCCGCGATGAAAACGGGGAATCTATTGCACTTCCCGGGTATGTGCGCCTTTTTGGAAAGGGAGGTAAAGAGCGTTTAGTACCTTTGGGATCCTACGCGCAGAGGGCGTTGGAAGACTATATTGTGCGCGCTCGCCCCATGTTTGCTTCACATGGTAAAGGCACCGCTGCGCTTTTTCTCAACGGGCGGGGGAGCCGGCTGGGTCGACAGGGAGCATGGCTTATCCTCAAAGAAACAGCTGAGGATGCGGGGCTGAGCTCTGATTTTTCGCCCCACTCTATTCGACACTCGTTTGCGACGCATCTTGTACAGGGCGGCGCCGATATTCGCGTGGTTCAGGAATTATTGGGACACGCCTCGATTGCGACTACGCAGGTGTATACCAAGGTTACTCCGGAAGGGATGCTGGAGGTTTACCGGATGGCGCATCCTCGTGCACATGAGCGTACTTAGTAGGTGATTAGTAGAAGTAGACTGTGGGGAATAGCTGCGCGGAAGAACGACGACACTATGTCTGTATAGCTATGCCGACAAATATGCGTTTAAAGAGAAAATACGCCAATAAGATACTATAATTTAGCTTATTTATACGATTTACACTCTAAAGATGTAATATTTATGCTGTTTGTAACAGACATGTAAATATTCTGTTGCAATGGCATATTTTAGTCAGAAAACACCCGCGTTAATGTTGCTGTAGGTGTAGCCTGTATAACATCCTGAATCCGGAACAATAAAGTTCTGGTCGGTATAGACACACAGCACCGTGCGTCCCCGGCGCGAAAGGAAAGAATTAATGAGTACGGAATCCGCAAAGAAACCGTTCTACAAAGACCCAACCCATATGCTCTACCTCTCGGTGATTGCCGCTGTGATCCTTGGGTGTATCTTGGGAATGACCGTTCCCGATTTTGCAAAAGAGCTGCAGCCCATCGGTACTGGTTTTATCGCTCTCATCAAGATGATGATCGCCCCTGTAATTTTCTGTACGATTGTGCTGGGTGTAGGGTCTATTGCTAAGGCAGCAACCGTCGGCAAGGTCGGTGGATTGGCGCTGCTGTACTTCGTACTCATGTCAACCTTTGCCTTAGGAATTGGCCTGGTTGTAGGTAATATTATCGAGCCGGGAAGCTCGCTGCACTATGACCCGGCAACAACGAAATACACGCTTCCGAATTCGTCTGAAGGACATGGCGGTGACAGCACTGTCTCGTTCCTGCTCAACATCGTGCCGACTTCTTTGCTTTCGGCATTGACAAGCGGTAATATTCTGCAAACCCTTTTCGTGGCGCTTTTGACCGGCTTTGCCCTGCAGAAGATGGGACCGGTTGGCGCTCCCATTCTCAAATTTCTGACCTACTGTCAGGCGCTCGTATTCCGTCTGCTCATGATGATTATGTGGTTAGCGCCTGCTGGTGCGCTTGGTGCGATTGCAGCTGTTGTAGGTTCTACGGGTTCCCGTGCGATCTCCTCAATGTTTATTTTGATGGTGGCATTCTATATCACTTGTATTCTCTTTGTCGTAATCGTTCTGGGCACTATTCTCAAGCTCGTAACCGGTGTGAATATCTTTACCCTGTTGAAATATCTGGCACGCGAATATCTCCTCATCTTCTCAACATCCTCGTCGGAGGCAGCGCTGCCGCGTCTTATCGCCAAAATGGAGCACTTAGGTGTTTCGAAGCCTGTTGTAGGCGTTGTGGTTCCTACGGGGTATTCCTTTAACCTGGATGGCACCGCAATTTACCTGACGATGAGCGCCCTCTTTGTCGCGGAGGCTATGGGGACTCCACTTGCGTTAGGCGAGCAGATTTCTCTGCTGGTCTTCATGATCATTGCTTCGAAAGGAGCTGCCGGTGTTTCGGGCGCAGGGTTGGCGACCCTGGCAGGCGGTTTGCAGTCACACCGCCCCGACCTTGTTAATGGTGTGGGCTTGATCGTGGGAATCGATCGCTTCATGTCTGAAGCACGTGCGGTCACTAACTTCACAGGCAACGCAGTGGCGACGTTACTCATGGGGAAGATTGTTAAAGAGGTAGATATGGATCGTGTTCATGCGGTGCTGAAAGGGGAGATCCCCTTTGACGAATCCACCATGGGCGGCGAACTACACGGTGACCAATACGTGGATAATGCGGTAAGTCAAAAATCTCCCACCAAACAGATGTCCGTTGTGGCTGAACCAAAGATTAAAAATACTGTGACGCTACCGGAAGATCAATAAGTTAAAAAGTATGCGGGGAGGTGTATCTGTTTCTAGGAGGAAAGCGCCTTCCCGCATATTGCAAGGTCTGATTTAGCATGAGAATTACATAATGCTGTGGCTTATGGTGAGCGGGGCCTCTAGAATTCCCGAATTATTTGGTTTATAGACCTGAACAGAGCGCGATGTAACATAATTCGTACGTAAAGCGAACTCACAAACCTGCTGAGCGGGCGTGTGTGGGGTAACCTTATACATGAAGAGAAAATTCGTTGACGAAGGTGAAGATAAGTTGACCGAAGCACCGGCACAAGAACTCGGACCAACCGGCCGACCCCTACGTGAATATCCCGATCCTGCGCCTATAAGCCAACATGGTCCCGCCCGCATCATCTCAATGGTGAATCAGAAGGGTGGCGTAGGAAAGACGACCTCAACCATAAACCTTGGTGCTGCACTTGCGGAGTGTGGTCGTAAAGTGCTCCTTGTAGACTTTGACCCTCAGGGTGCCCTATCCGCTGGTTTCGGTACAAATCCGCATGAGCTTGAGCTGACCGTGTACAACGTGATGATGGATCGTAAGGTCGATATTAACGACGTTATTCTACCGACCGATATCGAGAACATCGACCTTCTTCCCGCAAACATCGACCTTTCTGCGGCTGAAGTTCAGCTAGTAAATGAAGTTGCTCGCGAGCAGGTACTCGCCTCAGCCCTACGTAAGGTACAGAATGAGTACGATGTTATTCTGATTGACTGTCAGCCCTCGCTCGGCCTGCTAACCGTAAACGCATTGACAGCATCGCATGGCGTTATCATCCCGCTTATCTGCGAATTCTTTGCCCTACGAGCTGTGGCGCTTCTCGTGGACTCTATCGAGAAAGTGCAGGATCGCCTGAACCCGGATCTAGAAATTACCGGCGTTCTTGCGACCATGTTTGACGCCCGCACCATCCATTCTAAAGAAGTGCTTGCACGTATTATTGACGCTTTCGGAGATAAAGTATTTGACACCGTGATTAAGCGAACCGTTAAATTCCCGGATGCTACAGTATCGGCAGAGCCTATCCTCTCATATGCCAGCAACCACACCGGGGCTCAAGCTTACCGGCAGGTAGCCCGCGAACTTATTTACAAGGGCGGAGCCCGATAAGATCCTGGATCCCATGTGCCTTGACACCACCTATAAACCTTGAAGGTATGGTGTCAAGGCACGTATAATATGGGCGGTACATCCTGTATCTTTCATGATCTCGCAGGTTATCCTGCAACCCCCAGTAAAGGAAATCGGTCACCTATGACCAAAAATGTCGCTGCCGTGAGGGTACCGACACCGCATGAGACGCCTGATGCCTCCAATTCGGTGAACGGTGCCGGATTCACGCTTAATTTACCGAATTTTGAGGGTCCATTCGACCTTCTCCTAACACTGATCACACGTCGTAAGCTCGATATTACAGACATTGCGCTTGCTGAAGTAACCGACGAGTTCCTGGAGTATCTGCATGCCTTATATTCACAGGGCACCGAACGCGCATTAGATGAGGCAAGCGATTTTTTGGTAACGGCCGCGACTCTGCTAGAGCTTAAAGCCGCCCGGCTACTCCCGCAGAATCATGAACCGCTAGATCAGGATGTGGCTCTTCTAGAAGCGCGTGATTTGCTTTTTGCTCGGTTGCTTCAGTATCGCGCCTACCGTGAGGTAGCCGCTATTTTCGCTGATCGTTGGCGCGAAGAGACCCAGCGCTTTCCGCGGACCGTGGCGCTGGAACCTGTATTTGTGAAGGCCCTTCCAGAGCTTGTTTTCAAAGGGGGAGTGGAGGAATTTGCGCGTATTGCAGCGCAAGCATTTGCCCCAAAACCTTCGACTAATCTAGAACCGAATCCGGCTGATGTTGCTGAGGAACTGAATGAACACCTTCACGGCGCCTCAACAACGATTGCACACGAAGAACAATATATTCTGGATGCACTTCTTGCGTATAAACCGACGGTATCATCGGTAACATTTTCGGCACTGGTGCATGATGCTCAGGGACTTGACATTGCAGTTGTGCGTTTTTTGGCGCTCTTAGAACTGTATAAAGAGGGCGCGGTAGACGTACATCAGGATGCGCCGCTCGCCGATATTTCGGTACGTGCTACCGAATATGCGCGTGCTTTTGTTCCTGCTGAACCGGCAGTTTCAGCACATGATACAGGGCAGGGCTACAGCCCAGAACATCGCGATAGCCCGGATGATCTTACCTTTTCAGAGAGCGTTAAAAACGCAGGGGAGGAGACCGCATGAGCGAAGAATCCTTCAACTCTGCTGGTAAGACAGCCGCGCAGCAGCAGGGAAGCCGATTTGAGGATGAATTCACCGAGAATGATTTAGCGATGGTGAACCTAGGCTACTGGGATCCTAGTGCCGATACTGAGACAGACAGTGAATCCGGAGAAGAATCTGATCGCGAAAATGCCTCGGTACCCGAGCAGACTTCTACTGACCAGGAACACAAAGCCGAGACTGAGCGCGATTCTGATAAAAATATAACGTCTTCGGATGCTCGGCATCCCGCGAAGATAACCCGAGCGGTTGCCGCTGATGCAGAGGAATTCTCGCGCGTTGAGCTTATTCCTGGGGGCGTGAAAAGCGCTATTGAAGCTATTCTTGCTGTTGCTGATACTCCTGTAAGCGTGCGCGAACTCTCTGCCGCCCTGATTGTCAATGAACGCAGTATTGAGCGTGCTCTTGATGAGCTTTATCGTGAATATAACGGTGACGATTCGGAATATGGTGAAGACACTCCAGCCCACGAGCCGCGTGGTTTTGAGCTTCGCCAAGTTGCCGGTGGCTGGCGGTTGTATTCTCGCACCGATTTTGCTCCCTGGGTAGCGAGGTTTGTGACCCGTTCACAGAGCGCTACCCTGAGCAAAAGCGCATATGAAACCCTGGCAGTTATCGCTTACCGGCAGCCGGTTACGCGTGCCGCAATAGCCTCAGTCCGAGGAACAAACGCAGATGCATCGGTACGTCAGCTGCTACAGCGCCAGCTCGTGCGCGAGGCCGGTAAAGAGGACGGCACCGGCGCGGTTCTTTACGAAACCACGGAACTTTTCTTGACAAAATTAGGTCTCAACTCTCTGGAGGAGCTTCCTGCGCTTGCACCTCTTTTACCTGATGAAACCGAGGCAGCGGTGCTTTCCGACAGTCCCTCTGAACACGGTAATCGTAACTAGCCTATCGGCGCTCGCGGACTAAACCTAGGAAGCGGTGGGCACCAAAATCTTGTGAAAACTTCAGACGAACGACATAAGGAATAAGACTATGGCATATGGAAACTCTCGCGGTAAAAACCCCGGGTCGCGGAAACCTCGACCCGGCGCGAAACGTAATGGCGTGGGCGCTAGCTCCTCAACCCGAGGCGGTAAATTTAGCGGCAAAACTTCAGGCGGCGGAAAGCCTAAAGCCGGTACATCAGGGTCTCCACGCGCCGCGCGTAGCCACGGTGCGGGTGCTTCCAAGCGGGATAGGCGGGCGCCGCATCGCCCCTATCGTTCCGGCGAAGCTTTCCCACATGAGCGCGGCGAATACAGGGTAAATAACTACTCTGGGCCACATCGCCCACGCCGTCCCCGTAACGCGCCTGTGGATCATTTTGATTTCTATGATCACGACGGTGTACGCCTGCAAAAATTGATGGCGCAGGCAGGTGTTGCATCGCGTCGTGTATGTGAAGAGATGATCACGGAAGGACGAGTGACCGTTAACGGTGAGGTCGTGACCGAGCTGGGGGTGCGTGTTAATCCTGCCGATGTGATTGTGCAGGTTGATGGTATGACCGTGCAGACTAACGAAAAGCTCATCTACATGGCGTTCAATAAACCTGCTGGCGTCGTTTCTACGATGGAAGACCCCGATGGCCGCCCATGCATTAAAGATTTTCTACGTGACTCTATGAATGAGCGTGTTTTCCATGTGGGACGATTAGACGTGGAAACCGAGGGTCTGCTGCTTCTTACTAACGACGGCGAGCTCGCAAACCGTTTAACACATCCTTCGTATGAGGTACCCAAAACGTATCTGGTGCAGGTGCGCGGTCCAGTAGAATCAGGTATTGGCGCTGAGCTGAAGAAAGGTATTCGCCTTGAAGACGGCGTATCGAGGGTGGACTCCTTTAAACTTGTGGATTCGGCGCCCGGCCATGTGCTGATTGAAGTGACCATTCACTCGGGCAAGAACCGTATTGTGCGCCGCCTCTTTGAAGCCGTGGGGTATCCTGTGGAGAAACTTGTTCGTGTGCAGATGGGTCCCATTCGTATCGGATCGCAGAAGCAGGGGACTGTTCGTAATCTTTCTAAAGTCGAAATTGGGCATCTGCTTGCTTCGGTGGAGATGTAATGACAGAAACAACTATGACCCCCATGCTGGAAGGACCGGTCCTCGTGGTAGGGGCTGGCCTATTGGGTGCATCTATCGGGCTAGGTTTGCGTGCTGCGGGGCTTGAAGTTTATCTGCAGGATATTTCGCCCACCGTTGAAGCCGTCGCCGAAGATATTGGAGCAGGAACCCGGCTCGATACCCTTGAGCCCGATGAGCGTGAGTCTTTCACCCCGCAGCTGGTAGTTGTGGCTTCTCCGCCGGATATAGCCGGAAAACTTTGCATACAGGCATTGCGGGAGTATGCGCCTAGCCCCGGATATGCGGGCGCTACCGTGACCGACATTGCCTCCGTTAAAGTACAGCCTTTAAAACAGGTACTCGCCTCTGATGCTGATGCTTCACGATACGTTGGTTCGCACCCGATGGCTGGGCGTGAAAAGACCGGCCCGGTTGCGGCGCGTGGGGAGCTTTTTCAGGCGCGTCCCTGGATTATCTGCGAACATGACGATGCACGTATCGAGTGCGTGCGATTAGTGCGCGCCCTTGCGGTAGAGCTTGGCTCTTTCGTGACGACTCTTAGCGCTGAAGAACACGACGAAACGGTTGCGTTGATTTCCCATCTGCCGCAGGCTATGAGCTCCCTGCTAGCGACTCGGCTGCAGGAAACTCCCTTATATGCGCTTGGTTTAGCGGGGCAAGGGCTTCGCGATACGGTTCGCATTGCTGCTTCCGACCCTGCACTCTGGGTGCAGATTTTTGCGGCGAACGCAGCGCCTATCGTGAAGAGCCTCTATGGTGTGCGAGAAGATTTAAACCGTCTGATTGAAACATTGGAAGATCCTTTGGCATCGGGCGCCAAGCTTGATCTTGCGCAGCTGATGAGCGAAGGCAACGCTGGTGTGGCGCGCATCCCCGGTAAACACGGCGGAGTTCCGACGGCTTTTGCGACCCTCACCGTTTTGGTTGATGATGAGCCCGGAACTTTGGCACGGATGCTGGCAGATATTGGTGACTTGGGGATTAACCTTGAAGATTTGCGGCTGGAGCACTCCACGGGCGCGCCCGTCGGCATGGCTGAGGTATCGGTAAACCCGGCAAAACACGACTATTTGGTAGACGGGCTCACGGAACGAGGCTGGAAAGTCGTAAAATAGCTGGCGTTATTTAGCAGTTACCCCCCCCGTAAGCCTGGATATTCAAGATTATTTTGACACTCAACATGCGGGACCCCTCGCAGACAGAAAGTAATGTTATGCATGAGAACCCTAAACTTACGATCGCGATCGATGGACCGTCAGGTTCTGGAAAATCATCGGTCTCAAAAGAAGTCGCACGCCATTTCGGGTTAGCGTATCTAGACACAGGCGCTATGTATCGTGCCGCAACCTATCGTGTACTTCAACTCGATATTGATCTTGCTGACCAAGACGCTATCGGGAAAGCTGTGCGAGAGATGCCGCTCGTCTTCGGAACCAATATCAAAGAAGAAGAAATTTTGATGGGCACCACCGATATTCGCGAGGAAATCCGCACTGAACGAATTTCTGGTGCCGTCTCTGCGGTAGCCTCTGTGCCTGCCGTTCGTGAACACCTCATCGAGCTACAGCGCTGGACGATCAACCACGCAGTCAACGGTATTGTGGCAGAGGGGCGAGATATTACGACCGTGGTGGCACCGGATGCAGATGCACGCATACTGCTAACCGCATCGGAAGAGGTACGCATGGCACGCCGTGGACTAGAGAACACCGAAAAATCAGGGGAGTCCGGCGACCTTACGCAGCAGATCTCTGAACGCGATACCCAGGATTCTAAGGTAAACAATTTTATGGAAGCCGCCCCCGGTGTAGCCTTGGTAGACAGCTCGGATCTGGATTTTAACGAGACCGTATCAGCAGTTATTAATGCTGTTAATGCACAGGTGAAGGCGAAACGACAAGCATCACGGGATGCCTCTGCAGGGACCGAGACCGCATAAAATACTTGAAAAGACAGCGAACATACTAGTGAGAAATTAAAGCTGCTAGGACAAGCCTTAAGCTGGCGTTCGCGCAGAAGAAAGGACGGCGCATGGCTGAGAACGACGCTACCCGCGACGACTACGAAGACAAATACCTAGGCGGCGGAGAAGATGACCTCACCGAACGTTTAGCCGATATTGACGACGAAACCGCAGAAGCGCGTGCGCAGGCTCTTCTGGAAGGACTCGACGACTATGACCTTGATGAAGAAGACCGTGCCCTTCTTGGCGCTTGGGGCTTTGACTTTGACGAAGACAACGAACAATTCGCCGATCCTGTAGTAGCTATCGTGGGGCGCCCCAACGTGGGAAAATCCACCATTATTAACCGCATTCTGGGGCGTCGGGAAGCCGTGGTAGAAGATAAGCCGGGCGTGACTCGCGACCGCGTCTCCTATAAAGCCGAATGGGTTGGCAAACGCTTTACCCTTGTCGATACCGGCGGCTGGGAGTCCGATGCTCGTGGTATTGACGCTCAGGTAGCGGATCAGGCAGAGATTGCGGTTGAGCAGGCCGATGTTGTCATCCTCGTTGTGGACGCACGCGTGGGAATTACCGCCTCAGACGAACAGATCGTGCGTATGCTTCGCCGTGTCAAGAAGCCTATCATTCTGATGGCAAATAAGATCGATGATTCCCACCTGGAACCGGAAATCTACAGCCTGTGGTCGCTGGGCATGGGACAGCCCTTCCCTGTTTCGGGTTTGCACGGTCGTGGCCTGGCGGATGCCCTCGACGAGCTTCTAGAGGTTATGCCCGAGCACTCCCAGTACGCGCAGCCGGAGGCACCGGGCGGACCTCGCCGTGTGGCACTTATCGGCCGCCCCAACGTGGGTAAATCCTCACTGCTGAACAAACTAGCGGGTTCCGAACGCGCCGTCGTGAACGATCTCGCGGGTACTACACGCGACCCTATTGATGAGGTTATTGATCTGGGGGGTTACCCGTGGCGATTCATCGATACAGCAGGTATTCGCCGTCGTCAGCATATGGCGAAAGGCGCTGAATTTTATTCTTCACTCCGCACCCAGACAGCTCTGGAACGCTCCGAAGTCGCGGTCGTACTTCTGGATGTTTCCGAACCGCTGAGCGAGCAGGATGTGCGCATCATTCAGACCACGATCGATTCCGGTCGCGCTATGGTATTGGCCTTCAACAAATGGGATACCCTCGATGAGGAACGCCGCGACATGCTCGAACGCGAAATTGACCGCGACCTGGCACATGTGAAATGGGCTCCGCGTGTGAATATCTCGGCAAAAACCGGCTGGCATAAAGATAAGCTGGTTCCCGCCCTGGAACGCTCGCTGGAATCTTGGGATTCGCGTGTCCCAACCGGGCGACTGAACGCTTTCTTAGGTGAATTGGCGGCGGCGCATCCCCATCCGCTGCGTGGCGGTAAGCAGCCGCGCATCCTGTTCGGTACACAGGTGTCTTCACGCCCGCCGAAGTTTGTGCTCTTTACAACCGGGTTCTTAGACCCGGGGTATCGGCGTTTTATCACGCGCCGCCTGCGTGAAACCTTTGAGTTCACAGGTACGCCGATCGAAATTTCGATGCGCGTGCGCGAACGCCGCTCCCTCGGGGACCGTCAGGGGAGCAAAGCGAAAAAGAGCGGCAAGGGCTCACGCAAACGCTAACTTGCTACCCAAACGTGAACGAGCATAAGCACCCCACCCTTTATATCTTTGGTGGGGTGCTTATGCTTCCCTTGGCTAATTCGTCGCGCTCATCTAAAAAGGTACGTTTGCGAGTAACTGGGCGCGTTGCTCAGCTGTCATTTTGTCTACCCGCGCATAAGGAAGCCACCGGAAATTTTTGATCCCGGTCTTCCGGAAAATACTTTGTTTGAAAATTCTGACGGCGGGCGCTCGCATGATGTATTTGTATATGGGCAAGGGCATACCGAGCGGGGTTACAAGAACGATTTCGGTATCGTGATTCAGCGTAGTGACAAGCCGGTATTCGCTAGGCTGTGTGTACAGCAGATCTTTGGCGTAGACTTTATCGATAAAGCCCTTGGTCATGGCGGGCATAGAATCCCACCAGATAGGGAAGATAAAGATCAAGCGATCTGCGGATTTTACACGCGCCTGATAGTCCGCTATCTGGTTAGTGATGGGATTACCACGACGCCAGTTAGCAAGATCTTCTGCTCGCATGACCGGGTCGAAACCATCGGCATGTAGATCAAGAAGATCGACCTCGTCGCCGCGTGCCTCAAGTTTATCGGTTATATTCTTGCATAGGGCAGCGCAAAAAGACCGCTGATGGGGGATATTACGCCAAGCCTCGGCAGTGTAGGGATGATCGAAAATAATGAGGTTTTTCATGATGCCCTCTCTAAAAATCTGTAGCGTCTGTGAAGAGTCAGTGTGTTTTAACACTGTCATCGCAGTAGCCCATATGCAAGCAGGGCTTTGGCAGGAATCCAAGCATTCTGAAGAGACGCTATGTTCTCAAAGTTCCCTTAGTCGTCTGTGTGGAATATATATTGAGCGGCAGCGAAAAATCCAGTATTTTCGCGTTTTCTAAGTTGCACGGGGTGAGAACCTGGGGTATAGTTATTCGAGTGTTCGCAGGGATTTCCTGGAAACACGGTACATAATAGTGTGATGTACATCGGGTTGTGGCGCAGCTTGGTAGCGCACTTGACTGGGGGTCAAGGGGTCGCAGGTTCAAATCCTGTCAACCCGACGCAGAAGACGCTCTAATCGGTAAAACTATCGATTGGAGCGTTTTTATATTGGGTTTATCGTATATCGCTGTTTTCTGTCTACAACGCCGTTTTTTGTTAAGCTCTGCCGTGGTACGGGTAATCCCCGTCTTGGTTATTGGGCTGCTACTCTCGTATTTTTTACCGCATCTGAACATTCTTTAGATCTGTGAGGGCGATGTCACTGCAAGCTCTTTCTTGGATAGATTATTTCGCGAATCAATATCGTTTTTTGTCTCGATTCGTATACTTTGCGTATTATGGCTTTCACTAGGCAAGAATACGCTTTAGGTGAAAGTACAACTATGATGTTCCTGTCTTTGAGTGGGAATACTTGCGAATTATTCTGTCGATAGTGGTATATTTTGGAGTGGATGAGGTGTCTACAGCTGGTCTGCCAAGGTAAATTCCTTGACACTACAAAGAGGTACTGGTAGCGCAGTGTGGAAGCAACATCCGCACACACTGGCTTTCATAGCCAAAAACCACAGAATCGCAACCGTGGATCTTGGGTAAAAGTTCATGAACCCACGTTAATCCACATTAGCGGTACGCAGTGACCACTAAGAACCGCGTATGTCGCGGAAAGGAAAAACCATGTGGCAGCAGGTATATGACCCGCTCAATTCCACTATGCTCTCAGCACTAGTAGCGGTAATCCCCATTGTCTTCTTCCTCCTTGGACTAACCATTCTCAAACTCAGCGGTATCAAAGCGGCGATTATTTCTCTCGCACTCGCACTCGGTATCGGAATCTTCGTATTTGGGCTGCCAGTAGGCGCTGGAGCGGGCTCAATCCTTTATGGTTTCTTGGCTGGCCTATGGCCTATCGGCTGGATCGTGCTCATGGCGGTGTGGCTATACCGCATTACAGTGCGTTCCGGTCACTTCGACATTGTTCGTTCCTCTATCTCGGCCATCTCCACTGACCAGCGTATCCAGATGCTGCTGATCGCATTCTGCTTCGGTGGATTTCTCGAAGGCGCGGCAGGGTTCGGTATTCCGATCGCAATTTGTGCGGCTTTGCTGGTCAGCCTCGGGTTTAACCCGCTCAAGGCCGCAATGTTCGCGCTGGTTGCTAACGTTTCATCCGGTGCATACGGTGCTATCGGTATTCCGGTCAGCACCGGCGCCGAAAAAGGCAGTATTCCTCTGGCCGAATTATCGGCAAATATGGTTCCTGTGCTGCAGATTTTTGCGATGCTTATCCCAGTGCTCATGGTCGTTATCCAAGACGGGATACGCGGGTTACGCGAAACCGGCTTGGTGGCTCTGATTGTTGGTGCCGTTTACTCTGGCGGACAATCCCTTCTGCTACTGACCTTGGGAAACCCTGAGCTGGTTGATATTATTCCGCCGCTTCTATCATTGATCGTTTTGGCTCTCATCATGCGCGCATGGCAACCCAAGCATATTTTCCGTGAGCCTACCGCTCCCTCCCTGGAGGAAGTGCAAGCACAAGGCGAGACCAAGCATACCTCCGGTGAAATATTCAAGGCTTGGAGCCCATTCATCTACCTGTCCGTCGCAATTCTGCTCTGGTCTACGGTTCTAAAACCGGTATTCGCTAAAGCAGCTAAAGCAGGGGAGAGCGATGGCCCCCTAGGTTTCACTAATATCCTTGTCAATGTTCCTGGTATTCATGGGGCGATCGAGCAGGTGGCTCCTATCGCTAAAAACCCGACCCCTGTGAAAGCCGTCTTCACCTGGAATATTCTGGGAGCCTCGGGTACCGCGATCCTTGTGGCTGTTATTATTACCGTGCTGTTCTCCTCCATCAGCTGGAAGGCCGCTTTCGAAGAGCTGGGCGGTGCTTGGAAACAGCTGCAGACGCCCATCATTATGATCTGTCTTGTGATGTCAGTTGCTAACGTGATGAACTATGCGGGTATGATCTCTTCCATCGCACTGGCCGTTGCGACGGTGGGTACATTCTTCCCATTCTTCTCACCGATTATTGGTTGGATTGGCGTTTTTGTGACCGGTTCGGTGGTTAACAACAATATTCTCTTCGCGGGTCTGCAATCGACTACCGCTCACCAGATCGGCGTGAACCCCACCCTGCTGGTGGCATCAAATACCGCCGGCGGTGTGATGGCGAAGATTGTCTCGCCGCAGTCTATCGCTATTGCGGCTGCATCTGTGGAAAGCTCTGGGCAGGAGTCGAAGATCACCTCAATGGCGATCAAGTACAGCGCCATTTTGCTGGTGCTGACCTGCGTGTGGGTATACCTGCTGTCGCTCGTCGTCCACTAGCACATACCCCCGAATGCGCCAGTCTTGTGCCTCGAACGAGGTATGAGCTGGCGTATTCTGTATGTAAGTGGGAGGAGGTTCCTCTTGTTTATCCTTGAGCCTTGGCTGTCTTACGGATTATGACGATGAGATAGTAGAATTGGTGCTTGATTTACCGACTACCTTCGAGAAAGAGGAAATAACAATGTCTACCTTGGCAAGCGTCGTCACGGTCTTCGCATTCGTGTCCATCGCTATTCACGTGTATATCTGGATTCTTGAGACTTTCCTGTGGACTAAACCTCGGGGTCGGAATACCTTCGGTACCACGGAAGAATTTGCCGAAGCCTCCAAAGAAATGGCTGCAAATCAAGGGCTCTACAATCTCATGCTGGCCTGGATTGCAGCAACCGGCCTGTTAGCGTTCTGGGTTGGTGGTCTGCCTCAAGTTGGCATCGCCCTCATGTTTGCCGGTCTAGGTTCGATGGCCGTCGCGGGAATTTATCTCTTCGCGACCTCACCGGATAAGCGTAAACCCGCGCTGATTCAGTGTGTACCGCCAATCCTATCTCTCGTACTGCTTTTCACGATGGTGTCATAACGCAGGGCTTTAAAAAACAAGACCCAACTAGCCACACAGTAGAGGTTTCTGCTTTCGCCTTTCAGTAGGCGGGGCAGGAACCTTTTTCGTTTTAACAAAAACCTTTGTACCTATGAGCCCCGATGCAATTCTCCCTCGGGAGTAAATAAGCCTGATGACCCACGCCGGTGTGAGTCTACTAGGTGCGCATCCACCATACCAATGGCACACATTAAAGCATAACAGCTAGTTGAACCTAGAAATTTGCCTCCGAGCTTCTTGAATGCTTTCGACATGGCTGCAGAGACATCATTTTGCGTAGGAACCTCCTCAAGAGTTTTCGGAGTAATAGTGCTTTCGGGAAGGAAAGACCAGATAAAAGCAGGTAAACCAGGTTCAACCCATAACCCATTCGGAAGGTAAAATCCCGCTAATGACTCGTCTCCAGCAGCTGCACGCTCGCGTAGGTTAAGAGTTAGTCGTGCGTTTGAGACCGTGGCGCGAATCTTGAGGTTGTTCCGAATAATACGTTTATCGTGGAGTAGCCGTTCGACATCATCGTCTGTAAAGGCTGCAAGTTTTTCAGGAACAAAATCGGCAAAGACTTCTCGAAACACTGGCCTTTTGACTAAGACTGTATACCACGAAAGCCCGGCCTGGAATCCTTCGAGGCACACCCGTTCAAGCATCCCGGTTTCATGGGTGATAGGTATGCCCCACTCCTTATCGTAGTAGTCGCGTTCAAGGTCATGACGTACCCAAGCAGGATATTTTCGGTCTGCACTCGTTTCGACTTTGCCAGAAGCGACAGCGTTCGCAGAATTATCTGACGCCATGACTACCTCCTAGTATCGTAAATATGTACTAGTATAGTATATAGAAATTCAGCTGGAAGGCAACTATAGAATATTATTTCGATAAAATAGTCGAGAGTCTAAAAGAGTCGACCCTCGCGAATTTCTGCAGGTTCTTCGAGGTCGAGAAGGAACTGTTTGCGGTCGAGCCCGCCTGCGTAGCCGGTGAGCTTGCCATTGGACCCCAAAACGCGATGGCAAGGGATGATGATTGAAATTTTATTGTGCCCAACAGCTTGTCCGACCGCCTGCGCGGGTGCGCCTGGTCCCACGGCATGTGAGATGGTTCCGTAGGTTGTGGTGTATCCGTAGGGGACTGAACATAAATATTTCCATACCATGAGCTGAAAATCTGTTCCTTCAGGCGCTAAAGGAATTGTGAAGGTTGTACGTTTGCCGGCGAAATACTCTTGCAGTTCGCGAGTGGTGTGCTTAAGGATGCTCGCTGCAGGCGCTGGTTCGCTGTTTGCAGCGATTGCCGAGGGGTCTGGAATAAACTCACCGAGCTCGTCTGGTATTGGAAAATGTGTCTGTTCTTCATACCAAAGCCCGGTAAGAGCTTTGGCGCTTGCTGCAAGATAAAGGCGTCCTACTGGGCTGTCGATGAGGCTGTGCCAGCGCTTTGCTGTGTTGTTAATGGGCTCTTGTGGTGCTTTAGGTTTCTTCTCGCTCATGACAGCTCCTTTGCGTTTTTACTTCCTTAATCATAAACTCTGCCGCGAAAACATGACGTAGAAAAACTTTACATTGCATATTATTATATAAAAATTATGATATAAAATACATAGTTATTTTTAAATTTTTTTAGTTATTTTGGGTAAAATAAAACTTACACACTCACTCTTTCACTCATATAATTCGGGACCCAAAGATGACTTCCTTGACTTACCCGCAAAAAACTGTGGGCACGCATACCGTACATTCGGTGCCAAACCTAGATTACTGGCGTAATCTAGTTCTTGACTATCTTGATGATAGTGATGACATAAATCTTTATTTCGCTGCGCAAAAGCTCAACGTTTTAGTACCTGAAGACCCGGTAGGTTTATATGGACTAGCTTGCGCTCAACGGTATAGAGGGGAACTTAATACCGCATATTTTAATGTTATCCAAGCACGTCGACGATTGGCATACAATTCCGGGTTTCCCGTAACCTATGAGGAAGCTCTAGAACTTGAAGCAGCTATTGCCGTCGATCTGGGACATATTACAACTGCGATCGATCGGTATGGGGAACTCATTGAGTTGAACCCCTTAGAACCTAACTATGTATCGGCTCGCGCAAAGTTATTCGATACTGCTGAGAACATGACGGTTAGCGCGCATAAGCGACGGCAGGGGCAGGACGATTCCTCTCTGACTGATGCGCAGACCAGCCTGTTTTTGCGCGCTGCTGAGGCGCACGCAATCGAGTTTGAAGGTAAGCCTGTTTTCGTCTCTTACGAGGCCGCTCTCGATGCAGCCAAGACGCTGGGGCGCATCCGAAATATTCAGAAGGCGTCGCAAAGTCTCAGAACGCGATATGCCGAATTGCAATCCGCTGTTACCTATGCTCTCCGTAGAAATTTTGTGCGTTACCAATGGTGGCAATTTTGTCTTTACGTTCTGTGCGGAATGACTCTGCCAGGATCGGTCATGAATAATATTGCAAAAGATATTGCAGAAAAGGGGAGTGCTGGAGTTTTCTCTGGAATATTCACGAGTATTATGATGATTTCTATCTTTACGCTTGTGGGACTTTATTTTTTCTACCCCGTAGGGCATAAATACAATGCTCGTCGTGTGCGTAAACGTGATGCAAAACTACGTGCAGAGATGCTTGAAGAACCTGAGAGTATCTCTAGTTAACCCTGCGAATCCTGCGATGATAGACTCGTATCCCGTACACTTTCCCGCACATCGTACACTTTTACTCTACGAAGATGCAGGAAAGTGTACGGGATATTTCTGTCTTCTAGGCGTATCACCTAATCTTCTGAGAGGCTGTTTGCTTTTTCGATAGGTTTGATACCCTAGACATGCGCAGTGCTGAAGGGAGTGCGTAGATGCCCATACGTTTTTCTAGCGAGCAGGAAGCCAGAGACTATTCTCAGAGCGTGCCGGTTCTCCCGCTTTCGACGATGCGCGTGAGTATCAGTCCTGATGCTCGTAAACACAAGCGGCTATTTTTTGCCCCGGTTTATTATATAGATATACAGTTTGAGACCAGCCAAGAGCCTTTTCTGATGGGCGGTGGTTTCCCAGGTGTGTATGCAGGAGAACTCAGAGATGCATATCATGTCCCAGAAGATTATTTAGCTTTAACCAGCGCAGATTGTGAACGTATTATCGCGACCGTTGCTCCGAACGAAATTCCTATGCTTCGTACTTGGATGGCTAGAGTTGTCTCTTAAAACTCGAATAGCATTTATCTTGTCTTGGGTCGCTCAACTACTCGACGGCGTAGTCTGCCAACGCTGTAAGAAGAGAGAGCTCAGATTCCGAATAGAGATTGCCGGTTTTCAATCCATATCAAGTGTGAAGGTGCTGAAATTGAACTCTGTCAAGATTTCAGGTGCACTGTGCGATGACGTGAAAACCTATTGGAGGGGTCTGTTATGGAATCGATGCGCCAGATGATGACGGTGCTCCAGCGCGCGATTCCTGATGTGGGCGTGTGGTGGCCAGCCGAAACAAAGTTCGAGATCCTGGTAGGCGCAGTATTGGTGCAAAATACCACGTGGACGAACACCGAAACCGCATTGGCAAACCTGCGTACCCTCAACCTCCTCACTCCTGAAACACTTGCTGCAGCTGATTCGGCTGTGGTGCAAGACGCGATCCGACCCTCAGGATATTGGCGCACTAAAACCGTCTATCTGCAAACCGTCACCGATTGGTTCCTCACTACTGATACCCTTGCTGAATCTATGAGTGATACACAGTTGAGAGCATCGCTGCTTGGGGTGAAGGGCGTAGGTGAGGAAACCGCTGACGATATTTTGCTGTATGCCTACCACCGAGGCGTGTTTATTTACGATGCTTATGCGCGCAGGCTTCTCGCCGTGGCTGGATGGGGAGATTACACCACCTATACGCAAGCACGTAAAGCGTGCGATGAACGCATCCGTTCTGAAGCATTGAACGTTGAAGAGTATGCACTGTTACATGGGCTAATCGTCCAAGCAGGCAAAGCGGCCCGAACCGCGGGAGGATGGCAAATCTATTGGCCTGCCATTGCTGGTAACTAGGGTTGTTCTTATACCTGATATAGACAACCCCGTACATTTTCCTGCAATTTCGTAGGGTAGAAGCGTACGATATGCGGCGAAATGTACGGGATGCAGTAAAAATATAAAACCCGCACTCTTTTGCATGTCTCGAACAGCGATGCTGTGCGTTTTACGCAAAAGAGTGCGGACTTTATGTACGAAGAAAATCCTTAGGAAGTCGGCACGTCCTCATCCACCCAGTCGAGGGTGCGTGCCACGGCCTTCTTCCAGAGGCGGTACTGGCGGTCTACCTCGGACTGCTCCATGGCAGGTAGCCACCGCTTATCCTCAGCCCAGTTTTCAACGACGTCTTTCTCGCCGTCCCAGAAACCAACCGCAATACCGGCTGCGTAGGCGGCACCCAACGCAGTAGTCTCAATAACCTTCGGACGGATCACCGGAACCCCAAGAATATCTGCCTGGAACTGCATCAGGAACTCGTTCGCGGTCATACCGCCATCCACACGCAGCTCGGAAAGCTTCACGCCGGAATCGGCGTTCATCGCGTCCAGCACCTCGCGGGTCTGGAAAGCGGTTGCCTCCAACGCCGCGCGCACAATATGCGCCTTGTTTACATAGCGGGTTAAGCCCACGATCACGCCGCGCGCATCTGAACGCCAGTGCGGTGCAAACAGGCCCGAGAATGCAGGAACCACATAGCAGCCACCCGAATCCTCAACCGAGGTTGCTAGTGCTTCGGAATCAGAGGCGTTGGTGAGCATGCCCAGGTTATCGCGGAGCCACTGAATTAGCGAACCGCTCATCGCGACCGAACCCTCTAAGGCATAAACGGGGTCAGCGTCCCCAATCTTATACGCCACAGTCGTAAGAAGGCCGTTATCTGAGAAAACGGGCTCATGTCCGGTGTTCATCAGCATGAAGTTACCGGTGCCGTAGGTGTTTTTCGCCATGCCCCTCTCAAAGCAAGCCTGCCCGAAGGTTGCCGCCTGCTGATCGCCTAGAATACCGGCAATGGGTGTGCCGCGCATCAGACCGGTGGGGCGACCATAGCCGTAGACCTCAGATGAAGACTTGATTTCGGGGAGCATACTCATAGGAATACCCATATCGGCAGCGATCTGCGGATCCCACTCAAGAGTACGAATGTTCATAAGCAACGTGCGGGATGCATTCGTAACATCGGTTACATGTACACCGCCATCAACGCCGCCGGTTAGGTTCCACACTACCCAGCTGTCGGTGTTGCCAAAAAGCAAATCCCCGCGTTCGGCACGCTCACGAGCGCCGGGAACGTTATCAAGAATCCACTTAATCTTGGGTCCTGAGAAGTAGGTTGAAAGATTCAGACCCACAACATCGTGGTACTTACCCACACCGTCATCGCCAGCGAGCTCATCAACAACGTCTTGGGTGCGGGTGTCCTGCCAGACAATTGCGTTATAAACCGGCTCACCAGTGTTCTTATCCCACACCACCGTGGTCTCACGCTGATTGGTGATACCCACAGCGGCAATCTCGTGATGGTTTACCTCACCGTTTGCCATCGCCATTGCAACGGCTTTACGCACGTTATCCCAAATCTCAGCGGGGTTGTGCTCAACCCAGCCTGCCTTGGGGAAAATCTGCTCGTGCTCAAGCTGACCCACAGAAACGATCTTGCCAGCCTTATCGAAAAGGATAGCCCGGGAGCTGGTGGTGCCCTGGTCGATAGACATAATGTATTTACGTTCAACATCCAAAGTTGCCGAATGCAAGGAAGTAGTCATGAGTAACCTCACTTAAATGGTTGGGGGGCGCATGACCGCGCCATAACAAAGAATAATGGGTGATGCCCATTCACCAAAATATCTTTAAACCGTGTGATGATGGTTTCTAGAATCCCAAGACTGCAGGCACAATCAAACCGGCCAATACGCCACCGATGATGGGGCCCAGAATCGGAACCCAAGAATACGCCCAATTCGAGCCGCCCTTACCGCGAATAGGCAGAACAGCATGGGCCATACGAGGGCCAAGATCACGCGCAGGGTTAATAGCGTACCCGGTAGGTCCACCTAGACTCATGCCGACAGCTACTACAATAAGTGCCACGGCCAGTGGACCCAAGCCGGAGGGAGTCTGTCCGGAGGCAACAACCCAGCCAACAAGTACGAATGTACCCAGAATCTCCGTCACCAGGTTCCAACCATAAGACTTGATTGCGGGGCCGGTTGCAAAGATACCCAGACGATTACCGGGCTCTTCATCAAAGTGCTTCTTATAGGCTAAGAACGCGGCAACAGCACCTAGGAAAGCCCCAAGAATCTGCGCCACAATATAGATCGCAATGTTTTCCGGAGTTGCTGGAACACCCTTAGTCAAATCTTTACCGGCCGCCGCTAAACCAAGGGTAACCGCTGGGTTAAGATGCGCACCCGAAGGCCCGGAAAGATAAACGGCCGCAAAAACCGCAAACCCCCAAGCAAAAGTAATGACAACCCATCCGGCGTCCTTCGCATACGATTTGGGGAGTGAGACACCGGCGACCACGCCAGCGCCCAGAAGAATCAGAATGAACGTTCCAAAGAGCTCAGAAGCAAAAAGCCCAAGATGGGTAGCAACACCATTATCTCCCACCAGCAGGCTTACCGCCTGTACGGGAATGTTTGCAGCCAAGAGAGACATATTTTTCCTTTCGTCGCCGTACAAGACATCCGCCCTAGGGCACGTTACTGGGTAGCCCGGTCGCGCCATTGCGGATGCGCCATGACGGTGCGTTTGTGAGGTGGAGGAATCCCACGGAATACAACATATCGTAGGATTCCAAAATTATGGGTGGTGTGCCTGCTGGAAAAATACTAAATCAAACAGGCATACCATGCAGGATACGGCAACGATAAATGCCGTATCCTGCGGCAGTATTGAGCGAAACTCTGAGCTTCGCACAAGTTTTAGTGGTGCTGCACGTTGAGCTTCCTGCGGGGAGCCACCGGGTCTACAGCCACAATCTTGGCAGACGCCTCAGCATCGGTAGAAGTGGACTCTGCCTCGCGAATAGCTTTTACCCGTTCGGTGTAGAGTGCAAGTTCGCGCGCGACCTTCGTATCATCCCAGTTGAGCTCGGATCGCATAATCTCAAGGATCTCAGGGGCCGCAGCCAACCCGCGATCACGCTGTTCAAGGTCAAGACGCACGCGGCGAACCAGTACATCCTCGAGGTGCAGGACACCTTCGTAGCGAAGAGCGAACACGACATCGGCGCGTAAGAACTGCGGTGCATGTTTAAGAGGTTTGCCAAGATCTGGATCAGCATCAATAAGCGCACCAAGATCTTCAATCTGCGCGCCATAGCGTTCCAGCAGATGGGTAATACGGTCTTCATCCCAACCATAGCGTTGCGCGTAACGGTCACGGCCTGCCTCAATAGCGCGATATCCCTCGGCACCCACCAGCGCGATTGTTTCCGTCACCGACGGACGTTCCTGCGCACGATCACCGAGTGCAAAATCAACCGCATCCGCCGCCATTACGCGGTAGGTAGTCAGCTTGCCGCCAGCAATGGCACTCATACCAGGGGCAACCTCCGTGACAGTATGTTCACGAGACACCTTGGTGGACTGTGCACCATCACCTTTAACCTTCGGCTGCAAGAGGGGGCGCAGCCCCGAATAGGTACCGATGATGTCGTCGTGGGTCAGTGGATTAGCAATCAGCTTATTCGCCTGCTCCAGCACATAATCAATATCCTGACGCGTTGCTACAGGGCGCTCGCGATCCTCGGTATACGGGGTATCGGTCGTACCAATAATCCAGTAGCGCTGCCACGGGATAATGAAAAGCACTGATTTTTCGGTCTTCGTGAAAATACCGCTAGTAGCCTGGATACGGTCACGCGGCACGACAATGTGAATACCCTTAGAAGCGAGTACTTCAAGACCGGCATCCGGGTTTGCCAGAGATTCGGATTCTTCGGTCCAGACTCCGGTGGCGTTAATAATGTGCTTGGCTTTGACCGTGAGTTCCTGTCCGCTTTCAAGATCGACCAGTCGCGCGCCCACTACCTTACCGGAGGCATCTTTATCGATGCCTACCACTTGGGTGCGTGAGGCAGCCAAGGCTCCATAACCGCTGGCGGTGCGAACAACATCAACCACCAAGCGGGCATCATCTACACGGGCATCGTAGAACTGAATAGCGCCGGTAAAAGCAGAATCTTTGATATCTGGGAAGACTGTTTTGGTGCCCTTTTTTGTAAAGTGACGCTGCGAAGGAACTCCCTTTTTACCACGCGAACCGATATATGCGAGAGCATCGTACATGCCAATGCCGATAGCGGAATAGGAGCGTTCAATAACCGGGGTCTTCAATGGCCACAAAAAGGGCTGCGCGTGCACAAGATGGGGTGCAATTTTTTCGAGCAGCAGACCACGTTCCTTGAGAGCCTCGGTTACGAGTTTGAAATCTAGGTTATAGAGGTAACGTAGGCCACCGTGAATAAGCTTTGAGGACCAAGCGCTGGTGCCCGCAGCCCAGTCTCCGGCCTCCACAATACCTGTGCGTAGGCCGCGAGTCACCGCATCGAGGGCAATACCGGCACCGGTAATGCCGCCGCCAATTACCAGAACATCAAGTTCAGTACCGCTGCTCATCTTAGCTAGGGCACGTGCACGGGATTCTGCTGTTAGGTGCGAAAGTTGCGCAAATTGTTGAGAGCTCATAGGTATCTTTCTTCTTGTGAGTATGGAGGTCGGACTACACGCCGAACCGAGGACGTATTGCTCTCAAGTAAAACTTAGTGGTGAAATAATTACCAAGTGGAGTGAACGGATTTTCACTTAAGGTTAGGAACGAATGAACGAACGACTCAGCCAAACCTATGAGGTCGCGCAGCTGTATTACATCCAGAATCTCACGATGGATACCATTGCATCCCGCCTAGGGGTATCGCGTGCAACTATCTCGCGTTTACTCAAAAATGCGCGCGAGACAGGCATGGTGCAGATTCGCCTCGACGACTCGTATAGAAACCGACATGAGCTCGAAAAACGGTTGGGGGAGCGGTACAAAGTTCGCGTTACTCTCGTGAATACCAAGCGGGATGCTACCCCAATCGCTAGGATGAGCCAGGTTGCGCGCTCTGCCGCGCAACTTCTTGATTCGCTAGTCGATAACGGCACAAGCATCGGGGTGGCCTGGGGCGCAACTCTCACAGAGGTCTCGCGGCATCTGCCTAAACGACCACTAGAGGGGGTGAGCGTGGTGCAACTGAATGGCGCAGGTAATGCGCATCATTCTGGAATACCATATTTAGGTACACTACTGGGGCGCATGGTAAGCGCCTACGATGCTTATATGATTCATTTTCCGGTGCCCGCATTCTTTGATTTCGCCGACACCAAAGCTGCGATGTGGCGCGAGCGGAGCATCCAGGCAACACTGCAGGTACAAAGCCGGGTTGATGTAGCGGTGTTCGGTATTGGTGCTTTCGGAGGTGCTATTCCCTCACATGTGTACTCGGGCGGGTACTTTGATGCGGCAGAACAGCGCTTATTGCGTGAGCAGGGAGTCGTCGGCGATATCTGTACGGTGCTTCTGCGGGAGGATGGAAGCTGGAATGACCTTGAGATTAACCGTCGGGCATCCGGCCCCAGCCCTCAAGAGCTTTCCCGCATTCCTCGTCGTATATGCGTAGCCTCCGGAACGCACCGTGCGGCAGCGCTAAGAGGAGCGCTGCGTACGGGCGCTATTACAGACCTGGTGCTCGACGAAAAACTCGCCCGAGCCGTGATGGAGAAATAGTGTTTAGGTTTCTTGTTATGAGCCGAACGCTTCTTTAACGGCGTGCTGAAGCGCATCACGAACCATTACTAGGGCCGGATTCTTCGCGGACTCTGTACGCACTGCGGTAAAGATCTTGCGTGAAGGCTTACCCGGAAGATCTACTGTGCGAATACCCTTTGTGTTAGATAGGCTTGAGAGTACGAATCCTGGCACTATAGTGGTTGCGCATCCTGAACGCACTAGGTTTGCATTAGTGATCATGTCGTTTGCGCTGTACCGAATATCTGGTTCGAACCCTACAGTGCGGCACTGATTGATAGCCCACTGACGCGATGTATTCTGTTCCATCTCAAGAACCCAAGGCAATTCATTGGCTTCTTTGAGAGATTTGATGCTGGATTCTTCGGGGACGATAAGACTCAGGGGATCCTCTACCAAAAGCTCAGAGTGCAGGTCTGGATACTCCGGGATAGGGTGGTGCGGGTAAGCCTCTGAAAGAACCATGTCGTACTCGCGGCTTCGAGTGAGCGAAGTTCCCGTCTCTGGGTCGATCTGTAGAACGTGCAGAATTAGACGCGGTGCATGTTCTTCGAGGTATTTGATAGCGCGGGGCAGAAGCGCAAAGGAAGCGGATTGGAAGATCGCCAAGCGCACGGTTCCTGCTGGTTCTCCTGCAAGGTTTGCTACTGCTGTCTGCATGCGGTCTATCTCGCGCAATATAGTACGAGCACTATCGACCATGACAAGACCGGCGTTCGTGAGCTGAACGCGCCGCCCAACACGTTGTAATAATGCTGTACCTGTATCTTTTTCGAGGTTTGCAATTTGCTGTGACACAGCAGATGGGGTCAAGCTGAGAGCATCCGCAGCAGCGATAATGGTGCCGCGTTCGTGAATCTCCAGAAGCATTTGCATACGCCGGATATCAGATACAGACATAAAGTCTCCTTAAATTAGCGCGGTCGTGGTTGGTTTAGTGGAATAAGGATGCGCTGTTCGCATAGGTCTTGCTGCCCCTCATTTTGCGGAGTACTAGGCTGCCTGATGCGGTATCTTAAACCACCTTAAGCTTTTCTTCATGGTATCGAAATAGGTACTTTCTGTGTCGCAGAAACGACGGACGCAACGATAAAGTTTTCATAAACATTTTGGGATGTCATTCTCTTGTAATAAATGAACTCTGTTCGTTTTGTCCAGTACTAAGTACTGTATTTTGATTGCAAACAAGTCTGGTTTAAAGCCGTAAATCTTTAAGGTTTAAAGTGCTTGTTGAATGTTGGATGAGGTGGGGTTGGATGGTAGTTGTTTGGCTTGTAGTGCGCTCAGGCCCTTCCGCCTATTTCATGGGGCTTAGTGGGGATTTGTGGCCGCCAAAAATATTTAGATATTCTAAAATATTATTGGCAAAAACATTCAGTTTTTCTAATGAGGTATTCAATACCCTTTTGTGGTGAAATAGAGACATCAATACGCTTCGTGTGCTTATAGCACACCGTAGTTAGTTAGGAGTCAAGGATGACGCATCCTTTCGCATCTGAGCATTACCAGAAATTGGCTCAGGACGCTCGTGCACTCGTTCGTCAATGGGTGACTGAGTCTCAGTCCATTAAGCCAACTTATGCTGCCAAGCAACTGGCTGGTGTTTTGAAAGACCCAAAGGGTCTGCCCTTTACCGTTGGATTTGTCGATGGCGTCATTCGCCCTGAGGACGACAACGTTTCGGGTCGTAACCTATCTCGTATTTCTGGTCTAGCTCCTTCCTTCTTGCCGTGGTACATGAAGTCCGCCGTTGGCTTCGGCGGCAAGCTGGCCGGTAAGATGTCGTGGCCTACCGTTCCTGTGGCGCGTCGCGTATTGCGCGAAATGGTAGGTCACCTGATCGTCGATGCTTCCGAAGAGAAACTGGGAGATGCCATCGCAGAACTTACCAAGAGTGGTAACCGTTTGAACGTTAACCTGCTGGGTGAGGCAGTGCTGGGTGATAATGAAGCCGAGCATCGCCTCTCTGAGACTAAGCGTCTGCTCGCTCGTGACGACGTTGATTATGTTTCTATTAAGGTATCTGCTGTCTCTGGTCCTCATCAGCACTGGGCATTTGACGAAGTTGTCGAAGAAGCAGTTCGACGTTTGACTCCGCTGTATGAGCTGGCCGCATCCTCTTCCCCCAAGAAGTTCATTAACCTGGACATGGAAGAGTACAAAGACCTCGATATGACCATTGAGGTCTTTACCAAGATCCTGGATCAGCCTCATCTGAAGGATCTTGAAGCAGGCATCGTGCTTCAGGCATACCTGCCCGATACTCTCGCCGCAATGCAGCGGTTGCAGGCATGGGCAGCGGAGCGCGTTGCTAACGGCGGTTCTTCCATCAAGGTTCGTCTGGTTAAAGGCGCCAACCTCTCCATGGAAATCGTGGAAGGTGTTATGCATGGTTGGCCTGTTACCACCTGGGACACCAAGCAGGCTGCAGACACCAACTACAAGCGCATCCTCGATTACGCACTGCGTCCCGAGCATGCGAAGAACATCCGCCTAGGCGTTGCCGGGCACAACCTCTTTGACGTTGCGTTTGCGCTGCTTTTGGCTGAAGACCGCGGCGTTAAGGATCGCGTGGAGTTCGAGATGCTGATCGGTATGGCCGAGCAGCAGGCAGAAATCATTCGCCGTCGTGTGGGACACCTGCTTCTGTATGTGCCCGTGGTGAACCCCAAGGAATTCGACGTTGCTATTGCATACCTGATTCGTCGCCTAGAAGAGAACGCATCTTCCGAAAACTTCATGTCGGGTATTTTTGATCTCGCAACTGACGAAGAAATCTTCAAGCGCGAAGAAGACCGCTTTATGCGCTCACTGAACTCGGTCACTGATGAGGTTCCGGAAGGCAAACGCCATCAAAACCGTCAGACTGAGAATGCAGATAACGTCTTCGTACCCGCAGGTCGTTTTGAGAACACACCCGATACCGACCCATCGCTGTCTGGCAACCGTGAGTGGGGCCGAGCAATCCTTGAGCGTTCCAAGACCACTCAAATCGGTATTGCTACTTTGAAGGAAAACGAGCTAACTTCTGCCGCTGAGGCTGAACAGCTTGTTGCTGATGCTGAAGCATCGGGTAAGGTTTGGGGTCGTCTCTCTGGCGCTGAGCGTGCTGCTGTACTGCGTAACGTTGGTAAGGAAATCGCCCTGCACCGTGCCGAGCTTCTGGAAGTTATGGCTGCTGAGGCCGGCAAGACTCTGGATCAGGGTGATACCGAGGTTTCTGAAGCTATCGACTTTGCCTATTACTACGCAATGCTTGCTGAGGACTTGGAAAAGATTGACGGTGCTCATGTACAGTCGGTTGATTTGACCGTGGTTGTTCCGCCGTGGAACTTCCCGACGGCTATTCCCGCCGGTGGTGTTCTTGCCGGTCTGGCTGCAGGTTCGGCTGTTATCTTCAAGCCTGCAACTATTACCGCACGTACTGGTGCTCTGATTGCTGAGATCATGTGGAAAGCAGGCGTTCCCAAGGACGTTCTGAAGCTCGTCAAGGTTGTTGACCGTGAGGCTGGCAAGGTTTTGATCTCTCACCCCGAGGTTGATCGTCTGATCCTCACCGGTGGTTACGAGACGGCAGAGCTCTTCCGCTCCTGGCGCGATGATCTTCCGCTGTTTGGCGAGACCTCTGGTAAGAACTCTATCATCGTGACCCCCAACGCTGACATCGATCTTGCTGTTAAGGATGTTGTATACTCGGCATTTGGACACGCAGGTCAGAAGTGCTCCGCAGGCTCTACTGTCATTTTGGTAGGCGCTGCCGCACAGTCCGAGCGTTTCCGTCGTCAGCTTCTTGACTCCGTCAACTCTCTGCACGTGGCACATCCGCAGGATATTGAAGCTCAGATGGGGCCTGTTGCACAGAAGCCTGAAGAGAAGCTTCTGCGTGGTTTGACTACTCTAGGGCCGGGGGAGCGCTGGCTCATTCAGCCTAAGGAACTTGACGATACCGGTCGCCTATGGAGTCCCGGTGTTCGTGAAGGCGTTAAGCCTGGATCTGAGTACCATATGACCGAGTATTTTGGTCCGATCCTGGGCATCATGACCGCGGATACTTTGGAAGAAGCTATTGAGCTTCAGAACGCACCGGATTACGGCCTCACCGCTGGTCTGCATTCGCTGGATGCAGAGGAGCTTGAGCTCTGGCTCTCCAAGGTGCAGGCAGGTAACGTCTATGTGAACCGTGGTATTACCGGCGCTATCGTCCGCCGTCAGCCCTTCGGTGGCTGGAAGAAATCCACTGTTGGTTCTGGTACCAAGGCAGGCGGTCCTAGCTATCTCATTGCACTGTCCGACTGGGAGCGCACCGAGGCTACCGCAACCGCTGTTCCTCAGTCAGTTGCTGTACGTGAAGTTCTGGCAACAGCAGATAATGCCGATTTGTGCACCGCAGAAGATTTCGCCTTCCTGACCCGTTCGGCATCCTCGGATGCTGAAGCTTGGGAGAGCGAGTTTGGTTACGGCTACGATCCCTCGAAGCTTGGCGTTGAGCGTAACATTCTGCGTTACGTTCCCACTCAGGTTCTGGTACGTGCTGACGAATCCGCCTCTGTCGCAGAGGCTGTTCGTGTGGTTCTTGCTGGCTTGGCTGCGGGTGCGCCGATGGCTCTGTCTGTGGGCAAGGATCTGCCGGTCGCTGTACGCGGTATTCTCGAAAACAAAGGCATCAAGTACCTGGTCGAGTCCGATGAAGCATGGCGCACATACTTGGCTTCTAACGCTAAGACTCCGGTTCGCGCTCTGGCTGGTACTCCGCTTGAAGGTACTCGTATCCGTTACATCGGTGATGACGTCAAGTCCGTGTACACGGCCTTGGGTGGTCGTCCCGATGTTGCTGTGTACTTCCACCCCGTGACCGAGGCCGGTCGTATCGAGATGCTCCCCTTCCTGCGTGAACAGGCCGTTTCGATTACCGCACACCGCTTCGGTAACCCGAACCCCTTCTCAGAGAGTGTTATCTCCTCTCGATAAGTGAGGTTCTAGCCTGAGTTGGGCTAAATAGAATGAGATGCCTCGTCTCTGCTATGCGTAGAGGCGAGGCATCTCACTATATTCCGTCTGGTTTTCAGAGTGTGAAGTTTTAATGAGGTACGTTTTCAACCTTATAGAAATTGCTTCTAAGAACCCATGACACGATTCGGAAAAAACGTGCTCAACATTACGTATCTATGAGATAATTTGTGTATTGCCTCTCGTATCCCACACCGTGAGAGGTTCGCACAGAACCGTGCGTAGCAAGAACACACTGAAAGGAAATCGCTGCTATGAGCAACGTTCCCGCAGAACTTCTGTACACATCTGATCATGAGTGGGTTTCCCCCCTTTCGGCTGAAGGTACTGTTCGCGTCGGTATTACCGATCACGCGCAGGATGCGCTGGGTGACGTGGTTTATGTAGACCTGCCCTCTGTCGGTGACTCCCTCGATGCTGAGGGTAGCTTTGGCGAGATTGAGTCCACGAAGTCCGTATCCGATCTTCTGTCACCAGTTGCTGGTGAGGTTGTCGCCGTCAATGAGGCGCTGGCTGATGACCCCGCACAGGTGAACTCCGATCCTTACGGCGAGGGCTGGCTTATCGAACTTCGTCCTGAAAATGCTGATGATGTGGCAAAGCTTCTTTCAGCGGAGGCCTATCAGGCTGAGTTGGACTAATTACTGGTACCTAGGCGTAGATATATATCCGGTGATTACCGTCAAAAAGACGGTAATCACCGGATAATTTTGTAAAATGTGACGAAAAATAAATACAAATAATTCTAAAAATTTATCAATACCTATACTTATGTGTCGCGTGGAAAAATAAGGGTTTTTGGATGAATTGGTATTGTTTTACTACTTGATGGTTAAAGTTTTATAATCTTTCGGCATCGAAAATGCCGTTATTCGGCGGTTTTCTAATGGAAATCTGAGACGGAACACTATAAGATTGACTCAAAGGTTCAGTGTTTATCATTTTGTGATAAATTATCTGAACCTCACTCACTCACAATACAAAAGAACAAGTAACGCCGTCTGCGAAGAAGCCGATTAGGTACTATGCAGCACGCCGAGGCGGTCTGCGCATCGGCGTAACTTTGACGAGCACAATTTCTCAAAAGGAATACTATGAACTCCCGCATTGATGACAATCTCGCTCGGGCAGAGGCTCTAGTAGAGAGCGCTGAACGTGGCAAAGATAGTCGTGACCCCCGAGATATCAAGAGCCGCACTATAGGACAGGTTTTGAGCCAGCTAGACCTTGATTTTCCGGGGATCAGCGCCTCTAAGATTCGTTTCTTAGAGGAGCGTGGTTTGGTGCATCCTAAACGTACCGATACTGGATATCGAAAGTACTCCCAAACCGACATCGAGCGCCTGCGGTATATCTTGACGATGCAGCGCGACTACTATATGCCGCTCAAGGTTATTCGTCAGCATCTTGACGATCTTGAGGCTGGTCGCGCCATTAACTCTGTACCTGCACCCGTTTCGGACGAGATGTTGGACCAGGTTTTGGGATCCACCAACGTTGCGGAAGGGCGTACATACAGTATCCGTGAGCTTGCAGAGTACTCGGGTGCTTCTGCTGAGCTTATTCGTGAGCTTATTGACTTCGGACTTCTGGATGACGAAGCAGACGCAAAATACACTGAATATGATGTGCTGATCGCCCGTGCTAGCGCCGAGCTTATGGGGCATGGTATTCAGCCCCGTCATCTGAGAGCTTTCAAATCTGCAGCAGACCGTGAAATCTCTCTTGTTGAGATCGCGGTGGCTCCTTTAGCTTCGCGCCGTGATGCAGCTTCTCAGACACAGGCCCAAGAGCGAGCCGATAAGATTCGCAAACTTTGTCTGCAGTTGCATGCAACCCTTGTAGAGTCTGCAATGCCGACGTATAACTAGGGCTTTCTGTACGCATGTAGTTAGAAGCTTGCGCTGGCTTCTGCCTCCGTAGATGGAGCAGGAGTCAGTCCTGCCAAGAAAAATATCACTCAATCTCAGTGTTGGATGCGTGAAAGTTTGATCGCTTTTGCGCATCCATTTTTTAAGGCTTGTTGCGGATATAGTACTCAATATGAGTGGGGTTTACCTGTTTCTATGACCGTATTCTAGGCGCGCTCAGACATTGTATGGGCGGAGAATAATCTACTAAAGCTCAACTCCCACCCTGAAGATGTGCAAGTTTTATGCTAAAGGGAGAGATAGGTTAAACTATAAAGGCTGCCGTAGCTTTCAGAAGGCGCGGTTCCTCTTTTTATCCCGTAATGTATTTGCTCTCTAAACGTGTAAAAACTGCTGGAGCTTAGTGCCCGGTATTTCCGTGCATTTGAACGGGTAACAAGGTAGGATAACAAACAGAAGTAACCCGTTCGGCTACGGACATCGGATAAGAAGGAGGTATTGCCAATGGCGCGATATAGCGTCGGTGACAAGACCACACCAGGGAATACCTCAAAAACTGGATCTCGTTCTTCTGAGGCTTACCATGATATGCATGGTACAGCCGAGCAGTTAGAAGGGTTTGAAGTTCTTCTTCCGATGGCACCACCTCCGCGTGGTGAACAGGGGGTTCTTTTTAAAGATCCTGTATCAATCGTCGACGAGAACTTAGGGTACCGCGGGTCTGTTGCCAGGAAAGCTGCCGGGATTAGCTATCGGCAGCTTGACTACTGGGCTCGTACGGAGCTTGTGGTGCCTACTGTGCGCTCCGCCTCAGGGTCTGGGACTCAACGGCTCTATAGTTTCCGCGATGTATTGGTTCTCAAGATCGTTAAGCGCCTTCTCGATACCGGAGTATCTTTACAACAGATTCGTACCTCTATTGACCATCTTCATACTCGGGGGATCGAGGATCTTGCAGGAATCACCCTGATGAGCGATGGAACCACCGTTTATGAGTGTACGTCGCCGAGCGAAGTTATTGATCTCGTACAGGCTGGCCAAGGTGTCTTCGGAATTGCTATTGGACGAGTCTGGCGTGAGATCGAAGCGAATCTGAATGGGCAACCTAGTGAAGAGATGCAGACGGTATCGGACGCGGAAGACGAACTTGCCGCACGCCGCGCCCGTAAAGCCTGACGTGCACTAAAACCTCAATACTCTAGTAGAGTGGTTTTAAAGACATACGCTGTGGCACCACATATGCGTGATATACACGAGTGTAAAGATTATTGGGAAAACTTGCGATCGAGAGTTATCGAACGCAAGTAATTTCGATAAAATAAGAGTGCACTCATTCAATTGTTGAACTTATAACTTCGGAGCGCCATGCCTAGAATTGTCAGTGTTAGTAGCCTCAAAGGTGGCGTGGGTAAGACCTCCATTGTGTTAGGTCTTGCATCAGCAGCGTTGCACGGTGGGCTCAAAACCCTTGTCATAGATCTCGATCCCCACGGGGATGCTAGTACCGGACTTGCCGCAGAAGGTGGGTGCCCGGACATTGCCTCTATCCTGCTTACCCATGACACCGATGCGCTCACCCGCCTTGTGAGCCCGTCAGCTTGGAATAACCTGGTGGGTACACCTACGCTGCTTACGAGCAATCCTATAGAGGGCGGCGAAATTCATGTAGCTCGTGGTTCGGCGCGTTCGGCCCTTCTCGATACGAAAGAGCCCGCGCCCTTCATTGAACGGTTGCAGAACCTTATCGAAAATACTGGGAGCACATACGACCTAGTCCTCATCGACTGCCCACCGTTTTTAGGGACCCTTACAGCAACTGGATGGGGCGCAAGTCAGCGGGTGCTTTCGATTGCGGAGCCTTCACTTTTCTCTGTGGCGGGTACTGAGCGTACCCTCCGTGCGATTGTTAGGTTCCAGAAGGACGAGAATAGTTCTGTTGAGGCTGCTGCCGTTGTCGTGAATAAATTACGTGCCGACGATCCCGAGCACAGCTATCGGTACGAAGAATTGAAGGCACTCTTCGGGCAGCTTGTTGCTGAGCCTACGTTCAACGAGGAAGCTGTTATTCAGCGTGCTCTTGGGGCAGCACATCCGATTCACTTCTGGCCCGACGAAGAAGCTGTGGAACCCTCCATACGATTTACACGTCTGCTTGCCGGACTCATGGCAGCACTGTAGAGCCTAGAGACGGATGTCCTGTCCCCGGAATAAAACCCGGGGTATAGCGTTGTAACGTACGTATTAAGACTCAGTAATCTTTATTGCAGGTGAGGGACTATGAGTATCAAAGAGCTCGAAATTATTGATGGCGTAGCACAGTACGACCTTATCGTCATCGGCTCAGGATCGGGGAACACCCTGATAGGACCGGAATGGGATAACAAGAAAGTAGCGCTTATAGACGGCGGTACTTTCGGCGGAACGTGCCTGAACGTTGGGTGCATCCCCACGAAAATGTTTGTGTACCCTGCAACTACTGCGCAGAAAGCACGTGAGCTCAATAAGTTAGGCATTGAGGCTGAAATTACTGCAATTAACTGGGCACAGATACGCGACCGTATTTTCCCTCAGCGCATCGATAAGATTTCTTCTGGTGGGCGTGACTGGCGCGCTAGTCTACCTAATGTGGATTACTACCCCGAATACGCTCATTTTGTTGATGCTCATACAGTGCAGACAGAGTCCGGGCAGAAACTTTATGGTCGCCAGGTTGTAATTGCTGCGGGTTCGCGGGCGGTTCTTCCTGCGGTTCCCGGTATTGACTTACCACAGGTTCATACAAACGACACGATTATGCGTTTGGAAGAGTTCCCTCAACGTCTTGTGGTGCTTGGCGGCGGGGTTGTCGCCGCCGAGTTTTCGCATGTATTCTCTGCTTTGGGGGCACAGGTTTATCAAGTTGTTCGTTCTAACCGTATTCTCCGTGAGGTAGATAAAGAAGTTGTAGACCGGTTCGTGGAAGCCGCATCTCACCAGTGGAACATTCTCCTGGAACGCTCTCTTGTTGAGATTCGCGAGAACGGCGATGGAACCGTTACCGTCGTAGTTGAACACGATGGTGAGGTAGAGGAGATTGTTGCGGATGCCGTACTTGCCGCAACTGGTCGTCGTTCCAATAGCGATACTCTTAAGGCATCCAGTTTCTTTGACGTCGATAGCCGCGGGTTTATTGGAACCGATAAATACCAGCGCGTACTGTATAACGGTTCTCCCGTACCTGGAGTATTCGCGCTAGGTGATGTCTCCTCGCCGTTCCAACTCAAGCATGTGGCAAACCATGAGGCACGGACCGTTCAACATAACCTTAGCCATCCCGATAGCTTCGTTGCCA
Organism: Rothia sp. HMSC071F11; assembly: GCF_001809115.1. NCBI lineage: Bacteria > Bacillati > Actinomycetota > Actinomycetes > Micrococcales > Micrococcaceae > Rothia > Rothia sp. HMSC071F11. The sequence continues at coordinate 44,072 of NZ_KV795724.1, forward strand.
GCGATCATCGTTTTGTCCCTGCTGCGGTTTTCAGTAATCCGCAGATAGCAACTGTAGGGCTCTCGGAAGAGAACGCTCGGAAGCTGGGAGAGCGTGAGGGCTTCAAAGTTACAGTGAAGAGCCAGAACTACGGCGATACCGCTTATGGATGGGCTATGGAAGATTCCGTGGGACTGGCGAAACTTATTGCCCGTAAGGACACAGGACAGCTCTTAGGCGCCCACCTTGTAGGGGAAGAAGCCTCAGTACTGATTCAGCCGCTTATTCAAGCCATGAGCTTCGGATTGGGTGTGAAAGACATGGCCCGTGGTCAGTATTGGATTCACCCTGCTTTGACTGAAGTTATAGAAAATGCTCTTCTTGGGCTAGATGTAGATAACTAGTTTTCATATATAAAACTGTGGAGGCTCTCACCAAGATTGGTGAGAGCCTCCACAGCTTTTAGCCTCTTTTCGCGTTCAAGAGCTACGATTCTTCCGAAGAGATTCATGAAGCTTTTTGTTGTTTTCTAAATCTCCGCGCACGTGCTCTTTACCATCAGGGTATGTACGCTCTTCATCTGAAGATGTGGCTCGGACTGGCTGATACTGAGATAACTTTTCCGCCGCTTGTCCTTTAAACTCTTCAAGGCGTTCAGTCGCTTCGACCTTTAGATCATGAAGTTTTTCTGTCTTCTCTGTTTTGAACTCTTGGAGCCTATCAGAAGCTTGCTCGGCGTAGCTTTGCAGACGTTCGAGTTTATTATTAGCGCTTTCCGAAACACGGCTATAGATGTCATCCACATAAGCAGAAAAATCCTGCAGAATCTTAGCCCGTTTGAGCTTTTGAGAAGGTGTTAAATAGCCGTCCGCCTCCGTCAAATCCTTACCCATAATGCGGAATTCGCGAATAGCTTCTGCGCGAGATACCAGTTGATTAGCCTCGTCAATAATGCGCTGGATCGCGGCACGCACGGCAGGATGCACGGCGGCCTCCGGCATGGAAAGGGAACGCGGAAGCCCCAAATGTTCAAGCTGATCGGGGAGAGTATCGGGATCGAGAGTAACTAAAGCCGCAATAAAGGGTTTCTGATCTCCCACGAGCATAGCCTGAGATACCAAGGGAGAAGTTCGTAGATGGTTCTCCGCAGTGCCCGGAATAACATTCTTGCCCCCGGCCGTCACGATGATTTCTTTTTTGCGCCCCACAATTTTGAGGAGCCCTTGATCATCGAAACGGGCTAGATCACCGCTCTTGAACCATCCATCGTCAGTGAAAGACTGGGCATTTTCAGCGGGATTTTTGTAGTATTCCTTCATCACGCCGATTCCACGCAGTTCAAGCTCGCCATCTTCGGCAAGACGGCCTTGAGAACCTGGCAGAAGCGGACCAATAGCCCCGATTTGAAAATTGCTGATGCGCCCGGCAGCAATCGGCGCACACGTTTCCGTGAGACCATAACCCTCAACCACTCGGACTCCTACCGCATGGTAGAAATGATTCAACCGTGGGGAGAGAGGCCCGCCTCCACAAACCGCGTAACGTAATTTGCCGCCCATAGCGGCACGCAATTTCGCATAAACTAGCTTATCGTAGAGTGCATATTGCGCCGCTAACTTGAGAGGAAGCCTCCCAGAAACTTTAGCCTCAGACCAAGCGATAGCGGCGTTAACTGATCGCTTAAAAAGATTTTTGTTTAAGGTACCGCCTCGCGCCGCCTTTGCTAATGCTCCCTCATAAATCTTTTCAAAGACACGCGGTACCACCAGCAACATGGTGGGCTTAAAGCTATCCAGATCAGCCGCAAGATTTTTGATGGTAGGGGAGTGCCCAACAACAACCCCGGAATCCAAAGCAAGAACCTGAATAAACCTTGCCAGAACATGCGCTAAAGGTAAGAAAATAAGGGAAGAACTACGCGGATTAGCGATCTCCGGCTCCGCGATGCGCGTGTTAAGACTCAAATTAAGAAAGTTTCCGTGCGTGAGCGCACATCCTTTAGGCTTACCTGTTGTTCCAGACGTGTAGACGATGGTTGCAAGCGAATCGGCATGGGCATGTGTGCGGGCCGCTTCAAGTTCGGCATCGGAGACATCTAGACCTGCCGTGATGAGTGTATCCAGATCTCCATTTTCAATAACCCAACGATTTTTAATATTGAGCGGGTGAAATTTATGCGCCTTATCAGTAATCTGAACCAGTTTATCGTTCTCCACAAAAATTGCTTGTGCCTCAGAATGCGATAAGGCCCAGGCAACTTGTGCGGGTGCGTTCGTCTCGTAGATAGGTACCGATATGGCTCCGGCATACCAGATAGCAAAATCTATTAAAGCCCACTCAAAGCGGGTGCGGCTCATAATACCTATGCGATCACCAGGTTTAACACCATGCGCAATGAGTCCCTTGGCTACGGAAACCACCATGTCATGAAACTGATGTGCGTGAATGTTCTGCCAATTGCCAGGCGACATCTGCCACCGATACAGCACGGGATTTGAGGTGTCGGAGGCATGGCGTTCCACAATACTGGTGAGATTCAACGCTGGATCTACCATAGCTTCTGCGGGTACGGAGACAATTTGCATACAAGGCCTTTCAACGCTGTAGCTTGGATTATGCTTCACAGTCAACGACAAAATCTTGTATCACGGATAAAACAAGTTCCGCGTCGTAGTCTAGAGTCGGCACATGGTAACTGTGAGTCAACCATTTAAAGTTTACCGGTGCTGAGCAGTGTTCCAGAAAATAGCGGTGCGAACTATCTGAGACAACATGATCATGAAGGGAACGCAGATAAAGCACCGGAGCTCGTAGCAAGGGTATCAGCTCACGAGTCTCTCGGCCCAAAAGGTGAAGCTGCCGTACAGAAACGGTAGGAGTTCGCGGATATGCACCTTCATCAACTCCAGGACGGGCAATGTCAGATCCCACAGATTTGAGCGAAGGAAATATAGGGGCAACTCGGTGTGCCACTTTCATCATGGGGTTTACATCCACAAAATAGGGGTTAATGAGCACCATGCCTAGAACATCATGCCGAGCCGCTAAATTGGCAGCAATGCACCCGCCCATAGAAATACCGATTACGATAACCCGATAGCCTGCATTGAGGAGTTTCCAATATCCTTCTTCGACACCATCAACCCACTCTTTATACTCGGTCGCCACCATGTCTCGCCAATGTGTGCCATGCCCAGCAAGACGAGGCATCTCAACAGGGTAGCCGAGCTTAATAAAGTGATCTGCTATAGGTCGCATACTGTGCGGGGATCCTGTGAAGCCATGAATGATGAGAATGCCAACATCACCCTCATAGAGTTCACGGTCAGCCGGATGGGAAATAGGATCGTGGTTGAACTCCGACTCTAAAGAGTTTTGCACACGCATTGTTGAGGGCTGGATGGCAAGCTCACGACGCTGACGTGCCTGACGGCGGATGCGGCGAAACGGTTCACCTGCATTCTCGAAAATACTCATGGCATCCTTTCAACAGTACACTCTCACTTTGAGACTTGGAACCGTTCAAGAGTTGAATAGGTTCGTGGTCAATTATTACCTACAGCTCTGGGATAACACCGTCTGAGCTACGCTAAGAGCGCGAAAACGATAATATTCACAGATAACTATCAGACAAAAGTCACCTCGGCGTCGGGAAAGAGGGGATTTCGGCACGGTACTGCTAAAACCGTTACAATCTAATCACGTAGAGGTTTCGCATTGTTGCCCTCCTCTCGTGATATGTGCTCGCTAACCACATCCGTCATATACGGGTACGCGTGCCTATCCCGCATTTATTGTTTTATGACGGAAGAGCTATGACCCTCGCCTACAGCACCCTCAAATTTCTTAGTACGCCCATTCTGCATAGTCTCTATCGGCATGAGATTATCGGGCTTGAGAACATACCCCAGGGACCGGTCATTATTGCAAGTAACCACCTAGCATTTTGCGATTCAGTTTTTATACCTCTTGCGCTCGATCGCCCTATTAATTTCTTGGCGAAAAGTGATTACTTCACAACATCCGGTGTCAAAGGTCGCGCTATGGCTAAATTTTTTACAAGCATGGGTCAGCTTCCCATGGATCGTTCCGGTGGGGTCAAAAGTCAAGAATCTCTTGCCAGAGGCCTTCGGGTGCTAGAATCAGGCGGCATACTGGGGATCTATCCCGAAGGCACCCGCAGTCCTGACGGGCGTGGCTACCGTCCCAAAGTTGGAGTAGCAAGATTAGCCCTTGAATCTGGAGTTTCCGTCGTACCAGTAGGGCAGATTGGTACGGACCTGGTGCAGCCGCTGGGAACAAACAGGCCGCACCTGCACAATCGCGGACAAAAGATAACGATTCGTACAATTTTTGGAAAGCCGCTAGATTTCTCCAGCAGAAGTCACGAAGCGCATCTTTTCTCCGTACAACGTGAGATTGCGGATCGTGTAGGTGTAGCTATTCGTGAGCTTAGCGGGCAAGAATATGTTGATGTGTACGCGGATGCGGTGAAAAAACTCATGGCGTCCGACAGCTTAACCGCCGAACAGGCTGTAAACCGTCTGTGTGCAGAGTGCCCATAAACTTATCTAAGACTGCGCCATATGCTCAGATACGGCATTTTAGGAAGGTACAATAATCTTTATCCTTGTAACGCCGCGTCAGCGTGCTGAACCATACAGAAATTCTGGAGTACACACCCATGAGCAACGCGAACCATAACCACCAGCTTGGCGCAGATTACGGGTTGGATACCTGGCGGAATCTGCATATAGATCAGCAGCCTACATGGGCAAATCACGCTGATTTTGACGCAACTGTTGCCGAGCTGAGCTCTCTGCCCCCGCTAGTTTTTGCTGGTGAGGTAGATTCTATGCGCGAACAGCTGGCGGAAGTAGCCGAAGGACGTGCGTTCTTGCTACAGGGCGGTGACTGTGCCGAAACTTTTGAAGGTGCCACAGCCTACAAAATCTCTGGTCGCATCAAAACTCTTCTCCAGATGGCGGCGGTTCTTACCTACGGCGCTTCGATGCCTGTGGTGAAGATGGGTCGTATGGCTGGCCAGTTCTCAAAGCCACGTTCCTCGGATACGGAAACACGTGGCGATGTTACTTTGCCTTCCTTCCGGGGCGAAACCGTCAACGGTTTTGAGTTCACGCCTGAAGCTCGTGAGCATGATCCTAAACGTATGCTGCGCGGCTACCACACCAGTTCCGCCACCCTTAACCTTGTGCGTGCTTTTACAAAAGGTGGCTTTGCAGATCTACGCGCGGTACATCAATGGAACCGCGGGTTTACTTCAAACCCAGCGCATGAGCGATACGAACAAACAGCTGATGAAATCGGCCGCGCCCTCAAATTCATGGAAGCCTGTGGAGTTGATTTTGATGCGCTCAAAACTACCGATATGTATGTGGGGCATGAGGCTTTAGTCCTTGACTATGAAAGGTCCCTCACCCGCATCGATTCACGAACCGACTTGCCCTATGACACCTCAGCCCATTTCTTGTGGATTGGTGAGCGAACTCGTGGGATTGATGATGCGCACGTGGATTTCCTCTCTAAAGTGCGTAACCCCATCGGCGTAAAACTCGGTCCCACAACCACCGCCGAAGATGCACTGGCCCTTATCGATAAACTTGACCCGAATCGTGAACCCGGTCGCCTCACTTTTATTACCCGTATGGGGGCTAAGAATATTCGAGAGAAGCTGCCTCCTATCGTCGCAGGGGTACAAGCTGCTGGTGCACAGGTTATCTGGGTAACCGATCCTATGCACGGTAACACAATTTCCGTTCCTTCCGGCTATAAGACCCGCCGTTTTGACGATGTACTCGATGAAGTTCGCGGTTTCTTCGAGGTACATGATGCTCTCGGCTCATTCCCTGGCGGTATTCACGTTGAGATGACCGGGGATGACGTTACTGAATGCCTAGGTGGCTCAGACGCTATTGATGAAGAAGCCCTAGCTGATCGTTATGAATCTCTTTGCGATCCCCGGCTGAATCACTCGCAGTCGCTTGAAATCGCGTTCTTGGTATCCGAGTATCTCAGGAACCGATAAGCAATCTAGTTTTAGCTTTATGCTGAAGGTCGCATAGAACTTTACAGAGTTTCTATGCGACCTTCGCATATGGGATTACTCTATAATCCGCCGAAAAGCCTGGAAAAATCTTGCCACCAGGCGGCCTGCAGCACTGATGTGGCGAGCATCCAGCCCGTAAAACCAGCCGCCATAAAGAGAACGACCACCACTAATGCGGCGAGGCTCCACGCTGTAGCTGAAGGTGGCTCGGCAAGAGACTCGGTAGGGAATCGAGGATCAAGAATGTGCCGACGTTCGCGCTCCTGCGTTTGAGAAATCCAGCTTTGTTCAGAGTCTAGAGAGGAATTTTGCTCCTGGTTTGCTTGGACAGGAACACTTGAATTCCGGCGATCATATATTCGTTGCGGATCTGCATAGGCAGAGAACGATTCATCATCTAGCTGCTCTTTGGACATAGACTTTTCTTGCTGAGGAACGTGCTGAGTGGAAGGTGATTCTGATCGTGGTACTGGCGATGGCTCTGGTTGTAGCGCGTTATGGAGATTCGCTGGTGCACTAGGGGTTGAAGATGGGGGAGATATTAGGCTCTCGTCGGGACCATGTGGTTCTGGACCAATACCGATATGCCCTTGTTCATGGACAGCAGGGGAGAGAGGGACACCGAAATCGTCAATTACTGAATTCTCTGCATCTACGTCGAGAATCAAATCTACCGCGCTGCCGTACGCGCTAATAGGAGTATCACGCACCATTTGCGCCATGCCGCTGCGCTCAGCAATATCACCCACCTCATCCCAAAGTGCAAGCTCGGGAGGTTCAAGATGCGGGGAACGCCATGCACGATCTTTAGGAGTCATCCGCTGGGCTATCTCGGATAAAGCAGTGAAAAGTTCCGTGGCGTCCTCGGGGCGTGCATCCGCTTGTTTACGTGTGCACCACCTGATAATCCCCGCTATATCGGGGTCGATTCCCGGAGCTACTTCCGTAATTGGAGGCATCTCAATGTTGGCGTTGTGGTAGAGAACCTGTTGATCGTTGTGTAAACCGGTAAACGGTAAACGACCGGAGAAAATACGGTACATCATAACGCCCAGCGCAAAAATATCCGCTGGAGCACCAACACGTCCTTGCGGGTCTAAAATTTCAGGCGCCACATAGGCGGGGGTACCCATAAGAACCCCAGAGTCATATTGGTCGTTGCGGCGTGTAAGACCAAAATCTGCTAACTTAATGCGCCGCTGAGTATCTAAAAGAATATTCCCCGGCTTCATATCGAGGTGAACATACCGATGCGCATGCACCTCTGAAAGCCCTTCAACAACGGGAAGCAAAATTTCAAGACCTTCCCCCATAGACAGCGCTTGGCGAGAGCGAAGGAGCTGGCTGAGCGTACACCCATAAACGTACTCCAAAGCGATATACATAATGCGCTGCCCCTGAAGATACTCGGTACCTGAAGACAACACACCTACTGTGTGACCCCCGCCAATTTTACGCAGAGAGCTTTCCTCACGATGGAATTTTTGCCTGTTCTCCGCTTGTTCGGCAAGTTCGGGTGTAAGCACTTTAATAGCTACGGGATTATTCGACCACAAGTCAGAAGCGTAATAGACTTCACTCATGCCTCCGCGGGCTATCATTCGTCCCATGAGGTAGTGCTTTTCGAGCACTTGACCGGTTAACCGCAGCGGCTGCTTATGATTCGTTTGGGGAGCAGGACCGGGCACAGAGGAACCGGAATTAGGCTGTGGAGTATGACTCATAGTGATAAAAATTTTAGGCGATGCATTTGAATGATGCGACCCTATTTGTCATGTCGGAACCTAACCCTCAGCAGATTTTCAGGAAAGGTGTATACCTATGATTTAGTCGTAGGCTAGATGAGCACGCTACTTGCAACACACCAGCTTGCGGCACGGAATAAGTGGTAATTGATTAGGCTCTCTGGCACTCTTAAAGGGTGACTAACGAAAATATTGCTCAGACCTTTGCCCTTGTAGGCGAGTGGGTCACTATTCCAGAGATCTCTGAGATCCTCGATCTGAAGATCACTCGCATACATAATCTTCTTTCTGACGGGTCTTTGATAGCCTTGCGCGATCCCGAAACCAACGTGCGTAAAGTCCCCGCACTCTTTTTGAACGGGAACCGCGTCTTGGAATCTTTAAAGGGAACTCTAGTCGTACTCAAAGACTCAGGGTTCAGCGATGAAGAAGCAATCGTCTGGCTATACACGGATGATGACTCTCTTCCTGGGCGCCCTATTGATGCTTTGAAAGACGGACGCAAGACAGAGATCCGCCGTCGCGCACAGGCGCTTGCCTGGTAAAACAAAACTAAGAAGAGTTTTTATCAAGATCGAGTTCCAACGGTACCCGAAAAATATATAGTTATGCGGCGCATCTAACAGCTTGGACGCGCCGCATCACCATTCTCTACTAAGCTTTACGGTGCAGCGCCTTAGCCGCTATAGCGCTGAGCGCGCAGCGTATCGGCTCGGATACCGGCAGCGCATGAAGAGCAGTATCTACAGCTTCTGACTTCTGAGCGATAAGCTCTTCGACATGCTCTAGAGCCCCAGAGCCTATCATAAGCTCTCGGATTTTAGAGATTTGCTGGTTCGTGAGTTCCGGGTTCCCTAAGGCGCCTTCAAGCATCCTGCGGTCTTCAGCAGAGATATTTTGTGTTGTTAGCGCTATGAGAACGGTGCGTTTTCCCTCACGAATATCATCTCCGGCGGGTTTGCCTGTGGCGCTAGGTTCTCCAAAGACACCAAGTTCATCATCACGAAGCTGAAATCCTTCTCCCAGCGGAAGTCCGAAAGCACGATATTTCCCAAGAATCGGGTGGTCTTGATGCGCGATTGCGGTGAGTGCTAAAGCCCCTCCTAAGACGAGTGGGTGCTCACAGGAGTACTTTGCGGATTTGTATTGAATAACACGGTGAGCACGAGCGAGAGCGTTCTCAGGAGTCTCTGCTGGAATAACTTCGGAAAGCACATCAAGGTATTGGCCAGCCATAACTTCGGTACGCATAGTATCGAAGATGTTTCGCGCTTCGGTGCCGGATAAAGCACCTTCTCCGATGGATGAGAACATCTGTTCCGACCACGAAAGGCACAGATCGCCCGCGATGATTCCACCGGTTAGTCCGTAGTTGAAAGTATCGCCCACCCATGAGTTCTGGATGTGCTGTGTTTCAAACTTTTTATGTACTGAGGGCTTTCCGCGGCGTGTATCAGAGCGATCGATAATATCGTCGTGAATAAGAGCCGCTGATTGAAAGAGCTCAAGGGCAGCCCCTGCTCGAATAATAGGGGCAGGAGCCGACCCTTCGAGTATGGAGTCTCCTCCAGCACCTCGCCATCCCCAATAGCTCAGAAGAGCCCGGAGACGTTTCCCCCCGGAAGAGAGCGACTCGATAGCTTCAAGAAGGGGCAGTGCATCGTGAGATATAGCGGTCAGCAGAGTGCGTTGTTGTGCGAAAAATTCTGACATAGTAGCTTCGACTGCGCGTAGGTAAGCTTCTTGCTCAGACTTAACGCCGTCGCTGAGATTTTCAGGTTTCGGCTGTTCTGCCATGTTTGTGTTCCTTAGGGGAGTGCGCGCGAATACTCCTCTAGAGTAAAGCACCGGTCGATATTTGCGAATATTATAACCTTCCTAAGGTCTGAGGTTTCTATAATGTAGAATACAAGTACTAATTATAGAATATATATGCTATTATATTGTGAATTGGGAAGGAGGGGTATGAACCAGCAGCAGGGGCGCGTTGTTATGCATCTTGATATGGACGCTTTTTTCGTTAATGTGGAGCTTCTGGAGAGCCCCGAATTACAGGGTGCACCTATCATCGTTGCTCCACAGGGGCCTCGCGCCGTGGTGTGTTCTTCCTCGTATGAGGCTCGCATATATGGAGTTCGTTCTGGTATGCCCCTTTCACGAGCTCTTTCTCTATGTCCTGCTGCTGTGGTCATGCCTCTTCGCGGTAACTATAGGTATTATTCGCAGGCTGTTATGGATATTTTGCGTGCAGAAAGCCCGTTGGTAGAACAGGTAAGCGTGGACGAAGCTTTTGTGGATCTCACGGGTGCAGTTATCCATGGAACGAGTCCTGTAGATATCGCTCAGCGTGTGCGTTCACGAATTGCGGAGGAATTTCATCTGCCAAGCTCGGCAGGCATTTCCGTCAATAAACTTATTGCCAAGATGGCTTCGACCGGTAGTAAACCTAACGGGCTATGGGTGGTTCCTCCCGCAAAAGTCCGTGAGTTTTTAGATCCACTTCCTGTCTCAAAGCTCTGGGGTGTAGGGTCTAAAAGTGCTGCAGCCCTCGGTAAATACGGTATTACAACAATTGCTGGTTTACGCGAACTCGACATAAGCTGGCTGCGTGCACGGTTCGGACGAGCTGCTGGAGAGCACCTTTGGGCTACATCTCGTGGGCTCGATAGCCGTGATGTTGTGCCCTATCGTGAAGAGAAAAGTATAGGCGCTGAGCACACATTCGGGACTGATACTACGTCGGGGTATGAGATTACAGATGCTTTGCGCTCGCTTTCGTTTAAAGTGGGTATACGTTTGCGCCGTGCACGTAAGCTGGCAGGTTCTCTCAGCCTCAAAATTCGGTATGAAGGATTTGAGACTCATACGAAATCTGTGCCGTTGTCAGTTTCTTGCGACTCAGGTATGGAAATTTATCGGGCATCTCATGCTGCACTGCGCGGGATGGGGCTTTTGGCCTTTTCTGCTGAGCAGTCTCAGGAGTATGCGACACGCGCTATTCGCCTCATTGGTGTTCGCGCCGAAAAACTTGAACGTAGTGAGCTCGGAGTGCAGTATCCACTCTTCGACGATGCAATACTGTTAGATTTAGAGGCAGGTTCTAAACATCTTGAAGATACTGTGGGTGATGATAGATTCAGGCCTGGTGCTTGGAGTGGAATCCGCAATGCTCCTGACTGGAGCGCAGTGGAACATGCTCTCGATAGTATCCGTCAGAAGTTTACTGATGCAGCTGTTTCTAGTGCTTCTGATCTTTCATATATTCACAAGAGCAGCCCAGAAAAACAGAAAACTTCTTAGGGGAGCGCTCTGGAGTATAGGGGAGTAAAAAGTGGAGGGAATCGAAGGATCTGGGGTAGAAAAATCTGTCCTGAGGTGAATCTTCCCATAAAGAGTGTAAAAAAGACCATATTTGGTTAGAGAAGAAAATTTTCACGCGAGCGAGCGGTAGGTATCTTAAAAAAGGATTGCGGGGTAGTATAAAAGCAACGGAGTGTTGTAGGTTTAGGATAGACGAATAAGCACTCATGTCACCGGTTCGTTCAAGGAGAATGAAATGGCACTTTCTGAGCGTGAACAGAAGGTTCTCGACCAGCTCGAAGAACTGATGAGCGCTGAGGATCCACATTTTGCGTCATCAATGTCATCAACGGGTAATACAGCTCCCGTATTTAGTGCCCGACACATGGCTCTCGGCATTTTAGGCGTGTTAGCTGGGTTGGGTATTATTATCGGTGCCGTTGCCTCAAAGATGATATGGCTGGGCATTATTGGATTTATTATTGCTGCCGGTGGTGTTTATTTGGCGACAACAAGTAAGAAGACTCCGGTGGATTCGTTCTTAGGAGACAAGGCGCAGGGAGCAACCCAAGCTCGCCAGGAAGGTGCGGGTTCTTCTGAAAAATCTACAAAGCAGTCGAAGTTCATGTCTCGCCTCGAAGAGCGTTGGGACGATCGTAACCGTGGTGAAAACTAACTTTTGATGATTTAAATTTTACTAATAAGTTTAAAGAAACGTCCGAGAGGGCGAGTGGTTTTTGATAAACCACTCGCCCTCTTTGGCGCTTAAAACTAAGGAAAAGCTGTGTTCTTTCTGAGAAAAATCCTCATGAGGTAGGAATAGTGGAGCAAAATGGAGTAAAGTGGAGGGGAAGATAGTTTCAGGGGTAGACATGCCTAATTGGAGTCGCGGGTATTCCGCTTGTCAGGAAAGGGGTGCCGCATGTTTCTTGGAACATATACACCCCGCCTGGACACCAAGGGGCGCATCATCCTGCCAGCGAAATTTCGCGATGAGCTATCAGCTGGTCTCGTGCTAACACGCGGTCAGGAACGCTGCCTATACGTGTTTCCTGTCGCCGAGTTTGAGCGTATCCACGAAACGATGCGAAGCTCTCCGCTTCCTGGGCGGCAAGCACGTGACTTTATGCGCATGTTCCTTTCGGGAGCTTCTGATGAGGTGCCTGATAAGCAGGGACGTGTAACGATCCCGCCTGTGCTGCGTGAGTATGCAGGTCTGTCGCAAGAGCTGACTGTGATTGGTTCAGGAAGCCGTGCGGAAATCTGGGACTCCAAAGCATGGGAAGAATATATGGCACAGACAGAAGCAGAATTTGCGTCGTTGGACGAAGATCCTTTCGCCCCAATTCTGTAATGACTATGTCACCACACAGTTTTGTTGCCCCAAACGTAACCTGTGATCCGCTGTGAACGACCGCTAGAGCTATGGGAAGGAGCATCATGATCGCCGAGTCTCACTCACTTACCGGCGTGGTTGCCCCAACGCACGATGTTTCGACATCCCCCAATGCTGTATCTGGCGACCCTGGATATCGGGAAGGGCTTTTGGGGCAGCTTTCACAACGACAGGCACAGGAACGCCATGTTCCGGTTATGCTCGATCGTTGCCTGGAGCTGTTGGAACCCGCTATTTCGCGTCAGGATGCGGTTGTCATTGACGGGACTTTGGGTATGGGGGGTCATACAGAAGCAATGCTTGAAAGGTTCTCCAACCTAACAGTTATCGGCATAGACCGTGACGCACAGGCACATGCTATTGCTGTCGAACGTCTGGCGCGTTTTGGAGATCGCTTCGTGCCTGTGCACACCGTATATGACCATATAGAAGATGCGATGTCTGCGGCGGGAGTCACCTCTGTAGATGGCGTTCTTCTGGATCTAGGCGTGTCTTCGATGCAGCTGGACGAGCGTTCCCGTGGGTTCGCGTATTCCTATGATGCACCTTTGGACATGCGCATGAACGGTGATGATGAGCTAACTGCCCGCATCGTTGTCAATGAGTACAGCGAGAATCAGCTGCGTCGCATCATCAAAAACTGGGGTGAGGAGAAATTCGCTGCCCGTATTGCCCAGCATATTGTGGAACAGCGAAAACACACACCCTTCACCACGACTGGGGAACTGGTAGCTGCCATTCAGAAGGCTGTACCCGCTGCAGCACAGCGCAAGGGCGGTCATCCGGCTAAGAGAACTTTCCAGGCTTTGCGTATCGAGGTTAATCATGAGCTAGAAGCTCTTGAACGGGCGGTTCCTGCGGCTTTGGATGCTCTGAGACTCGGCGGTCGTTTTGTCGCTATGAGCTATCACAGCCTTGAAGACAAAATCGTCAAACGTGCTTTGACCGAGGCTGCTACGTCGAAGGCCCCTAAAGGCTTTCCCGTGGAGCTTGACGAACATCAGCCGACGATAAGAGTTATTACCCGCGGTGCAGAGCCGCCTACAGAGGCTGAAATCGCCGAAAACCCGCGTGCAGCAAGCGCTAAACTGCGTGCCGGAGAAAAAATCAAAGTATCCAGCTGAATCTCTAAGACAGCTTAACTCTCCCGGCACATCTACCTAATTGGCATAACAACAGATACAGACTTGAAAGAGTAGGATATGACCCCTCCGCAACACTCTCCGAGCGTTACCACTCCCGAAGCGCCGACTGTAACCGGCGTAGAGGAGACGCCCCGCGCTGCCACTCAGCGCAGGGGAACTCGGAACGCTAATTTGCGTATTATTCCTGAGCATAAACCTGCTCAGAAACACCCAACGCGCCGGGGTGTACCGGGGCGGAATAAACCTGCGTCAAACGTGAAAAGCCGTGTTTCTCAAATCCAGGTTCCACGTACTTCTGTAACTTCTGATACGCACGCTCGAATTGCTCATCGTGCACAGAACCGGTTGTCGGAACATGTAACCGCATACGCTGGTCCGCGCACTGGCGGTGCTCAGCATCCGCGTACTATCGGATACCCGGCGAAATCTGCATACCCAGCTCGTTCGATTGCGGCTAAGAGCTCACGAGTAAAAGCCCAGGCTCGGGAGACTCGTCGTGTACCGCTTGCCCTGTCACTGGTACGTCCGCGAAGCTGGAGTCCTGTGGCGTTGGTGGGTGTATTTGTTGCTATCCCGTTGACCTTGGTCTTTATCTTGATGCTCAATATCTTGATCGCAACCCGTCAATACGACCTTGTGGACTTGCGTACCCAAGAGCAAACACTGACCCAAGAGAACCAAGCCCTGCAACAAGAAATTGGGTACCAACAGGCCCCGCAAAACTTGGCGAACCGTGCAAGCTCGCTGGGTATGCATGCGACGGATATTCCGGCAACTTTGGATATCAACAGCGGGCAGATTAACGGCACGGCTACTCCTGTAGCGAAGCCTAAAGATGATGCCCCGGGCGCTCGCAACCTCGTGGATGCCCCCGCCGTTCCCAGTCAGGGGAGTCGCGCTTCGACATCTGCAACGCCGAGTGCAGCACCGTCTGCATCGGCGGATAAACAGCAACCGGCTTCGAGTGCGTCTGCTTCATCGTCGGCGTCTGCAAAACCCTCGGCATCCACTAACCCTTCAGCATCTCAACGATAGTATATTGGTGGGGACTGGAACGAACTGTTTAAGAGTTTGAAAGGACACCTTTGAGCTTTCATGAGAATGCGCCCGTGCCGCCCGAGCCTCAACAGCTTGGGCGTCGCGGGTTTGTAGTGGGTGCTTTGGCTACTGGCGGCTTGGCGGCCGTGGGTGCACGGCTTCTCTATCTACAGGGGTTTGATCCACAGCATACTGCCGAGAAATCGCGTGAGAAACGCATGCGCTCTCAGACTGTTCCAGCGGTTCGAGGTCAGATTCTCGATATTAACGGAGTGGTGCTTGCTCGAAGCGTGCAGCGGTACAACATCATTGCTGATCAGACTATTGTTGCTTCGTATAAGCGCTACGATAATGACCGCGATACTAAGAGTGAAATCACTCCAGAACAGTTGGTGTATGAGCTAACCGACATTCTGCATACCGTTGACCCTACGGTTACCGACGAGTTTATCAAGTCTAAGCTTGACGGAGACTCAAAATATGCCGTCGTGAAATCAAATGTCACCCCTGAGATATTTCGCCGTATTGATGCTCTAGGAGCCCCGTTCCTTTATGGGGAAGCCATCTCTGAGCGCCTGTACCCAAACGGACCCGTGGGCGGCTCTGTTGTGGGTCGTTACCGTATTGTTGATGAGGCAACCGGTAACGAGAACGAGACGATCAAGAAGAATTTATCTGTAGGTATTGAGCGCGTCTTTGAAAAAGATCTTGCGGGCGTGGACGGTCAGCGTACCTACGAAATTAGTGCCGATGGTGTGCGTATTCCTGTTACTAAAGAAGAGGCGACCGATGTAGAAAATGGGAAGAACGTACGTTTGACCATTAACCAGGATATCCAGTATTTCGCGCAGCAGATTGTCAAAGCGCGTGTGGACGAGCTCAAAGCGGAATGGGGAACCGTTATCGTTATGGATGTGCGGGATGCCTCGATTTTGGCAATGGCCGATTCTACGATGATGGATCCCGGCGCTGAGAAAGTTAAGAACGAGCAGGATACAAGCCCACGTGCTATTTCCCAGGTTGTTGAGCCTGGCTCGACTGAGAAGATTCTGACTGCATCAGCTTTGATCGAAAGCGGCATTACGACCCCTACCTCGGCGTATGATGTTCCGGAACGTTTGGTGATCAACGGGCAAACATTCACGGACACCTTTGACCACCCCGCACAGCGCCGGACTTTTTCAGGTATTATTACCGATTCAATGAATACCGGAACGGTACTTGTCGGGCAGAAACTCCCCAAGGAAGATCGCTATAACTGGCTCAAAAAATACGGTATGGGGGATTATACGGGTATTGAGCTGACTGGCGAACAGCAGGGACTAGTAACTGATTGGCATGAGTGGGACGGTCGTCAGGAATACACAGTTTTCTTCGGGCAGGGTATTGCCCAGACCCCTCTACAAACCGCCATGATTTTTCAGGCACTCGGTAATAACGGTGTGAAACTTAAACCGCGCATCGTTGACGCTTTGATTGATGCCGATGGTACGGTGCATAAACGCGATGTGGAACCCGGCACCAGGATGGTGAGCGAAAAAACTGCTGAACAATGTCGAGAACTAATGGAGAATGTTGTACTTCAAAGCCATGCGAAAACAGCCTCTGTCGAAGGGTACCGGGTCGGCGGTAAGACGGGTACAGCTGAAGCTCCCAGCGATAAAGGCGGATATGACGGATACACCACATCCTTTATAGGTCTTGCGCCTATAGACAACCCGCAGTTTCTCGTAAGCGTTACTCTGCAGCGCCCTCAGGGTGATGTGCGTAGTGTGGGAGCAACAAGCCAGTTCTCACAGATTATGGAGAAAGTACTGCATACGTATAACGTGCCTAAATCCACCACAGATCCAGTAAAAATTCCTATTTTTGCGGATGGAAAATCTAACGGGTAAGTCACATGCGGTCACCCGACCGTGTAGAACTTATTACAATAGGAACGTACCTTGGCGTTGATCGAGGACGATAACAATAAAAATCTCGGCGGCAAGAAATGCGTATGACCGTCAGGAAAGAAGGATAATGGACAGCGAAACGCGCTTGGCTCAAGACGCTCGTCGCACCTCGCACTTGGGAGGCGATGTGCAGAGTCTGCGACCTCGGAATCCACGAGGGAGCACGGTTACTGAGCTCGTGGAGCATCTAGAGGCTTTAGGTGCGCATCCTGTTCTAGAACATCAAAGCTCTGAAGAAGATGTGCGAGGGATCAGCATGGATTCTCGTGCAGTTCGTCCTGCAGACCTATATGTTGCTCTTCCAGGCGCGAAAGCTCATGGTGCACAATTCGCGCAAAAAGCGCTGGAGGCCCAGGCTCACGCTATCCTCACGGATACTGCAGGCGTTCGGATGATTCGGGAGGCAAATCTTTCTTTAGATAGGTGCTCCCTGCTGGTCTGTGACTCTTTACGTCCTGTTATAGGATCACTCGCCGCTTTGATCTATGGGTCACAAGATTACAAGGGTCTGAATCGCTACGCTGTCACAGGAACCAATGGAAAAACGACGACTACCTACATGCTGGAGTCGGTATTCCGAACTGCTCTCAAGGCTAAGACCGGTCTTATCGGTACTATCCAAATTCTTGTTGATGGTGTGAGCGTTCCTTCAGCTCTAACCACCCCAGAGTCTGTTCACGTTCATTCTCTCCTTGCGATTATGGGGGAGTGCGGCGTGTCTCATGCAGCAATGGAAGTTTCCTCGCATGCTATCGACTATCACCGTGTGGATGGTGTAGTTTATAAGGTCTCTGGGTTTACAAACCTCACCCAGGATCATTTAGATTTGCATGGCACCATGCAGAATTATTTTGATTCTAAAGCACAGCTTTTTACACCCGAGCGGACTGAGCGCGCTGTCATCACTGCCGATGACGAGTGGGGCGAGAAGATGCTTCGCCACGCCCAGATTCAGCTGGGGACAGGTAATGCTGTTCGGCTTGTTACTGAGTACGGCATGGGTCTAGCCGAGGTTCCAGCTGAGTTCGGTCCGCTTGATTGGGCGGTAATCAACGTTGAACGTGATGGGTTAGGGCATCGTTTCACGCTGGCTAACGGCGCGGGAGACACCATTCCCTGTTGTACCCATCTTCCGGCAGATTTCAATGTTTCAAACGCCGCACTCGCCGCACTGATGGTATATATTGGTGCTTCTGAGGAAGAACGCATTATCCTACGACCTGCCCTAGCTGATGGCACGGCACTAACCCCTATAGTGCCCGGGCGTATGCAGCTGATTTCTCTGGCACCGCATACTATTGTCGATTTTGCCCACAACCCTGACGGGCTCACTCGGGCGCTTGAAGCCATGGACCGACCAGGTGGTGGGCGAGTCATTATTGTTTTCGGGGCAACAGGCGAACGCGATCATCTCAAACGTCCCCTAATGGGAGAAATTGCTGCACAGCACGCCGATATTGTGATTGTGACCGATGACGATCCGCACGGTGAAGATCCCGCCCCAATTCGTGAGGCTGTTGTTGCCGGGGCTGAACGAGCTAATGCCGAAGGTGCGCGAGCATCCCAAATCCTTAATCTTGCTCCGCGAGAAGTGGCGATTGCTCGGGCAATTGAACTCGCAGATGCGAGAGATGCTATTCTTATCGCCGGTCGTGGACATGAAACGGCACAGGATGTTGCCGGTACCGATGTGCAACTTGACGACCGCGTGGAGACCGCGAAAGCGCTTGTCTCCAACGACTTCGAAATTCTTCCGGATTATCGACGCATGCTTGAAGAAGCATAAGGAGCATAGATGATTAAGCTTTCCGCCGCCGAAATTATTACGGCAACAGGCGGCTCACCGCTCGGCTTAGCCGGGCGTGAGAGCGAGCTAGGTGCTACCTTCGCGACCACCGATTCGCGTGAGGTTATACCAGGCACCCTATTTGTTGCTAAGCCAGGTGAGGTGACCGACGGACACAACTTCGTGTCAGGAGCCTTCGACAAAGGTGCTGTCTTAGCGCTTGTCGAACGCCCTGTTAAAGATGAGCGGGGTATTCTGTACCCCAGCATCCAGGTTGATGATGTGGTTCTCGCCATGGGTAAGATCGCACAGTACGCTGTTGAAAAGATGCGGTCTCTAGGCGATCTTACGGTTATCGGTATTACCGGTTCTGCGGGGAAGACCACCACAAAAGATTTATTAGCAGCGATCCTAAGTTCTCAGGGCGAAACTATAGCCCCTGTAGGTTCGTACAACGGCGAAGTTGGCGTACCTTTGACTGTATTCCGCGCTGACGAAAGTACTCGCTACCTTGTGATTGAGATGGGTGCCGATCATGTGGGGAATATCGAATACCTGGCAAATATTGTGCACCCTGACCATGGTGTGATCCTTAAAGTTGGCACCGCACATGCTGGCGAGTTTGGCGGGGTCGACAACATCGAACGTACTAAAGGGGAGCTTGCCGAAGGTATTCGTACTGGCGGAACCTTGATCCTCAATGCTGATGATGAGCGTGTTGCACGCATGTCAGCTCGTGCAAGTGCGCCGGTAACCTACTTTGGGGTGGGGGAGAAACCGCAGTACGAACGCTATACTGCCGCTTTGGGGCTGCATACTAATGATGCTGGTTGTCCGGAATTTACTCTTCGCCTTCCCGACGCCAGCGAATATGAGATTTCCTCCAAACTCATTGGTGAGCATCATGTATGCAATATTCTGGCGGCTGCTACGGTAGCCTATAACGCTGGTGTTCCTGGAGACGCTATTGCGCATGCCCTCAATAACACCGGGGCGCTGTCTAAATGGAGGATGGCTCGCACAGACCGCGCAGACGGCGTGACTGTTATCAACGATGCGTATAATGCTAATCCCGAGTCAATGACAGCCGCTTTACGCACTTTGGCCCAACTGGGACGAGGCGCGAAGCCACGACGGACTTGGGCAGTTTTGGGGGCCATGCTCGAACTGGGCGAGGCCTCTTTGGAGGAGCACGATCGACTCGGTCGTCTGGTGGTACGCATGAATATATCAAAGCTTATTGCGGTTGGGAATGAGGCGAAACCAGCCTACAACGCCGCGCATCTTGAAGGTTCATGGGGTAACGAAGCTACCTGGGTAGAGACACCGCAAGAAGCACTAAATATTTTGCGTGCAGAGTTACGTTCTGGCGATATTGTGCTGTTTAAATCTTCAAATGGCGCTAAACTAGGTTCTTTGGGCGATGAGGTTGCCTTCTGCACCGAGACCTTTGGCGAGGCTCAAGAACAGGCTCCAGCTTGGCTGAGTGCTGGCGATTTTGTTGAGGTGACGGATTTAACGGGCGCCGCTCTGAGCACGGTATCAGCTGGTAGTTCTGCAGCGCAAACCTCGACGACCGCCCTAGACCGTAGCCATCTTCACGAAGGAACACATTAACCATGATTACTGTGCTTATTGCTGGAATCCTAGGGTTTATTATCTCCTTCTCAGCAATACCGCTCTTCATCAAGCAGATGCAGAAGCTCAAGTTGGGGCAGCTGATTCGTGAAGAAGGCCCCGCCGCGCATCAGCATAAGGCGGGGACGCCCACGATGGCAGGTCTTATTTTTATCCCAGCCGCCGTTGTTGCCTACTTGCTTGCGTTGCTGATTAACGCTGCGGTTTTTGGAACCTCGCCGGTTCCTAGTGCGACGGCTTTATTGACCCTCGGGTTTACACTAGGAATGCTCGGAGTCGGTGCCGCCGACGATATTATGAAGTTCCGCAACCAGGGGAACGAAGGACTTACCGAGAACCAGAAGACTATTGGTCTGCTGGCGGTGACTCTTCCTTTTGCGTATTTGGTGTTTCAATTTCCTAATGCGGCGGGAGTGACCCCCGCCTCGACGGCGATTTCGTTTGTGCGTGATCTTTCGTTCGACTTCATGGCTGCTGGGGCTATAGGCGGTACTATCCTCATGGTGTTGTGGATTACCCTGATTTCTCTTTCGGGCACTAACGCCGTGAATTTCACTGATGGTCTCGATGGACTTGCGGGTGGCGCAACGATGACCATCTTTACTGGATACCTTGCCATGACTATCTGGCAATACGTACATGCCTGCAGCGGTGGGGCGGGAAATGCATGCTATGATGTGCGGGATCCAGGGTCGCTGGCACTTATTGCAGCCGC
Source organism: Rothia sp. HMSC071F11 (assembly GCF_001809115.1). Taxonomy (NCBI): domain Bacteria; kingdom Bacillati; phylum Actinomycetota; class Actinomycetes; order Micrococcales; family Micrococcaceae; genus Rothia; species Rothia sp. HMSC071F11. Next base: position 64,836 of record NZ_KV795724.1, read on the forward strand.
ACTTGTTGGTTCCCTCGCCGGGTTCCTATGGTGGAACGTTTCTAAGGCACAAATCTTTATGGGAGACTCTGGTTCTCTTGCTTTGGGGGGTGCACTGGTCTCCTTCGCTATTTTCACCCGTACCGAGCTCCTGCTTCCCATTATCGCGCTTGTGCCGGTTCTGGAAGTGTTTTCGGTGATTGTGCAGAAAGTTGTCTTCAAAGTTAGCCGTAAACGTTCTGTATCTGTTGGCGATAAAATTCCTCATGCCTACCGTTTCTTCCGCATGACTCCTTTCCACCATCATCTTGAGAAAACCGGTGCAAACGGAAGATACTCCATAGATAAGAAGGGTCTTGTCCCCGGCTCTGTCAGCAGTGGTGAAGTGAACTCGGTATTCCGTCTGTGGATTGCAAATGCGCTTTGTGTGCTGGTTGCTCTTGCAATTTTCTTTGGAGATTGGTTCTCACAGACGTCTGGAGTGATTCACTAATGCCTGACGCTAAGAACTCGCAGCGGGCCTCCAAGTATCAGGCACAGCGTGCCCAATATGCAGATGCTATCGCTGTCAATCCAGTCGTCAATAATCCTCGGCTTGCTGAGCTCACTACCTGGGACGGGCCTTGGGCGGGGCTGAAGGTTGTCGTGATAGGCCTCGGCACCAGCGGCGATGCTGCAGTGGATGTGCTGGCCCAGAAAGGTGCCCACATTACCGCTATTGATGCGCAGGATACGCAAGAAAAGCGAGAGCGCATCCGAATTTACCAAGAGGCCTATGGAAACGTGGCGGGTTTATTTGGTGAGGAATACATGGAATGTGTGCCTCGTGTCGATGATCAAGACCCGGATGTTATCGTGACTTCGCCAGGAATTCGTCCAGATAGCCTGGTCATGCTCGATGCTTATGAACGGGGTATCCAAATTTGGAGTGAAATCGAACTGGCATGGCGTCTGAATCAACGTCAAGGTCGGGTTACTCCAAAGTGGCTGTGCCTGACGGGAACCAATGGGAAAACTACGACCGTGGGCATGGTCGATTCGATTCTTAAAGCAGCCGGTAAAAAATCTCTGCAGGTTGGGAACGTGGGCATGCCAGCAGTCTACGCTGTTGCCGACGATGAACCCTATGAATTTTTTGCGGTAGAGCTTTCGAGCTTTCAGCTGCATTGGACTTCTTCACTATCGCCATACGCTTCCGTGGTGCTTAACGTAGCGGAAGATCACGTCGATTGGCACGGTTCCTTTGAGGCTTACAAGGCCGATAAAGCACGTGTGTACGAAAATACTCAGGCAGCGTGTATTTTCAATACCGATCATGCTGATACTTTGCGTATGGTCGAAGAAGCAGACGTTATAGAAGGTGCCCGTGCCATCGGTATTAGCTCAACCGAGATCCCCTCAGTCTCCATGTTGGGCTTGGCGGAAAACATTATTGTTGACCGTGCGTTTTTGAAGAATCGATACAGCGAGGCACTTGAGCTTGGTGTTCTTGAAGATTTAGCGCCCGTTCCCGGTCAAGCTCCCGCACAGCACACCGTGGAGAATGCGCTAGCCGCTGCCGCATTATGTCGTGCTGCAAATATTGCTCCTGAGGCTGTGCGGGATGGACTGCGTTCTTATAAGCCTGGTGCGCATCGTAATCAGACGGTGCTTTACCGCGATGGAATCCAGTGGGTCAACGATTCTAAGGCTACTAACCCACACGCCGCTAACGCTTCAATGAGCGCTTATCCTTCGCTGATTTGGATTGCTGGAGGTCTTTCTAAAGGGGTGGAGTATGATGATCTTATAGCTCAGCATGCTTCACGTTTGAAAGCAGTATTAATCATTGGCACTGATACGGCGGGACTTAAAACATCTTTGGCGAAGTATGCAAGCCATGTTCCTACCTATAATATGACGGCTTCGGCGAATGATCCCTCTGACGGGGTTACTGTTATGGAAGCTGCCGTAGTCAAAGCAGAAGAGCTAGCCGCTGAGGGTGATACAGTACTCATGGCGCCTGCCGCTGCTTCGATGGATCAATTTAACAATTATGCCGTTCGTGGTAACGCTTTTGTGGATGCGGTCAAATCTCATATTGTCGGTATCTGAAGGCATATTGATTGCTCTGAAACGATAAACGCCGTGTAGACTTTTCTGCTGTAGGAAAAAATCTATTGAGTTTGTCGTGTTAAGACACAGAAGAGGAGAACGCATGAGTAATGCACCCGGTCAGACTCACTCGTCGACCCGTGGAGGCGTAAGTCATGCACAGCGCCAGGGCAGGAACGGCTCAACGAGGCTCGGTTCTTTTCTGCATAACGCTATCTCGTCTCTTTATAAGCGTTCCGCATCGCGCGATTTAGCGGATGTGCCGCGACTGATTCTTTTAGTATGCGCTGGTCTCACAGTTTTTGGCGTGATCATGGTACTGTCTGCATCATCTGTGAGCATGATTTCACAGGGAATGTCCCCTTTCTCACAGGTAACCCGTCAGGTAATGTTTGCCGCTCTAGGCGCCGCTGCATTAGGGGCTATAGCAGTATTGAAAGTACAGCGGTACCGCAAAATGTGGGTCGTTAATATCCTCTTAACCCTGGCGATTCTTGCCCAGATTGCCGTTCTTGCTATTGGTACCGATATTAATGGCAACCGTAACTGGATTAGGTTCAGCGGCATTCAGATTCAGCCTTCGGAGTTCTCTAAACTCGCTATTGTGCTGTGGATAGCGATGGTCATGACTCGGCAGGGCAGTAAACTCAAAGAGAAGACATCTCGTGCAATTTTTCCCGCACTTTTTGGACTCTTGCCTTTGATGCTGCTTATTCTGGCAGGTAAAGATCTCGGTACCGTGATCGTCTACGCCTTTATCTTCTTGGGCATGGTATATATTGCGGGCGCAAACCGTAAGACTATGGTATGGCTTTCGATTATTCTGATCGTGAGTGCCGTAGTGGGGTCAATTTCGAGTTCAAACCGTCGTGAACGACTGATGAGTGTTCTCGGTGTGTGCACCGGTTCTGTCTGTGATCAATCTCAGGCTGGCGGGGTTGCGTTGGCAACCGGTGGGTTCTGGGGCGTTGGTCTAGGACAATCCCGCCAGAAGTATAACTATTTGCCCGAAGCACATAACGATTACATTTTCGCCATTATCGGCGAGGAACTGGGGCTTTTGGGCACGCTTACCGTAGTGCTTTTGTACCTGGGCCTGATCTATTGTGCGTTACGCATTATCGCCCGAACCGCAGACCCGTTTATTCGTATTGCAACGGGCGGTATTATCGCATGGCTTTCCACTCAGGCTATTGTGAATATGGCGATGGTTTCCGGTATTCTTCCCGTGATTGGTGTGCCGCTTCCCTTTATTTCATACGGCGGTTCATCCTTGATTTCATCAATGCTTGCCGCAGGTATGCTCTATGCTTTTGCGCGGCAAACTCCACTTGTAGGTGGGCCCATACCGGCCGCCGATTTAACGAAACAGACACCTCGCGAAGTGCGACGCGCTAATGAAGACTGGAAGCGACGACTGTCTCTTCAAGCCATCGTTGAAGATGAGCGGCTTCAACTGCAAGAAGCCGGTGGAGCTCTTGGTAAAGATTACTGGGGTGGGGGCTTACTGCGTAGAGTTAAAGAACTGCCATCCTGGTTGGGCATAACCCAGCGACAGCGTGAGCATACTCGCAAGACGTATGAGCAGCGCGCTCAAGCACGTGCCGATCGTGCTGCTGAGCGTCGCCGTGAGGCGGAGCATCAGGAAGCTCTCGCTCATGAAGAGCAGCGTATTCAGCGTGAACGGCAGCGACTTCGTGAGCAGCGGTTCCAAGAGGAACATCCAAATGGATTGCATACCCATGAACGGGTTCCTCAATTGCGCCGTAAGGGAGATGCGCATCCTGCATCTCGCCCCTCGCAGGGCAAGCAACGGTCAACCCCTGCAGACCATGAAGACACAATTCCCCTGCAGAACCTGCAAAAGCGCACAAACGCCAATCGAGCGCGTCACCGTTCTTCGTCATCGGGACGTTTGCCAGCCGGGTTGCGACCTTTGCACCCTCAACCGGGTTCCCAAACATCTTCTTCAGGGCAGCCTTCTGCGGGAACATCACGTCAGATACGTCGGCAGCAGCCTTCACAGAGTCAGCAGAACCCGCGAGGCCGTAAACCTGGCCAGGGTGGTTCACGCTCATAGCCTCTGAAATAGGGAAAGGAGGAATACCAGGCTCGGGACGTGGGTATATACCCGACTTCATATTCTTTCACTACGGGGTTAGTCCTGCTATGTCGTAAAATGAGGTGAATGTATTTGTTGGGAGTTATTATCTATGTCTAAGGCACCCTCTGTGGTTCTCGCTGGCGGCGGCACCGCTGGTCATATTAACCCGATGCTTGCTATAGCACGCGAAATCCGCCGGATTGAGCCGGAAGCTAATATTCTGACTCTTGGCACCAAGGATAAGATGGAAGCTCAATTAGTTCCTGAAGCTGGATTTGATATTGAGTTTATTCCGCGTGTAGCTTTCCCCCGAAGTCTATCGCTTAACGCATTAACCTTTTTACCAAGATTCGCAAAAGCGATTTCGCAAACCCGTAAAATTCTCAAAGATGCGAATGCAGATGTTGTAGTAGGCGTAGGTGGTTATGTGTGTCCGCCAGCATATCTTGCCGCTTTTTTCTCCCGCATTCCTGTTGTTATTCACGAGGCTAATGCAAAGCCCGGTCTGGCGAATAAACTGGGTGGTCCTCTAGCGAAGTTTGTGGGTGTGGCTTTCTCCAACACCCCTTTCCCTCGCGCCAAACTTGTGGGTATGCCCATGAAAGATGAGATCGCGCATCTGAACCGTCGAGCGGCACGAGCACAGGCGAGGCATACTCTAGGTCTTGACCCTGATAAGCCTGTTCTGATTGTGACGGGCGGTTCCTTAGGCGCACAAAGCCTTAATAACGCCGTCGCTGAGAACATTACGAATTTTGAGGACTGGGGTTTTCAGGTTTTGCATATTACTGGTAAAGGCAAAGCTATTGTGGATGATTCAGGCGAGCCCGTTACAGCCCCAAATTATCGTCAGATTGAGTTTAGCCACGGCATGCAGGATGTTTATGCCGCAGCCGATCTTTTGATAGTCCGTGCTGGAGCCGCAACCGTAAGCGAAGTTGCTGCGGTGGGTGTACCCGCAATTTTTGTTCCGCTCCCGTTTGGTAATGGTGAACAAAGTCTCAATGCTCGTTCTCTGGTTATGGCAGAAGCCGCGCTTCTCATCGAAGATAAGAAAATGACCGGGGCGTGGTTTGCCCGTGAAATTCCATCGTTGATGGCTGATGCTCAGAAGTTAAAAGAAATGGGTCGTCGAGCATATAAATTGGGCATTCGTGATGCCGCACATGTTATGGCTGAGGCAACCCTGAAGGTGGTTAAATAAATGTCCGAACTGATGAACCTTAACATGGTGCTTCCTGAGCCCCTGAACCCGCCGTTTCCCGCGCGCGCATCTCTGCAGGAGTTGGGACGTGTGCATTTTGTAGGGATCGGCGGTGCCGGTATGAGTGCTATTGCAACGTTGATGCTGAAAGCTGGTATTCCCGTAAGCGGCTCTGACCGAGCAGAAACGGCGACTATTCAGGCTTTACGTGAAGCGGGCGCTCGTGTTTATACTCCCCAAGATGCTGCGAATATTCACGATATTGATACCGTTGTTATCTCAACGGCCATTCACGAAGATAACCCCGAACTGATTGCGGCTCGTGCTCAGAACCTTCGGGTATTGCACCGCTCTGAGGCTTTGGCTGCCGCTATGGGAGCATCACAGGTTGTAGCGGTTGCTGGCACGCATGGTAAGAGCACAACCAGTTCCATGATTGCCGTCATGCTGGATAAGTTAGGGTTTCACCCGTCTTTCGCGGTAGGAACAGTTATTGCAGGATACGGCAGCAACGCGCGATTGGGGGCCACTGGTGAAGGCTCTTGGTTTGTAGCAGAGGCTGACGAATCCGATGGGTCTTTTGTGCGCTACCAGCCTGCGATCGCAGTGGTTACCAACGTTGAACCTGACCACTTGGATTTCTACGAAACTCCCGAACGCGTGTATGAGGCGTTTAACCGTTTTGTTGCCTCTATGGTCCCTGGTGGCGTCTTGGTGACATGCTGGGATGATGAAGGCGCTCGTGCGCTTGCAGAACGTGCGCGCGATGCTGGGATTGAAGTGGTAACTTACGGCCAGTCTACTGAGGCTGATCTACGGGTTTCACGCATTACGAGCCACGGCTCGGAGTCTTCGGCAACACTGCGCTGGTCTTTCGAGTGCGCGAGTAAACATTACGAAGGCGAACAGGATGCTCAGCTGCGGGTACCCGGTATTCACAATCAGTTGAACGCAGCGGCAGCTTTTATTACCGCTCTTCTCGCTGGAGCACAACCTGAGGACGCGGCCGCCGCGTTATACGGCTTCGGAGGAGCAGATCGACGTTTTACTCTGCGTGGTGACGTAGCGGGTATTAAAGTCTTTGACGATTATGCTCATCACCCAACAGAGGTATTCCGTGCACTTGAGACCGGCCGCACGGTTGCCGATGGGCATAACCTCTATGTGGTTTTCCAGCCGCATCTGTTCTCACGCACCCAAGAATTTGCCGCCGATTTCGCGCAGGCTCTTTCGAAGGCTGATCGTTCGTATGTACTGGATATTTATCCTGCCCGGGAACTTCCGATTGAGGGAGTCACGAGTGAACTTATCACCGGTGCTGGATTTTCTGAGGTGCATTATGCGTCGGATGCAGCTGCAGCCATTGAAGATATTGCTATGTGTGCTGTTCCAGGCGATATTATTATGACCATTGGTGCAGGTGATGTTACCGCATTAGGAGAGCGTATTCTGCATGAGCTACATGCCCGTTACCTTAAGGAGTAATAGTGGCTAAAGGACGTCAAAAGCGAAAACCGGGCACGGAAGCGTTTGCAACCTCGCCGATACGTACTCCGAAGTTACCGGTTGTTCGCGGCAAAAAGAAAGCTAAACCTGCTGAAGATACGTCAAAATCTTTTGAAGGTATGAGCCCTCAGAACCAGACGAATCCTGTTGAGCAAGAAACTCATACCGAAAGTAAGAGCCAGACGGGTTCTTCCCGTGCAACGTATTCTGAATCTTCAGAGCTCAAGGACCGTGATATACGTCTGGATGCAGGGGAATCTGAACCGGATGAGTTGGATTCACAATCGGCGAAATCTACGTCTAGTACCTTTGGCCGATGGCGTCGTGAACGTGAGAAGGAACGCCAAACCGAGATAGCGCGGGAACAGGAGATCCGCGAAGAGCAGGGGCGTATCGCCCAATTACGCAATGACCCTGGGCTCGACGGGCTTTTGGCAGAAGACCAAAGTAAGAGTCAGACTTCGAAGCGCCGACGTCCGCTCACTCGCTTGCGGAAAATCCTTTATGGCGTTGGTGCGTTTATGCTTGCTGTGCTTCTATATATCGGTTTGGTCTTTTATTCTCCGCTGCTCTCTGTTCAGACTATTCGAGTTGAAGGCGCTTCGCTATTGGATAGCGTGCAGGTTGAGCAGAAACTGGAACCACTCAAGGGCACGCCGCTGACTCGTATTAATGATCAGAAGGTGCGTGAACTTATCGACCAGGAGCATGTACTGCGCGGCGTGCAGATTGAGGCGCATCCTCCGCATGAACTAGTTGTAAACCTCAAAGAGCGTACCCCTGTTGCCGTCATTCATCAGGACGGGAAATATATGGTTGTTGATAGTGAGGGAATCAAACTTCGTGAAGTTGAGAATGCTGATGGAATCAATGTTCCGCTTGTCGATGTTGGACAGGAAGCTCCCCAGGACTCTGCGGCCTTCCGCACGGTTGCAAATGTGCTCTCTGCTTTGCCCTCGTCAATCCTGACACAGGTGAAGGAGGCACGGGCAAGCTCAACCTCAAATATTAACTTAACCTTGAAGGATGGGGTTGTCGTACAGTGGGGTACAGCTGAAGAGAGTGACCTTAAAGCTAAGGTTTTAACCAAACTGATGGAGGCGGTACATGAGGACCAGTCAAAAACCGCACAACAAGGACAAGCTACTAATAAAGTAAACACTTATGATGTTTCTTCGCCGCGTGTTCCGGTTACTCGTTAGCCTTTAACCTTATGGTTAAGCATCGGGTAAAAAGATAGATTTTTTATAAAAATCTATAAATAATACACGTCAAATACCTCAGGCAACTAGGAACCTGGTGAAACTGTTGGTATCCTTGCAGATAAAGTCACTATGAGGTTAGGAAGACTAAGGTTCTACTTGAACCTTTGGTTTTTTCTAGAGATTTACACGAAATAATCGAGGGATAAATGGACGCTGGAACTCCCCAGAACTACTTGGCAGTCATCAAAGTCGTCGGTATCGGTGGCGGTGGCGTCAACGCAGTCAACCGTATGATCGAGGTTGGCCTGCGAGGCGTAGAATTCATCGCTATTAACACAGATGCTCAGGCACTTTTGATGTCTGACGCTGACGTCAAACTTGATGTTGGTCGTGAACTAACTCGCGGTCTCGGAGCGGGCGCAAACCCCGAGGTCGGTCGTCAGGCTGCTGAAGACCACGCCCAGGAAATCGAAGAGGTTATCAAGGGCGCAGACATGGTCTTCGTGACTGCAGGTGAAGGTGGCGGCACCGGTACCGGCGGTGCTCCCGTTGTAGCACGTATTGCACGCTCTTTGGGTGCCCTCACGATCGGCGTGGTAACTCGTCCCTTTACCTTTGAAGGTCGTCGCCGTTCGAACCAGGCAGAAACCGGCATTGCTGCACTTCGTGATGAAGTAGATACCCTCATTGTGATTCCGAACGATCGTTTGCTCTCTATCTCTGATCGCAACGTTTCGATGCTTGACGCCTTCAAATCGGCAGATCAGGTTCTTCTCTCCGGTGTGCAGGGTATTACCGACCTGATTACTACTCCGGGTCTGATCAACCTTGACTTTGCAGATGTTAAGTCTGTTATGCAGGGGGCTGGTTCGGCTCTGATGGGCATTGGCTCTGCCGCTGGTGAAGACCGCGCTGTTAAAGCCGCCGAGCTCGCTATCGCATCCCCACTTTTGGAAGCATCCATTGATGGGGCACACGGTGTACTCCTCTCCATTCAGGGCGGTTCCGATCTCGGTCTATTTGAGATTAATGAGGCTGCACGCCTGGTCCAGGAAGTCGCACATCCTGACGCAAATATTATCTTCGGTGCTGTGATTGATGACGCCTTGGGTGATGAAGCACGTGTGACCGTTATTGCCGCTGGATTTGACGCTGTCAATCCTGAGACTAACACCAACGCTAACAGTTCAGCTTCGGCAAATGCTCAGGCGCAGCGTACTCAGCAGGCATTCGGCGGCTCTGCGCAGGCCGCTCCTGCAGCTCCCGCATCAACCGGATATGGTTTCGGCGGTGCGCAGAATGGTACTCAGCAGAATGATGTTCCTGCCGCGGCTGGCTTTGATGTTGATCTACCGCCCGTCGTGGAAGAGTCCCCGGCGCGGCGCGATACCCTCGATGTGCCCGACTTCTTGAAGTAAGTCGCACACATCCTTTTTAGACATAAGGGAGCCAAGGACATATACGTCCTGGCTCCTTTGTGTATGCTTTGACCTTATGACAGCAGAAAGAACCATGAGTACCCTCAACCCGTTCTACTCCACAGGAACTTATACCAGCGGCCCATATACCGTGCATATCGGATTTACTTCACGGTCGGCCGGTAATTTGGGGCTTCATGTTAATGCGGGCGAGTCCCATACCGCAACGCTGAAAAACCGTGCTGATGTACAAAGTCTCTGCGGTTCGGCTCCTTTCCTCTACCTCAATCAAGTACACGGTGCAGATATTGTATGCGCCGATCATATTCTGAGTACACAGATTTCTCCGAATGACGAGCGTGGAGCATATACGTTGAAACGTGCCGATCAATTACGCGAGCAGGCTCCGCAAGCAGATGCTGCCTACAGTACAACAGGTCAGCCTCTAGCTATTATGGTTGCTGACTGCATTCCACTCGTGTTCGTGGGAGAGAAACCTACCCCACATGACGTGCCCATTATTGCTGTGGCACATGCAGGGCGTCCTGGGCTACTTGCAGGAGTTATTCAACGCACAGTTGCGACGATGCGAGAGCAGGGCGCAACACAGATTCACGCGTGGTTAGGGCCTAGTATATGCGGAAGCTGCTATGAGATACCTGAAGATATGCGCGAACATGCGACACAGCAGATTCCTGAAACGTACGCTCAGACAAGCCAAGGAACACCGGCTTTAGATTTGCCAGCGGGAGCGATTGCTCTCTTGAATAAGCTGAAGATAGAGGTTTCTACCGACTTGGCAGCCTGCACTTATGAAAGCACCAGTCTTTTTTCGCATCGAGGATTTATGAATCGAGGTGAAGCACCCGGACGTATCGCTGGGCTCGTATGGGTGACGAAACCTTCCTAAGATCTTAAAATCGAAGAAGAGCTGAGTATGAGGGTATATCGGTAAAGGGGACTGATGATGAGCGAAGAACAGACATTGACGTACACCTCGGAACGCGCGCAGCAGCTTGCGGATAACTACGCACGGGTTATGGCGCGCGTCCGCGATGCTGAAGCCGATACCAGTGGTGTGCGCACCGAGCATAGCCCTACAGTTCGCCTTGTCACCGTGACCAAGTTTTTCCCTGCCTCTGATGTAGCAGCGCTTTACACCCAGGGGGTACGTATTTTTGGTGAGAACCGTGATCAAGAGGCGGCTCCTAAAGCTCGTGCTCTTCGAGCCATCGAAAAACCTGCCGACCCCGCTTACTGGACGTTTATTGGGCAGTTGCAAACGAATAAGGCAAAGTCCGTCGTAAAATATGCCCATCAGGTACAGTCCGTAGATCGTTCGTCTCTGATTGATTCTTTAGCAAAAGCCTATCGCAACCAAGTAGCTCGCTATGAGGCGGGGGAGCAGGATGCCCCAGCGGCTCTATCCCAAGGAGCTCTAGAATGTCTGATTCAGGTTTCGCTTGAAGCGCAGGCAACGGCCGGACATGCATCGGAAGGGGCGCGTGGTGGAACGGACCAAGACGAGATTTTAGAGCTTGCTGAGCGTATCGAAGCTCAAGAAGAATTACGCTGTGGGGGTATTATGGCGGTGGCGCCACTGGGTGCGAACCCCGACGAATCCTTTGAAAAACTCTGGGAATTGGCGCAGGGCCTGCGCGCCGAGTTTCCGCATGCAGATCAGATTTCGGCGGGTATGAGTGCAGATTTAGAAGCCGCTATTCGCTGGGGGTCTACGTGTGTGCGGGTAGGAAGCGACATCATGGGGAAGCGAGATTACCCCTAGATTTTTACCAGGTTTTGTTGTGCAAGGCATGCAGCAGATGAGAAATACGCTGATAGGATTTTCAAGCGCTGGTAGAATGTACACCTGTGAGGGATGGTTGACGTCGTCTTTAAGAATATGCATCATCGTCAATAAAGCCCGTGGGAATACCCCCAAAATTCTCTGTGAACATATATAATCGGTGTCGAACCGACAGCATGTGCGGTGCTATTTCCCACGTTAGAATCTCAGGTATCGGTGGAGCGAATCTCCCGCATATATGTGAATGTACGACTGCGAAACGAGAGTAAAGAATGGCGAAACAAGGCGGTGGCAAACTTGCCAATAGCCTCGGTTCTTTCTTCGGCGTGACTCGTTATGGGTCGGAAACTGAAGAATTATCGGAAGGTATGCAGGATGTCCATAGTCATGATTCGACGGATGAGGCATCTATTCCTTCCACTGAAACTCCCGCTCCATCACCTGGAATCCGGCTGAATGCATTACCCACACCAGCATCTGCTAACCCTGATACCGCAGCTATGCCACAGGCAACGGGCGCTGCGGAGCCACTATCTGTAGAATCAGAAGCGATTACGGCATCGTCTGCTTATCAAACTTCAGCTCAGCGGCAAGAAACCAACCAGTTTGCCGCGACTTACACGCCAATCCCACACCGGGAACAGAAAACTAACCGAGAGGAATACCAGGTGCAAAATCACTACGAGACCGACGAGTACCCCTACCCTTCCTCCGGCTACGATCAAGTTCATGAGCTTGATGTGAACTCTTACGGCATTGACGAGGGTCTTGGTGCCGGATACCCCTACGAGGAAGATGAGGACGAATTGCGCCGCATTACAACAATCCACCCCCGCTCATACAACGACGCCAAAATTATTGGTGAAGCGTTTCGTGAGAATATTCCTGTGATTATGAATGTCGCTGAAATGAGCGATTCGGATGCTAAACGTCTTGTGGACTTTGCCTCCGGACTCGCATTCGGGCTCTCAGGTCGCATTGAACGTGTGACCGGGCAGGTATTCTTGCTAACCCCCGAAAACCTAGAGGTACTGGGGGCTGACACGACTCCGGCACCGGGCGCTTTTGAGGCTGAGGGTCCGTTTCCTTTTGACCAGGGGTAATGCATGGGGTACATCTTCGCCATCATTACCATAGCCCTGCACATTCTGTACATTGGGTTGCTCTTGCGGATGCTTCTGGACTGGGTGCGTGTCTTTGTGCCGGGGTGGCGTCCGCGAGGGATTGCCCTGCTGTGCGCCTCTGGAGTGTATGCTCTGACGGACTGGCCTATGAACCAGCTTCGCAAGGTTGTACCGCCACTGCGTATTGGTAATTTCGCCCTTGATACTGGGTTTCTGATTCTGATTTTAGGCGTGGGACTTTTATTGTCAGTGATGACCTCTTTGACACTAACTTTTTCACGCTAAATAACAGTTATATTTCCTGGTCAAAGCATAAATTTTTCTGATATGCATAAAGATGTATGAAGCAATAACGGCGAGGCAGACTTTCCGTCAGGAAATACATTTACTATGATGGTAAGAGGTTCTCTGCGCCGAATTCCTGGAAAATCGGGTCTTGAAGTGTAGAGAAGAGTAGAATAATGGGCGGTACCCTAGCCAGCACCGTAAGTTTATTTAATAAATTTATGGGCATCCCAAAACCTATTCACAGATAACTTTATTCCAAAGGAGATAAGCTGTGGCTATCACCCCCGAAGATCTGATTAACAAGAGCTTCAAAATTGTGAGAAACGAATCCGGGTACGACCGCGATGAGGTTGATAATTACCTTGATGAGCTTGTTGTTGAGCTCCGCGCGCTGTACACCGAAAACGAATCCCTCAAGCGTAAGCTTGCAGCCGCCCAGTCTGGTTCGGCAACTCCGGCGACCAACAATACGTCTTCTTCGTCCGCAACGGCTAAGTCCGCTGCACAGGATAAGACCAGCACCCCAGCACCCGTTGCTGCTGGCGGCGCTCAGGATGCAGCAGGTCTGCTTGCCATGGCCCAGAAACTCCATGACGAATACGTCTCTCAGGGTGAAAAAACCCGTGCAGAACTCGTTGCTAAGGGTGAGAAAGAAGCTAAAGATCTGGTGGCAGCTGCACGTTCTCAGCGTGATGAGGTTCTTTCCAAGCTCACCGATGAGCGTGACAGTTTGGAAATCACCGTGGAATCCCTGCGTGGTTTTGAGTCGCGTTACCGTTCGAAGTTGCAGGAACACCTCACCTCTCAGCTTGAAGAGCTGAAGACTCTTAAGTCTTTTGAAGCAGATGCTCGCTAAGCTCTAAGCTTCGATACCTTTTTATAAACACCGTCCGCATCCGTGGCAAGAAGAACTTTGCTACTGGCTTTGCGGGCGGTTGTTTATACCTGGCTTAAGATAAGCTAGAGGAGGGCGAATTCAGGTACAACATCCGCCGCCCTGCTCATTGCCCTTCACCGAGGAGATACATGGAATCTGAAGAGACCACTGCGTCTGCCGCTGGTTCAACAGCATCGCATAAATCTGTTACGCGCATACTCTCATCACGCGGCGCATGGGTAGTCGGGATTCTAACGGCTCTTACTATTTTTTTCATTGACCAGGGCACAAAACTTCTGGTGGTTACCAAGATGCAGATTGGGGAGCGCATCCCCGTGATCGATGGTCTTCTGTGGTGGTATTCCATCAGGAATTCTGGCGCTGCCTTTTCTCTCGGCGAGAATGCAACCTGGATATTTACGGTTATTATGGCGCTTGCCGCTGTAACCGTCCTTTACCTCTTCCGAAGGACGCGGGCTCTGAACTGGACCCTTGCCCTTGGAGGGCTGCTGGGCGGTGTTCTCGGAAACCTTTTTGATCGTCTTTTCCGTGAGCCAGGATTCGGTATGGGACACGTGGTGGACTTTATTTCGGTGCCTAACTTTGCCATCTTTAATATTGCCGATTCGGCGATCTGCGTTTGTATGGCTTTAATCGTACTGCTTAACTTCCGTGGCATAACGCTGCTCGGTACACGTGCTAAATCCTCTGCGAAGAAGGCTTCCGCACTATCTACCCACGTGAAAACTCAGAAGATCTCCGAAGGGGAATAATTGACCGATAATGTTGCGCCAGCAGGCATAACCGCCGAGTTCGATGTTTCTGAGGCTCTAGTAGGTATGCGATTGGACGCTGCTCTCGCCGGTGCCCTTGAGATACCGCGTACCCGCGCATCCGGCTGGATTCGCGACGGGCATGTGCGTGTGGTTCAGTGTGGAAATGAGCTGAAAATCGGTAAGTCGCATAAACTTTCTGCGGGCGAGACTGTGTTTGTGAATGCGCCTGCTCCGCGTGACCTTGCCGATATTCAGCCCGAAAAGGTAGATGGCTTCGGCATAGTCTATTGCGATGACGATATTGTGGTGGTCGATAAACCTGCTGGCGTTGCCGCGCATCCTTCTCATGGGTGGCATGGGCCTACTGTTCTTTCGGCTCTTCTGGGAGAAGGCGTTACCGTGGCTACCTCCGGGGCGGCGGAGCGTCAGGGGATTGTACATCGGCTGGACGTCGGCACTAGCGGGCTTATGGTGGTGGCACGCAGCGAGCGGGCATATACCGAGCTTAAACGTGCCTTTAAGGATCGTACCGTTGAGAAGGTATATCATACCCTGGTACAAGGACTGCCGGATCCTCTCATGGGGACTATTGATGCTCCTATCGGCAGGCACCCCGGACATGAATGGAAATTCGCCGTTATTGAGGATGGACGTTCTTCTATTACCTACTATGAAACTTTGGAATCTTTCGGGTCTGCCTCTCTTGTTGAGGTGCATTTAGAAACGGGACGGACTCACCAGATCCGTGTGCATTTCTCTTCATTACGGCACCCCTGTTGCGGCGACCTCACTTATGGAGCCGACCCCCGGTTTAGCGCCGAACTTGGCCTGACCCGGCAGTGGCTGCATGCGCATCGTCTAGGGTTCACTCACCCTACCACCGGAGAGCGCGTTGAATTTGAGAGCCCCTATCCGCAGGATTTAGACTATGCACTTGAGGCACTTCGCACCGGGAACATTACTAGAGCATAACTAAAACTCAGTCAGCACACTAAGAGACCAACAACCACAGCTAACGAGGAGAAAACGTGGCTAAGAAGGGCTTCGCGCATCTGCACGTGCATACCGAATATTCCATGCTGGACGGCGCTGCCCGCCTAGGCGATCTCTTTCAATACGCACGGGAACTCGGAATGGACTCTATGGCCACTAGCGACCACGGGTTCCTTTTTGGTGCTTTCGACTTTTGGCGTCAAGCGAAGGCCAATGACATTAAACCCATTATCGGTGTGGAAGCGTACCTGACTCCCGGAACCCACCGTACCGACCGTTCACGTGTGCGCTGGGGCGATGGCTCTCGCGACGATGTTTCCGGTGGTGGTGCATACACCCATATGACTATGTGGGCGGAAACCACCGAGGGCATGCACAATCTTTTCCGCGCATCATCTGTCGCCTCACTGGAAGGCCAGCTGTACAAGCCGCGTATGGATCGCGAAGTACTGCAAACCTACTCTAAAGGGCTCATTGCCACGACCGGATGTCCTTCCGGAGAAATTCAGACTCGTTTGCGTTTGGGGCAGTACCAAGAGGCAGTCGCCGCGGCAGCAGAATTCCGTGACATTTTTGGCAAAGATAACTTCTATTGTGAGGTCATGGATCACGGGCTTGATATCGAGCGTAATGTGCAAGCAGATCTGCACCGTCTGGCCAAGGAACTCAACCTGCCGTTTGTCGCGACGAACGATCTGCACTACACTCGCCAAGAAGATCACACCGCGCACGCTGCACTTTTGTGCGTGCAGTCTGGTTCGACCCTGACCGACCCTAAACGCTTTAAATTCGATGCGGACAACTTCTACCTGCGCTCGCCGGAAGAGATGTATCAGATATTCGGCGATGTTCCGGGTGCCTGCGAAAACACTCTTGAAATCGCCGAACGATGCAACGTCGAGTTCAATACCAAAGCGAACTATATGCCAAACTTCCCTGTACCCGAGGGAGAGAACGAAGAATCCTGGTTCGTGAAGGAAGTTGAACGAGGACTGCACTACCGATTCCCCAATGGCGTGCCCGATAAGGTACGTGAACAAGCGGAATATGAGGTAGGCGTTATTACCTCCATGGGATTCCCCGGATACTTCCTGGTGGTGGCTGACTTTATCAACTGGGCAAAGAACAACGGTATCCGTGTGGGCCCAGGGCGTGGCTCCGGCGCAGGCTCGATGGTCGCCTACGCCATGCGTATTACCGATCTGAACCCGCTCAATCACGATCTGATTTTTGAGCGCTTCCTCAATCCCGACCGCGTGTCAATGCCCGACTTCGACGTGGACTTTGACGATCGCCGCCGTGCCGAAGTGATCGACTATGTGACCGAGAAATATGGCGAGGACAAAGTTGCACAGATCGTCACCTTCGGAACTATTAAGGCGAAGCAGGCGCTCAAAGATGCTTCTCGCGTGATGGATCAGCCTTATTCGGTAGGTGAGCGCCTCACGAAGGCGATGCCGCCGGACGTTATGGGTAAGAACATTGCACTTGCCAATGTGTATAACCCCGAAGATAAGCGCTACTCCGAGGCGGGCGATCTGCGTGCACTTATCGAGGATCCGGTCGATAAGATTTACGGCGAAGTCTTCGAGACCGCAAAAGGTCTGGAAGGTCTGAAACGTCAGTGGGGCGTGCACGCCGCGGGCGTTATCATGTCGAGCAAAAACCTGACTGACGTGATTCCTGTGATGCGCCGCGAGGCTGATGGACAGGTTATTACCCAGTTTGATTACCCCACCTGTGAAGGTCTGGGTCTTATCAAAATGGACTTCTTGGGTCTTCGCAACTTGACGATTATTTCTGACGCACTAGATAACGTCAAGATGAACCGCGGTATAGAGATAGACCTTGAAAACCTAGAGGTTGATGACAAAGAGTCCTACCGCCTACTGGCGCGTGGTGACACCCTAGGCGTATTCCAGCTCGATGGCGGTCCAATGCGCAGCCTGCTCAAGCTTATGGAGCCTGAAGAGTTCGAGCATATTTCCGCTGTGCTTGCCCTGTACCGCCCTGGACCTATGGGCGCGAACTCGCATACGAACTATGCCCTTCGTAAGAACGGTAAGCAAGAGATTCAGCCGATTCACCCCGAGCTTGAAGAGCCTCTTGCCGAGATTCTTGATACTACCTATGGCCTGATCGTATATCAGGAGCAGGTGATGGCGATCGCCCAGAAGGTTGCGAATTATACGCTGGGTGAAGCGGATCTGCTGCGCCGCGCGATGGGTAAGAAGAAGAAAGCTGAGCTGGATAAACAATATGAGGCTTTCCACGATGGCATGATTTCTAACGGGTACTCGGAGGGCGCAGTTAAGGCTCTGTGGGATATTCTGCTTCCGTTTTCCGATTACGCATTCAACAAAGCCCATACTGCGGCATACGGTTTGGTATCGTACTGGACCGCCTATTTGAAGGCGCATTATCCGCAGGAATATATGGCGGCTCTGCTAACGAGTGTGGGCGATAACAAGGATAAGCTGGCTCTGTACCTCAACGAATGCCGTGCCATGGGTATTACCGTGCTGCCCCCGGATGTGAACGAATCCACCCTGACCTTTGCGCCTGTGGGGAAGGATATCCGTTTCGGTATGGGCGCTATTCGTAACGTGGGCGCAAACGTGGTCGACGGCATGATTGCAGCCCGCGAAGAGAAGGGGCACTTTGAGTCTTTTAACGACTTCCTGAAGAAAGTTCCGCTGGTTGTGTGTAATAAGCGCACCATAGAATCGCTGATTAAGGCGGGTGCTTTCGACGAGCTGAAACATACTCGCCGTTCGCTTTCGCTGGTACACGAGTCGGCAGTGGACGCGGCGGTCTCCGTAAAGCGCAAAGAGGCGGCAGGCCAGTTTGACCTCTTCGGATCCCTGGGCATGGACGATGCACTCGGTGACGATCTTTCGGTGACAGTTCCAGATATTCCCGACTGGGAACGCCGCGAGAAACTGAATTTCGAACGTGAAATGCTGGGTCTGTACGTCTCCGATCATCCGCTGCGCGGTCTGGAACGTGCGCTTTCGGACGCGGCAACCGCATCCGTGCACGATATTATCGACGAGGACTCGCATATTCGCGACGGCGAAGTGGTAACGATCGCGGGCATGCTCACGAGTGTTTCGCGGCGTATTGCCAAGTCGAGTGGTAACCAGTATGCGTCGGTAGAGCTTGAGGACTCATCGGGTGCTACCCTGACCGTCATGTTCTTCTCCCGGGCATATGAGACGATGGGCAACGCCCTGGCGGATGACCTGATTTGTTCTATTAAGGGCCGTATTCAGCGGCGTGATGACGGCAGCGTGAATATGAGCGCCCAGGAAATGCAGATTCTTGAGCTGAGCGATGATGGTCGCGGCGCCCCGATTACGATTTCGGTGCCCGAGTACCATGTGACGGAGGACCGTCTTAAAGAGCTGAAGGACGTTCTGCGTGATCATCGCGGGAATGTGGATGTTCGAATGCTCCTGCGCACTCGCGATAAAGAACAGCTGGTTCTTCTGGATTCGAGTGTGCGAGTCGATCCCAATCCCAGCCTCTTTGGTGAGATTAAGACGATTTTCGGTCCCAGCTGCATTCGCCGGTAGGGGAGAAGCCCTCAATATCTAGCGGTATAGGTAAGGCTTATTCAGGAGGGATAATTCCCCTGGATAATCCTTACCGAACCGTTAGGTCAGCTCTTCAGAGATCTACACAGCGGGCTAATGCTGGGTGTTAAACCATCGTGGGCGTGGCTGGATGAACACAAGCCTCTGACGGTTCTCTTGACGGCATCTGTAAAATAAGAATGATGATGCTCGACGCGGGTGCTGCACAGTGCCCACCTGAGGAGACACCATGTATTGCCCGTACTGCAAACACACAGACTCTCGCGTAGTAGATTCGCGAACTACCGACGACGGCGCGGCCATCCGCCGCCGTCGTCAATGTACCGCGTGCAGTCGGCGTTTTACAACCGTTGAAACAACTACTATTTCCGTCATTAAACGCTCCGGTGTGACCGAGCCATTCGACCGTTCCAAAATTGCTGCCGGTGTGCGCAAAGCCTGCCAGGGGCGTCCGGTGGGTGAAGACGATTTGGCAAAACTTGCTCAAGAAGTCGAAGAGCTTATTCGGGCCCGCGGACTCGCCGAAATTAACGCGCACGAGGTGGGACTTACCATCCTTGAACCGCTCTCCAAACTGGATGCGGTAGCCTACCTGCGCTTTGCCAGCGTTTACCAAGCATTCGAGAACCTTGAAGACTTTGAATCTGCGATCGCTCTTCTGCGTGAGGACCGCGTGGGAGATGCCGAGCCTCCCGAGGACGCGGTAGCCTCTTCGGATAAAACTTCCCAAGACAAACGAGATAAAGACGCGAAGCCCGCGAAGAAAAATACCGCCAAAACTACCAAGGCTCGCTCTGGGAAATCAAACGAGAGTAACCCGCTTCAGGGGACGTTCCTCTAAGCATCAGTTGTTTAATCCCGCGAGCAGACAATATTTTGACGAGCAGATAGCAATCGGCTATCTGCTCGTCAAAATACTGTCTGCTCGCGCTTTATGAAGTTTTACAGGCTTTAGAGCTCGCCGCGCCGCTGACGTTCGGAAGGCATTCCGCCAGCCCAAAGCGCAGCACCCACGATGCCCGCATTATTGCGCAGAGTCGCCATCACCATAGGGGTGCGAATCTCGTCCTCGAAGTAGGGCATAAATTTTTCGGGGTTCTTTGAGATGCCTCCACCAATAATGAAAAGGTCGGGAGAGAACAACGCTTCAACATGCTGGAAATACCGGCGCAGACGCTTTTTAGCGTACTTCTTCCACGAAAGATCATGAACTTCGCGTGCTCGCGCGGATGCGCGGGATTCCGCATCATACCCGTCAATTTCAAGGTGTCCGAGTTCGGTGTTCGGCACCAAAACCCCGTTGTTAATCAGGGCGGAGCCAATACCGGTTCCTAAAGTGATAACGGCGATGAGCCCCGTCTTGTCTCGTCCTTGCCCGTAGGTGGCTTCGGCAAGACCGGCGGCATCAGCATCATTAATGCCGTAGACAGTCCTTGAATCCAGGGCGTCACTGATGAGCTGCTCAAGGTTGGTGTTAATCCAGGCGGGATCAACATTTGCAGCTGAGAAAACCACACCATTCTTCACGACGGCGGGGAAATCAACGCCGATAGCAGAATAAGGCTCTGGCGCTATCTCACGTGATTGAAGCTCATCAACAATCTGGCGTGCCACCTGCGCGATAGCCTGTGGGGTTGCTGGCTGCGGGGTGGGAATGCGAAAACGTTCGGATACCAGATTGCCGGTTCGCAGATCGACGATACCGCCTTTCATACCGGTACCGCCAATATCAATACCGATCATCAGGTCTTTGGGGGTGGGCGCCGGAACATCGACGTATTCTACCGAGTTTTCGACCGGAGGAATTGCGGCAGTAGTCTCGTTCATAGGTCTCTCTTTCGTCGTGTCTGTGTTATTTGGGAGAAAAACTAAGGTAGGGTGAGAACATCCACGCCGTCTGCTGTGACAACCATGGTGTGCTCAAATTGGGCGGTACGTTTGCGATCGCGGGTGACCACAGTCCAATCGTCATCCCACAAATCCCACTCGATCGTGCCGAGGGTCAGCATGGGCTCGATGGTGAAGATCATGCCCTCTTTGATCTCCATATCATAGGCGGGTGCCGCATCGTAGTGCGGGATAATAAGGCCCGAGTGGAATTCACGCCCCACGCCGTGCCCGGTATAGTCACGCACTACACCGTATCCAAAACGCGCCGCGTATTTTTCAATCACGCGACCGATAACGTTGATTTGACGGCCTGGTTTAACCGCCTTCATCGCGCGGTTGAGGGCTTCTTCAGTACGTTCTACCAGCAGACGGGATTCTTCATCGACGTTGCCCACTAACAAAGTTTTATTGGTGTCGCCGTGCATTCCATCAAGGTATGCGGTGACGTCAAGGTTTAGGATGTCGCCGTCCTCAAGTACCGTGGAGTCGGGAATGCCGTGACAGATTACCTCGTTCAGCGAGGTGCATACCGATTTCGGGTAGCCGCGATAATCCACGGTGGAGGGGTAAGCGCCGTGATCGCAAATATACTCGTGGATCAGCACATCGATCTGATCGGTTGTCGTGCCCGGGACGGCAATCTTTGCCGCCTCCACAATAGCGCCTGCAGCAACCTTACCCGCTGCACGTACTCTCTCAACCTCTTCAGGGGTGTACATATTTGAGTCGTTGCCCTCATTGGGGGTTTTCTTACCCACGTATTCGGGGCGAACAATATCTGCCGGTACAGTGCGCATGGGGGTGACAACTCCGGGGGTCAGGCACCCTATGGGCGCGGCACCCGGTTCTGCGGGAAGATTATGAGAAGTAGCCATAAAATTATCTTACCGGCAGAACACAGGTGTATCGCTAGGTACCCCATACAAAACCCGAACCTTTTTCCATATACGCAGAATATTTTTCATCATGCGCGCACAAGCTCTAAAACGGCTATAGAGTAGTCCACGAAAAATAGTGAAAACAGTACACGAGGATGTAAAAGATGTGTAAATACGTTACTGTAAAGGACATAGAAAACCCGCATAGTTTTCTGCCACCAAAGCGCAAGCGTGGGCATGCTGAAGGAGAATAATGAGCATTACCGAAGACATCACCCCCGGTCCGCACCCTGTGCAATACTGGTACAACACCTTTACTGGGCAGGTAGAAGAAGGGCAGCAGAGTAAGATTACCCACCTGTGGGGTCCTTATGCGACACGCGAAGAGGCCGAAAAGGCCATGGAGACGGCGCAGAAGCGTAACGAAGAATGGGACAACCAGGACTAGCCGATTTCCGAGCAAATCTTAAGAGCCGGACTCACCGCGTGTGAGGCTGGCTCTTGTGCTTTGTAGATTTTCTGCTGATCCCTAAGACGGTTTTTCTGAGGGGATCCTACTCGAAAGTGTGCTCATGTGCAGGGAATTCGCCCGAGCGCACCTCGGCGCGGTAGGCACGTGCCGCATCCTCAAGAAGCGAACCGATCTGCGCAAATTGTTTGACGAACTTGGGGAGTTTACCCTCGCGCATTCCCATAGCGTCTTGCCAGACGAGAACCTGACCGGTAGTGACGTTACTTGCGCCGATACCGATAGTAGGGACTGCGCCCACCGCCTGATCAACGCGGCGCGCGGTCTCTGTAGTCACCATTTCGAGAAGCACGCAGAATGCGCCAGCTTCGGCGAGAGCGCGTGCATCCGCAACAACGGCATCGCTTTTTTCGCCGCGGCCCTGCACTCGGAAACCGCCGAGAGCATGTTCCGACTGCGGGGTGAAACCGACGTGTGCTACAACTGGAATACCTGCACGAACTATGGCGCGAACCCACTCGGTCATAGCGGCGTTAGCCTCGATTTTGATAGCGTGTGCCCCGCCTTCTTTCATGAGGCGCGCCGCCGAAGCGACCGCTTGTGCGGGAGACTGCTCGTAACTGCCGAAGGGGAGATCAGCAACTACCATAGCGCGGGATGCGCCGCGTGCTACTGAGGCTACGAGCGGAATCATCTCGTCAAGAGTAACGGTGAGAGTGGACTCATATCCGTAGACGACATTAGCGGCGGAGTCACCGATAAGAAGCATATCGATTCCCGAGCGGTCAAAAATCTGGGCTGTTAAGAAGTCATAGCAGGTGAGCATTGAGAACTTTTCGCCCGCAGCTTTAGCTTGCGCGAGGTGGAGGGTACGCACTTTTTTCACCGTTTCAAGGCTGAAAGGCTTATCTCCGGTTCCCGTGGGGGTGGCACTCGTCGCGTTGTGCGGGTGCTGTGCAGATGCGGCAGGTGCGGATGGTGCGTAAGGGGCGTTTTCGTTCTCGCTCATGGGGTCTATTTTATCGTGGTTGCTCCGGTATTGCTGGGGAACGGTTCGCTGATAGATAACGCCTGATGCTATGGCATACCAAAACACCCATCATTTGGTTTAGTACAGGGCGCGTAATGGAGAGTAGTCGCCTCTGACAAGGGACTTTCGCCAGCCCCAGCGCCAACCGTGACGTTCTGCGTGGAAGAGGAAAACGGTATCTTGTGTGAGAGCAGGGGTCCAGTACACGAGTGGGTCGGTACCGGAGCCTCGTTTCTCAGCGGCGAGCGCATCGCATTGGAATTGTTCAAGACAGTGTTGTGCTTGGGTTCGCAGTTCGGCTGAAGACCGGGTCAGAGCCTCCGTTACAGTCGAGAGAATTTCTCCATGCGTAAAAGCTGAGAATTTTTCGTGATATTCAGTGCGGGCTCGATGGTGCAGCGCAGATGCGGATTTCATGAGGCGTTCGCACTCGCGGATCATCTGGCTAAGCGACATCATCTCGTAGAGTTGGGGTACCTGAACATGTGCCTGAGAGAGGGTGGCACGAAGCTCTGGGCTTATAGGCAGAAGGTGACCGAGCGTGTATACGTTGGTGCGGGCTAGATTAGCCGAGATAAGTGTTTCGGTAGTGGTGCTCAGGAGGGCGCGCGCATCGTTTTTAGTGTCTGCGGAAACTGCGTATCCGAGAGCTTTGAGAATATCGAGAGTAAGCTGTGTTGCCTGTACTAGCGCGGTGATGGGGTCTTGTGATGGCACCGCCGATTGTAGCTCGGTGAGCCTTGCACGATATTCGGTAAGTGTCTGAAAATGCTCTGATGCGTGGTCAGTATCAATCTGCTGAAGCAGACGCTCAAGGGTTTTCAGCGTTGGGCTCAGCTGTGATTGTGCGGAGTTGAATGCGTCCGTGAGCAGAGTAAGGTGTCGATAAATCGTCTGGGCACCTTGGAGATATCGTTCATGGTGTGTATTCTTGTGCAGCGTTTGGGCTAGGCGAAGGTGCCTATGTAGTACATCAAATGGGAATGAGGTGATGGCTGGATAGCGTGTCTCAAGATCGTGAATTTGGCGCGATAAAGCCTGTTGGTGCTCCCGAGCATGGTAGGCGATATGCGCGAGTTTTTCATCGGTGAGATAACTTTCGGGAACGGGCAAATAGGCAATGCTCAAGAGCACCCCGAGAGAGCAGCTGAGAGACTGCGCTACAGCGGTTTTGAGGGCTTGATCGTCTCTGTGCACCGTAGTCGCGAAAGCATAATATGCAGCGTGCATATTCCGGATGAAACTATCGGTATCTTCCAGATAGTCACGACTGACGGCTTTGCTGACTCGAACTTGGGCTATCTGCGCCCGTTCTCGTAGCAGCTGAAAATATTGGGCGGCGTATACAGCTTCGCGGTACCATGCGGTGCATCTGTGCATGAGTTCCGCCTGCGATAGCTCGAAAATTGAGGGGTGAGCGTTGGCAGGGGCGAACCCTTGGGGAGAGAGTGCTACTGCCGAGAGCGCATACGGATCGGCCACGATAAACTCGGGCTCATAGACTCCATTGGGTAAAGGACAGGGTTCTTTGAAAGAAGAGATATAAGAAATAAGCCAGATGATACTGAACATAACGAGCATGAAGGCGCCGCTGAAAATAAGATACTCCACAATTATTCCTTCCTGGTTTTACGAAGGGTAGCTTCGCCACTTTATATGACGTGATGAACCGAGTATCAGACTTTCAGATAGTCCGGTCGTGGGTAGTCTGGCTCCTCCCACACCTTATGCCAGGGTACAAAAAAGTCATCCTTATACAGGGAATGATAAAACCAACTAGGGTTTTGCAGCAGCCAGTAATGATATTCCTCTGAATCGGGCTGCAGTCTGCTGCGCTTATCGCGTTCGAGCATACGCTGGCATTCGTCATATGCCGCATACATTTCGGTGTCAGATACAAGAAGCTCGTAGCTTAGCGCCGTCACAAACCGTTTTTGGCTTGGGGAATCTGGTGTCATATCGGGGAAGTAGCCGTCGTATGTTTGCAGCATTTCCTCTCGTGCATGCCGTAATTGTTTCACCAGGTTTACCAGGTACTCTAAAGAGCCCGATAGATCATCTTTATCCTCCAGAAGTATTTGGCAAGCATACTGATTCAGCATAGCCGCGCAGAGCTCATGTGCGTTCAGCGGCGCGTATTCTCCAGCAAGAAGGAGCTTTGTGTAACCGTATTCGCGGCGTATCTGCGTTATGCATAGGTGTTGAATAAGGCGCTCGCAGCGTGTATAAGATTCCTCTGAAAGTACCGGCTTCACCTCCGTAAGCAGATCTACGCAAAAGCTCGTTATGCGGTCTCGATGCCCTTGACTTTGTGACAGATCAGCGGGGGGCTTGCCGGTTGTCGCTAGGATTTCTTCGAGCTGTTCGGCACGGTGGCTAACAATTTGCCGATAAAAACGGTTGCGGCGTTCTTCGGCTCCGTGCTGCGCTGCTTCAAGAAGCTCAACGGCAGCCTGCGTTTCGGGGGCGGCACGGCAGTACTCCCTGTATTCGTCAAGGGCTTCTTGCAGCGCCGTCAATATAGTCCTAACGCCGCATATTGCACGCTGAATTTCGTGGTGCAGGTAAGTTCGTGCCGCATCCCCGCGAATATGCGGATGTTCGGCGAGTTTATGCTGCGCTGCCTCTAGAACCTGTGTTGCGGCGGCAAGCACCGCACAAGCAATCTGTTGGGGAAAATCACTATTTCCATACGATAGTACGGCGGAAAGATGCTGTTCGGTTTCATCACGGATGCCGCAAAGTTCTTGTACCTTAGCTTCTTGCCCTTTAAAGATTTTTGCGGATATATTTCGCGGTTCTTTCCACTCTCCAAGTATCAAACCTGTCTGACGTATAACACCCCGAGAGTATCCGAGAGCGTCGGTACTCGCCTGACGGAGTTTCTGCGGTTGAGAAGATTTAGTATCTAGCGCGTATTCATATCTGTTCAAGGCCGTGTAGGCTCGCAGAATGTCAACACGGACAGCTTCAGAGTAGGCATCGTCCAACGCGGGTTTTTTGAGGGTATCAGGGTGGATAGCGATATTGAGGTAAATACGATGCGCCCACCGTACGTACAGTTCATGCCGGTCGCGCAGTTGGCGAGGCGATAGAGCCCAGGTAATTTCGTCGAGTTTAAACGGGTTTTTGGGAGTCTCTGGAATCGGGGTGGAGTTTCGGTTGCGGAACTTGTCTATAACCCACAGGATTGGCGTGAGGGGTATAGCAAGAAGGGCGCATACGATAAATCCAGCGAAAATGAGAACGGGAATTCCTATAACGATAAAACATACGATGTACATGAACGCTATAGCTATCATTCTGCATATTTCTGCAATGCTCATATGTATTTCCTCTGGAACGTATTCAGTGATTTCGTGGTTGGGCTGTACACAAAATTTTGAAGTGATGGGAGTCACCCAGCAACTTCTATCTTAGGTGACTCGCCGGGCAGTCCAGCGCCCGTTAGCGTGAATTGAACATGAATTTTGAGGGAATAAACTACTGTCTACATAAGAAGCTGGCTTTAGATCGAGAACGCCACAGGTCTAACTTCTTAGCTAGAAGCCCGCTTTTATAGTTCAGTTTTCAAAGGTGGGTAAAACACGGAACATACAACAACTGAGCTACACCTGCCTACTTGCCCCATAGAATTTACATAAACGAAACCTGAACATCGGGCGTTTGCGGGAAGAAACCGATAGTCTAGAAAGAGACATAAAACCGTGCCAGCGCACTCGCGTCTTGCGGCACCAACATATGCGTGAGCACGGCATCACTCACCGCCGAGTCAGCTACCGCCCGGAATACAGGGAGATATCTATGGACCGTCAACAGGAATTTGTACTGCGCACCATCGAAGAGCGCGACATTCGCTTTATTCGGCTGTGGTTTACCGACGTGGTGGGAACCCTCAAATCCGTAGCATTAGCCCCAGCTGAGGTTGAAAGCGCCTTCGAGGAAGGGCTCGGCTTTGACGGTTCCTCTATTGAGGGTCTTTCGCGCGTGTACGAATCCGATATGCTGCTTCAACCCGATCCCTCCACATTCCAGATATTGCCTTGGCGCGGGATTGAAGACCATACCTCCCGCATGTTCTGCGATATTCTTACACCCGATGGTGAGGCGAGCGCATCCGACACTCGCGGCGTACTTAAGCGAACCCTCAACAAAGCGGCTGAGATGGGGTTCACTTGCTATACGTCGCCTGAAATTGAGTTTTATCTGCTCAAATCTGCTCAGCTGGGTGATGATGGTTTTCCGGTACCGGTAGACTATGAATCCTATTTTGATCACACTCCCGGCGGGATTGTACAGGATTTCCGTCGCAAGGCGGTGACCATGCTTGAAGAGGTTGGTATCTCGGTGGAGTTTAGCCACCATGAAACCGGTCCCGGGCAGAACGAGATCGACCTGCGCCATGCTGATGCCCTGCAGACCGCCGATAATGTGATGACGTTCCGTACCGTTATCAAAGAGGTTGCGTACACGCGGGATCTTTACGCAACGTTCATGCCTAAGCCTTTCACCAAATATGCCGGCAGCGGTATGCACACCCATTTCTCGCTTTTTGAGGGCGATACTAACGCGTTCTTCGAGGCCGGGGCTGAGTATCGTCTCTCAAAGACGGCGCGGCACTTTATTGCCGGGGTGCTCAAGCATGCCCCGGAGTTTACATCGGTCACCAATCAGTTCATCAACTCATACAAGCGGCTGTGGGGCGGTGGGGAAGCACCCAGCTACGTTTCATGGGGGCACAATAACAGGTCGGCGCTGGTGCGGGTACCGCTCTATAAGCCGAATAAGATGCAGGCGGCGCGCATCGAATACCGAGGGCTTGATTCGGCCTCGAACCCTTACCTGGCATATGCGGTAATTCTTGCCGCAGGGCTCAAAGGTATTGAGCACGAGTATGAGCTTATGCCTGCCGTGACTGAAGACCTCGCCGCCATGACAACCGCAGAACGCCGCGCTATGGGGTACAACCCGCTGCCTGCTTCTCTGCGTGAAGCTATTAACCGTACCGAGGACTCCGAATTTATGGCAGAGGCTCTGGGGGAGCAGGTTTTCGAACAATTCTTACGCAATAAGCGCGCCGATTGGGAACAGTACCAAGCGCAGGTCACCCCGTACGAGCTCAAGCATAATCTGGGTATTCTCTAGTAGACAGGCGAGTTTCGGGAGGGGACCATGCCAGAGCAGCAACCTACTGAAGGCACAGCGGCGGTACCGGCGGATGCGGAACGTCAAGAACGCGCACGCAGGCGCAAGCGCATGGTCGCCGCTGGGTTCTACGATGCCGTAAAGAGTGAGCGCTGGCTTGATTCCCCCGAACTCGCCCAGGTTAATACGGATGCTCTCTTCGCCGGGCTCCGCTGGGCACCCTCGCCGGATATCGCTTTACCTTCGCTGGTGAGGCTTATCGAAAAGCACCCCGCAACGGCGGAGCGCGCGAACCGCGGGGATGCCGAATTTAGCATGTTCCGGCTTTTGGGCTCTTCGCAGGCGTTGGGCGATTTTCTGTACCGCAACCCGCATTTAATCGACCATGTTCTCGACAGCCACGGGCTAGACTCTGAACCCGAGCTTATCGCCACTCAAGAGCCCAGCACTGTTCAGGCGGAGGATATTGAGCCGCAGATAGACCCGCACGATGTTGAAGAAACCCCGCATATTCGCGGGTACAGCGGCACTGCCGGGGGTAAAAAGCTCGACGATATTGATGAGCCTACAGCCCCGCTGGCAACCGCATACCGCACGGATCTGTTGGAAGCGGTGGGTGCAAACCCCGACGATGAGCGGCCGCGCGCATCACGTGAGATGACGGGTAAAGATGGGTATACAGCGTTGCGTGTGGCGTACCGTGCCGCACTCACGAAAATTGCGCTTGTTGATGTGTGTTCGCCCGATCCTGTGGAACTTATGCCCACGGTTGGGCGGCATCTTGCTGATCTTGCCGCCGCTGCGCTGGAAGGAGCGCTCGCGATAGCCCGCACCGAGGTTGCCGAGGGGCTGGGCGGTGGACTGTGCTCGGCACCTGCTCGGGGTGCATCCGTAGATGCCCTGGATTTGGCGATTATCGGTATGGGCAAATGCGGGGCGCGCGAGCTGAACTATATTTCTGATGTAGATGTGGTGTATGTGATAGCACCCGTTCCCGCCAGTGAACTGCCTGAGGGCGTAGAACCCCTCACCGAGCAGGACTGTGCCCAGATCGGTACTGAGCTGGTACACGCGCTGACGAAGGCGATCATGGCGCCTGCCTCCGAACCGCCGCTGTGGGAGGTGGACGCGAACCTGCGCCCCGAAGGTAAGGACGGGCCGCTGGTGCGCACCGTCGAATCCTATGTGCGGTACTACAAGCGTTGGGCTGAGAACTGGGAGTTTCAGGCGCTTTTGAAGGCCCGACCGATCGCTGGGTCTGCGCATTTGGGTGAAAAATATGCACGCGCAATCGAGCCGTTTGTGTGGGAATCAGCCGCTCGGGATTCCTTTGTGGAATCTGTGCAGGCTATGCGCGCCCGCGTGACCGATAATATTCCTGCCGCCCAGCTGGAACGTCAAATAAAGCTCGGTCCTGGCGGTCTGCGTGATGTCGAGTTCACGGTTCAGCTTTTGCAGCTGGTGCACGGGCGCACTGACCCTGCGGTGCGTACCAAATCTACCCTGGATTCGCTCGCCGCGCTTACCCGTGCCAGCTACATTAGCCGTTCCGATACCGAAGCGTTCTCACGCGACTACAAGAAATTGCGTCTGCTGGAGCACCGTATTCAGCTTATGCACTTGCGCCGCACCCAACTGATGCCCGACCGTGCCGGGGAACAACGCGTTCTTGCCCGCTCCTTGGTGCCCGCCGAACGTATGGGAACGCTCTCGGCTGAGCAGATGCTCAAAGCCTGGCAGAAACTCAAACGCAATGTGCGCTCCCTGCACGAACGTATATTCTTCCGCCCGCTGCTGGCTGCGGTTTCAACCCTGAGTCGCGATGAAGTGGCGCTTTCTGACCAGGCGGCGCAGGACCGTCTGGCAGCGCTCGGCTACCGCGACCCGCGCGGAGCCATGCGGCATATCGAAGCGCTCACCAACGGGGTCAGCCGCCGCGCTGAGATTCAACGGCACCTGATGCCCGTGCTCTTGGGCTGGTTTGCTGAGGGGGTGGATGCAGACGCCGGGCTGCTGGGGTTCCGCCTGGTTTCAGAGTCTTTGGGCACCACGAGCTGGTACCTGCGTATGCTTCGCGATTCGCCCGCCGCAGCGGAGCGGCTGTGTCAGATACTCTCAAGCTCGCGGTATATTACCGATCTGCTGGAAGATGCGCCCACCTCCATCACCTGGCTTGATAAGGTTGCCGACCTGCAGCCGCTGAGTGCGGGTGCTCTCAAGGCCGAAATTACCTCACTCCTATCACGACATGAAGATTCTGCGGACGCTATGCGCGCGGTACGGTACCTGCGCCGCCGCGAGATTTTGCGTATCGCCATGGGAGATGCCCTGAACCTGCTGAGCGTGCAGCAGGTGTGCACCGGGCTGGCGACCGTGGACGAGTGCACCATCGGCGCGGCGCTCGCCCTGGCGGAACGCGAAGAGGCCAACGCAGGGGAGCGTGACGAGAAAACCACGCCCCAGAAGAGCGACGCACCGCAGAATGATTCTCAAGAGGCAACGGGGGAGAGCCTCGAAGATGAACAGAGGAATCCGCTACTAACCGAGATCACGGTAATTGCAATGGGTCGCCTGGGCGGCGCAGAGAACGGCTTCGGTTCGGATGCAGACGTGATGTTTGTGCACCGCCCCGTGGAGGGAGCCGATGAGAAAGAAGCCCAGGCGCAGGCAAACCACATTGTGAACCGGCTGATGCAGCTGATTAAACAGCCGGTACGTCCGGCAATCCGTGCCGAACGCCCGCTTGAGGTAGACGCGGATCTGCGCCCGGAAGGTAAGCAGGGGGCACTGGTTCGCTCGCTGGATTCGTACCGCGCTTACTATGAGCGCTGGGCTGAGACCTGGGAGTTTCAGGCGCTCTTGCGGGCGCGCCCGATTGCCGGGTCTGAAGACTTGGGGCGTGCGTTTGTTGAGCTGGTTAATCCTTACCGGTATCCGCGTGAGTTCACGGTGGAGCAGGTACAGCAGGTGCGGCGCATGAAGGCGCGTGTGGAGCATGAGCGGATGCCGCACGGGGCGGACCGTACCCGGCAGTTGAAGCTGGGGCGTGGCGGGCTCTCTGATGTGGAGTGGCTGGTTCAGCTGATTCAGCTTCAATATGCTCATAAGGTTGAGGGGCTTCGCACGACCTCGACTCTGGAAGCGTTGGATGCAGCCGTTCAGGCTAACCTGGTGGCTGCTGAGGAAGCCGAAGTTTTGCGGGATGCGTGGCTGCTGGCGACCAAGATTCGCGGCGGCAACGTGCTGCGCGGCGTACGCCAGTCCGATTTGCTGCCGACTCTGCGCGATGCTTTGGAAGCGGTTGCCCGCTGGAGCGGCTACACCCCAGGCAGCGCCCGCCAACTGGAAGAAGACTATCTACGCGTTACCCGAAATGCCAGGAAAGTTTACGAAAGGCTTTTCTTTGAGGGATAAGGGAATAAAAAGGAGTGTGTAACGTTGAAATATGAACAAAATATTCCAGGTTATATGAGGAATTATTTAAATAATAAATCTAAAAGAAAATATATGGAAGCTGCATTAGGTATCTTATGGAGAATACCAAAAACAGCTCCTTTATATATGAGTGTATTAGGTGTTTTTCATTTATATTTATGGGCATTTTTTATATCTTCAGGAAATCCAGTGGATATTTCCTTCATAATTCAGAAGGAGGGTATAACAGGTGGAATACCCCGGCTGCTGCCATTAATAGTATCGCATTTTATGATGCTAATAATAGTCTCAACGCCCGGTGTGGTAATAATAATTTTAACATATTTAGCAGTGAAGTTTAAAAGTTGGGTTTATAAGAAAAGTGGGAATACATGGAATAAGCGTAGTTACATTTGTGGTTTTTGTTTTTTGGTTTTGAGTTAACTTTAATTTATTTAGCTTATGTGTTTTTGATTAGTGATTTTATAAGAAATTTTCATCTCAATACATCTTTTGTTTATTGGATTGAGTCAGAAAATATTCTTCCTCAACTAATAATTATATTTATATTACTTATAATTCCTATACTATTCTTTGTAAAATACCAAGAGGATAGTCGTAAGTTATCAATTTATAGAATAGTTTTGTGGGTAGCTATTCTCTCTATCTCAGTAGTCCCGTTTTCTATGTTTGGAGGTGTATATTCTAAGGGGTATGGTACTGAGTGTGTTTCTCTTGAAACTGAAGATAATATGATTGTGGATTCAAGTGCAAAGATGGGTAATGGGGAAGAAGGGAAAAAGATATTAAAGATTTCGGAAGTTATTCAATCAGGTGGTGGATATGTCGCTGATATACTGAGTGAAGGTAAAGGGAATAAAAATTATATTTTATCTAGTTATGTCTATTCTGAGGATAAGGACTACTTGAATATTATGGTTTTTTCCATTCGAGAATGGTATAAGGACGATGGGGAATATGATCGAACAGGGAACGACCTGTTAATTGACAATAAGGGTGAAGGGAGGAATGGGGTGCTAGTATCCATCAAAAAATCTTCTATTAAAAATAGATTCATGTCTACTCCCTTGTGTTTTAACGGTAATTAGCGAGGGAACACCCTATGAAAACTTTTTCCTATAACGGTTCTGCCGGGCAATTGACCGAAGTTCTCGACTGCGTCGAAACGTATTGTGAAGAACTCGTGATTACCCATGTTGGGCATGAGTCCATTGTGGTTTTACCTCTTTCTGAATACGAATCACTCCGAGAAACTATGTACCTGATGAATTCTCTGGCGAACGCTCGTCGCCTCATGGATTTGATAGCCCATCTTGAGCAGCATATTCACAAAACAAGAGCGGTTTCTTTATCTGAGGGTATTTGAACCGCTCTTGGATAAAGAAACCGCTCCCGAAATGGGCGACGACTCTATGTATATGTCCCTGCTGAACGTTACACCTGTTGACCGCTTAGATTTTGACCGATGGGGTTTTCCGTAAGATATTGCGGAGCGGCTGCCAATGAGGCTTCCTGCATCAAAACCTGTTGATCCTCGGGGCTCGTTGGGGAAGGCCAGCGACCATTAACCTGACGAAATACCAGCGCACACATAACCCGTTCACCTCGCAGATACCGGGACGTAAATGCAATCTTACGCTTATCTGCTGTCTTGAGAACCAACCATCCACCGGGATGCCCCGAGCTATACGCGTACGAATCAATCTCGTGAAAGGGGATGCGGGTAACTTTGCCGTACCATGTGCACTGCTCTATGTAATCTACGCCGGTTTCAACATACTGACGTTGGCCCATGAGAATTGCCCAGACGCCAAACACTAAGCAGATTCCAATAACCCCAAACGCCATATATGGAGGCATCGGATTACTGCCCGAGATCAAGGCTGGGGTGATAAGGGCAAAGAGCACTCCCACAGCAACAAGGAAATAACCACAAAATCTATACCAACCGGGCAGCTTTGCCCTGATTGTCCCATCGGGTTGAGGCTTTACCTGCGCGGCATGTTTTCTATAGAAGTAGCCGCTAACCGCACCGATACACACCAGAAGAATCGCAGTAATAATAAAAGTCATATATCCATAATACGTGTTCAAAAACTGAGGAAGGGGAGACCAGATACTTGCGGGACCGATCTTAGAGCAAGGTTTTCTTGCCCACCTCCAAATCTTTGCTGTTGTAGGCACCGTATCCGTTACCGCCGCAAACCCCGAGCTTTCGGAGTCTTCGCAAGGTACTGCTGAGCGGCTCTCATGGATGATTCCTCTCCCAAGACTCGTTGTTCCTCCTGGTTGTATGGGGAGGGCCAGCGGCCATTAATCTGGCGAAACGCCAACGCAGCAATCACCCGTTCACCCCGTAGAAAACGAGAGTTAAACGCTATCCTGCGTCTATCCGTCGTCTTAAGAACCAGCCAACCGCCAAGGCCCGCTGGACTATACGAGTACGAGTCAATCTCATGGAAGGGAATTCGGGTCACTTTGCCGTACCAAGCGCGGCGTTCGATATAGTCCACGCCGGTTTCAATGTATTGGCGCTGACCCATAAGAATCGTCACGATACCAAGACCGAAGGTCATAGCAGGAAAGCCAATCGCCATGTTTAGGGGCATAGGATTGCTGCCTGAACTTAAAATAAGTGAAGCAAAGGCTAAGAAGACTCCTGCTGCAATGAGAAAATAACCAAACGCGATGTACCAGCCGGGCAGCTTCGCTCGGACGGTTCCATCAGGCTGAGGTTTTATCCGCGCGGCATGTTGTCTGTAAAAATAGTTGCTTCCCGCACTAATACCTATCAGAAGAACCAACGTAGCGATAAAACTCATACCATCATCATACGTGTTCAAAACCTGCGGATTGGTGCAGAAATAACTGGAGAAACCGACCCAAGTGCATGGATACCTGAGCTTTATTGCTTCCCTATCAAGCTTTCTGTACATTATACTGTACGGAGAAGGAAGGTGTTTATGAAAACCATGTCTTACACCGAGTCGCGGGCTCGGTATGCTGAAGTACTTGACCACGTTGAAGATCACCGTGAAGAGGTTATTATTACACGTGCCGGGCATGAACCGGCAGTCATTCTCTCATTGTCTGAGTACGAATCTCTTCAAGAGACTGCCTACCTCATGCGTTCCCCGGCTAATGCACGTCGTCTTATGGAATCCATCTCCCGTCTTGAAGCTGGTCTTGGGTCTGAGCATCAGCTGGTTGAGGAATAGTCGTGAGAATTATTTTTGACGATTCAGCATGGAGCGACTATCTCTGGTGGCAGGTGCAAGATCGGAAGGTTCTCAAGCGCATTAATCTACTGATCAAAGATGTTGAGCGAAATGGTAATGAAGGTATAGGGAAGCCTGAAGCTCTCAGACATCAATTTTCAGGCTGGTGGTCACGCAGAATTACTGATGAACACCGTCTCGTATACAAGCTTACTGATGACTCTATTGTCATAGCTTCATGCCGATATCACTATGGCGCGTAGAAGGGTTGGGTGTTGCCACAAGATTCAGAATCTTGTGGCAACACCCAACCCTTCGAGGAACGAAAACCTAGATAGAGCTCGCCGAAAACCTACCTTTTCACTTGCTCCAGCGCCTCGCGCTGAGCCTTGGCGATGCGCTTCTCAGAGACCGTGTACGCCGTGCCGAGTTCCTGGGCGAAGAAGCTCACGCGCAGTTCCTCAAGCATCCAGTTCACGCGGGCGAGCGCATCGGGAATAAGAGTCCCCTCGGGCAGCGACTTGATAGCAGAATCGTAGGAATCCTCTAAATCCTGCACCGTGAGCATGAGCTGATTATCTCGGTTCAGGTTCGGTCCCAGCTTCGTCAAGCGTATCTGCGCTGCCTTCAGATAGCGCGGCAGGTGAACCAGCTGATCGTACCCGGTGTTCGCCACGAATCCGGGGTACACCAGATTATCGAGCTGCCCCTTCACGTCTGAGACGGCGTGCATGGTGCTCAATGAGGTTGCTTTCTTAATGGCTTTGCGCAGCGCCGCCGCTTCTGAGAGGATTTCGGCAACCAGCTTGGTGACCTCAAAGACGGTATCGATTAGTTCGGCGCGCACCTGCTCGAACAGCTCGCGGTACTCGGCACGCGTGAACACGGGCGTATGCGGCACCAGCTTGTCGAGCGCGGCAACCGTGCAGTCCCGAATCAGCTCATCAATCGAACCATGCGGGTTCTGTGTGAACACAATCTTCTCTTTATTTGACAGGTGATCGCTTACGTACCGCTCAGGTGAGGGCACCTGCAGCTGCAGAAGACGAATAATACCGCGCCGCTGCGAATTCACCTGCTCGGCCTCGGTGGGGAAAATACGGATGCCCGCGCTCGTTTTTTCGTCCACCAGCGCCGGGTATCCACTGACCGCCTGGGTCGCAATAATGCGCTGTACCTTGCGCGGAATCTCCTCGCCGGGAAAGTCAGTCAAGCCCGTGGTCTCACGGATAGAATCTTGCGATCCTATACCTTGAGCGGCGGTTTTCTCGGGTTTTGCGCCCGGATCTGAGCTGTTTTCCTGCGCGCCCTGCTGCGCCGAACCGGTTTGCGATGAGGCCCCCTGCGCGGAGTTCCCACCTGCGAGCGCCGCCATCTTCGCCACCGTATCTTCAGAAGCACCCAGCGAATCTGCCAGGGCGGAGCGAATCTGCGCATGGAGTTTTTGCTGCAGTTCACGGATATCTTTGCTTTCGCCCAGAATCTTATTGCGGGCATCGCGCACCTGGAACGTGAACTTCAGATGATCCGGCACGGACTTCCAGTCGAATGCATCCGGCTCAACCACCACGCCGCGCAGACGACGCAGCACCAGTGCGAACGAGGGCAAAAGCTCGTCGGTCGCGGGGGAGTAGTCAGCCTCCAGAGACTCCAACGCCATGCGTGCAACATCCGGGGCGGGCACAAAATTACGGCGAATCGCCTTCGGAAGCGATTTAATGAGTGCCGTTAAAAGTTCATGGCGCATCCCCGGAATCTGCCAGCGGAACGGCTCGGGAGTCAGCTGGTTCAAGAACAGAATCGGTACCTGAACCGCCACGCCGTCGCGTTTTGCCGCATCCGTGCGGGCACCGCCCAAACCTGCCCCCGGGGCGTATTCGTACCGCAAATCCAGGGTGAGTTCGCCGCCGTCAGTACGCTGTACCCACTGGCGCGGGAACTGCGAATCGTCATAATCGGCGGCATCCTCATTAATAAGGTTTTCCGGGTTGAAATCGAGCAGGTTATCGTTTTCTAAACGCGCGTGCTTCCACCATTTATCGAAGGAACGAACGTCCGTCACATGCTCGGGGATGCGCGCATTATAGAACTCGAAAAGCACGGCGTCATCCACTCGCAGATCTCGGCGGCGCAGGCGGGCCTCAAGCTCCTCAACCTCAGCCAGGGCACGCAGGTTGCGCTTGTAGAACTTGTGCTGGGTGCGCCAGTCGCCCTCCACCAGGGCGGAACGAATAAAAATCTCACGTGCAGCGGCGGCATCTACCCGGGAATACTGCACTGGGCGGTCGGCATAAATCGTCAGCCCGTACAGTGTGCCCTTCGTATACGCCACGGCGGCGCCCCGGCTTGCCGACCAATGCGGCTCGGAATACTGCTTTTTCAGCAGGTGCCCGCCCACTTCTTCAACCCACTGCGGCTCAATCGCGGCGTTTGTGCGCGCCCACAGCCGGGAAGTCTCCACAAGCTCGGCAGAAAGCACCCAGTCAGGGTTCTGCTTGAAAAGCCCTGAACCTGGGAAGATAGCGAATTTTGTGCCGCGCGCCCCCAGATATTCACGCGGGCCACGCGGGGCTTTGCCGTAGGTTTTCTCACGCTCCTCCTTAGCGCCCACATGCGAGAGCAGGCCCGAAAGCAGGCTCTTATGAATCTCAACCTCACGCCCCGACGCGTCAATATCGCGCCCGTTCGACACGCGGATATTCGCGGTGCGCCCCATCTCGCGCAGCTGGGCGAAAAGATCCTGCCACTCACGAATACGCAGAAAGTTAATAAACTCGCGGTGGCACATCTTTCGCAGCTGTGAAGAGGAAAGCTCAGCCTGGCGCTCATTAATGTACTGCCACAGCAGCAGGAACGACGAAAAATCAGATTTATCGTCCGTGAAACGGGCATGCATCTCATCGGCGGTGCCACGCACCTCAGCCGGGCGTTCACGCGGATCCTGAATCGTCAAAGCAGCGGCAAGAACCATCATCTCTTTAGCACAGTCACGGCGCGAACCCTCAATAATCATGCGCGCCAAGCGCGGATCAACCGGGAACGCACTCATTGCACGCCCCGTAGCGGTCAGCGTCGAGGTAGCACGATGATGCTTCCCCCTCTTATCCGTGCGCGCCGGTTTTTCAGAAAGCGCCCCAAGCTCACGTAGCAGATTCACGCCGTCATTAATCGCGCGCGATGCGGGCGGCTGCACAAACGGGAAACGCGCAATATCGCCGGGCTCACGCACCACGCCGATCGCAATCATCTGCAAAATAACGGCCGCCAGGTTCGTGCGCAGAATCTCCGGGTCGGTAAACTCGCTGCGCGACGCGAAATCCTCCTCAGAATACAGCCGAATTGCAATACCATCGCTCACACGGCCGCACCGCCCCGAGCGCTGGTTCGCGCTTGCCTGCGAAATCCGTTCGATCGGCAGGCGCTGCACCTTCGTGCGCGCCGAATACCGCGAAATGCGGGCGGTACCGGTATCGATCACATACTTGATACCCGGCACCGTCAGCGAAGTTTCCGCAACGTTCGTCGCCAGCACGATGCGCGGCCGACTCCCCGGCGTAAACACACGATGCTGCTCCGCGAGAGACAGACGCGCATACAGCGGCAGAACCTCATAGTTCATACGTGGGGACTTGGCAACCAAAGACTCTAAAGCATCGTGAGCATCGCGAATTTCACGCTCGCCCGAGAAGAAAATCAGGATATCGCCGGGCGCCCCCTTCGACAACTCCTCAACGGCGGCAAGGATTCCATCGGTTGGGTCACGGTCTTCGTCGCCTTCATCTTCATCAGCGTAGTCGTCCCCATCGAGCGGGCGGTAGCGAATCTCCACCGGGTAGGTGCGCCCCGAAACTTCAATAATCGGGGGAGCATCATCGGGAAGAATCTGCTCGGCAAGCTCACGTTCCTCATCGCTGAGAGAATCGTCTACCACACCCTTACCTGGCACGAAACTCGGTGCGAAATGCCTCGCGAATCGTTCAGGATCAATGGTTGCGGAGGTAATAATGACCTTCAAATCGGGGCGCTTCGGCAGAATCCGCTTCAGATACCCCAGAATAAAATCAATATTTAGGCTGCGCTCATGTGCCTCGTCAATAATGAGCGTGGAATACTTGCGCAGCAGCTTATCGTGCTGAATTTCGGCGAGCAGAATACCGTCCGTCATGAGTTTGATAGCGCTGTTCTCGCCCACCTCAGAGGTGAAACGCACCTGGTAACCCACGGTCTCACCAATTTTCTGCCCCAGTTCTTCGGCGATGCGCTCCGCCACCGAACGTGCGGCAAGGCGGCGCGGCTGGGTGTGCCCAATCATGCCTTTTTCAGCAAGACCGAGTTCCAAGCACATCTTGGGCAACTGCGTGGTCTTACCCGAGCCGGTCTCGCCAGCGACAATGATGACCTGGTGATCACGAATAGCCGTCTTAATGTCTTCGCGGCGCTCGCTGACGGGCAGTTCTTCGGGATAGGTAATCTCAGCGGGAATCAGCGGGTTGTAGGGACGCTGTTCGGGCCGGTCCCGGTGGTTCTTGTGATGCGCGCGTTTTTGCGGGTTTTTGGAGCGTGAAGCGTTATTTTTACGCGAGGAATTCTTGTGGGAAGTATCCCGCTTTGCACCTGGCTCTGCTGTGGAAGCATCGCCGGGTTTCTCACCGGATATTTGGGATGTGCGCGCGGGCTTTTGAGGTGCGCGCACCGGCGCCGCATGAATGGCAGCCGCCATGCTCGCCATACTGGGCGCGGTTCGAGTGGTCTTAGGAGTATCTGTGTGTTCGGTGGGTTTCTGCTCAGACATATTGTTACTAGTTTACTCTTCTGTATTTGGTACCCAAGAGGGACGTGCTTTCGGCGGAGACTTGTGTAATCTTGGAGCAGATACTAATAATCTCAAACGCAAAGGCAGGTCATGAAAATAAAACTGCGGGCTTGGCGGGAAGATGATGCCGCAAGACTCTATGACATATACCGTGCAACGCCCGATCTTGTACATCAGATGCCAGCTCTCGGTGGTGTAGAAGATGCACGTATTCTCATCTGCGAAGAGCTTCTTCCGTCTTCTGAACACATCCCATGGTGTTTGGAAGTTGATAACCAAGCTGCCGGGTGCGTAGGTTTCAGATGTATGGGGCGCCAGCCTTCTGGAACCTGGGATAGAGCTTGGGTTTACTACTGGATCTCGGCAGAAACCCGAGGGCTCGGTATAACAAGTAGATGCGTGCGTGCGGCGTGCGACTGGGCACAGAATATAGACGCGTCGAATGATAGCGCTGTATCACCTGGAAAACCCGCAGAACAAGCCAAGATCAGCTACGATTTCTCAGCTCTTACATCCGCAAGGTCCCCACGTGTTCGCCGTTTAGAGCTTGGGTACCGCACCAATAACCCTGCATCAGCGGCAGTGGCACGCCATATAGGGTTCGTGGTTGAGGGCGTAGAACGTGAAAAGTTCTGCTACAACGGCGTGCTCTATGATGCCGCCATAGCCGCGCGCCTTCACAGAGACGTGGACCATATGCTGGCAGCCACCTCATCGTCTGGAGTGTCGGCAGCGCAGCCCTATAAAGATTCAGGTTCTTCTTCCAGAGAACACGTAGAATCCTAAGGAACAAGCACCACTTTGCCGCGCACATGCCGGGAGCCCACAAGCTCATGAGCTTTCGCTGCCTGCTCTAGCGGGAAAGTCTGATCCACGTGAATTTTCACGATCCCCAGCGACATGAGTCGAGCAATCTCACCCAGCTGATAACGGTCGGGATGCACCGTCAGCCACTCTGCCGTAAACCCGCGCTCGCGTGCAGTCTCTAAAGGATCGGGGCTTGTGAGGGTCACGATTCGACCGCCCGGAACCAGTACATCCAAAGAATCTACGAAGGTTTGTGCACCCGTAGAATTCAGTACCACATCAAGGGTAGGACCTAGAACCTGCCGGAAATCTTGGGTTGTGTAGTCGATAAATTCTGCGCCCAAAGACTGTATAAACTCACGGTTTTTCTCAGAAGCCGTAGCGTAAACTGTAGCGCCAGCGTCGAGGGCAAGCTGAATCGCGAGATGACCAACACCGCCTGCGCCCGCATGGATCAGCACGCGCTCCCCGGAAGAAAGTTTCGCAACCTCAAAAAGTGCCTGGTATGCCGTCAATGCTGCCAGGGGAGCGGCACCCAGCTGCTCATCGGGAATATCTGCAGGGGCGTGCACAAGCTGATGGGCAGGAGCCAAAACGTATTCGGCATATGTCTTACCCGGATGCGGAAACTGCACCAGCCCGAAAACCTTCTCGCCTGGCTGGAATCCCGTGTAATCGCCCGCCGTTTCACAAACCAAACCGGCAACATCCCATCCTAAAACGGCGGGTTCTTGGTCAAGATTAATCAATGATGCCGCAGGGCCCAATCCCTTGCGCGTTGTAAGGTCTATAGGATTAACACCAGCGGCGGTAACTTTGAGAAGAACATGCCCGCGAAGGGGCGAAGGCATAGGAGTCTCTGTAAAATGCAGATTCTCGGGCTCACCCCATACGGTGAGCTGTACCTGGTGCATGGTCATGATGAGCCCCTTCTGCCGTGACGATAACGATTGGAAACATTCTCTCAAGCGCAGGTCACGGGGCAAAATAGCATGTCATAAAAGGCAACTCTCACACATGCCGTTTTCGTGGCGAGTGTGTGTATATCCTAGCTAAATTGAAGCCCTATAAGTTCCTGTAGCAGAGAACTATCAGCGCCGTGGGGGCTTATTGCCTAACTATAGAAACCCGGGAACCCTAGTATTACGCGATCTTCTGAATGAACGTTTCAATCTTTCCCGATAGTCGGTAAAGCATCTGTAGGTTAATAAGAACCACAGCGCTCAAGACCACGGTCAAAATAACTAATTTGAGGTAATCGATATGCTGGGTAGCAAAGATAGCGTATAAGGTAATAGCGTTAAACGGCATCGTAAATACTGCGGTCCTGCTGCCCGGTGCCCATCCCGGAAAGATAAACGCCTCGCGGATATGAAGGATAAGATGCAGGATATAAGCGATAAAGATAGCTGTGACGGTCTCAATGGAATCAAATATGACCCCGCTAAAAAGGATCAGACAAGCAACAATAAATTCTTCACCGATCATGGCGGCAATAGCTGCGGTTGAGGGGTAATGGTCTTGCCCCGCTATAAACATTTCGTCGTGGTACCGGTTATCGCTGGAGTACTTCTCGATATAGCGGCGCACGAAGATGATCTCCTCAAATTCGTGCACCATGAAGAGAGCGATCGTAATAAATGCAAAAGTGCCTATAGACATCCTAGCCTCCCAGGTTCCTGCATAGTTTCGTTTCTCCACGTTATTTCATGGTATGGCTCAGCGGGCTAATGTCAGTAGTTCAATAAAAATGGTCTACCCGCTGAAGCGGATAGGCCAATAAAAAAGTGCCCTTGAAAGGATTCGAACCTTCGACTTCTTGCTCCGGAGGCAAGCGCTCTATCCACTGAGCTACAAGGGCTGACATATGAAATTTTGGTTACCGCCTTGGCACCTCAACCGGAAACTAGGCGTTTCAGCCGCATACGGCGCACAAGCGAACCTCTATATCCTATCAGATGTTGCTAGAATATGTAGCTATGACTCCCGAAGAATTATCAGCAGCAATTGCTCAAGAACTCGATAAAACTATCGCATCCGGTCAGCTTACCCTCGCAGATAACGCAGAGCTTCCCCTCGCGCGCGTGGAACGCCCGAAATCTCGCGAACACGGTGACTGGGCGACTAATATTGCGCTGCAGCTCGCCAAGAAAGTTGGCAAGAATCCTCGCGAAGTAGCAGCTGTTCTTGCCGATAAAATTGCCTCAATTCCGGGAGTTTCAACGGTAGATATTGCCGGTCCAGGCTTCCTCAATATACCCCTGGATGCGGCTGCGGCAGGCACCCTCGCCGCCACTATCGTCGAAGCCGGGAAAACATACGGAACCAGCGATAAATTCGCGGGAAAAACCATCAACCTCGAATTCGTCTCGGCTAACCCCACCGGCCCCATCCACTTGGGTGGAACCCGTTGGGCGGCCGTGGGCGATGCGCTCGCCAATATCCTCGAAGCCGAGGGCGCAAATGTGGTGCGCGAATACTACTTCAACGATCACGGCACTCAAATTGATCGGTTCGTCAACTCGCTTCTTGCTGCAGCCAAGGGAGAGCCTACCCCTGAAGACGGCTATGCGGGCGCCTATATTACCGATATCAAAGATCAGATTCTCGCCCAACGCCCAGACGCGCTCGACGCCGAAAACCCCGCAGAAGTTTTCCGTGAAATCGGAACCGAGCTTATGTTCGCACAGATTAAAGATTCTCTGCACCGTTTCGGCACCGACTTTGATGTCTTCTTCCACGAAAACTCGGTATTTGAATCTGGCGAGGCCGACCGCATCATTGAGCAGATGAAACAGGATGGTCAGCTTTTTGAATCCGAGGGCGCGTGGTGGATGCGCACCACTGACTACGGCGATGACAAAGACCGTGTGGTCATTAAATCGGATGGTAATCACGCCTATGTTGCTGGAGATATTGCGTATTTCCGCAATAAAATGACCCGTCCTGAGAACCCTGCGGACATAGCCATCTATATGCTTGGCGCAGACCATAGCGGCTATGTGGGACGGCTCAAGGCTATCGCTCAAATCTTGGGGTACCGGACCGAGCAGATTGAGGTCATGATTGGGCAGCTGGTGAACCTTGTCAAGGACGGCAAACACGTGCGTATGTCGAAGCGCGCCGGTAATGTCGTCACCCTTGAAGACCTTGTAGAGGCTGTGGGTGTGGATGCGGCACGTTACGAACTGATCCGCTACTCGGTAGACAGCACAATTGATATCGATCTTGATCTGCTTGTGCAGAAGAGCAGCGATAACCCTGTCTATTATGTGCAGTATGCGCACGCCCGCACTGCGGCTGTAGAACGTAATGCCATTGATGCTGGCGTGCATCTTGCCGATGGCGTGGACACAGGGCTTCTGAATACGCCCGCAGATACTGAGCTTCTTGCAGTGCTGGGGCAATACCCGGCAACCGTGCGTACTGCAGCGGAATTCTACGAGCCGCACCGCATGAGCCGTTATCTGGAAAACCTTGCGGCGGCCTACCACAGCTGGTACGGCCTCTCGCGCGTGGCTCCAAAGGGCGATGAGCCAGTGACTGATCTGCACCGTACCCGTTTGCTTCTCAACAATGCAACACGTCAGGTACTCGCCAACGGATTGGGTCTGCTGGGGGTCACCGCCCCCGAGCGTATGTAATGCCGAACCGACCGGAAGCTGCGTACCCCGCCAACACGATGACGGGGCACGCGGCTTTTGTATATTGGTTTATCCGCTATCTGAACACCACCTATGAGCAGCATCGTGGCAGCAAGGCGTTCCGATATAGTGGTGATGGCATCACGAATCTGTGACCGTGACACAAGACCCGAGGACTTCTGCATGAGCGACGCACAATCCCTGTACGCCCCCGACTGGCTTACCTGCCCCGAACATCCGGCTGAGCTGAACCGTACCATCTGGACGGACTCATTTCAGCGTAATCATGGGGGAGAGCTAACCATCGACGGCATTGCAGCGAGTGAGCTTGTCAAAGAGTTTGATACTCCGCAGTACGTATTTTCGGAAGATACATTCCGAGCTAGGGCACGCGGGTACCGCCAGGCATTCAAGGATGCTTTCGCCCGGTATGGCGCGCAGGTGAGTGTCTACTACGCAGGAAAGTCATTCTTGTGCACGTCCGTGGCGCGGTGGGCGCATGAAGAAGGTTTGTGTCTTGATACGGCATCGG
Organism: Rothia sp. HMSC071F11; assembly: GCF_001809115.1. NCBI lineage: Bacteria > Bacillati > Actinomycetota > Actinomycetes > Micrococcales > Micrococcaceae > Rothia > Rothia sp. HMSC071F11. Next base: position 109,671 of record NZ_KV795724.1, read on the forward strand.
GAGGGGAACTGGCGATTGCCCTGCGGGCTCAGGTTCCCGGGCAAAATATTGCGCTGCACGGTAATAACAAGTCGCACGGCGAGATTGTGCGCGCCATCAAACACGGAGTAGGGCGTGTGGTGGCAGATTCCGTTGACGAGCTTAAACTCATCGCGGATGTGCATGCCGAGCTGAACGCAGAACGCGCTGCAGCGGGGCAGGAGCCGTATCCGGCGGTTCCCGTGCTCATTCGGATTACGCCCGGTGTACATGCCTCCACCCACGAATCTATTGCTACGGCGCATGAAGATCAAAAATTTGGGATGTCGCTTCAGCCTGGAACCGCGCGTCTTGCCGGGTTAGAGGCAGATGAACTTGAGTATTGGTCAACCACTGAGGACGAATCCTACGCGATGCTTGCCGCCGGTATCCTCACCGCTACGGATTCCCTGGAATTTCGGGGTATTCACTGCCATATAGGCTCACAGATTTTTGAGGCGCAGGGCTTCGAGCAGGCGGCAGATACGGCTCTTACCTTTATGCACGCCGTGAACCAGAAATACGGTCTTAGCCTGCCTGAGCTTGACCTGGGCGGCGGCTACGGTATTGGCTATACCGAGGCCGATACCCCGCGCAGTATTGAGCAGATTACCGTCTCGATTGCGGATGCAGTCGCGGCAACCTGCGTGCGTCTTGGCCTGGCGATTCCGCATATGTCTTTTGAACCTGGCCGCTCGATTTCAGGCCCCTCAGGGGTGACGCTTTACACCGTCGGCACCATCAAAAACGTGAGTATTGAGGATGAGCACGGTCAGATTCGAGTGCGCCGGTACGTCTCTGTGGACGGCGGTATGAGTGATAATGCGCGCCCAGTGCTCTATGACGCCGACTATGCGGTAACCCTGGCAAACCGCGCCCCGGCGGGAGAGCACGTGCTTTCACGTGTGGTAGGTAAACACTGCGAATCGGGTGATATTGTGGTGCGGTATTGCTATCTTCCTGCTGACCTGCGTGCGGGGGATATTCTCGCGGTGCCAGCTACCGGTGCGTACTGTTATGTGCTGGGGTCGAACTATAACTACCTGAGCCGTCCGCCGGTTATTGCTACGTCGGCGGGGGAAGCGGCGCATCCTATTATTCGTCGCCAAAGCGAAGATGAGATGCTTGCTCTCGATACGGGCTTCTAGTACGGGCACCAAATCTTTTCCGCATGATGACCCGCATGGCGTATGTTTGGGTAAGAAACTGCTTGTAATATAACGACACCCCCGTAAATGGCGGTAATGTTGGCGTCTTGACCGCGTCCAGGCGCCGCTCTCTTGATACAGTTGATGATGACGTCGCCCGTTCGTACAGGCGCGTTCACCACTCGGTCAAAATGTAGGAGATAACGTGACTGACACCATTAAGGTTGCTCTGCTCGGCGCTGGGAACGTTGGTTCTCAGGTAGCGCGTATTTTTAGTGAGGATAGCGCGGTTCTCAAAGAACGGATAGGTGCGCCTGTTGAGCTGATCGGTATAGCCGTGCGTGATACTGCGGCTAAACGCCACTGGGATGCCGAACCAGGGCTGTATACCACCGATGCAGACGCCCTGATTGACGCTGCCGACGTGGTGATCGAGCTGACCGGCGGTATTGAACCTGCACGAACCCGCATTCTGCGCGCTCTAGAGGCAGGTAAATCGGTGGTTTCAGGGAATAAAGCGCTTCTGGCAAAACACGGTGTTGAGCTACAGGCTGCTGCCGATAAGTCCGGTGCACAGCTTTCCTATGAGGCGGCGGTCGCCGGTGCAATTCCGATTTTGCGCCCCCTGCGCGATTCTTTGGCAGGAGATACTGTCACACGTGTGCTGGGCATTATGAACGGCACCACCAACTACATTCTGGACCAGATGGATACCACCGGCGCAACCTTTGCCGATGCGCTCAAAGACGCCCAGGAACTCGGCTATGCCGAAGCAGACCCCACCGCTGACGTTGAAGGTCATGATGCTGCATCAAAGGCGGCTATTGTAGCCTCATTGGCGTTCCACTCTGATTTCACCATTGATGACGTTCACATAGAGGGTATTACCGCCGTAAACGCCGATGACGTTGCCGCCGCAGATGCCGACGGCTACGTGATTAAACTCCTGGCTATTTGTGAGCGCGACGGTGACGGAGTCAATATTCGCGTAGCTCCTACGCTCATTCCACGGCAGCATCCGCTAGCAGGTGTCCATGGCGCGTTTAATGCCGTGTTTGTACAGGCGCAGAACGCAGGCGAGCTGATGTTCTATGGCCCTGGTGCCGGTGGGGCACCGACCGCTTCTGCTGTTCTGGGTGATTTTGTGTCGTTGGCGCGCCGTCTGGTATTGGGCGGTCCGGGTGTGCCCGAGTCCTCTTACGCGCAGCTGCCTGCTACCGGATTGGGCGACATTATCTCCCGCTATTCGGTAGGCATGTTGGTTGATGACAAATTGGGCGTACTCGCAAATATTGCTCGTATTTTCGCCGAACACGGTATTTCGGTGGATTCTTTGCGTCAATCTACTCCGCGGGATGGCGCCGCACAGATTCGCCTGGTGACGCACTCTGCCAAAGACTCTGACCTGCGCCGCGCGATCGCGGTGATCGACGGTTTAGATACTGTGCGTGAGATTATTTCCGTGATTCGCGTCGAGTCCGGTAAATAGATCAGGAAGACTAGAATTTCAGCGCGGAAATTCTCAAGTCCGCGCGAGTAAAACCATCAGCAGAAAGTAGGAGAATCCCATGGCACATGTGTGGCAGGGCGTCATTAACGAATACCGCGATCGTCTTCCGTTCGGGGACGAGGTAAAACCGGTAACTCTAGGCGAAGGCGGAACCCCGCTGATTCACGCACCGGCGCTGTCAGCGCAGACTGGCAATACGGTATACCTCAAATTCGAGGGGATGAACCCCACCGGATCTTTCAAAGACCGCGGCATGACGAGCGCTATTACTGCCGCTAAACGCGAAGGTGCGAAGGCTGTTGTGTGCGCTTCGACCGGTAATACTTCAGCGTCGGCAGCGGCATATGCGCTTCAAGCGGGGATGCGCTGCGCGGTACTCGTGCCGGACGGCAAGATTTCGATGGGCAAACTCTCGCAGGCCATCGCCCACGGCGCTGATATTATTCAGATTGACGGAAACTTCGATAACTGCCTCGAAATTGCCCGTAAACTCAGCGAGAATTACCCAGTATTCTTGGTGAACTCGGTGAACCCCTACCGCATTGAGGGTCAGAAGACCGGTTCTTTTGAGGTCGTCGACACCCTGGGAGATGCCCCCGATTACCATCTGCTCCCGGTAGGTAACGCGGGCAATATTACCGCTTATTGGAAGGGGTACAAGGAGTATTCCGAGCCCTATACGAACCGTGACGGCAAGGTCCTAGAGCCGGTCGCCACCAAGCGACCCATCATGTGGGGTTTCCAAGCAGCTGGCGCGGCCCCGATTGTTGCAGGGCACCCGATTGACACTCCCGAAACGATTGCGACCGCAATTCGCATCGGTAACCCTGCCTCATGGGAGAAAGCTGAAGCGGCACGCGACGAATCCGGCGGCGTGATTGAAGCTGTCACCGATGAGGAGATTCTTGAGGCGCACCGCTGGCTCTCTTCCCGCGAGGGCGTTTTCGTTGAGCCCGCTTCAGCCGCTGGTGTTGCGGGTCTGCTCAAGAAACATCGCGCGGGTGAGGCTCCCGAGGGCAAGACCATTGTCATTACGGTGACGGGTCACGGTTTGAAGGATCCGCAGTGGGCGCTGGAACCGGTCAACGGTGCGAAAGTTGAACCGACTAAGGCAGCCTTCGATGTTGTGGCTGTGGCAGATATTCTTGACCTGAACTAACCACCCTATAGCCTGTTAACCGATAGGTCGATGCGCCCTTGTCCGAGAAAATTTTCTTGGGCAAGGGCGTCTTATTCTGTCCGTAACCCGCTCAATGCTAGGATAAATTCTCGTAAAGTAAGTGACATTAGTGTTGTTCCACCGCTTGAACAGCACAGTATGCGCTCCTAACATCCACATGCACCCGAGGTTTCCATGTCGAATTCTGATACCCCTATCACATGCGCAGATATTCCTGTCGGTAAAACCGTCACCGTCAAGGTTCCGGCATCAAGTGCTAACCTCGGGCCCGGCTACGATACCTTAGGGGTGGCTTTAGGGTTTTATGATGAACTTAGGGTTGAGCGTATTTCTGAAGGTTTAGAATTTGAGCTTTCCGGCGAGGGCAGTGAGGCCGTACCGCGCGATGAAACCCATCTGGTGATTCAGGCGATGCGTTCCACTTTTGAGAAGGTCGGACTTCATGATTTCCCAGCCCTCAGGCTGACGGCGCACAACCGTATTCCGCATTCACGTGGCATGGGCTCATCTGCCTCCGCTATTGTTGCGGGCGTTGCGGCGGCTTCCGGGTTGCTTCCCGAGCACGCTCAATTGAGCCGTGACCAGATTCTTCAAGTAGCTTCAGACCTTGAAGGACACCCCGATAATGTGGCGCCTTCGGTGTATGGTTCGCTATCAATATCCTGGGGCGAACTGGGGGACTGGCGCTCGTTGGTCGTACCGGTTCATTCTGCCGTTGTACCTATCGTAGCGGTACCCGATTATGAAGTTTCTACAAAACTTGCACGTTCGCTGATTCCTGCTGAGATTCCGCATGAGCAGGCTGCGGCAAACTCAGGTCGTGCTGCTTTATTGATTCAAGCCCTTTCGCAAGCACCGGAGTATCTTATGGATGCAACCGTGGACTATCTGCATCAGGGGTACCGTATTCCTGCGATGCGACCGAGTGCGGCGCTGGTTGCCTATCTGCGTGATCGGCAGCTTCCCGCCGTAATTTCGGGGGCCGGGCCTACCGTATTAACCTTCTCCCGTAGCTGTGAAGAAGTCGCTGCAGCACAGCGAGCGATCGCTGAGTTTGAGGTTACTCATGAGGGGAACGAATATGAGGGGCGTCGCCTGTCATGGCGCGTCATGCCCCTTGAAATCGATGCAGAAGGTGTTATAGTTACACAGTAAGGTGTTTTTCACCTGACATGGTTTATCGTGTTTGTTTTATCTCCCGGTCGCACGAAGAACCGCCACATCCGGGAATGGAAAGTATTTTCTTTGAACCACGTCTTTTTGTGTGTTCGCGTATGCTTCTTCTTCCGTGGGGAGCTCGCGAGGAAATATTTTTCTGTGGTCATGTATTTTTTGCCTCACTTCACAAGGACTTTGCCGTTTCTTGACCTCACGTAACGACGGTTCGAAAGTGAGTGCCTCGGATATACATGAGGCAGTATAGCGTAGCGCGATACCGCACAGTATGCGGTATGTAGTTTCTACACTGTATGCATGATGAGAAAAACCCGATCCTCAATTCTGAGAGGATTTTCTGGGTGTCCCTGACTAAAAGGATAAATCGTTTGGCAAAGAACATTGTCGTGATCGAGGATAATGGCACCGGTTCCGGTGACGCTTTCTCCGAATTCAGCGGCTTGAAGGTCGCACAGCTTCGTACTCTCGCTCAGCAGCTCGGTATTCGTGGATACCTGAAAATGAAGAAAGCTGAGCTTGTGGAAGCGTTAACCCTGCATCAGCGCGGCGGCACCACCGAAGGTGCCGAGGCTGCCTCGACTCAAGAAAGCACAAAAACTTCTAAAAACACCCGCTCAAAGTCGCAAGATTCTCAAGCGCAGGATGAGACTCCGGCACAGAAGCGCGCGCGTAGTCGCAAGGCCGCTAAGGCAGCTTCTGAAGAAGCCGCTAAACCTGATGAGGCTTCCTCAACAAAGAAATCTTCCGAAGGAGCAGCATCTGGCGAGAGTACCGAGACCCCCGAGCGCGAGGAACGTACTACTCGCCGCACTCGAAATTCACGATCTCGGAAAGACCGTGAAGCTAAGAACGGTCGCGGTCCCCAAGAGGGTAAGAATACGGATTTGCCTCCCTTAGATGTGAAAGCAGAACTGGCTTCTGAAAGCATCGGTTCGCGTTCTGCACAGCGTGATCTTCCCGAGAATTCCGCCGATTTGAAAGCCACAACTTCGGACGGCTCTACTACCCTGGACTCCATTACGGCGGCTCTGGATATGACTTTCGGCTCTGAACCTGAGAAGCCGACTAAACGTACCCGCACACGCGAGCGGAATAACCGTCGTAAGGGTGAAGAAGAGGCCGAAGAGCGCACTAGCCGCCGTAACAAGCGTGACCGTTCTGAGAAGAATGAGCGTTCCGAGAAAAACGATCAACGATTCGAAAAACAGAATCAAAATCGTGAGGAGCGCACTAGCCGCCGCAATAAGCGTGACCGCTATGAAAAGAACGATCGTCGTAACCGTCGTGGGGATTCCGATGAGCCTCAGGTGAATGAGGATGACGTACTGGCACCGATTTCAGGTGTTCTCGATATCCTCGATAATTACGCCTTTGTGCGCACCTCCGGCTATCTGCCCGGTCCGAACGATGTCTATGTATCCCTGGCTCAGGTTAAGCGTTACCACATGCGTAAGGGTGACCATATTCTGGGCGCTATTCGCGTGCCGCGCGAGGGAGAACAAAACTCGCGCCAGCGTTTCAACGCGCTTGTGAAAGTTGAAGCTATTAATGGGCAGCCTGTGGAAGAAGCTTCCAGCCGTCGTGAGTTCTCGAAACTTACCCCGCTGTATCCCAAGGAGCGACTGCGCCTAGAGACCACCCCGAAGAAACTGGGTACCCGTGTTGTTGATCTGGTATCTCCGATCGGTAAAGGTCAGCGCGGTCTGATCGTTTCGCCGCCAAAGGCCGGTAAAACCCTTATGCTGCAGTCGATCGCGAACGCTATTACTGCCAACAACCCTGAGGTTTACCTCATGATGGTTTTGGTGGATGAACGCCCTGAAGAAGTAACCGACATGCAGCGCACGGTCTCCGGCGAGGTTATAGCTTCAACCTTCGACCGTCCTGCTGAGGATCACACCACCGTCGCTGAGTTGGCTATCGAACGTGCTAAACGCATGGTTGAGCTGGGCTACGATGTGGTTGTGCTGCTGGACTCCATGACTCGCTTGGGGCGTGCCTACAACCTGGCGGCTCCTGCCTCCGGACGTATTCTCTCCGGCGGTGTTGATTCTGCCGCTCTGTACCCACCGAAGAAATTCTTCGGTGCCGCTCGTAACATCGAAGAAGGTGGCTCGCTTACTATTCTGGCGACGGCTCTGGTAGAGACCGGCTCGAAGATGGATGAAGTTATCTTCGAAGAGTTCAAGGGCACCGGTAATATGGAACTGCGTCTGTCACGTCAGCTCGCGGATAAGCGTATTTTCCCGGCGGTGGATATTAACGCCTCCGGCACACGCCGCGAAGAGAATCTGCTCTCTCCGGACGAAGTTAAGATTATGTGGGGTCTGCGCCGTGCTCTGGCCGGTATGGAACCCGAGCAGGCTCTAAATATTCTTACGAACCAGCTTCGGAAGACTGAGAGCAACGTTGAATTCTTGCTGACCGTTCAGAAGAATGGGCTGCGCCTTGTGGATTAGCATGGTAGCCGTCTCGTAGCGGTTATCGCACAGCATTGTTCGCCCCGTACCGCCCAAGAGATTGTGCGGTACGGGGTGTGCGGTGCCTAGACCCTGTAATAATGAAGTGAAGATATACGCGAGTTCCGAAAAAACGGCGCGTATACCAAGGTAAGAGAGCAAAAATGTTTGAGTCTATCCAGGTGCTCCTTGACGAGCACACTGAGCTTCAGGAGCAGCTGGCTGACCCCGCCGTTCAGGCAAATCAGGGGAAGGCTCGCCGCGTGGGACGGCGTTATGCGGAACTCACCGGTATCGTGACCGCATATAACAAATACAAGTCCTTGGCGGATGACTTAGAAGCGGCGCGTGAAATGGCCTCAGAAGACCCTGATTTTGCGGCTGAGATTCCTACTCTTGAGGCCGAGCTTGAAGAAGCCCAAGAGAGGCTACGCCGTCTTTTGATCCCTCGTGATCCTGATGATGGTCGCAACGTTATTCTTGAGGTCAAAGCGGGCGCGGGCGGCGACGAGGCGGCTCTCTTCGCGGGTGATCTTTTGCGTATGTATCTGCGTTATGCCGAGCATAAGGGCTGGAAGACCGAGGTTATTTCCTCCACCAGTACCGATGTGGGTGGGTACAAGGATGCCCAGATAGCAATCAAGGGAACCTCCAACGAACCTGCCGAAGGCGTATGGGCACACATGAAATATGAAGGCGGCGTGCACCGAGTTCAGCGTGTTCCCGCGACTGAATCGCAGGGGCGCATTCACACGTCGGCTGCGGGCGTGCTTGTATTTCCTGAGGTTGATGAACCCGAAGAGATCGAGATCAGTCAGAACGACCTGAAGATTGATGTTTACCGTTCTTCCGGTCCCGGCGGACAGTCTGTGAATACAACCGACTCTGCCGTGCGTATTACTCACCTTCCTACGGGCATTGTTGTGGCTATGCAGAATGAGAAATCACAGCTGCAGAACCGCGAAGCTGCAATGCGCGTGCTGCGCGCCCGTTTGCTGGCGCATCAGCAGGAGCAGATCGACGCTGAGAACGCCGCGCATCGTGCCTCTCAGGTGCGTACGATGGACCGTTCGGAACGCATACGTACCTACAACTTCCCCGAGAACCGTATTGCCGACCATCGTACCGGATACAAAGCATATAACTTAGACGCGGTTTTGGACGGCGACCTTGATCCAGTCGTGCAGTCTGCCATCGAAATGGATGAGGCTCACCGACTGGAACAGGTTGGCCAAGAGCAGGAATAATCCGAGGCAACGCAGAAGTGACAGGATTACGGGTCACCCCAACAGCACACCGCGGCGAAGGGCTTGATGAAGCCTTGCGCCGCGGTGCTGACGTACTGCGTCACGCCGGGATAGAACAATATCGGGCAGATGCCGAACTTCTTGCCGCATATCTGTTAGGTACTGGCTCTCAAGGCATTCAGCGCGGTAGCTATGGGGAATCTTCAGTAACTCGTGCGGACGTGCAGCGGTTCGCCCTGATGGGGCGTAGGATTACGCCACAGGATTCAGTACGCTATACGGAACTGCTAGAGTGCAGAGCTCAGCGCGTTCCGTTGCAGCATATTACGGGGGTCGCACCTTTTTATCACCTGGAGATAAAGGTAGGTCCGGGTGTTTTTATCCCTCGTCCTGAAACTGAGCTTCTAGTGGAGGAAGCTCTGCGGGTCTTGGCGACATACGAGTCTAACGCTCGCCCTCGCGTCGTGGATTTATGCACGGGATCCGGGGCAATCGCCGCAGCGGTTAAAGAAGAGAATCCTCAAGCAGAAGTTTTTGCGGTTGAACTTTCCGAGCAGGCTCTCCTCTGGGCACGCAAGAATCTTGATCCTCAGAACGTACACCTTATTCCGGGCGATATTCGTACCTCGCTTGAAGATCTGCCCGGATACTTTGACTTGGTGCTTTCAAACCCTCCATATATTCCTCCCCACCGCAAACCCCAGGCTCTTGAAGTCGCCGAGTATGACCCGCAAATGGCGCTTTATGGCGGGGGAGAAGACGGCATGGAAATTCCTCGGGAGGTGATCGCTCGGGCTCACTATCTTTTGCGTCCCGGCGGTTTCTTTATGATGGAGCACGATGATTCACAAGAGACCCGAGTGACTGAGACATTGGCGGCACAGGGGTTTGTGAGCATATACTCAATCCGAGATTTGAACGGCAAACCCAGACACACCGCGGGATATAAACCCCGGTAGAGAGCGGTATATTCGGGCGTGGCCACTCGCTTATTGCGTAACCTTGTCACACCATCCATCGCCTCGTACCAAAACATGAGAGAATAAGGCACGTGAACGCAAAGCTGTACCCAGTAACGACTGATACCGAGACCACGGAGGCCGTCGAAGCCGCTCGTGAGGCATTGAATGCCCACGAAACTATCGTGATTCCTACCGATACCGTCTACGGCATCGCCTGTGATGCTTTCTCGCATCAGGGCGTTTCGAAGCTTCTGGCTGATAAAGGCCGTTCCCGTACCATGCCTCCGCCTGTGCTGATATTCGACCTTGCAGCTCTTGCGGGCGTTGCTGACGAAATCCCAAACGATGTTTATGATTTGGGCAATAAGTTTTGGCCCGGAGCTCTAACGATTATTCTGTATTCCTATCCGTCGCTGACGTGGGATTTGGGCGAAACTCAAGGGACGGTTGCTGTACGTGTGCCCGACGATAAGTTTGCGCTCAAGCTTTTGACTGAGCACGGTCCATTGGCGGTGTCTTCGGCTAACAAGACAGGACAGCCTGCGGCAGCTAAGGCCGAAGAAGCGCTTAATCAGCTGGGTGAGGACGTCACGCTTGTTGTGGACGATGGTCCTCGTCCTGCACCGCAGGAAGACGGAAGCGTTGGCGATAGCAAACCGTCCACAATTCTGGACTGTACTTCGACTCCTTATGTCGTGGTCCGTGAAGGGGCTATTACCGTTGAAGAGCTTCGTGAGGTTGTGCCTTCAATCGTAACCCGTAGTGAGCTTAATGCTCGTAACGAGGAGAAGGACAAGCAAGAAACTTCCACTCAAGAAGATACTGAGCAGAAACCTACCGGTCAGGAAGACCTTGATGAAGCATATGACCAGTGGGACGCAGAACATGCCGGCAGCGGCAAAGAACCGGAGCGTGCAGCATCACCAGTAGCCGGTTCTATCGCAGACATGCTGTTGGGCGCCGTTAATACCGCCACCTCGCTTGCTGCCGATAAAAAGCCTGAGGTTGATCAAAAACGCTCGCGTGGTTACCGCAATAACACACCTCAGCCGGTCAAGACAGCGCAGGCTCCAGTTAAGCCGGTATCGACGGATGCCGCTCGCGCCCTTGTGCACGGCGAAGCGAAATCAGAATCTTAGAGGGCAGATAACTCTCACAAGAAAATACTGCTATTCAAAAACGGTGAGGGAATCGAGATACTAACTCTCGAATCCCTCACCGTTGCTTATTCTGTGTAGAAAAGTGTAAGGACCTGTAGCTAGGCGTTCTTAAATCGCTTATCTTTCTTTTTACCGAGTGCAGTATGGGCATTGCGCAGCACTTCACGCACTCGCGGCTCGGGTAGAAGACCGTTTTCACGAGCCCAGGAATCGTCGAGTTCTTGTCCAAACCACATGAGCTCGACTTTGCGAACGGAACCTTGGAACCTATCGTTCATCATTTCGGAGACCGTATACCCGGTCTTAACCGCCAGATTGCACAGCCATTCAGGCAGGTGCACGGGCTTGCGGCGACCGGCATCCGCCATGGTAGAGGCTACCGTCTCGCCTTCCCACGGCTGCAGCACAATAGAGGGCAGTTCACCCTTAAAGGAGCCGACTTTAACCACAAATTCAGCCAGCGCATATGAGCTCGATACGGGGGATTTGCGGGTTCCTGCACCTGCTACAGAAGCTAACGGGGAAGAGGCTATTTTGGCGAAGACCTCGGTAGTGCGGCGCCCGCGCCCCTGCACGCTGGTGGCACGCAGGATGCACAGCTCAACAGGTTCAGAGGTTTCGCCATGCGAGGCCTCGTGGAACGTATCCTGCAAGTCTAAAAGAGCTTCTTCACCCAAGGCTTTTGAAAAGGAGTATGCGCTAAAGGGAGCTGTGTATTCGCTCGCATCAAGAACAGATTTTGCGCCCTGAACTGCTGCCGAACTGAGGTGAATAACTCGGCGTACTCCGGTACGGTGTGCTGCTATAGCGATAACCGCCGGTAACAGAGCATTAGCACCCACTAGCGCAGGTACGTCTTGCATATTGGGGGCAGCAAGACCTGCTGCGTTAACAACAACCTGAGCCCCGGCAAACGCATCCGCTAGGGAGTCGATGATGCCTTCAAGGAGCTGAGCTTCTTCGATAATAGTTCTTGAGTCGAGTGCTCGGGTTGCTAAACGGGGTGCCTCAATGGGATCTACGCTGATTCCTTCGGCATTTAGTCGTGCCACGATGGACGACCCCACGAAGCCACTTGCACCGATAACTTTCCATTTAGACTCGGACACGTCTTTTCACCTTTCTCACCCCAAACTGTTACGGAGTGTGTATTTCAACTTTCGCATATTCGGTGGTGTTTAAGAAACAGAAATAACGTTTTAGAGTAGTACTTCAGGGCAGAAGAGAGCTAAAGCATAGTCGTGGCACAGGAGCACGTGGCGGAGCTAACTTTTTGGTCTCTAGTCGAAACTGAAGCTGGAACGTAATGTTTAGCTATAGAGCTTTCGACGGGTAGAATAGCTATCTTGGGATGTCTCATATATCCGTGTGTTTATAGGTCCGCCTGAAAAGTGCGTGCTGGGGGAGGAAGCGTCGATGCCTGATGAGAGCGAAAACTCGGTGAGTGCGCCTGTCTGCGGTGTGGCACAGCTCGGTAGGCCGCGTGTTGTAGCGGTTGTTGTGACCTATAATCGTCAAGATTTATTACCCATTACCCTTGCGGGTATCGCCGCAGGGCAGGTTGTGCCGGACGCTGTTGTCGTGGTTGATAACGCCTCTACCGACGGCACGGTCGAGTATCTAAAAAATCTAAGCTATTCGCTTCCGCTCGATATCATCACATTGTCTCAGAATATGGGAGGTGCGGGTGGATTCGCCGTTGGAATCGATCGAGCGTTAGCGCGCCACAATCCAGATCTTGTGTGGGTTATGGATGATGACACTGAACCAACCGAAAACACCCTGCATGAGTCTGTTCAAGCATGGGAATCATATTCGCCGGACCGCAGCCGTCGTCCCGCCTTGATAGCTTCACGGGTTGTGTGGACCAATGGGGAAGACCATCCCATGAATACGATGCGCACTATGTTCGGTGCTGGCTCTGGGCGGCATCGTCGTGCACAAGCGGTGGGGGGTCGGCCTATACGCAGCGCCTCCTTTGTATCTTTGGTGATGGACGCTCAAGTTATTCGTCAGAATGGCGGCCTACCGATTGCGGATTTTTTTATCTGGAATGATGATTTTGAATTTTCGACCCGTCTTGCACATCATCGAGATGCCATTGCTGTACCCGCCTCGGTGGCTCGTCACCACACGAAAACTTTTGGGACGACGAATGCGAAGCCGGGCCCACGATTTTATAACGATGTTCGCAATAAAATGTGGGTTTTCACGCGATCCCGTACTCTTAGCCCGCTTGAGAAGTTGTTATATGGCGGGTCGGTAGCAAGACTTTGGGCTTCGACGGTTCTGCGTACGGACGAAAAATCTATTTATTTGGGGTATTTCCTGAGGGGCATCAAGGATGCGCTGCATGCCCCTCGCCTTAATCGTGATGTGCTTCGCGAAGTGTACGACCTTGAATTTCCGGGGCATTATGGCGCTCAAAAAAATCGTGGTTCCTTCGGCGCACCACATTCTCAGGCAGAGTTCTCTGTTCTGATGAGTGTTTACGCTCGGGAATCTGCTGATCATGTGGAGGCGGCTATTGCCTCGAACGCTCAGCATCAGACCCTTCGGCCTGCTGAACTGGTTTTGGTTCAGGATGGCCCGTTGCCTTCTGAAGTACGCGCGGTCGTTGACCGTTGGGTCGAACGTAGCAGGGCGGGGGAATGCGCTCCTATCGTCACAGTCAAACTGCCTCAGAACGTGGGTCTTGCCGCTGCACTCAACGAGGGGCTGAATGCTTGTTCTTACGGCATCGTTGCCCGCGCGGACTCTGACGATATTTCGGAGCCAGACCGATTTGCAACCTTAATTCCGGCGCTTATCGAGAGCGACTGCGCGGTGATGGGCTCTGCCATGTACGAAGTTGATGCGCAGAATACCGCAGTAGAGGCTACCCGCCAGACGGTAACTGACGCATCTCGGTTGGCTGACATGATGCCTTCGCGCAATCCCCTGTACCACCCAACGGTGGCTTTCTACAAAGACGTTGTTCAGCGTTTAGGCGGGTATGAATATGTACCCGGGGCCGAAGACTGGTGGCTGTGGTCGCGGGTTATCTCCGCCGGTTATAAGATTGGTAATGTGCCTGAGCCATTAGTCCGTTATCGTGTGGGTGCAGGTGCCTACACACGGCGGGGCGGACTTAACGCCTGGAAACAGGATTGGGCGATTCAACGTCGACTATATACCGGGCACGCGATCTCAAAGCTCGGGTGGATTAAGAATATGAGCGTTCGAACGGCGTACCGGTTTATTCCGGAGAGTACACGCCGTAAGGCATTTCGAGCGCTCACCGATATACGGCCTAGTAGGAACGTAGAGAATAGTTTGCAGGGGAAGGACGCATAAGTGGAGAACTATCCCACGACTCAACCGATTGCGGTGGTGGATCGCCAACGCCCCTACACCCCTAAAAGCTGGTGGCTTCTCGTTCAGATTGCATTAGATTCCGTAGCCTGGATTATAGGGCTTGTCATCGCGTTTATGCTACGATACAGCCTGCTTCTGAACCAGAATTCTGTCTTTGATGTGATTGATCTTCAAAGCGTGGCGCTCAGTATGGGGTTTGCGATTATTCTGCAGATTCTTGTGGGCTACGGTATGAAGGTGTACCGCGGCCTGTATTCTTACGGTTCTTTCGAGGAAGTCTGGCGTACGGGCGCAACTGTAGGTATCGTCTCGGTGGCGCTTTTCCTCTTCAGCTACGTAGATGAAGCTCTCGGACTAGTACATGTGCCTCATGGTGTGCCGCCTATCTCGGTGGGTATTACATTGCTGTTCATGGCGGCGATGCGCATGGTTAAGCGTATTTATGTTGAGCATAAGACTTTGCGTAATCTTGATGGTGAGCCTGTTATTGTCTATGGTGCCGGGTTCACGGGTCGCACAGTTATCGAAGCTCTTATGCATGATGACTCTGCATATATGCGACCTGTTGCGGTGGTGGACGATAACCCTCAGCTACGCGGTATTAACATTCACAATGTGCCGGTTTATAACACCGGTAAAGAACTGGATGCGGTCATCAGGCGCTATGCCCCTAAAAAAATGATTGTCGCTATCACCAACATGCCGCATGATCGTTTCGACCGGGTCTGGGCACGCATGCAAAAACACGGAGTCGAAGTAACTCGTGTAGCGAGCGCCAGCGAAAAGCTCTTCGGCAACAACGTGGTAGAAACCGACGATAACGAGCTCATGAAGCTTATCCGCGGCGAAATTAACTACGATGTCGATACTGAAGTTTTGCGCAGCTACCTTCAAGGTAAGCGGGTCTTGGTGACCGGCGCAGGAGGATCTATTGGTTCTGAGCTATGCCGTCAGATCCACGAATACGACCCTGAGCTGCTCATGATGCTCGATCGTGACGAAACCCTGCTGATGGAAACAAAGCTCTCGATCACTGGCGAGTCCAGCCTGGATGATGAGCGTATTATTCTCGCGGATATTCGTGAGGGGGAAAACCTGCGTAATATCTTCCTTGAACGAAAACCGCAGGTGGTTTTCCACGCCGCAGCTTTGAAGCATGTTTCTGCACTGGAGGCATACCCTGAGGAAGCATGGAAAACAAATTCGCTGGGCACCCTTAACGTTCTATATGCTGCGCAAGCGGCGGATGTTGAAACATTTGTGAATGTTTCAACAGATAAAGCGGCAGATCCTAAGACCGCTTTGGGGCAGTCAAAACGAACCGCTGAATGCTTAACCTCGTGGTTTGGACAGCAGACGGGGAAGACTTATGTATCGGTTCGATTCGGTAACGTTTTTGGCTCGCGCGGCTCTATCAAACCTCTGTTTACGCAGCAGATTCTCAATGGCGGTCCCATTACACTTACTGATGAGAACGCTACCCGATACTTTATGCTCATCACGGATGCTTGCCTGCTGGTGATGCTGGCAGGGGCTATTGGTCATCCGGGTGAAGTTATGGTGCTTGATATGGGTGAGCCTGTATCTATCTACGATGTTGCACATGAGATGCGTAAAGCCTATGAGCGTTACGATGTTGATATTGTAGTGACCGGTCTGCGTCCTGGCGAAAAATTGGATGAAACCCTCTTTGGTGCTAATGAGCAACACACTCGAAGCACTCAAAACAAGTTTATTTCTCACTCGACGGCACCAGCTCTCAATCCTGAGGATTTGGATTATGAGCAGTGGATTCAGAATTATGAAGCGCATCGTTCTTATGAGCGTCATGGATTTACCCGCGTAGTAGATCCGCGTCAGGGTCGTCTTCTGGAAGAACACAGGAATTAGCCGTTTTTGAATATTGAACGATGAAATTTTGCCCCGTTAACGTCTACATAGGCGTGTACTACGTGATGAATTCGTCTTGTAGAACCAGCAGCGGGGAAGTAGAATCCCAAATTACACCCTGTTACGAGGTTTTACCGTCTAGAGGAGAGACATGAACCAGGCATCTCTGGTGCTTATACTAGCGTTTGTGTTAGGAGCGCTTCTGCCTTTTGCGGTACGCCCCCTGTTGCACGCGCTAAATATGGTTGATATACCCAATGAGCGTTCCTCGCATACGATTCCGACGTACCGGGGCATGGGGCTGGCAACCGCTAACGCTACCTGTTTGAGCTTCGCGGTCGCTACCCTCATGGAGTGGACTGTAAATCTCCCCATCTCGTTAACTTTTTTGGCAGGCGGCGGTCTTGCTTTGCTTTTGGGATGGACCGAAGATGTCTATGGGGTCAGCGTTGCCAAGCGTGCCGGGATGCAGCTTGTTATAGGACTCGGTATTGCACTTTCTCTCGCTATTATTCAAGAGGCATCATTGCTGTGGGTTCCTGTAGCAGGGATCTTTATTGCGGGGTATATAAACGTTACAAACTTTATGGACGGCATCAACGGTATCTCCGGATGCCATGGGCTGGTGGCTGGGCTTGCCTACGCCTATATGGGTGGCGTAAGTAGTTTGCCGTGGATGACGATAGGCGGTCTGGCAATTGCAGGTGCCTATACGGCTTTCCTACCTTGGAATTTACGCACGGGTCACAATGTTTTCTTAGGTGATGCTGGGTCTTATTTCCTGGGTGCCTCTCTTGGAACAATTGCTGTTGGTGCTTTCTATGCTGGAATTCCGTTCCTTGCGTCGATAGCCCCGCTTCTGGTTTATCTTGCAGATTCTGCGATGACTCTTATACGTCGTATGGCTGCTGGGGAGCAGTGGTACAAACCGCATCGAACCCATGTGTATCAGCGTCTGACTGACGTCGGATTGGGACATATCAGCGCAACAATTATGGTGAGTTCTGCGACTGCGATTGTATGGGCTTTTGTACTCTTTGCCTCAGATCTTTTCCTAACAGGTGCCTTTTTCGCTGGTGTTGGCGTTCTTGCCCTTGCTGTAGCTGTCATTGTTTTATACCTGCGGCTTCCCGAACTACTGGATACGCGTCTGCAGCCTGCCGAGCAGGGGCACGCTAATTCCAAGCAGAATATTGCAGATCTGAACACAGAGACGCATCCTGTGAGCGAGCGGAAGTCTGAGGGCTCACAGGAGTGAAACAACGGCGGCTAAATTCGATTCGGAGAGCTCTGTGGAACCCAAAATTTATCTATGGTATAGGTAAGAAAGACAATAAGCAAAATAGGGTGCAAGGCTTTTCCTGGGGGCTTTTAGCCTATCGCGAGACCGTAATGTTTGTACTGGTTTTAATTCTTTGTTTACCGATTCTGGGAATCATATTGGGCATTCGCGGGTCGGCGGGATTTATGGTTGGGTTTCTGGTAGTCTATATATGTTTCACCATGGGCGTAGCAACTGCTTTGGGGGCACACCGTATAAAGATTGGGATTCCTCAGGCTTTGCTTGTAAGTTATGTGGTGAAGGTGTTACTCATGGCGATGGTGCTTTTACTAGTACCTATGCCAGAGGCACTTAAACACGGTTGGACGCTTGGTGGTGCCGTCATAGGAGCGGTACTGTGGTTAAGTGTCGAGGCTGTAACCATTATGAATTCAAGGATTTTGTACTTCGATCCTGAGTCTTAGCACACACAAAGGCTTACTCAGAAGTAGATAGGGAAATTTTTGACCGATTCTGAGAAGAAATGGTGGGACGGAGATAAGAAACTCCGTACCACAGGAGAACTGGTATCCGGCGGTGGACTATCTGGCGGCGTGATGTCTGTTTTGTATCTTATTATCGGCATAGCTTTTTGGGGATTGGTCGGCTTTGGAGCTGACTGGCTCCTCAATACCCGGTGGTTTGTATGGGTTGGTGTTCTGATAGGTGCTTGCGGAGGCATCTACCTGGTATATCTGCATACGAGCCGCTCTAAATAAATAGCCTAAAAATTTTAGGTTTTGCACACATTCCATCCAGTTAGTTGAGCATAGTTTTGCACCAGCAAGTAGCCAGCTAACGGCAAGAAAGGACTTGCTTTGAACGAGAACGGGTCTGTACTCGCAGAAGGCTATACGCCGCCGACACCGGCCGATATGCATCTGCCTGACTTCTTCCAGGTTGATTCTCTTGGGTTCGGCTTTGGTAAACAGATGCTGCTCGTCATCCTGTCTGTCGTAGTCGTTTCCCTATTCTTTATGATGGCTGCACGCAAGCGTGCAATGGTTCCGGGTAAAGCCCAGTTCATTGCAGAATCAGGCTATCTCTTCACCCGTAATTCACTTGGCAAAGACCTGATTGGCGCACAGCATTTCAAGCCTTTCGTGCCCCTGCTCTTTACTTCTTTTTTCTTTATTCTGATTAATAACCTTTACGGTTCAATTCCCCTTATTCAACTTCCTTCTTTTTCTCACCCAGGCAGTGCCTATGCATTGGCTATCGTCGGCTACCTTACCTGGGTCGGTGTAGGTATCAAGCGCAAGGGACTGGTTGGATTTTTTAAAGATCTGACGATGCCCTCCGGAGTTCCGGGGTGGGTGTACGTTATTTTGGTACCGATTGAGTTCCTCTCGAACCTTATTATTCGTCCCGTGACTCACGCGCTTCGTCTTTTCGCTACGATGTTCGGCGGTCACATGGCAATGATGGTGGCAGCATCCCTAACTCAGTTCCTAGTGATGAGCGTCGGCGGGGCTGCAGCTTTGGGCGGTATCGCCTCTGGGGCGTTGGGTCTATTCCTCTACTTCCTGGAACTGATGATTCAGGTAATCCAGGCTTATGTCTTCACACTGCTCCTCGCGGTATACCTGCAAGGGTCAGTTTCCGAAGGACATTAAAAATAGGTTTTCGTAACTGGCTATCCAGTTGCGAAGAAAGCAACCCGTTTTACGGGTCGAATACACATAAGTAGCTCTGTAACTTCGGTATTTTCACTGAAGCACACACTGTTGAAAGGAATCAACATGAACGTTATTGGTTACGGCCTCGCAGCTATTGGTGGCGGCATCGGCGTGGGTCTAATTTTCGCTGCCTACATGACGAGCGTTGCACGTCAGCCCGAGTCCCAGCGTACCCTGCAGCCAATGCTGTTCATGGGTTTTGCGGTGGTTGAGGCTCTGGCGATTCTGGGCCTCGTTCTGGCATTCATCATCTAAGCTCAGATATAGCTGTTAACGAACCAACCTAAAGAACAGGAAATCCCTCAATGACTTATCTGGCAGAAGGAGGGGGCGCAGAGCACAGCTCTAACCCTCTAATTCCCAATCTCTGGGAATTGGGCATCACCGTCGTTGGGTTCGTGATTCTCTATTTCATCGTTCATAAATACGTTGTCCCGGCGTTCGAGAAGATCTACCAGGACCGTAAAGAAGCAATCGAGGGTGGTCTTGCCAAAGCTGAGAAAGCTCAGGCGGAGGCCGCAGCGGCTCGCGAAGAGTACAACCAGCAGCTTGAAAACGCTCGTTTGGAAGCTCAGAAAATTCGCGAGGAAGCGCGTACCGAAGGCGAATCAATTATCGCAGCGGCTCGTGAGCGTGCAACCGTTGAGGCTCAGCGTATTACTGATAATGCGCAGAAGACTATCGAGGCTGAGCGCCTAGCTGCTTCAGTATCTCTTCGTCATGAAGTTGGTACTTTGGCGACTACTCTTGCAGGAAAGATTGTGGGCGAAGCCCTTGACGATGATGAGCGATCGGCCCGCGTGGTAGATCGTTTTCTTGCTGACCTTGAAACCGAGCAACAGAATGCAGGTGCAACTCGGTAATGGCAGGAGTATCTACTGAATCACTGAGCAAGGTGGAAGCGGTTCTTGAAGCCAACGCTTCGTTGAACCCACTCAACCTAGCTAGCGAGCTTTTCGCCGTGGTCGATGTACTTGACCACGATGGCGGTTTACGCCGTGGTTTGACCGACTCTTCGCGTGAAGGGAAGGACCGAGAAAATATTGCACAGGCTATTTTTAGCGGCAAAATTTCTTCTCAAGCACTCAAGGTGCTGACTACGGCGGTAGCACTGCGTTGGTCTCAAGAGCGTGATCTTGCAGACGCGCTTGAGAAGGCTGCGGTACTCGCATCCATCGCATCCGCTCAGTCTCGTGGTGGTGCTGATGCCCTTGAAGAGGTTACCAACGAGTTGCTGACGTTTGTGCGCAACGTTGATGGTACCCCCGAAGCGCAAGCGGCGCTGTCCGACAACTTGGCAAGCAAAGAAGCAAAGAAGAAGCTCGCTGTAGCATTAGGCGGTCCAGCCGTCACTGCGGAAGGCGTACTTCTCTTGGAACGAATTGGTAGCGAATCCCGTGGTCACCATGCCGCTCGCCTCGCTGATGAATTCGTGGAAATCATCGTCACGCGACAGAACCGTTACATCGCAAAGGTAACTTCTGCAGTAGCGCTGTCGCAGGCACAGCTTGAACGCCTGAGCCGGACCTTGAACAAGATCTATAATCGTCAGCTTAAACTCGACGTATCTATAGATACAGCTGTTCTAGGCGGTATGCGCGTACAGATTGGAGATGAGGTTATCGACGGAACCGTTGGTACCCGTCTTGATGATCTTGAACGTGACCTTCAAGCATAGAGATTAGCTGAACATTTCTGCGATACGTCGCAACGGTGATTTAGAAGATACCTTGGGAAGCAGACAAATTTTTAGAATATTGTTCCTTCCCACGAAGCAAGTTTCGGTTGTTCCGAGAGGTGCAACCACAATTAGGAGAGCAGGGACATAAGATGGCCGATTTGACCATCAACGCCGATGATGTCCGTAACGCGCTGAACGAATTTGCAGCGTCTTACGAACCCGGCAACGTGGAACGTGTTGAAGTGGGGCGCGTTGTAGCAGCCTCCGATGGTATTGCGCGCGTCGAGGGTCTGCCCTCGGTGATGGCGAACGAACTACTTCGTTTTGAGGATGGCACCCTTGGCCTCGCGCAAAACCTTGATACCCGCGATATTGGCGTCATTATTCTGGGCGACTTTACCGGTATCGAAGAAGGACAGCCAGTTCACCGTACCGGTGAGGTGCTTTCGGTCCCGGTGGGCGAAGCTTACCTCGGTCGTGTAGTCGATCCGTTAGGTAACCCTATTGATGACCTGGGTCCTATTAAGGATGAAGGGCGTCGTGCTCTTGAGCTGCAGGCACCTGGTGTAACGCAGCGTAAGTCTGTGCATGAGCCCCTACAGACCGGTCTGAAAGCTATTGACGCTATGATCCCGATCGGTCGAGGGCAGCGTCAGCTTATTATTGGTGACCGTCAGACCGGTAAAACTGCGATTGCAGTCGATACGATTCTGAACCAGAAGGCTAATTGGGAAACCGGTGACCCCAGTAAGCAGGTTCGTTGTGTTTACGTGGCAGTTGGACAGAAGGCCTCCACCATTGCTGCTGTTCGACACACTCTTGAAACCAGGGGAGCGTTGGAATACACCACGATCGTTGCTGCCCCCGCATCTGACGCAGCAGGCTTTAAATACTTGGCTCCCTACACCGGTTCTGCCATTGGTCAGCACTGGATGTATGGCGGAAAGCACGTCCTGATTATCTTTGATGATCTTTCAAAACAGGCAGAAGCGTACCGCGCCGTGTCGCTATTGCTTCGTCGTCCGCCAGGGCGTGAAGCATACCCCGGTGACGTTTTCTACCTGCACTCTCGTCTATTGGAGCGTTGCGCTAAGCTCTCTGATGAGTTGGGCGCAGGGTCGATGACCGGTTTCCCCATTATCGAAACCAAGGCAAATGACGTTTCTGCCTTCATCCCGACCAACGTCATTTCTATCACTGACGGCCAGATCTTCCTACAGTCCGATCTGTTCAACGCTAACCAGCGCCCCGCCGTGGATGTTGGTATTTCCGTCTCTCGTGTGGGTGGTGCAGCGCAGACCAAGGCTATGAAGAAGGTCTCCGGTACTTTGAAACTGGACCTTGCTCAGTACCGTGCTATGGAAGCGTTCGCAATGTTCGCCTCCGATCTCGACGATGCTTCCAAGGCACAGCTGACTCGCGGCGCCCGTCTTACCGAGCTGCTTCGCCAGCCGCAGTACACTCCGTATGCGGTAGAAGAGCAGGTTGTCTCCATTTGGGCAGGTACCAACGGTTACCTTGATGATCTTGAGGTTTCTGACGTTCTTCGCTTCGAGGCAGAGTTCATTGACTATCTGCGTCACCGGACCTCGGTGTTGAGTGATATTGCCGCATCCGGCAAGCTTGAGGATGAAACCCTAGATGCCTTGAAAACTGCCGTTGCAGATTTCAAGAAGGGATTCCGCTCGGAGGGTACAAGTCACCTTGTTGACGCAGGTCATGAGGAGCATAAAGCGGCTCAGGATCGTGACATCACTCAGGAAACCATCGGTTAGCGATTAGTCCTAGGTGTTAGCCCCGCTCTGAACTTTCAGAGTTATGGGCGGGGCAGATGTCCAGGAGAAAGGAAGCTCTATGGGAGCCCAGATTAGGGTTTACCGACAGAAAATTGCTTCGACATCGTCTATGCAGAAGATCTTCAAGGCGATGGAGATGATCGCGACCTCCCGTATTAACAAGGCGCGTCGGAGCGCTCAAACCACGGGTCCTTACGCAAACGCATTGACCCGAGTTGTGACTGCTTTGGCAACGCAACAGTCCGTGCAGCATCCTCTGATCCATCGTCCCGATACATTCGGCAAGCATGAGCATAAGCGCTCTGCAGTCTTGGTGATGACGAGTGATCGCGGTCTTGCAGGCTCGTATTCGTCGTCTGTGCTGAAGAAAACAGAAGAGCTTATCGAGAGGCTACGCGGCGAGGGGCGCGAAATACAGCTGTACTTGGTGGGGCGTAAAGCGAAGTCTTATTTTGAATTCCGGGAACGTCCCTATGAACGTGCTTGGGAAGGACACACCGATAATCCGCATATTGATACCGCAGTTGAGATTCGCGATGTGTTCTTGGAGGAGTACGAAAAGGGACATGAAAACGGCGGGGTAGACGATCTGCATATCGTATACACCGAATTCAAGTCCATGGTGACTCAAGAGACCAAGATTCTTCGTTTGCTTCCCATCCACGTGGCAGAAGCAACTAAATTGGGCGAGGAAATCGTACCTGATGAAGAACTTTCTTCAGCCGATTATCAGCAACCCGCATCCTTTGAATTTGAGCCTTCTCCCCAGGAAGTATTGGATGCGCTGCTACCGCGTTATATCGCTTCTCGTATCTTCGCGTGCCTGCTCCAAGCCGCTGCAAGTGAACTTGCGTCGCGTCAGCGTGCGATGAAGACTGCGGGCGATAACGCTGAGACTCTAATCAAGAAGTACACTCGACTGATGAACAACGCTCGTCAGGCCGAGATTACTCAGGAGCTCTCTGAGATTGTGGGCGGCGCAGACGCTCTCGCCTCCTCTTAAGAACACTGCTAACTCGAAGCTATCTACTTTCAACTTTTCAAGGTAAGTGAGAAACATGACTACTACCACCACCCAGGGCGCAACGGGTCGTATTGCCCGCGTGATTGGCCCCGTGGTTGACGTTGAGTTCCCCGCTGGTCAGGTGCCGGATATTTACAATGCACTGACCACTGAACTCACCCTCGACGGGAAAACCTACACCATCACCTTTGAGACTGCTCAGCATTTGGGTGATTCGATTGTTCGTGCCATCTCTATGCAACAGACTGACGGTCTTGTGCGTGGGCAGGCTGTTCTAGATACCGGGGCTCCTATCGCTGTACCCGTGGGCGATGGCGTGAAGGGGCACCTCTTCAACGTTCTTGGTAACGCACTAGATGTGCCGAACTCCGATATCGATGCTGACGCATACTGGCCTATTCACCGCGCCGCTCCCGGCTTCGCAGAGCTAGAGGGATCGACCGAGATGCTAGAGACCGGTATTAAATCTATCGACCTGCTCACCCCTTACATTAAGGGTGGTAAGATCGGTCTGTTCGGTGGTGCTGGTGTTGGTAAGACAGTGCTGATTCAGGAAATGATTACCCGTGTGGCGCGCAACTTCGGTGGTACCTCGGTGTTCACCGGCGTTGGTGAGCGTACCCGTGAAGGTAACGACCTGTGGGTTGAGATGGAAGAAGCAGGGGTTTTGAAAGATACTGCCCTTGTCTTCGGACAGATGGATGAACCCCCGGGAACTCGTCTGCGTGTGGCACTCACCGGCTTGACTATGGCGGAATACTTCCGCGATGTGAAGAACCAGGATGTGCTGCTCTTTATCGATAACATCTTCCGCTTTACTCAGGCAGGTTCTGAAGTTTCGACTTTGCTCGGCCGTATGCCCTCTGCTGTTGGTTACCAGCCTAACCTGGCGGATGAAATGGGTCTGCTTCAGGAACGCATTACCTCGACTCGCGGTCACTCTATTACTTCGATGCAGGCAATCTACGTTCCTGCAGACGATTACACCGACCCTGCACCGGCGACAACCTTCGCACACTTGGACGCGACTACCGAGCTTTCGCGTGAGATCGCATCGCGCGGTCTGTACCCGGCAATTGACCCGTTGACCTCGACCTCTCGTATTCTTGATCCGCAGTACATTGGGCAGGAACACTATGACACGGCTATTCGAGTGAAGGCTATCCTGCAGGAAAACAAGGACCTTCAGGATATTATCGCGATTCTGGGTGTTGATGAGCTTTCTGAGGAGCAGAAGGTCGTTGTTTCACGTGCACGCCGCATTGAGCAGTTCCTTTCACAGAACACCTATACCGCAAAGCAGTTCACTGGCGTTGAAGGATCCACTGTTCCGTTGAAGGACACCATCGAATCATTCCAGATGATCTGCAATGGCGATGTAGACCATATTCCTGAGCAGGCGTTCTACAACATCGGTGGCATGGATGACGTGATGCGTCAGTACGAGGAAATCAAGGCACAGACCGGAGCCAAGTAATTATGGCACTAACAGTTGAAGTTGTTTCTCGCGAAAACGTTGTGTGGACTGGTGAAGCCTCCTACGTACGGGTACGTACTATGAACGGCGATTTGGGTATTTATCCCGGACTCATCCCCACCTGTGCGCTTCTTGCGGAGGACGGAGAACTTCTGATTCGACCCGTCAATGGTGGCGAACTCACCACGCGTTTGCATGATGGGTTCTTGACCGTCTCAAATGATAAGGTAACGATCGCGGCAAAGCATGCCGAGATCGCTACCCCTACGACGGGTAAGAAGTAAACCGTTAATAAGGTAAAAGCCGGTACAACCTATTGTTGGTTGTACCGGCTTTTACTTTCCCGAATACTTGAGTTTTAGAGTCGCGAAGATCTCTACAGTGCATAAATGTTGGCTTAGAAAAGCCGATCTGCTGCGTCGTCGATACCGCGCATCGCATCGTAATCGAGAGAGATGCAGCGGATACCGCGATCTTCGGCAAGAGTCCGTGCCTGGGGCTTGATCTTTTGTGCAGCAAAAACTCCCTTGACGGGTGCCAGCCGTGGGTCGCGGTTGAGCAGATCGAGGTACCGGGTAAGCTGTTCCACTCCGTCAATATCGCCCACGCGCTTGAGCTCTACCGCAATGCTGATACCATTGGAGTCTCTCGCCATAATATCTACAGGACCAATAGCTGTAGGGTATTCACGGCGTACCAAGGAGTAACCCTTGCCGAGTGTTTCGATCTGTTCAGCAAGAAGACGCTGCAGGTCGGCCTCTACGCCGTCTTTGATAAGTCCAGGATCGACTCCTAAATCATGGGCGTGCTCATGAATAACTTCGTACACGCGGATAAGGAGGCGGTCATCACTTTTAGCGGCTTGTACCGTCCACAGCTGCTGCACATCTGTATCAAGATCTTCCCGGGTGCTATCTGGAATCTCGTCATAGTCTGCGACAAGGAGAGAGCATGGTGGGCTCATCCAGTTTAGCGGCTTATAGGAACCGCCATCGGAATGGATAAGCACAGAACCGTCATTCTTCACCATAAGTAAGCGGGTAGCACGGGGGAGATGGGCACGCAAACGCCCTTCGTAATCAACGGAACAGTCAGCTATAACGATACGCACCCCATCTACTCTACCGAGGAAGAGTATGACATGCCAGCTGTAGAAACCGCTGCCTGGCGGCATCAAAGCAGCTAAAAGATGGCATGCCGTACTGAACGCTAGAATAGAAAGCATGGCACGCAAGAATCACCCCGGTAAACGTTCCTCGGGCACAACCTCCAACAAATGGACGCGGTCTGCACCCGGTGGACGTGATATATCTCGTATTCTTGACCCGGCGCCGCGCATTGAACGTGACCGTTTTGGTGATTGGCTGGTGCAGTACATTCCCGCCGTAAATGCTCTGAAAACCTATACGTGCCCAGAATGCAACCGTCCAATTCCGCCAAGAACAGCGCATCTTGTTGTATGGCAAGAAAGCCATACACTGGGGCGTTCTCGCGCCATTGATGAGCGCCGCCACTGGCACCAACATTGTTGGCGTACCAGACGCGCTTAGAACTATTACGAGATCGGAATACCTATCGTGGGCGCGAAGACCTGTTAGAACGAAGAAAGTGACACTATGGCGACTGAAGAGTCCTCTGGAAAACTCCGAGAGTTTGATCCCTCACGGTATGTTTTCACCCAATCTGATCAGCCTGTTCTCATTAAATCTCGCACGGTACTTCCCGCGCGCCGAGAGAATTTTGATGTTACAACCGCTGACGGGAAGCGCCTTGTGGGTGAACTGGCACTTCCCGAAGGGGAAATTAAAGCTACTCTCGTGACTTTTCACCCGCTTCCAACGCACGGCGGATATATGGATTCGCATGTGTACAAGAAGGCTTCATTCCGTCTGCCAGCGCTTGCAAATATTGCGGTTCTGCGGTTTAACACCCGCGGTACTTCTTCGATCCGCGGTACAAGCGAGGGAGTGTTCGACGGAGGATTTGCTGAGAAAAAAGATTTTGACGCGATCTTACAATATGCCGTAGAACGCCAGCTGCCGAATATCTGGTTAATCGGGTGGTCCTTCGGCACGGAGCTTGTGCTCAAGTACGCCCCAGAACATGCATCAGAATTTGTGGGGGCTATTCTGCTTTCCCCGCCGCTGCACCGAGTGCATCCCGCCGAACTGGACGAATGGAATAAAATCTCAAATCCGCTCTATGCCTTTATCCCGGAGTTTGACGACTATCTACGCCCCACCGAAGCGCGCGAGCGTTTTAAATCAATAGCCCGCACTCAGGTCGTGCCTTTTGAGAACTGTAAACACCTTTGGGTGGGCGAAAAGTCAGTAAACAGCGTGATCAACGCCCTTGTCTCAGTGGTGACGGGCCAGCAGACCACACTTCCTACCGAATACAACGGCCCGGTCGCAGAAGAGATTACTGAACCATAATCTGTCTACTCCGTCTATACGAAGGATGCGCCTGCCGCTTTTCTCAACGGCGGGCGCATCCTTATTTTGAAGAAAAGGGTTTTACCGATGGTCTTGGCGGGGAATAAAGACTTCCTTCACCAGAATCAGTAGCGATGCGGCAACAGGAATCGCGATAAGCGCGCCCAAGACGCCCCACAGCGCACCGCCTGCAGCGACAGCGATAATAGCGACACCGCCGGGAACCGAAACAGCCTTTGACATAATACGCGGCGAAATTACGTACGCCTCGATCTGCAGGTAAATGAAATAGGCGATCGCAAATGTGACAGACATTTGCCAGCCTTGCGTCAGAAGAATAAGAGACACCAGAACAAGCGCCGCTACGCCGCCAACCAATGGGATGAAGGCCAAAATCAAGACGAACACAGCCACAAGTTGAGGGAATGAGAACCCCAAGATAATCATGGTGATAAGCGCGAAGGTTGCGTTGAGAACAGCGACAACTCCCTGCCCCATCACATAGTTACCAACGGCACCCGTGATACGTTCGGTAAGTTCCTCAACACGTTCCCGCTTGGAAGCCGGAGCCAAACGCGACCCCCACGCCTTAATAGTGCGCATTGATGAGAGGAAATAGAGCGAGAGGAACAGCACAATAATAGTGCCGGTCAAAATCTGCGCAATTGTGGAACCCGCAGTAATTAGGTTGCTCATGAATCCGCCGACCGCAGAGCTTGATGTAAGAGACTCTAGGAACTTTGGAACGTTGTTATTAACCCAATCGTTAACATGCAGAACGTCATCAATGCGTTTGAAAGTATCAGAATCGATGAAATCCTGATAAATAGCGGGTGCCCGATAGACAAAGCTGCTGGCCTGTGCGCTGATAATAGGCACAATCCACACCACAAGTCCGCTAATGATGGCTGCGAAGGAAAGAACCACAATCACCACACCGGCACTGCGTTTAACGCCGAAACTCTCAAGTTTACGAACAATGGGATCAAGCCCAAGCGCGATGAAGATAGCGCCAGTGACCCAGCCGACAAGCGCGCCGACATTGGTAAAAGCGTAGTAAGCCAGCAGGGCCAGACCAACACCAACCGTCGTCAGGAAACCGAAAGATACAGGATTATGCAGCGGTGAGCTTTTCTCATAAATATGAAGTTCAGAAGCCTCATCGACTTTTGGAGAGATGCGGGGAGGAAGAGAAGCTTTGCGGCGTTGTGAACGTGCCTGACTGATGCTATCGGTCAAATCGCTGATGGTACCCGTAATATGTGAAGTCAGGGATTCGCGCTTTGTAGACGATACGGAACCGTCCTGTTCAAACATGGGTTCTTCCTGCTCCGGCTTTTTCCGCGGAACCCGGGGAACTGGGGGAGGAGTCTGCTGGGCTTGCGGATTCGAGCTATCGGACATAGTCTGCCTTTCATAAAGCTTACCTGGCTATTCTACCGGGCATCTCTGAAAACTGTATGCGCTCGCAACATTCTTGAGGCAGAAAGCTACCGAGTAAGCCTATCTGAAATTTCGCGCACCTCGAACGATTGCCGAGAATCCTGTAAAACAGCGGGTCGCGCGGGATAATTAGGGAGTACGTTAAATTTCTCTGAGGCTCGCAAAGGATTCTCGATGACAATTCCTCCCACCCCGAACCAACTGCCAACAAACCCCCAAGGCTCAGCAGAACAAATTCCCGCGTCGGTACGTAGCGCTCCAGTGCTTGGCGGTCACGATATCAGTACTTCTACACCCACTGCAGCACAAAGCAATTCGGCGAAAAGCTGGCGTTTCGATGTTGCAACACCTGAAGATTTTCAGAAGTACGTACAACTGTCTACTCAAGGCGCCGTGATCTTTGGGCTATATGCCCCGCATTCTCCAGCGTCGCTTGAAATGCTAGACGCCGTCGAAAACCTAGTCAATGCGGCGGAAGGTGCGATGCTGCTTGCCGCCGTCGATATTACGAAACTTCCGGAGGCTGCCCAAGCGTTTGGCATGGACGGCGTACCGGCAGGTGTGGCCGTTATCGCCGGTCGCCCGGCCCCTCTTTATAACGGTCAGATCAGTCCGCAGGATCTGTCAGAAATGCTGAAGCAGGTCTTGCAGGTTGCTGCGCAGTATCAGCTTCCCGGTGGATTTGAGCCTGCTCCTTCGGATGAGGAAGAGAAAACCCTGCCGCCGCTGCACGCTAAAGCACTGGAGGCCCTTGATGAACGCGACTATGAAGGAGCACGAGCCGCCTACCGCGAGGCTTTGACAGAGAACCCAGGCGATCATGATGCTAAAGTTGGGCTTGCTCAGGTTGATTTATTAGCTCGCGTGGCAGATTTGGATCTTGCCAAAGAGCGTGAAGCAGCTGCATCCGACGCTCTCAACATTGAGGCTGCCTTTAACGTTGCCGATCTTGACGTTATAGGCGGGCATGTTGAAGATGCCTACGCACGACTGCTGCGACTTTTTAAATCTGTTTCTCCGGAAGATAAGACCCGAGTACGTGAACGTCTTGTGCAGCTCTTTGACGTTGTGGGTGCTACAGACCCGCGAACGGTCAAAGCACGAGCTGAGCTGACGACGGCAATTTTCTAGACCCATAGAAGAGAAAATAAGGTGGGATGTATGTAGCTTGTGACGCATCCCGCCTTATTCGCACCTTCAACGTGAAGGTAATAAAAAATACTCTAGTAATCCTTATAGTTCATGCTTTAAAAAGTTTAGAGAATTATTGGTGATATAAGCCCCAAATATGGTTCTGAAGTATTCCCAAACTGGTACCGTTGTATGTATGAAAGAACACAATTCTGTGCCTGGGACGGTACCTGAAGACTACGGCTATTCACCAGAGAATACACAAGCTGGTGCACCAACGTATGATGCAGGCCAATCAATGACCGATCAGAGTTATGCAGACGCGCAGCCGGGGAGCTTGCCTCAAGTCACACGTGAGGCTCTTAGTCACCAACCTGGTGCGCACCTTGTTAATGCCATCGAAATTCATGGTTTGACGAAGGCGTTCGGCATGACTGTTGCCGTTAATCGCATTAATCTTTCCATTCCTACCGGCTCTTTTTACGGTTTGGTAGGGCGCAACGGTGCCGGTAAGACGACGACTATCTCAATGGTTTCTGGTATGCTGCAGCCCACCGAAGGCGTGGCGTTGATTAAGGGAACCGATATGTGGCAGAACCCTTTGGAAGCCAAAAAGCACTTGGGCGTTCTGCCGGATGGCGTACACCTTTTCGATAAACTCACAGGTGAACAGCTTATTACCTATTCGGGGTACCTGCACGGTCTCGAACGTGACACTGTCGCCGAACGTACCAAGGATCTTCTGCAGGCTATGGATTTAACCGATGCAGCAGGTCGCGCGGTCGCCGACTATTCAGCAGGTATGACTAAGAAGATCGCCCTCGCAGCAGCGCTGATTCACGCCCCTTCAGTCTTGATCTTGGATGAGCCCTTTGAAGCGGTTGATCCGGTTTCAGCGGCTAATATTCAGGATATCCTCAAAGGATTCGTCGCCTCAGGCGGAACAGTTATCCTCTCCTCGCATGTCATGGACTTGGTGCAGCGTTTATGCGATCACGTCGCCATTATGGATGAGGGACGGATTCTCGCTGCGGGTACGGTTGATGAAGTGCGTGGGGAATCTACTTTGGAAGAACGTTTCATACAGCTCGTGGGCGGACGCACCACCTCGGAAGGACTATCATGGTTGCGCACCTCGTCTCACTAAAATGGCGGTATGTGCTTGCTTCGCTCAAACGTAGTGTGTGGGCGATTATTGGTATTGCCTTTGGCGCCCTATATCTGCTTGGCACACTGACTGGTTTGGGATTCGCTTATGTTGGTTTAGGGATTGATGGTAGTTTAGATGGTCCTGCACTCGCCCTATTCCTCGGGTTTCTTGTATCTCTTGGCTGGGCTCTTATCCCCATTGTCTGGACTGGCCTAGACGGAACCCTTGATGAAAGCCGCTTCGTGTTATTCCCGCTAGAGGCTAAGACGCTGCAGAAGGGGCAATTCTTCGGTGGGTTTATAGGTCTTCCAGGTATAGCGACGATTATCCTAATCCTTCTGGGAACCCTCGGATTTATTGGTAATCCTGTGGGATTAGCAGCCTATCTGCTGAGCATAGTGTTGGGGCTGGCTTTGCTGATGACAGTGGCGCGCCTTGCCAATCAGCTTGGCGTTTATTTGAATGCTAACCCCCGTATTGATCTGATCTTCAAGATTATTCTGGGCGTGCTGTTGGTAAGCTCGGGCTTTATCTTCAGTGGAGCTATATTCTATGTGATAGATCATTTCCAGGAGATCGCTCAGAACGTTCAATGGTTGGGGTATACGCCTTTCGGGTCTGCTTTTGCGATTGCATACCATGTGGCGGCGGGTAACTGGGCTCTAGCAGGTCTAAGTCTGGTACTTTCCCTCATATACCTGGGTGGTGCTTGGGTATTGTGGGGTCGTAGCCTCGAACGCTCAATGCGTAATGTCAGCGGTGAACAAAAACGGGGCAAGGCTAAGAACCTGACGGCAGGAGATATTGGTATTTTTGCGAGGTTCCCAAACACTGGTTGGGGTGCTGTGGCTGCACGTACCATTCATAGCTACTTCAAAGATACGCGCATGACTTTGCTGATCGCCATGACTGCCATGCTCTATGTACTCTTTGCTCTCGTGATGCCGCTCTTCACGGGCAGCATGGGGTCTCGTGGCGTGACGACGGGAATCCAGCTCGCTAATTCCGGGGCTGGACCTGAAACGCTCTTCGGCTTCTGGGTTTATTTCTGCAATGTTTTCACAGGATTCTACATAGCATATATGGTCTCGTACGATAACACGGCTTTTAGTCTGCACGTGCTCTCGCCGCTGCGTGGGCGTGATGATAGGCTTGGGCGTGCACTCGGACACTCCATCGTAATGCTGCCGATCGTCGTGGTGATGTTCTTTATTATGTGCGCTGTCCACGGGCTTATAGCCTATTACCCGGTCGTGCTTTTGCATCAGCTGGGAGTCTACGCAGGAACCGTAGGGTTCGGATTGATGCTTGATACAGTGCTTTCGCCACCGGTCGCGCCTCCTGGAGCCAACCCCTTCAAAACGCCTAAGCAGCCAGACGGCTTTGCGAAGCAGCTTTTACTGATGGGCAGCATGATTATCTGCATGCTGATCGCTCTTCCTGGTGGGATTGGCTCGTTCATCTACATCGTCGGCGGCAAGGATGACATGGTGCTGATTATCTCCGGCGTTATCCAGCTGGTTATCGGCGCTGCACTGTTTATCATTGGAATTTCTGCAGGTGGTAAACTCTACGATCGCCATAGCTCGATGATGCTTCAGCGGGTTGCAAAGTTCAATACGAACTAGAGCCTATATAGAGAATATGGGGCGGCATTATGGGCAGTTACACGTATGTTTCCAAGCGTCGCCCTTATTCTCTATGGAATAACTATACTTCCCTTCCCGTTGTTACACTAGTTTCTACAATAGAACTAGTAGCACTAAGACGGCGAGAACATACTTGAAGGAGAGAACATGAGCTCCATTGAAGGCGTTGAAGATCCCTTCGGTCCCGAGACTGCGGGCGGTACCGCACTACTTGAGCGGGAAGAAGCCCAGCTTTCTGAGCCGGGCGACCATGAACGCTTCTCGCACTACGTGCGTAAGGAAAAAATCATGGAATCCGCCCTTACCGGTGAACCCGTTCGCGCGCTGTGCGGTAAGGTGTGGACTCCTGGACGCGATCCGCAGAAATTCCCAGTCTGCCCAACCTGCAAAGAAATCTACGAGGGTCTTAAGCCTGGTAAAGATAATTCGGATAACGGCGACAAATAACGGAAGTTTCGCTCCGGAATATGCAGAAGTATGTGCTTGTATCCCCAGCATGGGGTGCAGGCACATACTTTATTTTTGGACTCAAACAGACTTCGCACTGGGCAAAATAATTAAGCGAACCCTCGCGGACGTATCACGACACGGTGGTAGAATTTATAACCTGTGTTTCTGCAGGAGCCTTTGTACACAGGAAATACTGAAGCAGAGGTAAACCAGAGAAAATATGGGGGAGAAAAGCATGAGCGAGTACGAAGAGCCTACATTGTTTGACAGCATGGTTAAGCCAAAGCTCTCCCCGGCATACCCCGATCGTGCCCCGTGGGGTACTTCCGTCAGTTTGCGTGCCTGGCAGGCCGAGGCGATGAAAAAATATTTTGAGACGAACCCTCGGGACTTTATGGCTGTAGCAACCCCTGGTGCGGGCAAGACAACCTTTGCTCTCACCTTGGCACGCGAACT
Source organism: Rothia sp. HMSC071F11 (assembly GCF_001809115.1). NCBI lineage: Bacteria > Bacillati > Actinomycetota > Actinomycetes > Micrococcales > Micrococcaceae > Rothia > Rothia sp. HMSC071F11. The sequence continues at coordinate 143,470 of NZ_KV795724.1, forward strand.
CTTCGATCGCGGGGTTGTGCGAAAACTTACCGTGGTAGCACCCACCGACCACCTCAAGAAACAGTGGGCGGATGCCGCTGCTAAGGTCGGTATTCCGATCGATCCTAATTTCAAAAACGCCGATGTTCACGTTGGACGCCAGTACAAGGGCGTAGCGCTCACATATTCGCAGGTTGCTAACAAACCGCAGCTGCATGCCCGAAATACCGAAAATGACAAGACTCTTGTTATCTTCGACGAAATCCACCATGCAGGTGATGCTTTATCATGGGGCGATGGTCTGCGTGAGGCTTTCGATGAGGCCACACGCCGCCTTGCGCTGACCGGTACACCATTCCGATCTGATGCCTCACCTATCCCATTTGTTACCTATGAGCAAGACCATGAAGGTATTCGTCGGTCGCGGGCCGATTACTCCTATGGTTATGGCCCCGCGCTGAAAGACCACGTGGTGCGGCCAGTTATTTTCATGGCATATTCCGGACAAATGCGCTGGCGGACCTCCGCCGGAGAAGAAATGGCGGCGAATCTAGGGGAAGGATTCACTAAAGATATTACCGCCCAGGCATGGCGCACCGCACTTGATCCTCAGGGTGAGTGGATTCCCACCGTGCTCTCTGCGGCCGATAAACGACTCACCGAAGTGCGCCGCACTGTTCCTGACGCGGGAGCGCTCGTCATCGCAACTGACCATGCCGACGCCAAAGCCTATGCCGAAAAACTGCACAAGATCACGGGTGAGAAGCCGACCGTAGTACTTTCTGACGATCGTGAAGCATCCGCTAAAATCGACGATTTTCGTGAAAGCAACAAGCGGTGGATGGTCGCGGTACGCATGGTGTCCGAAGGGGTGGACGTACCCCGCTTGGCGGTGGGCGTGTATGCTACCAGCACCAGCACACCTCTCTTCTTCGCACAGGCGATTGGTCGTTTTGTGCGAGCTCGTAAACGTGGGGAAACCGCATCTGTCTTTCTGCCGTCTGTGCCGCAGCTGATGATGCTTGCTAATGATATGGAAGTTGAGCGTGACCACGCCCTCGACCGCCATACCACCGACGACGATATCGATCCAATGGCTGAAGGGCTGGACGATGAAGCGCTCGAAGAAGCAAACCGCGAGGAACGCGCTTCCGAACAACTAGCGCGCGGTAAATTCGAGGCGATTGGTTCGCAAGCTTCCTTCCACGGCGTGCTCTTCGATGGCTCCGAATTTTCGTCAGGTGGTCTGGAGATCGGTTCGGAAGAGGAACAAGACTTCCTCGGTATTCCCGGTTTGCTGGACGCCGACCAGGTGGGTACTCTGCTTCGTGCACGCCAGCGTGAACACGCATCCCGCCGCCCAGCGACAGCAGCTCCCGCAATTGTGGACCACCGCCAGCTTAAAGAGATGCGCAATAAACTGGCGAAAAACGTGGCAGCTTGGTCTATCCGTTCAGGCAAACCACACGGTGTTATCCATAATGAGCTGCGTAAAATTTGCGGTGGTCCTGCGGTCGCGCAGGCGTCAGCGGAGCAAATTCAGGCTCGCCTGGATAAATTGGCGGACTGGTTCGTGGGCAGGAGCTCGTAGAATAATTTTTCGCCTGACTAAAGCACTTCCGCAACGATAATACCGTCATCCTCCATATTGGCGATAACATCATTCAGTTTGTCTTCATGAACCGGCGCCGTGAGGTCAATCAGAACGCGAGTTTCGTACCCGGCGTCTACTGCATCCTTTGCTGTCGCTAGTACACAGAAGTCGGTCGCGATCCCGACAATATCAACATCTTTAACATCATGTTCGTCGAGCCAATCGGCGAGCGGGGTGTTAGGTGCCTCATCTTCCAACGATGCTTCGGGATCGTGCTCACCGGTCATCACGGAATCTTCGGCAGCTTGAAGACCCTCGAAGCCCGAATATGCCGCCTCATACTTGCCTTTGCGGAAATATGCTTCGATATAGTCGGTATCAAGATTCGGGTGAATCTCTGCCCCCTCGGTGTTGGCGACGCAGTGTACAGGCCAGGAATTCACATAATCTGGATTTTCTGAGAAATGATCGCCCGGATCAATGTGCCAGTCTTGAGTTGCCACAATGGCATCGTACTGGTGATGGTGTTCCTCAACGTATTCGCTAATTAGCGACGCAACGTTGGCGCCTTGCTGTGTTGCAAGGGCTCCGCCAGGGCAGAAATCATTCTGAACGTCGACAATAATAAGCGCTTTTGCCATGTGTATAGTCCCTTTCTTGGCAATATCTGGATGGGCTGTGGCTAGATGAATTCAGTGGGAATAACGGGTTCGCCTTCTGAAAGGCGACGAGCGGATTCGGGAAGTTCCGCTAGGGATGCGCTATGTCGTTTGGTTGCGTTGCGTACCGCCTCTTCGCCGGTAAAACCGGGCAGGAGCTCGCCAGAAACCACAAAATCGCGAATAAGGTCGCGAGTATTTTCGAGGGCAGCGGGGTTGTTCCCCGTTCCGATAAGCTCGGCGGTGGCGATACCCAAGGAATTGTGGCGGCGCGCGGCTTGCTTTGCCCCACCTGGGGAACGTTTGCCAGCAGAGGTTTTAGCGACGGGTTCCAGTTCGCCAGCGGCATTTTCACGTTCCACCAGCTTGTACACCATTGCAGAGGTAGGGGCACCGGAACCGGTCACCAGCCTGGTGCCCACACCGTAGGAATCTACCGGCGCGGCGGCTAAGGAAGCGATAGCATATTCATCAAGATCACTCGTCACTGTAATCTTGGTGTTGTGGTTGCCCAGAGAATCGAGAAGTTCACGCACGCGCTGTGCCGATGCTACCAGATCACCTGAGTCTAGGCGGACTCCGCCGAGCTCTTCGCCCGCGAGTTCCACGCCAAGGCGTACCGCATTCTCGACATCATAGGTATCAGCAAGAAGAGTCGTGCGTGCCCCTAACGATTGCAGTTGCGCTTCAAAGGCTTCGCGCTCAGAGTCGTAAAGAAGGGTAAAGGCGTGGGCGCTGGTACCGAGAGTGTGAAGCCCATAGCGCCTGCCCGCTTCCAGGTTGGATGTTGCAGTGAAGCCTGCAATAGCAGCGGCACGTGCCGCCGATACAGCGGCACGTTCGTGCGCACGGCGCGAGCCCATCTCAATACAGGGACGGTGGCCCGCCGCCGCAGTCATACGTGACGCGGCAGATGCAACAGCTGAATCATAGTTCAAGATAGACAGCAGGTAGGTTTCTAAGACGCAGGCTTCTGCGAAAGTTGCTTCGACCTGTACAACGGGGGAGTGTGGAAAGAAAATCTCTCCCTCGACATAGCCTCGAATATTGCCGGTAAACCTAAAATTCTCAAGGTATTTTAGGGTTTGCGCATTCACAACATTGCGAGAGGCTAGAAAAGATAGATCTTCGTCATCGAAGCGGAAAGACTGAAGCCCTTCGAGAAAGCGTCCTGTACCCGCGAGCACGCCGTAGCGGCGACCCGCGGGCAAGCGACGTGTAAAGACTTCAAAGGTACAGCGGCGATGCGCAGTTCCAGAGGCGAGTGCTGCCTGGAGCATCGTAAGTTCGTAATGGTCGGTTAGAAGCGAGGTAGTTGCCATATGTCTCATTTTAGTTGTCTGTTAGGCAGGTTACTACCTTTACGGGATGTGTTGTCCGCGACATAATGTAAATTTGACTTTAAGATATTTATGATTATTTGAACGGAATCAATCCCGCAGGAACAAAGCCCCCACGAGTATAATCTTATGCATGACCAACAAGCTCACCCATCTTTCCAACCACACTGTGACGGCTGTTCTTGCGACCGATACTCTAGATGCCACTGAGCTTGATGCGACGATTGACGAAAATCTTGAAACGCAGACGCCGTGGCAGGTAATCGTCTGGAACGATCCCGTTAATCTTATGACCTATGTTTCCTATGTTTTTCGCGCTCATTTCGGGTTTAGCCGTCGTCGTGCCGAGAAACTGATGCTCCAGGTGCACAATAATGGCAAGGCTGTTGTGTTCACCGGTAGTCGTGAGGATGCGGAAAAGCATACCCAGGCCATGCACGCGTGGGGTTTGATGGCGAGCTTTGAAAAGGCGGAGAACTAATTTATGGCGCAGGGTTTTCGACATACACCGCATGGCTACGCCGCTCGATTTGAGAAGGCTGAATTTGATCTTATTCGAGATCTAGCCGAAGACGTGATTGCTCTTCTGGAATCTCCGGATTCGGAAAATCATGATCCTCTTGAAGCTCTCATCGGTATTGTCGAGAATCCCAGCATCCCAGACGATCCAGCGGTGGCACGAGTACTGCCTGCAGGAAGTAGCGATCCTGAGGCGGCGCTGGAATATCGCCGGTACACTGAACAGGATTTACGCGCCACGAAGGTGGCAAATCTGAGTCTCCTCGCTTTCGATATTGAAGCGGGAGACATCGTGCTTAGTGATGAGCACGCGCATGCGTGGGCGTCTGCACTTAACGATATCCGTTTAGTCTTGGGAAGCCGTTTAGACATTATCGATGAAGAACGTGCAGACCAGGTGCACCATCTCACGGACTGGTCAAAGGTTGAGAACGATGACGATTATTTGGCGGTCGTGTACAATTTCGTGACCTGGGTACAGGACTCGCTTATGGTTGCGATGCTTGATTCGATGGAAACCCCGCAGTCTTAGAAACGTGCTGGTCAGAGACAAAATAAGCGCATCGCACGATGCCCTCCAGATTAACGAGCTCAGTACCGCATGCGATAGAAACATCACTGCCCGAACCTTGATGTGGCTCATCCTATAGGGTGGTTTAGGACTCAGAGACGGCTATCTAGAACAGGACAGTATCTGTGACACCTTAGAATGAAAATAAAGTACATCATATGCTGAAGGAAAACAGGTAAAGTTCGTGAGCGATAACTTAGATACCTCAAATCCATATCGTACCCGCACCCCGTGGGGAACTCCCGCGCCACCGGCTGGTCCAACATCAAGCGCACCCATCGGAGTTTTTGACTCCGGGGTGGGTGGTCTGACCGTTGCACGCGCTATTATGGATCAGTTGCCACATGAGCGCATTATTTATGTAGGCGACACCGCTCATGGACCTTACGGCCCGCTCAAAATTGCCGAGGTTCGTGCCAACGCCCTGCGCATTATGGACGAGCTTGTTGATTCCGGCGTAAAAATGCTGGTTATTGCGTGCAATACTGCCTCTGCCGCTGTGCTCCGGGATGCGCGCGAACGCTACACCCGCCACTACGGTATTCCCGTGATTGAGGTAATTCAGCCTGCCGCGCGTCGAGCACTAGCCGCGACCCGCAACCGTAAGATTGGGGTTATCGCCACAGAGGCAACGGTGACCTCACGCGCTTACGAAGATACATTTGCGATCGCTCCGAACCTTATGGTGCAGTCTGTCGCATGTCCTCGATTCGTCGAGTTCGTGGAGAAGGGCGTGACATCCGGACCCGAACTTTTGCGTACTGCCGAAGAATATCTGCAGCCTCTTAAAGATTCGAGAGTAGACACGCTGGTACTTGGCTGCACTCACTACCCTTTGCTGACGGGCATTATTTCCTACATCATGGGGGAGGGCGTAACTCTTGTGTCTTCGGCAGATGAGACCGCCAAAGACGTTTATCGGGCACTTCTTACCGAGAATATTGAGAACCCTGACCTTGAAACGAATCCGCATCATGAATTCTTAGCGACCGGCGAATCTGAGACTTTCGAGAACCTAGCGCGCAGGTTCTTGGGCCCAGAAGTTCACAATGTGCGGCACACGGCATCTGTGGCAGAACGATTCCCCACAGGCTCTTTGGCGGCTCTTCCCGCACCAGCAGGCAGCGAAAAGGCCACTGCGAAAGACTCCAACTCCGAAGAAGCCTCAGGACTGCCTTCCGTCACGATTGACTCAAATCTTGCTGCTTTCACACACACCGAATAGGAAACACCCCGTATGCGCTTGACGATTATCGGCTGTACCGGCTCGTTTCCCGGACCAAATTCTCCGGCGAGCTGTTATCTGCTCTCAGCAACCGATTATGCTGGGCACACGTGGCGTGTGCTCATGGATATGGGCAACGGCTCACTAGGTGTACTTCAACGGTACATTGACCTGGCTGAGATTGACGCTATCCTGATATCGCATCTTCACCCTGACCATTGCATTGACCTCTCCGGTTTGCATGTCGCCGTGAAATGGGATCCCCGAGGCTGGCCCAAAGGCAGGATTCCTCTCTACGGGCCTGCTGCCATTAACGAATATCTTTCGGCAACGCACGGGCTTGACCCAGACCCGGGCATGAGTACCGAGTTTGAATATCATACTTGGGACGAAGGACATAAAGTCGAAATCGGTCCTTTCACAGTTGAACCCTTTAGGGTGCTCCACCCCGCTAAAGATCCTTACGCGCTACGTATTACCTGCAATAGCCGGGACGGCAGAACACTTTTTGCTTACTCCGGTGATACCGATACATGCGATGGGCTCATCAAAGCTGCCCGCGGTGCCGATCTTTTCCTATGCGAAGCGGCGTATCAAGAAGGACGTGACGATGCGTTGCGCGGTATTCACCTGACCGGTAAGCGCGCCGGTGAAGCAGCTCAAGAAGCCGGGGTACGCAACCTTTTGTTAACGCACCTGCCCGTGTGGAATGACCCCGATATCGCCCGTACCGAGGCACAAAGTGCATTCGACGGGCCGGTAGGCGTCGCCGAGGTTGCAGCAAGCTATCGCGTGCATCCTAGGCCAGCGCCTACGCATCCGCCAACCTCAACCCTGAACGTTATCGAACTGCTCGATCCGCCCATGTCAAACATATCTCTTCCACCGGAAGAAGAGTAGGAGAACTATGACTTCTGTAGCCCGTGCCGACGGTCGTGCCCTCAACGAACTGCGCCCCATCACTATCACTCGTGGGTGGTCAAACCAAGCCGAAGGGTCTGCGCTGGTAGAGTTTGGCGATACCCGGGTGCTGTGCACCGCATCCTTCACGGAAGGGGTACCACGCTGGCTCAAAGGTGAAGGAAAGGGGTGGGTAACCGCAGAGTACGCCATGCTTCCGCGCGCTACAGGCACCCGGTCTTCGCGTGAATCCGTCAAGGGAAAGATTGGCGGTCGTACACACGAAATTTCCCGTCTTATTGGACGATCCCTACGTGCCGTTATCGATATGAACGCGCTGGGGGAGAACACTATCGTTCTGGATTGCGATGTGCTTCAGGCAGATGGCGGAACACGTACCGCTTCGATCACGGGTGCCTATGTAGCGCTCGCCGATTCTATCGCGTGGGCACAGCGTAATGGTCTGCTTTCACCCAGTGCTAAGCCTTTGAAAGACTCTGTGTCAGCTATTTCCGTGGGTATTATCGACGGTACTCCCATGCTTGATTTGCCCTATACCGAGGATGTGCGCGCTGAAACTGATATGAATGTGGTCGTGACCGGCTCTGGGAAATTTGTGGAGGTTCAGGGTACGGCAGAAGGCGCACCGTTTGACCGTAATGAGCTGAATGCTTTGCTCGACCTTGCTTTAGAAGGCACCGCCGAACTTGCTCGGATACAGCGTGAATCTCTTGAAGAGGGGTAATACTTTTATGGTTAAGGTTGTCTTAGCGAGTCGCAATCAAGGTAAGCTGCGCGAACTTCGCGAAATTTTGCGTAACCGTATTGTTGGGCTGAACGTGGATACCGATGTGGTCGATGCCGCCAGCATCAATGCCCCCGATGTTCCAGAGACCGGGGTAACATTTGCCGAGAATTCATTGCTCAAGGCGCGTGCCGTGGCAGAATCTACAGGGTTTATCGCTATTGCCGATGATTCGGGTCTTTCCGTTGAGGTTCTTCACGGCGCTCCCGGCATTTTTTCGGCGCGCTGGGCGGGGGAGCATGGGGACGATACCGCGAATCTCACCCTGCTTTTAGGGCAACTTCGCGATATTAGCGATGAACATCGTGCCGCTAAATTCTGCTGTGCCGCCTCCCTCGCTGTTCCTTCAGCGCTCGGTGGGTATGAAGCAGTCGAGTACGGCGAGCTTCCTGGAACGCTTTTGCACGCACCGCAGGGGGATGGCGGGTTTGGGTATGATCCTATTATGATGCCGGTGGAGCTTAATGGTGATAACGCGCTTTATGACGGAGCCTATGCAGACCAGTCGTGTGCCCAGATCCCGGCAGAGATCAAAAATTCAATAAGTCACCGAGCTCGTGCCTTTGAAGCATTAGTTCCGCATCTGCAGCAAGCTCTTGAGCATAAATAATCATGCGTCCTATGAGATTCTTTCATAAAGACGCATGATCGGAGTGTTTTAGCACATCAATCGGGTATGTACGACATCTTCTAAAGAAAGAACGTTGCGGTTATCTCTTTCTCAGCTTCGACCGTGAAGATCATATAAAACGATTCTGGTACAAGGCACAATGGTAAGTAATATATACGGCAACAGATATGCTTTGAGGCCCTGATGATTGTTCTCTTTGCTGTAATGATTATTCTGTTGATTCCCGCGCTGTGGGCATACTCTTATATCTGGCGCGGGCTCAATCGGCGTGTTATCGCCGCTGTTAAAGTAGTTGATCCAGTGATAACTCTCGGGCCCTATGCCATGGGATGCTGGGGGCTCTTAACAGCATGGGTGGGCATCAATATCTGGGCGACAGGTACCGCAGCACTGGTTGGAAGCATCGTAACTCTGAGCGGCGCAACTTTATGTTTCCTCTGGGTAGGATTTTGGGTCTTGATGCACTGTTTGGGCGGGCAGACCCCCGGTAAACGGCCCCTTTGGTGGCGCGAAGCAGTTGCCGCAAAATACGCGTGGCGCAATCTGGAAAGGATGCCCGCCTACTTCGGCGCACGCACCAGCATTCTTCCGGTGCAGAAGCCGCGCATCGTCAAACCCTATTCAGGATCATGGACTCGACCAGTGGGAGCAACGCTGGAAGGTTATCTGCCGGATGGAAAATCCCGTGAGGGTTTTGACGAATATGGGCGGCCTATGCCCCGTATGTACCCTGTAGGACCAGAACCAACTATTTTTGAAGTTGCACGCTGGGGTAAATCGGTAAGCGCCGATAGGTTGCTTTACACTTTTCTGCCTACAGCACCCTTTGAACGGTTACGTTTGTCCGGTACTATTCGCGGTCCGTTCACCTTTGCGGGAGAAGTCCCTCATGGGGCCGTCACCAAATGGCCGCGTCGTTCCGGCGCAAACCGCGCTTTTGGGAACTACGCCAAGCTGGGAGACATCACGGAACGTCGGGTAGAGCTCTTGATTGACCACCGTCTTATCGCGGCTTTGCAGACAACCCGTGAATGCTATGAGCGCCGACATAGCTGGATGCTCGCGTTCACCGATATTATGCCTGATGATCTTCTTTATTCCACGACCGACGATGGGTTCTTGCAGATTACCTTCGGTACCGTCGCTGAAGGGTACGAGGAACCTTGGATTTTTACCTCGACGCAGAAAGATACACCACGACTTCGCCGTCAAGTAGCGCGCGCCATGCGTGTGCGTAAGATCCTGAAGCAGACAAGCGCCGAACTGATGGACTGGTATTTTGTGCCTAAGATCAGCGAATTTCCACACGGTCCTGTGACTAACGAACTGCCGGAAGAGTTCTATTTCTCGTCTAATATTATGGTGACAAATAGGCATGAAAGCTCAGCGCGGGCGACCGGCGAAACGCATTAGAAACTTCAAGGGTACGATTTCCTTCGTGAAGAGGAAACCGTACCCTTGGTAATTTACTGGCGGATGTCACACCCTCGGGAATCTCGCCCTAAAGTCGTGACGTCTGGTCGTCCCACAACAAGATGCCCGCAAGCCCTTTGAGTTTTTCTTCGTGGGCACGTCCGTGGTGACCGCAGAAGAACAGTTCGCCCCCGGAAGGCAAGACCGCACGAATATATGCCTGAGAACCACACACATCGCAACGGTCGTGGGAATTTAACGTACGCGAATCAACAGATTCGAGAGTTGCATGAGCGTTCACTGAAAATCTCCCTTACTGAAGTTCTCATAGGTTCCTAGAATTGTCGTAACTCTATCCAACCACATATACCCTCGGTGCCGTACTTTCGCCTCGAACCTTTCGCTCTCAGCGTCTAGGGTGGGCTACACATGAAATCGCTACATCGTTCGTAACGAGGGTAAACACAAGTTACCTACGGTGCACGATAGAATAGACTTACGAAGAAAACCATTTCGAAAGGGAACATCTTGGCTGCATCGAACTATACTGCCCGACACCTCTCGGTTCTCGAAGGTCTTGAAGCGGTGCGTAAGCGCCCGGGCATGTATATTGGTTCGACCGACTCCCGCGGTCTTATGCAGTGCCTTTGGGAGATTATTGATAACTCTGTTGATGAAGCTCTTGCCGGTTACGGACAGTCAATTCAGATCATTCTCTACCGAGACGGTTCTGTTGAAGTACAGGACGACGGTCGCGGTATCCCTACCGATGTTGAGCCTCGAACCGGGCTTTCCGGGCTAGAGGTGGTTTTCACGAAACTCCATGCCGGTGGCAAATTTGGCGGCGGATCGTACACAGCATCGGGCGGTCTGCACGGTGTGGGCGCCTCGGTGGTGAACGCGCTTTCATCGCGACTTGACGTTCAGGTAGATCGCGGGTCAAAAACCTATCAGATGTCCTTTCGACATGGGCTACCGGGCGTGTTCGATTCCGGGCGCACCCCTAAGCCTGAAGACTCTTTTACACCTGCAGATGAGAAACATCCTGCGCTTCAGATCGTAGGGCGCGCCAAGCGTGGTGTAACTGGAACCAGAGTACGGTATTGGGCTGATCCGCAGATTTTTACCCCGGATGCGCGTTTTAGCTACGAGGATTTGGTGGCACGTGCCCGCCAAACTTCATTCCTTATTCCCGGGCTGCGCATTGCTATTCGAGACGAGCGGCGCATCCCCGGAACTCCGGGGGAGTTCGGCCCTTACGAAGAGGTCTTTCAGCATGACGGCGGCATTAGCGAGTTTGTTGAATTCCTGGCCCATGACTCTGCCGTGACCGATATTTGGCGTTTTAGCGGCAGAGGCTCTTTTACGGAAACCGTACCCGTTCTAGGCTCGGATGGGCGCTCTAAGCTCACCGAAGTTGACCGTGAGTGCGAGGTTGATATTGCTCTGCGCTGGGGCATTGGCTACGAGACGACAATCCGCAGCTTCGTCAATATTATTGCCACACCCAAAGGCGGCACCCACTCCACGGGGTTTGAACAAGGACTTCTCAAAACATTCCGCAAGCACCTTGCCGACAACGCTCGAAAGTTTAAGGTTGGCAATGATAAGGTCGAGAAAGACGATGCCCTCGCCGGTCTTACCGCCGTGCTGACGGTGCGTCTTGCGGAGCCTCAATTCGAGGGGCAGACAAAGGAAATTCTGGGAACGCCGGCTGTGCGGCAGATCGTCTCTAAAGTAGTTGGTGATCAGCTCAAGGCTCGGCTGAACTCTACGGCACGCGCCGAGAAAGCGCAGGCTACAGCCCTGTGCGAGAAGGTCGTATCTGAGATGAAAACCCGCATCTCAGCGCGCATTCACAAGGAAACTCAGAGGCGCAAAACCGCCTTGGAGTCTTCCTCAATGCCAACAAAACTTGTAGACTGCCGCTCAACAAACGTAGAGCATTCTGAGCTGTTTATTGTGGAGGGCGATTCCGCACTGGGTACCGCCCGCTTGGCGCGTTCCTCGGCCTATCAGGCGCTTCTACCGATTCGCGGCAAAATTCTGAACACTCAGCGTGCCTCAGTAACAGATATGCTGGCGAACGCCGAATGCGCGGCCCTAATCCAGGTAATTGGTGCCGGTTCTGGGCGTACATTCGAGCTGGAGGCGGCACGCTACAGCAAAGTCATCATGATGACCGATGCCGATGTTGACGGTGCTCATATTCGTACCCTGCTTCTTACTCTCATGTACCGGTACATGCGCCCGCTCATCGAAGACGGTCGTGTATATGCGGCTGTACCACCGCTGCATCGTGTAGAGGTTATTAACCGAGGTAAACCGAACGAGATGGTGTATACCTATTCAGAACGTCAGCTGCATGAACTGCTGGGCCAGCTGCAGGCTGAGGGTAAGGGCTATAAAGAGCCCATTCAGCGCTATAAAGGTTTGGGTGAGATGGATGCCGACCAACTTGCCGAAACTACGATGGATCCCCGGCATCGTATGCTACGCCGCATCCGAATTGAAGATGCGGAGGCAGCTGAGCAGGCTTTCTCGCTCCTGATGGGGGCGGAAGTTGCTCCGCGTAAGGAATTTATTATTGCTGGTGCGCATCAGCTCGATCAGGACAATATTGATATTTAGCTTGCACCTGTGAACAATCTGACGCAGGGGAGTTGAAACCTCTTTCTGACAGATATTTGACGCTGCAAGTATTGGTGATTATACTCACTGTGTCCTTCTTCATAAATCATGCATGACTATAAGAAAAAGGTGTCTCTCCTCATAATTTGGGGGAGCCACCTTAGTACGTGTAAATTGCTGACCCTAGATTTCTTGGAAAGTTTTAGGAAAGGCATCACCAAGGCGTGATGCTTATCTTGAAGTTTCTCCCAATATCTACGGGTCAAAGCGCATAAAAATCAATAATTGTGTTAACTACCTTTATAGATTCGTCAAGCCACGCACACCTGAGTGTAAAACTTGCCTGGTTCATGCCGTTTTTAAAACGCGTTACCTTACCTATGTAAGACATCCTGAGATATGTGCACCTGACTTCCGGAGGTGTGCTACGCTCCCGGGCGTGTCTGCCAACAGTAGACTTTACACATTTTAGAAAAGGATCATGTACATGGATCCCCTTGACATTGGGCGGTGGCAGTTCGGTATCACGACCGTCTACCACTTCTTTATGGTGCCCCTAACCCTCGGCTTGGGTATGGTCGTCACCTTCCTGTACCTGCGCTATATCTTCACGAAAAAAGACGAATACAAACGTATGACGAAGTTCTGGGGAAAGCTCTACCTCATCAACTTCGCAATGGGTGTGGCAACCGGTTTAGTGCAGGAATTCCAGTTTGGTATGGCCTGGAGTGAATACTCGCGTTTTGTGGGTGACGTCTTTGGTGCGCCGCTAGCTATGGAAGGTCTTTTTGCCTTCTTTATCGAATCAACCTTCCTGGGGCTTTGGATCTTTGGGTGGGACAAACTCAAGCCCAAAGTTCACGCCCTATGCCTCTTCATGGCGGTTCTCGGTTCTTGGGTATCCGCATACTTTATTCTGGTGGCAAACTCCTGGATGCAGCATCCGGTAGGCGTTGAAATGGTCGATGGCCGTCCCCGCATGACTGATATTTGGGCTGTTCTCACAAATAACACCGCGCTTCTTACCTTCCCCCACGTGATCTTTGGCGCCATTCAGGTCGCCGGTGGATTCCTGGTCGGTATTTCTTGGTATAAGCTCTGGCGCCGACGCCGTGACGGCATTGACATCATAGAGGATGGCAAGGTTGTAGTTGGAGATGCCGAAGTTGGCGGTCGTGATAAGACCGACTACAAGGTTTGGTTCCGTTCCCTGCGCATCGGCGCGATTGTGGGTCTCATCGGGTTCTCTGGTGTGGCTCTTAGCGGTCACGCTCAAGCTCAGCTCATGATTCATCAGCAGCCCCTTAAAATGGCGGCTGCCGAGGCGGCATGCCATGACGGTACCGGTTTCTCGGTTCTTTCTATATCTTCTCTGGGGTCTCAAGACTGCGATAAGGTGCAGGCAGTGCTTGAGGTTCCCGGTGCACTCTCATTCCTGGCCCACGAAGATTTCACCACCGAGGTCAAGGGCGTGAAAACCCTTATGCCTGAATACGAAGCTAAATACGGTACGCATCTGGCGGATAACCCGCTTTACGGTGATCGCGCTGGGCAGAAGATCAACTATTTGCCCCTTATGGAAGTCACCTACTACGGATTCCGGGGCATGATCACGCTTGGTGGTATTGGTGCACTTTCGTACGTCTACGTACTGTGGGTTACCCGTAAAAAAGGAACTGGTACTGTTCCCGAAGCCAAGTGGCTGAAAACCCTGGCTTTGTGGGGAATTTGGGCTCCCTTCTTTGGCAACGCCCTCGGTTGGATCTTCACCGAAATGGGACGCCAGCCCTTCGTGGTGGCGCCCAACCCTGAGGGTGACCCATCCATCCTCATGTTCACGGCGGCAGCGGTTTCTCCGGGTGTGAGCGGCGAAGAGATACTATTCTCACTCATCGCCCTAGGAACGGTATACGGCATCCTGATGGTGGTCGAAATTTACCTGCTGACTAAATACATTAAGGCCGGCGTGGTAGCCGCTATGCCCGAACTCGTGCGTTCTGAACATGAGCAGGACGGCGAAAAGAGCGGTCACGATAAGCGCGATGTCTTGGAGTTCGCCTATTAGGCGGGTAAGGATTCTCAACGATGACCTTCGACTTTAATATCTTTGCCGGGCAGCCACTGCTGCCAACCATCTGGTTCGTCGCTATCGGTATTTTCTGGATTGGCTACCTTATCCTCGACAGTTTCGATTTGGGTGTGGGCATGCTCATGAGCATCTTCGCCAAAAACGAGAAAGAGCGACGCCTGCTTCTGAACACGATCGGTCCCGTATGGGATGGTAATGAAGTTTGGATCGTTACCGGTGGTGCTGCCACTTTCGCGGCGTTCCCGTTATGGTACGCATCCCTATTCTCAGCCCTATATATTCCACTAACTTTAGCGTTGCTTGCGCTGATCTTCCGCGTGGTTGCTATTGAGTATCGCGGTAAGAAAAACGATGAACGATGGATTCGCGGTTGGACTATCACTCTCTCGCTATCATCATTCTTCATCGCTTTACTGGTAGGTGCGCTTCTTGCGCTGACCTCCATTGGCTTACCAATTAATGCCAACGGTGACCGTGTAGGCGGTGCCTTCGCCTGGGCTTCCTGGCCCGTACTTCTAGGCGGTCTCTCTCTTGTAGGGTTTGCCCTCGTGCAGGGACTTGCTTTTGTTGCCTTGAAAACCGATGGAGATATACGCCACCGTGCACGCACCGCCCTGGTGCGTTGGCTTCCGCTTCTGCTTTTGCCTATCGTGCTCTGGGTACTGTACATGCAGGTTACAACCGGTAACGGTATTTCCTGGCTATGCACTATTCTTGCCGTATTTGCAGTGCTCTTCGCGTGGATAAGCGCCCGAAGCTCACGCGAAGGCCGTGCCTTCGCAGGTCTGAGCCTCTTCATGGCTTTTGGCGCGCTGGCGATTTTCACCGCTCTTTTCCCCAACGTACTACCTTCAACCTTGGACGCGGCTCATTCGCTCACCATTGCAAACGCTTCAAGCTCGGAGTACACACTCGGAGTCATGAGCGTTGTGAGCGGATTAGGACTGCCCGTTATTATCGTGTACCAAATCTGGACATACTGGGTGTTCCGCAAGCGTTTGCGCGTTGAAAACATCCCCGATGCCCACGATGCTAGCGAGCTGGTGACGCACCCGAACAGGGCGGCATAGCCAAGAACGTACCCGGTAATCGGGAGGGTACAGAAGTATTTCCGGTGCTTTCAGCAATATGTGAAGGCGCCGGAAATACTTTAAAACCGAAGGCAGACAAGCCCGCCACCAGTGTCTAAACTAGGAAACACACCGGAGAAAATATCCACACTCACTTTAGCGGTAGGGAAGGAACGAGACGTGAGCCCACGCGCCAATAAAACACAGCGCAACAACGATAAACGTCCTCCGCTAGGACCAGACGCCCGTAAAAACCTAGGGATTTTCGGGCTTATCACCGGGATACACACACTGGCAACCGTGATCTTTAGCGCGGCGCTCGCATCCCTCATTGCCCGGGCAGCCCACGCCGGATTTACTGCGCTCGCCGCCGAGCACGAGCATCTAAAGGCCGCCAGCGATCCAGAAACCTATCGCGCTCTCATCGAATTCTCGGGTAACTCACAAGCGAAACTCGACAGTACCAATGGATGGCTTCTAGGACTAGGCAATCTTCTTGGCACCGGAAACGCCATAACGTGGGGGCTAATCGTTACGGCGCTGATAGCGCTTGCTGTACGTGCAGGCGCCGATTACGCGCTGTCCGTAAGTGCTCAGCGTGCAGCCGTAGGAGCCAAAGCAAGTATCCGCCAAAAACTTGTGCATCGTGTCTTAGCCACAGGAGGGGCAGACACCCCTGAAGGTACAGGTGCAACCGCCGTTCTGCTGGCGCGGGGACTGAACGCGCTCGATGATTATTACACTAAAACCCTGACCGCCTTTGTCTCGGTCGCCGTAGTGCCCGTTCTACTATGGCTTATTGTGCTCTCACTGGATATCACAAGTGCCCTCGTTCTAGCGTGCACCCTGCCGCTTATTCCCATCTTCATGATACTTATCGGTAAAACCACACGTGAAGATACCGCCGCTGCTCAAGCCGAGCTGCACCGTCTATCAGACCATATTCTTGAACTCATCCGTGGGCTGCCCGTGCTGATTGGGCTGGGGCGTGAACGTGCACAAACTCGTGCCCTCAGGAAGCTGGGTGAACAATACCGCGAACGTACCATGCAGACGCTTCGCAGCGCATTTATGTCTTCGCTCGCTTTAGAACTTATCACGACCATCTCGGTGGCGCTGATCGCCGTGCTCATTGGCGTGCGTTTGGTACAGGGCACACTCGGACTCGATACCGCAATCCTTGTACTCCTGCTGGCTCCTGAATGTTACCAGCCTTTGCGTGATGTAGGTGCAGCCTACCACCAATCTGAAGACGGCATAGCCGCACTCCGGTCTGCACGTACAGTCCTTGATACTCCCGTACCAGAAGCCTCTGCGGATGCTTCCTGCGAAAAGGTATCGACGGCTCCCGAAACACCCGAGCACCTTGTGATTGAGAACCTCTCGGTCACATACCCCGGACGTACACAGATCTTAAACTCAGTAAACCTGAACATTCCACGTACTTCGAAGCGCCCAAGCGCGGCAGGAAAACAGCGCGGAGCGTTAGTAGGCATTCTGGGACCATCAGGATGTGGTAAATCAACGCTCCTCGGAGTACTTTCCGGGAGCGTCCGCGACGGATTGGTACCAACCGGAGCATCCGAACCGATTAAGGTAACCGGACGCATTATAGGTACCGGCAGCCCCCTGAGTATTCCGCAGAATCCTATTTTCGCCGCTCCCACAGTCCTGCACGAGATGGCGCTCTATGCCTTCAGCGCCGATCGCAGCGAAGAGGACTATGCGGCTAAACTTCTCACGGGGGAAACACAGATATGCCCCTCAGATCGTGAACGCCTAGAGAACTATTTGTGGAATCTCGGGCTCGAAAACCTGAGCGAGCTCAGCCCCGAATCGCTCAGCGCGGGTCAAGCGCGCAGGTTGGCGTGCGCCCGCATCTTAGCTCGCATTGATGCCCTCCACCGTGCAGCCGATCACCATCAAAATCTCCAGATTACCGTTCTAGTAGATGAACCTACCGCCCACCTGGACGCACACGCCGCCCACCTTGTAACTCAGTCTCTGGACGCACTCGCAGAACGCGGAGTAACCGTTCTAATCGTGACCCATGAAACGGAACTTACCGAGTACTGCGATAGTGTGGTGCAGGCATCGGCGGTAGTCGAGGGAGCGCATGCGAAACCATCGCATGAGCAAGCGTATCGGTGGAGCATCGTCCAGAATGAGACACCCAAGATTATCCCCGCTGCAGCCCCGCATAAGCAGGACTCAGCCGATACCTTTGCTGAGCATAGCCCAACGTTACACAACGCTCCTGAAAAGATGGTTCGAGAAAACACAGGACATGCTGTCGGAGTCGTGAAAACCCTCAAAACACTGCGGAATCTTACGGGACTAGGTATATTACAGGGACTGCCGCCGGTCATTCTTGCCGCCCTCACCTCCCTTGCCGCAATTTCTCTGACCGCGCTCTCAGGATGGCTTATCGTACGCGCAGCCGAAGGTCCAGCCATGATGTTCCTTATGGTAGCTATCGTGGGCGTGCGCTTCTTTGGGCTAGGGCGTGCCTGTGCTCGATATGCCGAGCGTTTGCTCACCCACGCTAAAGTCTTGACCGCAGCGAATAATCTGCGTGTGCGCGCCTGGACCGGGGCCTATCTTAATGTTGGCAGCGTGCGGGCCCTGCTTCGCGGAGACGCCCTGCTGGAAAGGCTTATTGGCGGCATAGATGAGCTGCGCGACAGGATTCCGCGTGTTCTCATTCCACCTGCCGCACATGTGCTTGTGATGTTAACAGCACTAATAACCACCATTGTTGTGCTACCTCAGGCTATTGTGCCCGTAGCGCTCGCAGCTTTGATAACAACAATTCTCGTGCCATGGGCTGTTACGCGCGCGGACGCTCACGCTGAGGAAACCACACGTGAAAGTACAGCTGAGCTTTTGCGTTTAGGCGCGGGTGTACTGAGTGCCGCAGAAGATATTCGCGCTAACGGGGTTGCGCCGAGCATCGAGATTGCTACAACACGTTTGAATGACCGCAATGTTGCCGCATTGACTCGCACCTCGTATGCCCAAGGTCTTGGTAGGGCGCTTGTGACCCTGAGCTGGTTCGGAGCAGCACTGTGGTGCGCAATTATCGCGTATCCGTTAGCGGTATCGGGAACGGTAGGTGCTCCGGAATCTGCCGCCGTAGTTCTTATGTGTACGGCAATGATAGAAAGTTCCGTGCAGCATATAGAAGCAGTGCGTTCGTGGCCTTCTTTTGCCACTCTGTTGGCGCAGATTGCTCCCGGTATTGCGGATGAAAATAGTATTTCAGACCTTGAGGACGATACACAGGATACATCTCATGCTGGGCGTGTTCGCGCCCCTCAGGGGCAGGAACCTGCTCTTGAACTTGTCGATGCTGCCGCTCGGTGGCCGAGCATGGACAAGCCCGTTTTTGAGCATCTTAACGCTACGGCGCATACCGGAAAGTGGACGGGAATTACCGGTCCCTCAGGTTCGGGCAAGAGCACCGTGCTGGCGACTCTTTTGGGCTTCCTGCCGTTGGAAGCTGGCGAAATTCGCTCCTACGGGAAAGCACTGGGGAACGATCAGCTCCGCGGGTATGCGGCATGGTGCCCACAGGCTGCGCATATTTTTGAATCTACTCTTGAAGGCAATTTACTCTTGGCGCGCGATCATGCTGATCGCCCGAGCGAAGAACAAATGATAGGGGCCCTGCAACGTGTAGGTTTGGGGGAGTGGTACAGCACCTTGCCGGAAGGTCTGCACACTCGTGTTGGTGCTGGTGGCGGGTTCCTTTCGGGAGGTCAACGGCAGCGTCTTGCGGTGGCTCGTGCTCTGCTCGTGGAATCTCCGGTGCTTCTGCTGGATGAGCCTACCGCGCATTTAGATTCTGAATCAGCTGCGGCGCTTATGACTGATCTGGACACTGCAACTCGCACCAGCGGAATGGCAACTGTTTTGGTCTCGCACCGCCCCGAAGATATTGCCCGCTGCGATGCGGTTGTTACATTGGAATAGGTCTATACATGACGTTGTGAGGGGTTCAAGAAATGTTAGAACCCGTTTTAGACGTCTTGAGAAGCGTAAGCTTTTGGAAGGATGAAGCCTACGCTCTATGTACGTCAAGCTAGTTAGATTGCTTTTACCATAATCAGACAGGGAGTATCTTCGCCCCACAGGTCTGTCTCTTCAAGAGGCAAAAACCCTACAGCTTTATAGAAATTTCGGGTGCGTTGGTACGGTTCGTTGAAAAAAGATTCTCCAAGCGTCTTTACCTGTATCAGCCTGATACCACGGTTACGTGCCTCTTCTTCGAATGCATTTATTAGGGAAGTACCAATTCCGTATCTGTGAAAGGCAGCATCTACTGCCAGCAAATGAATTTCTGCCTCAACCGGGTAGTGCTGGACGATAAGCATGATACCCACAATTTCGTGGGTTTCTGGATGAGTTACCGTCCACGTTTCCAGTCGTTCAGCATCATGTATGTATTCTGCATTGGACTCTTCACGTCCAAACCATTCAGGCAGGGTCTTGAGGATACGTGCCACCGCTTGAGGGTTATGAGCGGTTTGAGTTGCAGGGAGCCAGGGGATAGTCATGACTGTTTCCTTAAGAATTATGTTTTATGGGTGCTAAAGATAGCCGTGTTCACACTACGGGGTGTGACACGAATACATGGAACGGAATCGTCATAAGACAATAACTAAACAGTCATAAGACGAGCATACCTGATGAATATGAGGAATGAAACTTTCAGATGCTAGGCTGAGCTTGTACGTATTTCCACGTCAGAGAGCGAGGGCATCATGATTGACGAAACAATGAAAACACTTACCGAAGAATTAATTTCACGCGGTACCAGCTACGATATTGATTTTCTGAAGCGAGTGTATGCCGATAACCTAAAATTTGTGCGGATTCTACCGGATAATACCGTGCAGATTCTCTCGAAACAGGACAATATCGATTTCTTTCAAGCCCTCAAAGACAGCGGCGCCGCACCCCTGAACACAGCGCACACCATACTTTTTGCCGATTCTGACGGTGAAGCTGGAACTATTGTGCTCAAACGCAGGATGAGTCAGGGCTCGCAGGAGCAGGATTTTCTATTCACTATCACCTGGAAAAAGCGCAGCGAAAACTGGCAGATTGTTCAAGAAATTGTGGCGGTACTGAGCGAGTAAACAGTGTGCGCCTTAAAAGCAGGTTGCGGTGATAATACCTCACCGCAACCGTTGTTGAACTATTAGGAATCTTCGTCGTTCAGATACGACTGAGCCACCTCATAGAGCTCAGGAAAATCTGGGGAAACACGTTTCCAAGCCTCAAAAGCCTGGTCATTGTGCCCCATCTGCTGGTACAAAACGCCTAAATTCAGCTGTGCTCGTGCATACTGATCGGGAACACTGGCAGGTATTTTCTGATAGGTACTTAGAGCCGTGGTCAGGTTACCATGCAGGTGCAGGAGCACGGCGCTATTGAACTGTGCCATGGAATAGTGCAGAACATCTATTTTAGGAACTTTGCTGTATGCCGCTAAAGCAGACTCATCCTGCTCTAAAGCCTCGTGCACAGATCCGATATTGTACTGTGCTACGGCATAGGGCTGAGTCTCACTTTTGGGAACCTTCTGCCATGCCTTAATGGCCTGCTCATGCTGGCCTTGACCGTCGTAGACAATGCCTATATTTACATGCGCGATGGCGTATTGATCGGGAACACTTTCAGGTACTTTCTCCCATGCTTCACATGCCTGATCGAGCAGACCCTGTTCGTAGTATTGTGCGCCAAGATCTACCTGTTCCTGGGCGTAGCGTTGCATCTCTGCATGAGGCTGATCGACCATGATTTCCTTTCCTGCACCAGGTGTTGATAAGCACCTAATTTTGCCGGGGCTTACCCTCAAGCAAAAACTGTTTTCTCTAACTATACGGGAAGGAGCCTCAGCGTGAAGATAAGCGCATCCTTCATATCCTAACCGCCGAAGGGATTCAGGCTAGGCGCAGCGTTTAGGCGGCAACAGATTTCTTCATCAGGATATCCGTCTGCTGATCGTTACCCAGCTGAAAAATATGCGTACCGAAGGCGGTGAACCCGTTTTTCTCGTAGAAACGCAGGGCTCGATGATTATGCTCCCACACCCCTAGCCACACATAGCTTGCCTTTCGGTCTTCTGCCACGCTCATGGCGTGATGGTAGAGGGCCTGCCCAACACCGTTTCCGTGATAGTTGCTCAGCACGTAGATACGCTCAATTTCGAGCGCGTCCGCCGCCTGCGGTTCGGTTTGTGCGTGTGCAGTATTGAGCTTGAGGTAACCCACGACGTGCCCGTTTACCTCGGCAACGTAGAAGAATGAATTAGGGTTGCTGAGTTCCCGGGCGAGCTGATCTTCTGAGAAGTTCTCCGCAAGGTAGCGGTCCATATCTTCGGCTTTGTTTGCCTCTGAAAATGTTTCGGTAAACGTATCACGAGCAATGCCGCGCAAAATCGGAACATCGCTGATAGTGAGGGGAGTAATCCTCACGTTATCTTAGCCTTCCTACTTTTACCCGTTATTCTGCTTCTTCTGCTCAGAGGGTTTTTCTTGGTTCTTGGCGCTCCCGTCCTGCTGCTCGGTTTCGCCGCTATCCTTGGCTTTTTCCTGGTTCTCGGCGATGATACTCAGGTTGGTTTGTGCCATCTCGTACTGCTCCGAAGCAGACTCGGGAATATTCTTCCAGACAGCAACTGCCTCGTCCGTTTCACCCAGTTTGTAGTAGGCACCACCAATATTGAATTGGGCCTTGTAGAAGTGCTCAGAAGCATCCTTGGGAACACGTTCCCACGCCACTAGAGCATCGTCAATATTGCCCTGTTCTTCGTAGATAAGTCCGGTATTATATTGGGCTACCGCGTAGGGCTCAGAGGCGCTGGCAGGAATACGTTCCCAAGCCTCGACTGCTTTCGTCGGTTTGCCCTGCTCCACATAGGAAGTACCGATATTGTACTGTGCCGAAGCGTAGCGTTCCGGTAAGCTCTCGGGTACACGCTCCCACGCGGTAATAGCCTGTTCTAGCTTTCCTTGGCTGTCGTACACCATGCCCAGATTCATCTGCGCGGTCGCGTATTGTTCGGGAATATCGGCAGAAACGGTCTCCCAAAGTTCGAGAGCCTGCTCTGTCTTGCCTTGGTTGTAATAGGTTACGCCCAAGTTGTTGAGAGCCATCGCGTACTGGTCAGGAACGGTGCTGGGTACCTGCTGGTAGGCTTCAGATGCCTGTTCGGCTTTACCCTGCCCTTCGTAGAGCACGCCCAGGTTGTTGAGAGCTTTCGCGTATTTTGCGGGGGCTGCATCGGGAACGTTCTTGTAGGCTTCAGCGGCCTCGTCCATTTTACCCTGCTGTGTGTAGGTGGCACCCAGGTTGTATTGCGCGTGCGCATAAAGATTAGTGACATCCTTGGGAACACGCTGGTAAGCTTCAATAGCTTCATCAACGTTGTTTTGCTGTGCGTAGGTTACGCCCAGGTTGAACTGCGCCATCGCGTACTGCTTTGGGGCAGCAGAGGGAATATTCTTCCACGCTTCAAGAGCCTTATCAGTTTCGCCCTGTTTAATATAGGCAGAGGCAAGGTTGTTGTGCGCCTTGGCGTATAGTTCGGGAACATCTTTGGGAATGCGGTTCCAGGCTTCGACCGCCTGCTCTACTTTGCCCTGGTCTCGGTAAACGATACCGAGATTGTTTTGGGCTGTTGCGTAGGCTTGCGGGTTCTCGTCGGCAGAAATCGTGCTCAGCACGTCGATAGCTTTATCGAAAGCACCAGCTTTGTAGTGCTCCTTGCTCAGGTTAAGACGCTCCTGCACGGTCATCTGCTCTAACGGGTTCTCTGCTTCGGTCACGGTGATCTCCATAGGCGGTGTCTGTGGAATTTCGGGCAGGAAACAATCCTCTGCCTGAAACGCATATATATAAGAGTAACGGTGTGCAACCTCTGTGTGAAGTTTGACGCCCCCGTAGAAAGATGAAGATTAGAATAAGTTTTTGCGGGTAGACACCATGTTTTCACGCGGAGGAAGAACTCTCGTGCAGGCTCCGTGCTCCTTTACCCCTTGTTTCTAAATGGGTTTTGAGAGATGCGAACCTTGCTCTCCTTGACGTCTTCTTTTTGGTCAAGACCATCATCTTCTTTTTGATCTAGCAGGATGCGGAAGAAATCTTGGTACTTTGCCGAGCCGGGGGAGAGATAGATTTTATCGATACGTGGCAGTACAGGCTCCTCATACTCGACGTACATCCACTGTTTTTCCCAATCATGACGGATTTTCTCATCGTGAAGATGAGTAATGTACATTATCCGACATTCCTGTTCCTCTTGAAATGCAATATGTTTCACCAGGTACTGCAAGGGGAGAAGGATAAAACGGACGGCTTCAAGAATTTTCTGTTTTTCGTCTTTATTGCACTTATTGTATGAGTGATCTTCATCTGTAAATATTGATTTAAGTATGAGTGAGATAGATTTATTGCTATTATCTTCTTCGTTAAATAAGTTTTTTTCAACATTTTCCTCTTTTATTGAAATTGATTCATAATATTTTTCCCATTTTTCTTTCGAATTTGCGTCTTCATTGTGTTCGCGATAGAAAGTGGATTTGTCTCGTTGAGCCAGAGTCCAATACCCGGTCTCAGGGTCCAGGTAAATGCACCGGTAGAGTGTAGATTTGTCTATTAATAATCTCTTATTATCGTTCTCTGGTTTCCCTGCTTCGCCAGACTTATTAGATGGATCCGATGAGGCACCGGCTATATACTTTAGTGCGCCTGAGTGCTCGCTAAAAAACTCTTTGTTGAATACCAAGCTAACGCCTGTTGCTTCTCGACCATTCTCTTTTCCATAGAGGCGAAACTGGTTAAGACTGTCATGATTAAAAGTGAAACAACTAACGAAAGTTGCGGTATCGTTTGTATGTATGGTTTCTGGAATACCTTGCTGGTCCCAATAATCACTTAGAACTAGACCTTCCGTTGGGTCATTGACGCCACGAATAGTATTGAGTCGGAACTTTGATGGCTTCTGCTCATTTTTCTTACATTCAAATAGTTTAAAAGCTGTTAACGCTCGACTATAGTGTGCAACCTTCGACTCAAATTCTGGGATTATCTGAAGAGACTTTAGGATTTCATCAGTATTTTTAGCTAAACTATGAAGATCTTCCCTTAGTGCCAGAGGGCAATTAAGAATTTTGAATCCGCGTTCAGACTTATAGTAGGAGAAGCCACTCGCATTATCGTACGCTTCGTGTGCTTGTTCCTCTTTTTCTTTATCTAGTGAGTAAACCTCCCCAAGACCAAGTTGTGCTTCGACATAGGCTTCAAGGCTGTGGTTGGAGTCAACTTTTAACCAGGTATCAATGGCCTTTTCCGGTTTGTTCTGGTCTTTATAGACGAATCCGAGGCTGTACTGTGCCCATGCGTAGGCTTTG
>NZ_KV795725.1:0-1831 GCF_001809115.1 Rothia sp. HMSC071F11
CACGGTATTCTGCCCAGGCTTTCTCGACCGTGCAATACTTATACTTCCCCTCACTATCATCACCAAAAATACGTGCCAAATATCCCGGAAGAAACAAAAGTAAAAGGATCGCAATGATCAATAAAACAGTGCTAACCATCCCTTTCCGCCTTTTAGTACGTTGGGTACCTTGCTGTGCCATGACAACTCCTAGAGCTTCTACCGCAGTATTGGGGGAGTAACCAACTGACTATAATCATAATTCTGCACCTTAATCGCCGCGATCTGCAGAGAATCGGAAACCAGGACTATTTCTCCTTCTGAGGCTTGAGAGCCTTATAACCGCTCAAAAACAGTAAAACAGCAAGCGCAGTGTTAAAAGCACCGACTCCTATCATGGAAAGACTACTGACCAAGTTATTCTTGGTATCCGCTATCAAAAGTACAATCCCTAAAAGGGCTGCCACACACGACGGTATTCCTAGCAGCAACCCAAACACAAGGTACTGACGTGCGCTAGAGCGATCCATGACGGAAGGGTCATTGATATTTTCATTGCTCGTATCATCAGAGTATTTCATATACCTCTCCTAACACCCTTAGGCATCTTTGGAACCGCTCTTTCGGCAATTTAGCTAACAACCCAATCAATGCAGGAGGCACCACAACCTACCTTCCCTCAAATCCCTGCTCCCTTTTTTATGAAGGTCGTTCTGCCTTTTCAAACCTTGTCACAGAAACAGTCTTAGCATCCGGCATCTGAACATTAAGAAGAGTCACCTTGTAATACCCACCAACCTCCAAAGACCCCACATAATCATCCATCGACCGACCAGGATCCGGGGAATCTGTCATATACAAATTCCCACACTCTTTTGTCTTAAAATCTGCTACACGCTTATAATCCGTATTCCCCGAGACCAGACCACCCCGATCGTGCACATCAACATGCTCGAGGGTGCAATACTTATAATTCCCCGCACTATCATCACGCGAGAAAAAATAATATAAAGACCACACAACACCAAAAACTACAGCAAAAAATAAGAACGATACTATAGTGTCTTTAATATCCTTTTTTCTCTTATCTCCCATTCCCAACTATTCCTTCCTGCAGACACCATTGGCCAATGAACCCAATTCATAAAACTCCATGCACGGCATCAGAAACATAGCTATTCCTTTGAAACCATAGATGCCCCCTCTAGGAATATTCGTGCTTAGTGTCTATCGCAGGATGGGAGGCGTATACAGGTTCCGTATCCCGGTCTGAATACCATCCTTAGCCTTCGTCATGGCAGCCTGCGTAGTCTGCACAGAATTAACCAAACGTGCGCGGTTAAGAGCGGCAGTAGACTCATCCATCTTAGTCCCACTTCTCAAACCAGACTTCACCATATCTTTACCGAACCCCGACAGCGCTTTCTCGCCCATATCGCTCGTTTTGAACTCCTTCTGGTACGCGACAGTCTCAGCAGTATATCTGGTAGCCTCACGCACGCTACCCCCAGCATCATTAACAAGAGGTGAAACGTTAGTAGTGCCCAACAGTGGGCGAAAAACGACCCGCCGTCTGCACATGCGATACGCGGTACTTATTTCGGCAGGTAACTATAAAAATTTTTGAAATGCTACTGTATAGAAATACTTTACAAGTGTAATATGTGACATATTTTAGATATTTTCATCACATTCAATTACCTAGAATTTTTGTGTGAATGACCTGTTCTCGCTATATAAACAGCGGGGTCTTGACCTATTTTGGCTCTGCAGGCGGCGCGACACGAAAAATAAAGATTTGATAAAGACATGATGGTGTCCTTGACCCTCACTAAAAAGCAAACATAAACTA
>NZ_KV795726.1:0-220 GCF_001809115.1 Rothia sp. HMSC071F11
TATGCGTACCCCTCGTACCAGCATCATCATGCCGGTCTACAACACCGCCAACACCGTCATCAACGCCATACAATCCGTCCGAAACCAAACAGACCCCAACTTTGAGCTCCTCATCATGATCGACGGATCCCCCGATGACTCCGCCGACATCATCACCGCATACCACCAGAAAAACCCCGACACCCGCATCCACATCTTCAACAACCCCGAAAACAAAGGC
>NZ_KV795727.1:0-401 GCF_001809115.1 Rothia sp. HMSC071F11
TCCTTGACCCTCACTAAAAAGCAAACATAAACTACACCATGTAGTTCTGTTACCGAAGACAGAACCCAACCACGTGAAAGGAAACGCCCATGAGCGATCGCGTCCTTAGTTCCCAAGCCGCCAAAGATGCCATCCAGAAAATTCAGAGCATCATCACCGGTGGACTCACCGAGCAGATCAACGCTCTCAATAACGAAGGCCAGCAGCTTTCTGATCCCAATAACTGGGATGGTCCTCTAGCGTCTACCTTCCGTAATGAGACTTGGCCTCACACTCACCAGTCCCTGCAGAAAGCATCTCAGGATCTTACTGAGCTGAACAAGCAGCTGCAGAAGATCGCTACCGACATCTTCCAAGCAGGCGGCGGCGCATAAGACACAGAAAACAACCAAGTTTTCACA
>NZ_KV795728.1:0-217 GCF_001809115.1 Rothia sp. HMSC071F11
CCAAATACGCGAGTGTGATTATCATTCTTCATCGGAAGTTTCCTTACGGCTATGTAGTCTATGCGGTGCTTTGATGCGGTGTTTAAAAATACCTTTAGTTTCAGTCTACGGTTCTTGGACAGACCCGATGCCGCTAACACCCCACGTTTTCTTCCAACACTCAGCGAATATAGAGTACGTTCCCATATTTCTTCCAGCAAAGCTCCAGGCAGAAGGG
>NZ_KV795729.1:0-37984 GCF_001809115.1 Rothia sp. HMSC071F11
CGGAATCCGCACCCTCCAGCCCGTCAGCCGCTCTTAAATGCTCTGGTATTTGCCAGGGCTTTTTTATTTTCCTCAGCTAGCCCCGCGAGCAGGTAGTTTTTGACCCGAGCAGGTAGTATTTTCCTACCTACTCGGCCAAAAACCACTTGCTAGCGGATTCAGGCAGCATGTCATAGCAATAAAAACGCCGCCAGGAAGCACAACGAAGGTTGTGTGCTAGCCTGAGTGGGAAACATCTGCGTGTGCCGCATCGTCGCAAAATCACCGCAACACCCGCGTGAGCACGCAGGAAACACTACTTTCACAGTCGAATCGTGGTCCCATGACAACCAGTAACACCGCCGGAACTGCCACACCTATAGACCTTTCGCTGTATCTGGTCACCTGCGAAAACCCCGTCGAAACGGTGCGGCGGGCACGGCATGCCACCTGCATACAGGTGCGTTCCAAACCCATCAGCGCCCGCGACCTTTACGCCCTTGCCGAAGAGATTGCGCGCATCGCACTCCCCCACCAGAAGATACTGATTGATGATCGGGTGGATGTTGCCCTCGCCCTGCGCGCTCGCGGGGTGCGCATCGACGGGGTACATATCGGCCAAGACGATCTGCCCGTCGCCGATGCCCGCCGTCTGCTGGGCGAGCACGCCATTATTGGTCTCACCACCGGCACTCGCGAGCTTGTTGAGCGCGCTAACACCGTTGCGCACCTGATCGATTACATTGGTGCTGGGCCGTTCCGACCCTCCCCGACCAAAGCCTCAAACCGCCCGCCACTGGGTGTTGAAGGGCTGCGTGAACTTGCCGAGCTCTCGGAGGTTCCGGTGGTCGCCATCGGCGATATTTGGCCGCAAGACTGCCCGAGCATCCGCGAAACAGGGGTTGCCGGGGTTGCGATGGCACGCGCCTTCGTGGAAAACCCGGAATTGCAGGCATAATCATGACAGAAGTTATTACCGTGGTGGGCGGCGGAATTATTGGGCTGATAACCGCCTTTGAACTTACCGAACACGGCCAGCGGGTGCGCGTCTATGACCCAACCCCCGGCGAGCGCGGCACGGGCGCCAGCTATTTTGCCGGTGGAATGCTCGCGCCTATTGCCGAAGTGCAGTTTCAGCAGGATGCACTTTTCCCGCTCATGGTTGCCAGCGCGAATGCGTACCCTTCGCTCATGCGCAGGCTCGCTGCGGTGACGGACGCACCCACCGGCTACGATACGACCGGCACGTTGGTGGTGGCGGGTGACCGTGCGGATGCGGCGCATCTGCGCGATGTTTCCGACTATTACCGTTCGCTCAACCGCAGTGCCGAGGCGATTCCCGTGAGCCGGGCGCGCGCCCTGGAACCCGCACTTGCCCCGGATTTGGCGGGTGCGGCGTTGATTGAGGGCGATCATCAGGTGGCGCCCCGGCTGTTTTTGCAGGCTCTCGTGAAGGCGTTGAGGGCGCGCGGTGTCGAGTTTGTGCGTGAGCGTGTGACGGACCCGGATTTTGGGGATATTGTGTGCACCGGTTTGGGCGCGGCGGGGCAGTATCCACTGCGACCGGTTTATGGCGATATTCTGCGTTTGCAGGCGCCGCATCCGCTGGTGGAGCATGTGGTGCGCGGGTTCGTGAACGGGCGGCCCGTTTATGTGATTCCACGGCCTGGCGGTGAGGTGTGTATCGGTGCGACAAGCCGCGAGGACACGCGCACACGCCCCGGTGTGGACGGCGTGTATCAGCTGCTCAAAGATGCGATTCGGGTGGTTCCTGCGGTGGAGGAATGCGAGCTTATCGAGTCGAATGTGGGGGTGCGCCCCGGAACCCCGGATGATCTGCCGATCTTTGGCTATCGCATAACGGCGACCGGGCGGCAGCAGCTGATCTCAAACGGGTATTTTCGGCACGGAATTTTACTGGCGGCACTCGCTGGGAAAGCCGGTGCGGAGGTGTTTTTAGGCGGGGATATTCCGCCGGAGTTTGCGCCCTGCTCACCGAAGAGGTTTGAGTACTGATACGCGATTTTGCTATAACATACCGCCAGTTTGTGCACTAACAACGAGAGGAATAATCCATGAAAATAACCTATAACGGCACATTATTAGACATTTCTGCCACGAATCTTGAGGCGCTGATTCTTCAGCAGGCGGGCACCGATCAGGGAGTCGCTGTCGCACTCGATGGTGCTGTGGTGCCGCGTTCACGGTGGGCGAGTACCGAAGTGCCCGAGGGTGCTAGGGTCGATGCGCTGACCGCAGTTCAGGGCGGGTAGAGGCCATGATTATTGCTGAGAAAGAGTTCTCATCCCGGCTCATTATGGGTTCCGGAGGCGCCACCAGCATGGACCTGCTCGAAAAAGCTTTGGTCGCATCCGGCACCGAGATGACCACGGTCGCGATGCGCAGGCACGCCTCGGGTACCCCTATTTTTCCGCTTCTGACCAGGCTAAATATTGCGCCTCTACCTAATACGGCGGGGTGCCGTACCGCACGCGATACCGTTATCACCGCCCGGCTTGCGCGCGAAGCCCTGGGCACGAACTGGGTTAAGGTTGAGGTGATTAGCGATGAAGATACCCTGCTGCCGGATGTGTGCGAGACCGTGACAGCCTGTGAAACGCTGGTGGCGGAAGGGTTCACGGTCATGGCGTACACCTCTGATGACCCGGTGATCGCCAAACGTTTAGAGGATGTGGGAGTCGCGGCGGTCATGCCGCTCGGCTCACCCATCGGCACGGGGCTGGGCATTTTGAACCCGCACAATATTGAGTTGATTTGCTCCCGCGCCACGGTTCCGGTGCTGCTGGATGCGGGGGTTGGCACCGCCTCGGACGCCGCGTTTGCTATGGAACTGGGCTGCTCGGGTGTGCTGTTGGCCTCGGCGGTCAACCGTGCGCAGGATCCGGTGGCGATGGCGCGAGCCATGAAAGCCGCCGTTGAGGCAGGCTATCTGGCGCGAGGCGCAGGTAGGATTCCCCAGCGCGAGCACGCGAAGGCTTCCTCCCCGACGGAGGGTCTGGTGTCATGGATGTGACCTCGCACGGACACCGCTCGGTACCTAATACGCCGCAGATTCTAGCGCCAAAGGACCCCGCGCAGGCGCAGGCTCTCGAAGCAGAGCGTATATCGCGGCAGGATCGTCTGCCCGGTTTCAACCAGCAGGCGGTTGCCAATGCGCATGTGCTCGTTATTGGTGCGGGCGGTCTGGGGTGCCCGGTGGTGCAGGCGCTCGCCGCCGCCGGGGTCGGGTCGATTGCGCTCGTTGATCACGATGTGATTGAGCTGTCGAATCTGCAGCGCCAGCCGTTGTTCGGTCTCGCCGATTGCGGCCGGGCGAAGGCTGAGGTTGCCGCGCATCGTGCCCGCGAGATTGCCCCGGCGCTGAGGGTGACGGTGTATCGGCGGTACCTAGAAGCATCCTGGATTCTTGACCTGTTCGCCGAGGAGAACCCTGCGGTGATCGTCGATTGTACCGATACGTTTGCGACTAAATATTTGATTGCCGACGCCGCCGAGATAACCGGTATTCCGCTGGTGTGGGGGTCGGTGCTGCGGTATCAAGGCAGCGTGAGCGTCTTCCGCACGGGGTCGGCACATCTGCGCGACCTGTTCCCTACAACTCCCGCGACCCTGGAATCCTGCGCCGAGGCCGGGGTGCTGGGCGCTACTACAGCGGTCATCGGATCGCTCATGGCGACCGAAACACTCAAGTTCCTGGCGGGGCTGCCCACGCTTGAGGGGCGGCTGCTCACCTACGAGGCGTTGAGCGGCACCTTCCAGAATTTTGCCCTCTCCCCCGATCCTGAGCGGGCACCCGTGACGGATTTGAGCGCCTATAAACTGCCGAAGATTCTGCTGGATGTGCGCGAGCAGAGCGAACGCGAAACCCAGGTGAAGTACCCGGATTCTTTACACCTTCCGCTGTCTGCAGCTACCGAGGATGCGGTGCGCGCCATGTTGAAGCCGCTTGCCGGGGAACGCGTAGGCGTGTTTTGTAAGTCCGGGGCACGCGCAGCGAAGTTTATAAAGGATTGGGATGCGGTTGCGGAAGAATACAATATAACGCTGGTTGGAATTTAGTGGTTATATTTTATTTTGCTAAAAATATTTTTCAAAGCAAATAATCAGTAATTCTAATTTATTTACCATCAAGAATCTTTTAAGTGTATAACAATATTGAATAAATTATATATAGCGTTCATGCATGCTTTAGTGGAATAAAACTATGGTTGCAATTCTTAGATAATTAATTTTAGGGTGGAAATGCAGGAATTATCCGCAGTGCAGACGAAAGGATGCATTATGTCACTCGAAAACACCAATCTTTCTCGCCGTAACCTTCTGCGCGCCGGTGCGCTGGGCGTCCCTGCCGCAGGCGTACTCGCTTTCGGCTCCACCCTCGTGACCGCAACCTCCGCGAACGCCATCTCGGCCGACGGCTGGTGGGGATCCGAGACCTCAGCCGGGTTCCAGCGCTTCATGAACACAGTTATGGGTGCAAACCTTATTGTCGATGGGGTTATCAGTGGTCAGGATGCAGCTATGCAGACCTGGTGCCCTGGAATCGTCGGTGGTTGGGAATGGGTTCCCTACTACCAGGCCACGGGTTCACCCGCTATAACCTACATGCATAAATGGCTGGGCAACAAGGCTACAGAAGACGGCAAGTTTTCTCCGACTGACATTGCTGCACTTCAGAAGCACTACGGTGTCTCCGTAGATGGCTCGCTCGACGGTCCGTCCCAGACCATCAAGGCTTTGCAGAACGAAATTAACCAGTGGGTTGGGTAAATTAACTAATCCTCAAGCCGCGCCAGGTATCGGCTGTTAGGTTCGGTACCTAAAAAGGCTCTTTATTTCAATAAAGCGGATTTTCTAATGCTTTATTGAAATAAAGAGCCTTTTTTTGGCGAAAAATTAGGGGACTATTTATCGATACTCAACATCACCTTGGGGCGTTCCCGCTCCCCCGCTTCCAGGCGCTCGAAGGCGGCCTGTGCATCGTCGAGGCTGTAGCTGCGATCGATGAGCGTGCCCAGCTCATCCCGGTGCTCCCGCACGAACTGCGCGGCAGCCGCATAGTGGTCGATGCCGTGACGGACGCCCACCAGGTACTGCCCCCGCAGGGCAAACTCCGAGGCATCAAGATCGGTCTGCGCAGGCGGGAAACCAATCAGCACCGCCGTACCCCCGTTCCTCAGCAGGGACGGTGTAGCTTGCAGTGCCGCTGCGGAACCGGAGCACTCCCATACAGCATCCCAGTCTCCGGCAGGGAGCGCATCCACGGTCTTGTAGGCTTGAATCCCAAGTTCGGCAAGGTGCACGGGCTGCGAGGGATCAACCACCGCAACCTCAATGGGGTACTGCCCCAGCACCAGCGCCGCGAGGGTGCCGATCGTGCCACCACCCAGCACGAGTACCCTATCGCCGGGTTCTGGGGTGGCTTTCGCTAGACCTTCTAAAACCGTCACGAGGGGCTCGATCAGAATATATTCGGGATGCGGCTCTGCGCTCGAACCGTCGTCAATGACGGTCAGCACGTGCGCTGGCATCACAAGCTTTTGCGCCGCCGCCCCACCATGCTCATAAAGACCAACTTCACGCAGGTTCGTGCAGAGGTTACGCCGCCCGCACTGACAGAAATTGCATATCAGGCAGGGAATCATGGTGCTTCCAGTGACCACGGCACCGGTTTTTAATCGACTGTCATGAGCGGTCTGCGGCGGGGTCTCGATCACACCCACCCACTCATGTCCATAATGATGCGGATACTCGGTCAGACCGCGCCGCAGATAGTTTGAGGTGCCGTCGTACAGCTCAAGATCGGTCCCGCAGATGCCCACATAGGCAACTCGAATGAGGGTCTCATCGGGGTGTTGGGGCTGCGCATCTTCGATCTCGCGCGCTTCGACGCTCCGAATTCCGGTGATAAAACTAGCTTTCATCGTTATCTCTCCCTGCGTTCTCATGCGGTCTCTTTAGACTATCCATCCGCAATAGACGAGTTCAAGGACTATAACACCACTGGGGCACAATATTTTATTTTTCGTACATCATTCATTAAATAAACATATTCCACTATTATTTAAAATGCTTAAAAATTTTATTCGTATATAATAATATTTCGCTCATGAATATACCCAGAAAAAGTTTAAAAAGTTTTTATTTAACTTTATAGAAGAATAAATTTAGGATTGATATTTGCCAACGAATCCTTTTACAGTGAAAATGCAGGAATAACCTGCATCACCGATGAAAGGATATTTTTATGTCCCTCGAAAGCACTAACCTTTCCCGCCGCAAGCTCCTCAAGGCAGGCGCCATAGGTGTTCCCGCCGCAGGTGTACTCGCCTTCGGCTCCACCCTGGTCACCGCAACCTCCGCCAACGCCATCTCCGCCGACGGCTGGTGGGGCGAAGAAACCAGCGCAGGACTGCAGCGGTTTATGAATGCCGTCAGGGGTGCTGGTCTTGTCGTTGATGGGGTCATTAGTTCACAACCCGCTCGTGAAGCTGCTCGTTGTCCAGGAATTGTGGGCGGATGGGAATGGGTAGAAGATTACCATGGGTCACCCACTATTTTGGCAATGCAAACCTGGTTAAAGCTCCGTCGTGGCTCTGGAGCCACTTCAACGATGAATGGTAAGACTATTCGAACTCTTCAACAACATTATGGGATCTCCCCAGATGCTCGCCTCGACGGTCCTTCCCAGACCATCATGGCTCTCCAGAACGAAATCAACCAGTACGTCGGTTAACGTTCTACCGCTGAGCATCATGCCACTATGGGTAGATGCTAAAAAGGCTCTTTACTCCACTAACGTGGCGGAAAACCCGCTTTAGTGGAATAAAGAGCCTTTTTATGCGACCGGGAAGAGACCCGGCAAAGAAGCGTACAGCGCCTACGCCAGCGTTACGGACCCGCCGATGCAGTTGATAAACACGCTGGGCTGCCCCTTCGCATTGTGTGAGTCGCCCGGTTCGCACGGCTGATCCAAAATCTGCACCTTGCCCGAAACATCCTCGATACGGTACCCCGGCATCTCGGTGAAAGTCCCGGTCGTTGTCACCGAGCCGCCCGTGACCGTGAGAGTCGCATCCTCAGCAACCGTACTGTCTACCATCTTCACGGACGAAGATTTCGCGGTCACCTTCGCATGTGTAAACGATGCGTTCAAACAGCGAATGGTGCCCGTGGTCGCCGCCAAATCTGCGTGCGTGGTGCGCACCCCTTCTAGGCGGCATGTTGAGTTTGTCTGAACCCGCAGAACGTCAAGAAAAGAATCGTGTGGAAGGCTGATAACGATCTTCGGTCCCCCAAAGGATAAAAACGAGGTGCGCTTGGCAAACTTGGATTTCCAGTAGCGTTCCCGCTGAACAATCTGGATCACACCATCTTCGGTGCTTACGTCAAAAAGTTCTTCATGCGGTAACTCTGCAGTCGCATCCTGGGTTTCTGCTGCGGTAATAGCGACCTCAAGGTCGAGTGCTTCAACAGCTAAAGACACGGGCTCAGGCAACGCGATAGGCATACACTTAACTCCCTATTTTTTATCACGGTGACGAAGGCGCAACCCGGCGCACAGCCTGGGCATCCGGCGCTGACTCTGCCAGTCACCTAACACCTTCATGAGCTATTCTACCCCGGTATTATTCCGACTCCGAACACGAAGAACGTGCTGCCCTCCCCATAAATTTATGCCGCCGGATGCGCCCCCATATCCGCCGTGCAGACCCTCACCAGGCGTAAAATCTGTGGTAGACACAAACTCACTCAAACTTTCAAGGAATCATGTCTGCTTTTCCGAATGTATCTTTTCTTCTCTGTACGGCGCTGATCGCCATCACTCTGGCGGTGAGCGGGTTCGCCAAGGCTAAGGACCCTTCCAGTACCGTCACGGGTATTCTCAACCTGGGGCTCGAAAAAATTGCTCCGCTGAAGCTCACCGCGCGCACACTCCCCTGGGTCGAACTGCTTCTGGCATTAGGGATGCTCGCAGCGCCGGGTGCTCTCTTCACCGTAATATCGGGCATCTCCCTGGTTCTCATGCTGTTCTACCTGATCGTTATTGCGCGGGCACTTGCCACCGGCCGCACCGCGGGGTGCAATTGTTTCGGTTCAAAATCCGCCGCACCCGTGAGCCGCTATACGCTCATCCGCAATATCGCGTTGACCGTAGCCGCAGCTACGGTTTTTGCCGCGTCTTTGGGCTCAGGTCGAGCACTTATCTACGAGCTGTACAACCTCAACTCTGCCGATTGGGGCTGGGTGCTCGGCGCCGCCCTGATTACCCTCACCATGTGGGCGGTACAGCGCGGCGAGGCATTGGCTGAGCCAGATTTCGGCGAAAGCGATGATAACCATCTTCTGCTTCCCGTCTATGAGGATCGCGGCGACGGCGAAGAATACGTGCGCATGCCCATTCCGTACGCAACCCTGCATACGCTCGACGGCAAGAATTTTTCGATCCGCGAGCTCGCCGAGCTCAAGGCGCGGGTGCTGTTCTTCGTCTCCCCCACATGCGGCGCCTGCCTGTCGATCTTCGACAAGCTGGCGGGCTGGGCGTACAAACTGCCGCAGCTTGAGCTGCATCCTGTTTTCAGCAGTGAGAGCAACGCAAAGACTGCGTCTGTACCCGAGAGCATTACCCCGCTGGTAGATCCAAAATTTGCGGCAATGCACGCTTTCGGCCGCGGCACCCCACTGGCGGTAGTACTGGGCTCTGACGGACTGTTGGCGGGCGGGCCGGTGCGGGGCGCATCCGATGTATCCGATGTTATGGATCAGTTGATTGAGGAATTCACCGGCGCCGAAAACTCGGATGAACACAGCGAGCAGAATACCGTCGGGCAGACGCCCTAGGAGGCGCGTTCTTACCCGTATGCGGTACGATACCCCTACGTTTGCACACACGCTATCTATTCATCTACCACCGAGGAGAATACGGTGTCAGCATTGAGTTTTAACGCCCCCGGCGAGCGCGAAAAGTCGCTCTGGCTCATCAAGAAAGAGAACGATCCGGCACATTCGCAATGGTATATCGACCGTTTTAAGGCTATGGAGGCTGAGGGTAAGGATATGGCGGGTGAGTCTCGCCTGGTGAATGCTTTGGCCTCGCGCGGGGCAAAGATTCTGGATGCTGGTTCCGGCCCGGGCCGTGTGGGTAAGCAGCTGCATGCGCTGGGGCATCGGGTGACCGGCGTTGATATTGACCCTGAGCTTATTGATGAGGCGCGCCGCGTATGCCCGGAAGCCACCTGGGTTACGGCTGATCTGGTGGATTTGCCGCAGGCTCTTGGGATCGAGTCCGATGCCGGTGAGGATGGTTTTGAGCTGATCGTATGTGCCGGGAATGTGATGGGTTTTCTTGCGCGTTCAACCCGTAAGCCGGTGTTGGAGAATTTCCGGAAGGTGCTGGCACCGGGTGGGCGCGCCGTGATTGGGTACGGTTCCGGTCCCGGTCGTGACTATGCGTTTGCTCAGTTTCTTGAGGATGCGCGCGAGGTCGGTCTGAATGTTGATTCGACGTTTAGTTCCTGGGATTTGCGTCCGTTTGCCGAGGATTCCGAGTTTATTGTGGCGGTTCTTTCGCGGTAGGCGGCGCTCAGGCGGCACGCTTTATGGCTGATAAAAGCGGTGGTGCGCATCCTGGTTTTGCGTAGGATGCGCACCACCGCATTTTTCTCTCTCCGCCCCGTGCAGAACGCGGGAATCGTAGCCTCTAGGGGATCAGGTGGATTGAACGAGCCATGTCTTCGGGCAGGATTGCGGCGCCGCCCAATATAGCCACGATAAGTACTGCGAGAATCGCCATAGTGGCCGATTTCCAGCCGGGGTGCAGTTCGGTGAAGGTAATCAGACCGTGGTGCAGCCGGTCAATATCGAGAACGTTCGCTTTTTTATAGACCGTGGTCTGGTCGGAAAGTTTTGAGGCCACCGTAGACATAGTCTTGGCATCCCACACGCGACCGTCGAGGCGAAGAAGAGACTTCCCCTGCTTATCCAGCGCCCACATACTCGGGAAGCTGCGGTACTTGAGCTTGGCAACAACGTTGCTGAGGTCTTGCCCGTGTGCTTTCTTGCCGTAGAGCTTTTCCACGAAGATCGTGTGATCCATATCTTTACGTTCCACCGCATGCCAGCCAAAAATTCGGGCGCGGAGCACATGGGTTTTGGTGATTGCCACGATCGTGGGTTTAAGCACCGAATACAGGCTTAGACCCGCGAAAAAACAGATGATAAGCACCAGCACCAGGTACGGCAAGGCGGGGCGTTTATACGCTAAGAATGCGATAGCGGCGACGAGGGTGATGGTTCCCGGAAGCGCCGCCTCAATGCGCCTGCCGTAGGATCGCATGCGGGGGTGGAAGAGTTCTAGAACATCGCCATATTTGGCGGGAATTTCGTGTGCGCGTTCTGCCATACACACCACTTTAGCGGTCGCACCTGCTCGACGCTAAGATTTTCGCCCCGCAGTGTCAAACCTGAGGGTTCGTGCGGGTACATAAATCTGCCCGGTGTCAGGTGCGCCCGCGCGGTGCGGTACGCTGTAATCATGCATAAATTTTCTCCCGTGGAACGGGTTCTAGCTACCTGGGTTATCGGCGTTTTCGTGTCGGTAACCCTTGCTTTTGGCGCGCTCTTTGCTCTGAATCGGCTGGTGTACACCCCCACGGGTCAAGTTCAAGAGTATTTCAGAGCGCTGCAGGACGGTAATGGTTCGCATGCGCTCGGTATTTTGGGGGCGCGGGTGCCTGAGGGCGACGGTTCTCTTCTCGATGGTGAGGTTCTGAAGAAATCGGTCTCGGGGCTGTCTAATATTACCTATGAGGTAGTGGAAAGCAGCGATGACGGCGAGCATGCGACGGTGCGAGCCTCCTACACTCTGGACGGCGCCCAGGAACACACCGATTTCAGACTGCATCATGTGGGCGATCACTGGGGTCTTTTCCCGCGGTGGGAGATTGAACCCGGCGAGCTGCCCGAGCTGAAGGTTTCGATTAAGGGCGTACAGGCGGCGACCGTGAACACCCGCAAGGTTGCGGTTGATGACGGTGAGGCGACGTTCCCGGTGCTCTACCCCGGAAACTATTCCATTTCTTATGATTCGACGGTGTATACCGCACAGCCGTACTCGCAAAAGGTACTCTCAGCGGACGCAAATTCGCAGGTCAAGCTTGATTTGAAGGCGAGCGATCAGGCCCGAGAATCCGTGCAGCATCAGGTGGAGGATTACGTAAATTCCTGTACCGAGCAAAAAACTCTCTACCCGAGCGGCTGCCCCTTCGAGTACACTTTCCCCGGGCGTGTGGACGGCGAGGTGAACTGGTCGGTCACGGAATATCCGCATCCACACGTGACGGTCACCGCAAATGGCGAATGGAATGCTGACCAGGCGCAGGGCAAGGTCAAGGTATCCTTCACGCAGCTTGACCTGTACACGGGCGAGCGGCAGCCCTTTGAAAAGGAAGTTCCGTTCACCATCAAACCGACAGTGAACGTCAACAACGGCACGGCGGTGCACGTGAGCTTCTGAGGGCCCTTACCCTAGCTTAGTTAATCCCTCGCAAATCCAGTACGAGTTCGCTCTCATCCGCGGCATCACCGGTGACGATGACCGGAATACCCCAGTCCTGCTGGTACAGGTGGCATGCGGCGTGCTCGGGAATATCGCCGTCAGGGGTACCGTCGCAGGCAGCGGCGCGGGCGGTAATGTGCAGCACCGCCTCCTGAATCTCGGGGTTGAGCACGAGGGTACGACTGAGTCCCTGGGAGGTACCGGCACCGTCCAGCAGGAAGTTTTCGGGGGTGGATGAGATTTTCAGCTGGGTCGGGTCTCCCCAACGGGTATCGAGTTTCTGCCCGGTCGGCACGGTAAACCGCGAGGTAAATTCGAGGGTTCCGCCGGTGAGTTTCGTGGCGGGCCGGGCGGTTGTGATCGCGCCTTCGTCCACTTTTTGCGCCTGCGCCGGAATTGCGGCACGCACCAACTGGTGCGCATTGGTTTCCACGATTATCAGGCGGGGGTCCTCACCCGGACTATGCTCCACTAGAAGGTCGGCAGGTTCGGCGAGTCCGCGCTGCAAGGTGCTCAGTTCCTTCGCGGCAGGATCCCAGCGGCGAATCGCACCGTTATAGGTGTCTGCCACCGCGATAGAGCCGTCGGGAAGCTCCGCAAGTCCCAGCGGATGCTGCATACGTGAGGTCTGCGAGTCGCCGTCCACAAACCCGAAATCGAACAGACCCAGCCCTACGGCAGAAGTCACCTGTACACTCTGGTGCCCGTGTTCGTCCCGCGTAAAGGTTACGTGGCGCAGCCCGCTGGTTTCCGAGCAGGCTACCCACAGACTGCCGTCACGCGCCTCAATAATGCCGGAGGGTTGGGCAAACCATGCGTCCTCAGCGGTACCGTCCTGTAGCCCTTCAACCCCGGCGCCCGCGAAAATACTGACGGTTTCAGAGACGGGGTCGTAGCCGAAGAGCTGGTGGGTGCCAGCCATCGCGATCACG
Source organism: Rothia sp. HMSC071F11 (assembly GCF_001809115.1). NCBI lineage: Bacteria > Bacillati > Actinomycetota > Actinomycetes > Micrococcales > Micrococcaceae > Rothia > Rothia sp. HMSC071F11. The sequence goes on from NZ_KV795729.1 coordinate 12,490, forward strand.
AACTGCCCGGCTTCACGCGAATAGACCGCATCCCATGGGGACGAAAGGGCTATAGCAGTGGCGGGCGCATCCGCGGGGATATGGTTTGCGTTGCCCGTGACGGCGTTGTCTCCATCAATAACGCGCTGCACGCCGTTGCCCGCAAGGGTACGAACCTCGCCCGTGCGCAGATTCAGCGAGCGCAGTCGGTGATTCACGGTGTCGGTAATCAGCACATCGTACCCGAGTTTTTCACGAAGTTCGGCGGGTACCAAAGCAAGCCCTTGCGGTTCGTTAAAGCGTGCAGTGGTTCCGGTTCCGTCGGCGTAGCCTTTTTCGCCGTCCTCTCCCCCACCGTAGGTTGCCAGCACAGTGTTGAGGTCTTCGGCAACCTGCAGGATGCGGTGCCTGGCGGTGTCGGACACCAGGTAGGTGCGTGAGCCGGTGCCGAACAGGTTTTTGGGTCCGAACTCTGTGGGGAGTTCGATAGCTTTCCCCGGGAAAGCGAATGTTCCCTCGGTTTTGGGTCGGGGCACATAGGGACCGTCGCCTCGGTGCAGGGTACCTTTTTTCTCGTGTTCGGCAACGAGCTCACGCACGAGTGAGATAAGCCCCTGCACGTGTCCCTCCCCGGAAAGATGCGCCACAATATACCCTTCGGGGTCGATAACCACGAGCGTGGGCCAGGCGCGGGCAGTGTAGGCCTGCCAGGTGGTGAGTTCGGGGTCGTCGAGTACGGGGTGTTTGATGTCGTAGCGGTCTACGGCTGCGGCGAGCGCTACCGGGTCTGCCTCATGCTCAAATTTGGGGCTGTGCACACCCACGGTGACGAGCACATCCGAGAATTCTTCTTCGAGGGGGCGCAGCTCGTCGAGCACGTGCAGGCAGTTAATGCAGCACAGGGTCCAGAAGTCGAGGATCACGATTTTGCCGCGAAGAGCCTGCAGGTCTAGTTTCTTCTCGCCAGTGTTGAGCCAGGATCGTCCGGTTAGTTCGCTGGCGCGCACGCGCACGGTTTTCTGCCCGGTATGATCTTGCCCGGAATACTGGTTGCTGGTTTCGCTCACGATTCTCTCCCCTATGGTTTCGCACCCAGACCCCGCTTAGCAGCAGGGTGCGCTCGTTTCACCCTATTATGCCAGCGGTGCGGGCGTGTTCACCGGGCAACAAAAGTTTATGAACTCGCCCCGCAATACGCCGTCATATTTTGTCATAGAAGAGGAAGACACCGCCCCAGGTTTTACCCCATGCGCATACTAAAAAGCCCTTGAGGTGAACGAAGTTTTAGAAACTCCGCCGTATTCACCTCAAGAGCCTTTTATCATCCCCTAGCGAAAGGGAGGTTATGTAGGTTTAGAGCTTACGCCTTCGGGATCGGCTGCAGGCGGCGCAGCTGAGTTACGTGCTTGGGTTCAAGTTCGGCAATGTTGTGCACCTGGAGCAGCTTCATGGTGCGGCGCACCTCGTCGGAAAGGATCTCGATAGTCCGGTCCACGCCGCGGCGGCCACCGGCCATGAGTCCGTACAGGTAGGCGCGACCGACCAGAGTGAACTTCGCACCCAGCGCCATAGAGGCGACAATATCGGCACCGTTCATAATGCCGGTATCAACCATCACCTCGGTATCCATCCCTACTTCACGCACAACCTCCGGGAGCAGGTGGAAGGGTACGGGCGCACGGTCCAGCTGACGACCGCCGTGGTTCGAGAGCAGGATGCCGTCCACACCCAGATCGGCGAGTTTCTTAGAGTCTTCGAGGTTCTGTACGCCCTTAATCACGATCTTGCCGGGCCACATTTCGCGGATAATCTTCAGGTCTTCATAGTTGATGGAGGGGTCCATCGCGTTATCCAGAAGCTCGCCCACGGTGCCGCCGGTCGAGGAAAGCGAGGCGAATTCCAGCTTGGGCGTGGTCAGGAAGTCGAACCACCACCAGGGGCGCGGAATCGCGTTCAGCAGGGTCTTCATCGTCAGATGCGGAGGAATAGAGAAACCGTTGCGCTTATCGCGCAGGCGAGCGCCAGCAACGGGTGTATCCACGGTGAAGAAGAGCGTATCGAATCCTGCCTTGGCGGCGCGCTCTACCAGTCCGTAGGAGATTTCGCGCTCACGCATGACATACAGCTGGAACCAAAGGCGGCCGTTGGGGTCTGCGGCGCGCACGTCCTCAATACTGGTGGTGCCCAGAGTAGACAGGGTGAAGGGGATGCCCGCGGCACCTGCTGCACCGGCGCCAGCGATCTCACCCTCGGTCTGCATCAGGCGGGTGAAGCCGGTGGGAGCGATACCGAAAGGCATGGCGGAGGTACCGCCCAGGACCTCGGTAGTTGTGTCTACGGTCGAAACATCTGTGAGCACGCCGGGGTGAAACTCGATATCCTCGAAGGCCTGGCGTGCGCGGTTCATAGAGAACTCGCCTTCGGCAGCGCCATCGGTATAGTCAAAAGCGGCAGCTGGGGTGCGGCGTTTGGCGATCTTGCGCAGATCATAGATGGTGAGGGCTTTTTCGAGGCGGTTCCCGGCGAAGTCCAGGCTGGGCTTCTTGAACGTCATAAATTCTTTGAGTTCGCTGGGCTTGGGGAACTGACGTTGTACCATGGGGCGCCTTCTTTCTGCGGGGTTGCCGCTTCATTGCTATACGAGGTTCAAAGCGTCATATACCGCGATATAACGCAAAAGTATGGTGTGTGTTCATTCACAGTTATGGTCGGACCACACAATGCCCGTAATCTTAAGCTAACCCATACTAATAAATAAGGCAAGGCTTGACTTATTAACCAGCACCGAGTGCTACACACCGTTTTTGAGGCGGTTTTTCGGGGGAAGGACCCGCAAACCTTGCTCTCGCGACGCTGCGAGGCTAGTACATCTGTGACTTTTTGATCAGGTGACAAGAATTTTCATTCTTGTCTCACCCTGAGATACCGGGGCAAACTGCTATTTTTATTCCGCCTCGTAAAGACCTATTATCAGATATGAATATGCAATCACCGTGCAAGGAAACCAACCATGACCCAACCCAAAGCCCGCCGTGGACGTCCCCCAAGCCTAACCCGTGAGCAGATTGCCAAAACCGTTTTAGACGTAGGCTTTGCCAATCTCACGTTTGCCGCCGTTCGTGACCGTCTAGGGGTAGGGGAAACCACCCTATATCGCTACGCACCGGACCGCGACGAACTGGTACGTATGGGGCTCGAATATGCCTATTCCGGTATTGAGGTTCCTTCCTTTGAAGGTCCCTGGCGTGAGGTTCTGACTGCACACGCCCTCAATACCTGGCACAGCCTTGAGAAATACCCGGGCGCGGCAACCGAAGTGGCACGCGGCATCGTTCCCCCCATTGCTACATACTTTTTCGAAGAGCTTTGTGTGATTCTCATCAAACAAGGTTTTTCGGCAAAGAAGGCCGTTCTCACCTGCGATATGCTGCTAGACATGGTTATCGACAGCAGACGAAGCGTTGAACACAGCGATGCGTTTATTGCTGAAACCGGCGCCGGACGTGAAGAAATTCAGCACCAGATGCAGCGCAATTCAACCGACCTGCAGTCTTTCCAAGACCCAGGTGCTTCCGCCGAGCGTCAAGAGATCCGGACTATTCTGCGGGATTCGGTGACCTCGGATCCCTTAGAGTGGCTGCGGCATAAAATGACCATTCTGCTCGACGGCATCGAATACTCGCTCAAGTCATAACGAACGGCTTCATCTGCCGATACCCTGTCTTATGTGGCGTAGGGGCATCCCTCTGGGGATCCCCTACGCCCTTTATTTTTACGCCGCGAGTATGTTCAGCAACGACCGGGTTCAAAGGCTTTGCTGCGGGTACACCACACGCGGTCACCAGTGGCAAAACTTAACTACGAAGGTAGCTTGACCGCGTTCGCGAGGGGCTTGGAAGAGCGAATGAATGAAAGTCGTTTAGGAGCTGTCGCGCGCATCCTCTTCATGCAGGCGCTCAAACATCTCGTTGTAGGCATTCAGTTCGGCGTCCCCGTCGCGGTCGGCCTGCCGGTCAATGCGTGCGGCAAGTTTCTTATCTGCCATAGACCATTGGAAGCCCACCGCAATCGCCACGATCATGGTCGGAATTTCACCGATACCCCACATCAGCGCGCCGCCCATCTTCTGGTCGTCCAGCGCCGACAAACCCCAAGTGCGCCCCAAATTGCCGAACCAAGAAGCTTCCAGGAGCGCCTTGGAGTTCATGATCGATATGCCGACGAAGGCGTGGTACCCCAGGGTTGCAATCAGCATAATCAGACGCATCGGGTACTCGGGGCGGTGCGGAATCGGGTCAATGCCGATAAGCACCAGCATGAAGATATAGCCCGTGAGCGTAAAGTGAATCATCATGAATTCGTGCCCGATATGGTACCGCAGCATCACCCCGAAAAGCGGCGTGAAATAGACGATAATAATCGATCCCGCAAAGTTTACGGCGGCAAAAATGGGGTGTGTAACAACTTTCGACCACCCCGAATGCACGATGCGCACAATCCACTCACGAGGGCCTCGCGTACCGTCTTGGCGGGGTTCCAGCGCCTTAAGTAGCAGTGTTACGGGCGCGCCCAATACGAGCAGAATCGGCACGACCATCGTGAGCACCATATGCTCAAACATATGCACCGAAAACAGCACACGCGAATATACAGCGGGTGGACCGGAGGTGATATAGTTCAGCACGAGCAGCCCTAAAATCCAGGAGACAGCGCGCATCACGGGCCAAGAGTCACCCGCACGACGTACCTTCACGAACGCCCACAGATATACAATCGCCAGATACCCCAGCACAGCAACCCAGAACCAGTCCCAACGCCACTCGGTGAACCAACGCTGAAAATGCGGTTCGGGCGGCATATCGTACCAGGTGATAATGCGCACCGGCGTGGCATCCGGCGCGAGAGTTTCCGGAACCGGCGGCGGTGTACGTGAGAGCGAAGCCCCCAGTCCGGAGGCTGCCCCCATGATCACGAGCTCAGCAGAGATGGCGCTCCACAGGGCACGCGTGCCATTCATCTTACCGGCAGAGAGCGCGGGAATCAGATAAAGCCGATGCGCTGCCCCGATTACCCCGAGCAGAAGCGTTAACCCCAGTTTAAGCAGCACAATCTTACCGTAGTCGGTGCCTAAATCCCGCCACGACGACATGCGCACCCCGGCGTTCGTAATACCCGAGAGCAGCACGAGAATGAACCCAATGAGGGCAAGCAGCGAGTAGCGGCGCAGTACCGCCTGGGCCATCGGCACGCGACGAGACGCCGCCGTTTGTTCGCCACGGTGTGCCTCAACAATGGTGCCGGTGCCCGCATCCTTACCCGAAATACCGCGCGAGATAAACGCCAGCGCGATCAGCCCACCGCACCAGATACTCACCCCTAACAGGTGCAATCCCAGGGAGTTGACGGCGCCCATATGGTCCTGCCCGCCCGAGGAGTGCCCCGAAAGCGCCATATCCGCGATACCGACGAGCGAGATCATGAAGATGAAAAACAGCCCCATAAGCGAGCGCACCCCGAAACAGGCGGTGGCGACTACGGCGGCGACCACGACGGTCATACCTTTTTCTTTGCCCGCATCTAAGGTGGTGATATAGCTGATGAGTTCGCTGGCGTAATCGGTACCAGAGCCAATGGGTCGCCCCGAAATATCGGCATAGGAAAGAATCAGGACGGCAAGCGCCGCGAGAGTCCACAGCACGGCGGAGGCGGCGGCAAGGTTCAGCACGTCGGCAAATGGCTTGTACTCTTTTTCGACGGCGTTTTTCGTGGTGCGTTTGCCTCGGTGTGTTCCGGCGGCATCGGCTGCATAGCGGGGAATAATGCCCATCGCGAAGATCAGCGCACCCATGGTCGTCGCCATCGAGAAATTATGAATAACCTCGGAAATAGGCAGCGCCCAGCGTACAAAACCGCCAGCATCGGCAAGCTCGGTCGCCGAGTTCGCCAGGGTTAGCCTTAACGAGACCAGCAGAGTCAGCAGACCGACCCCAACATAGGCGGTAATCCAGGGCGCGGACAGCCCGGGGCGCACGGCGGCGCGCTGAGGGTCAGTCTCGGTTTTCTGCGGTTGTGAAGACGTAGTAGCCATAGTTCTTTTTCATCTGTGGTGTGTGCGATGGTGCGTGTTAGGTATGCGCGTAAATCTTGGGCGGCTAGGCGAAGAGGCTTTCGCCGATATACCCGCCTTCCTCACGTACCCCGGCAGGAATTGCGAACACGGCTGATCCCACCGGAACCGTCCATGTGTTAAGCATATCCAGTTGTTCAAGCCGTTTCTGAATAGGCACAAACTGCGCTACCGGGTCTGCCTGGTAGGCCACGAAAATCAGCCCCGCATCCGAAATGCCGCCGCTGATCTGCCCGTGTTCTGAGAACCCGGAGGCGTTGAAGACCGGCTCGTCATAGTTATAGCCGCGCCGCAGGATGCGCTCCCACGGTTTCTTCTCAAGCTCGGTGCCGTGCGCCCGGCGAATATGCGCATACGGGGCGATGACCTCAAAACCCAGGTTATCGAGCTTATCAAAGTCGGGGTCATCAAATTCATCATTGCCGGTCAAGGGCGCGCCGTTAGAGAGCTTACGCCCGATAGCGTCTTCACGAGCGGGGGTATCGACCTCATCCCAAGTATCCAGATTCATGTGGATGCGCCTAATCACCACGGAGGTACCGCCCGGTTCCCAGGCCTGCGGGAAGTTCTGCTCAGCACTCCCCTCACCCCACACGATCTCGTGTGCCGACCCGCCGCCGCGCCCAGGTGTCTCGTGAGGGTCTTCGACCGGATTCACGGTGCCGTCTACCTGTCCGAAAAGATTACGCGGAGTGCCCTGACCGGTACCGAAGGCGCTCAGAAACCCCTCTTGCACCCAGCGGATACGCCCGAAGGAGCGGGTGTCTTTGGTGAGCATCCGCTGGGCATGCGAGACCGTCAGCAGATTATCCCCGCAAATCTGCAGGAGCAGATCACCGCCGTTCCACTTCTGCTGCAGTTGATCGATCTTCGGGAACGCTGGGAGAGGTTTAAGCCACGCCGGTTTTTTGGCGGGTGCCACAATATCAAAAATCTTTTCGCCAAACCCGAATGTGATAGTCAAATGTGCGGGAGCCTGCACAAGCTCAGGTTCCTGATCTGTCAGCGGAGTCTGCCCTGCAGTCAGGGCGGCCGCATCGGAGGTCAAAATCCTCAACAGACGCTGCACCCCAGAAGCATCCAGCCCATCGTTCAGATCAAGAGCAATAAAACGCGCATGAGCCTGTGCCGGGGTCATAATTCCGGCTTGCTTATCGCCATAAAAATTCACGGTTTGAGCGGTCAGCATCTGCTGCGCGGATACGGTCTCGGGCGCACCAGTTTCATGCTCCGGCGTTATCAGCCCGCGTGCCCCGGCGCCAACGGCCACGCCGGTCCCCACCCCCAGGAAAGCACCGGCGAGCGCTGTACGGCGACGCACCCCGGGAGATTCCACAGACCGGGCGCCTTGATGCCGTGAAGAGTCCGCAGCTGCCGTTCCTTCAGAGATCCCGGCGGTACCCTCCTGCGGCTCGTTGGCCTCCGTCGAAGAAGGCTCGTGCGGAGGCTGTGGGGTACCCATCTTGTCATTCTCCGCCGTCATAATCTTTCATTCCTCTATGCCTGCGGCTATCTCTCATGCGCGCTATCGGCGCTTCAGTTGAGTGAGGCAGGATGCACGGTGCCAGTCCCCCAAATATTGCGGTTTCGTGCACCGCGCATCCTGCATAGGCTCGGTGGATGTGTTAAAACACCCGTTGCCGAGCGCTGCGGCTACTTACACTGCGGTTTTGCGGATGCACTCCCCGAGGCTTCGCCGCTCATATGGTCGTGGTCGCTGTGCTCACCGTGTTCGTGTGTACCATGTTCATGATCGGAGTGCTCGCCATCCCCATGATTATGCTCATGATCGGAGTGTTCACCATCCCCGTGACTATGCTCGTGACCTTCATGGGAGTCACCCGAAGCTGATGCGGATGCGTCCGCCGAAGCTGAGCCGGTGGACTGCGCATCGCCCTGATATTCTTCCTTAGCGCCAGAGTAGTCGCGTGCCTCAGGCTTGAACTCCAGGGTTGCGCCGTCCTCAGTCTTAAGGGTTACCGTGGTGCTGGCACCCGCCGAGAGCGAGCAGTTCAGACCCATCAGCATAATGTGGTTGCCTCCGGGCTTCAACTCCAGGGTCTCCCCCGCTTTCACCGTGAATTCCTGCACCTGCTGCATCTTGGTGCTTCCGTTAGAGTCCTTAACCGTGGTGTGCAGCTGCACTTCGTCGGTCGCAGTCGAGGTTGCTGAGACGACCTTCACATCGTGATCGCTGGTATTGGTAATCTTGCCGAAAACGCCGGTCATACCACCGTCGGTTGCCTTAGCCCAGGTGTTCTCAATCTTGATCGGGCCTGAAGACGACTGTGCCGAACCGCTTGCCGCTGCGCTGGAAGAACTCGTTGCGGATGCGCTCGAATCAGAGTTCGTGTTGGTAGAGCCACAAGCGTTCAGGGTAAGAATCCCGGCGAGAGCTACGGAGCTCAAAGCCATCAGCTTGTGGTGAGCCTGAAATTTCTTCATGATCTTTTACTCTTTTCTGGCGGTAAAACCCGCCTGTGTGTGCGAACAATTCTTCGGCAGGCACATGCGACAGTTCGCGGCGTTCGATTATTCTGCGACTTTTAATCGCGCGTGCCGCAATCTGCGGGAAGATCCCGATGCGGCGCCTGCCAATGGGTGTGACGTCCGGAAGCTGCCCAGTAACGTCACGGGTGTACAAGGTATTATGCGGAACGTTTTTTGAGCAGGGCGAGAATCCCCACAGCCAGCACGACGAAGACACCTACACCGCCGCCAATCAGCCACCAATTCACCCCGGAATCGGAATCTGACTTAGTGGAGTTCTGGGTATCAGCTGCGACCTGCGAAGATTCGCCGGTGCCCGCATCCTGCGGGGATGCTGCGGCTTTACCTGCGCCAACGCTGAACGTATAGGTCCCCTGAATAGGGTGCCCGTCCGAGGAGACTACACGCCAGGTGACGGTATAGGTTTCGTCAGCGCTCGCATCCTTGATCTTGAGCGGCTGGGTGACGGTCGTTCCCTTCACCTGTGGTTCGCCTTCAGCTACGGATGCGCCGGTCGAATCGACCACGCGCACACGGTTTCCGCCCTCAATATTCATGAGGTTCGCGCTGTAGGTCAGGTTCAACTCGGCAGGTGCCTGCGTCAAAGTTGCGTTCGCGGCGGGGTCGGAAGAAACCAGTTCGTCATGCGCCTGCGCTGCGGCACCGCCGAAAAGCATCAGGCTGGCGAGCAAAACCGCTGCCAGGGTACGCATCATGGTGCGCATATGTGTAAATCCTTTATCTGCATCGAATGCCCATGCTGCATGCACCTTCACGCTCGGTTTCAGTCGAGGAAGGTGTATACACTCACGCGAGCCAGCCGGTAGGCAGACTCGTAGCACGGGCGATGGTTGGGGTTACGCGGGGTTTCCCAAGACTGCAGGCGGTCCTCGCTCCACGCGGGAGAACGCCAGCATCAGCCGACGAAGATAAACAGATATGACAAAACGTCCGTATATACGGGGGAAGACAGGAAGCGGCGCCAGCACCGGAACGCGCAGAGCGGACTGCAAACGTGTATTCAGATAACAGTGCAGAGCCCACAATGCCTGCGCGAGGGCGCGTTCACCACGGTGCAAAAGTATAAGGCTTAGCAGGGCTGCAAGAGCGTGCACCCCGATCATAGTGCCGGTAGCGTGCTGGGCGACGGCGTGGCTGAGCCCATTCCCGTGTTCAAGAGCAAGGGGTGTTCCGGGCGCATGTGCATGACCATGCGCGTGGTTTCCTTGCAGTGCCGCCACACGATGCACCGCCTGAGCGGATCCGTGAGATAGGTTGAAAACACCGTGGAGCAGGGTTTGTACCGTGATGGCGCCTGCTGCGGTGCCCAGGTAGATGGCTCGCTGCCGTGAGCGCGTTATACGTTCGAGAAGCGCTAGAAGCCCCAGAGCGGCGAGCGCCCCTAACGCGGTGCAAAGCGCAAGAATCATCGGATGCGCGGCGCCGCCTCCAGCAAGAGTATGCCCCGCCGAGCCCAGCAGAACCGCAGATGCCGAGATAAGCCAGGCACGCATCACACGGGCGCCTCGCGCGGCAGCGGTTGCTGACTGTACCTCACGCGGCGATGATTCCCGCTCGGCACAGTCTTTAACGGCGAGAAGGCGGGTATGAGGGCGCGTCTTTGCGCGTGTGTGCATGTTCCGCCCCCTCGCTCGTAGTCGTCATATGCGGGCGTACCCGCAACCTGTCAATATCCCACATTCTACCGGTTTGTCAGCTGACCAGGTATTTCACGGCGAAGATGTGACATGTTCGGCTGGTTAACGTTTTGAACGCCGCAATGGCGCGCATCCTCACGTTCAAGGATGCGCGCCATATGCACAGGTACGCCGAAACTCGCCTGTTTCGGCGGCAGCATACCGCCGCAGAGGGGCGAATGCCTCAGGTTACTGCTTTTGCTGTTGCTGAGGCTGCTGTTGTCCCTGCTGAGGCTGCTGCTGTTGCTGCCCTTGCTGGGGCTGTTGTTGCTGTTGTTCCTCCGGCGGGTTATCCATACGGGCTCCACCTTCACTGCCGGGCTTCGTCTGCATGTGGCCACCGGTACCGCTCTCACCGGTCTGCATGTTGCCGCCAGCTGAAGGCTCTGAACCAGTGCCGCCGGATCCGCCGCCGTTCTCCATCTGTGAGCCGCCGCCAGAATTATTTTCTGCGCCTGAGCCGCCGCCAGCGCCACCGCCTGAACCGGAGTCGCCTGATGTGCCGCCGTTGTCCGTGGTCACGGATCCCTGCGAGGCTGATGAACTTGACGATGTAGATGCTGAGGATGAGCTTGAGGAGGAGTCACCACCGGAGCTGCCAGAGCCACATGCGCTCAGCGCCACCACGCCAGCAACAGCCAGGGACACAAAAACAGAAGTCTTCTTGGCGATCATACGCCTATCCTTTCTGCCGGTAATTGTTGGTTCAAAACCCACCCTCTCACACACCTAAAGTATTTTTCAGGGATTTATCCCAGGTACGGAGTGTTTTTATGCTATGAGCCGTAAATACATTGCATTTCCATAAATATTTTCGAAATGGCGTGCATAAAATTATGTAGTTTAATTGCATATCCAACGGTTAAATTCCCCCATCATATTTATATCTTCCGTATTTTTAGCAGAAATAAGGCGCGCATCCTCAAACACTAAGGATGCGCGCCAGATTACACAGCCGCTTCACGGCCAGCTGCAGGTGCTAGCCCGCAGTGGTCGGATTGAGAGGTGACTTAGGAGTTGCCGCTCCCGGAGTATTGGGAACCACGGGAAGATCCGGCAGGTCGGTGGGTTTTTCGGACGTAGCCTGACCGTTAACCATCACGTTGTAGGCGCCGTTGTACTGCACAGCCGTCACCGTATTGCCTTCGTTCTTAACCCAGGAGCCATCGATGCCCACCAGATCGGTGTGACCGTCGGAAGCGTCGGTCCTAGTCCAAGAGCCATCGTAGTAGACCGTAACCGTATCGCCGTCGGGTTCAGTAGCAGTCCAAGAGCCATCCTCCGAGACCAGAACGTATCCCTCAGAACCGGGAGCGCCATTGGCGCCACCACCCTGTGCGCCGCTACCGTCAGCGCCGGCAGCACCGCCGCCAGAGTTAGGAGCGTTGCCGCCCTGGGCACCGCCGCCACCCTCAGCGCCAGAACCGTTCGCTCCGCCACCTGATCCGTCACCGCTGCCCGATTGTGCGCCGCCCTGAGCGCCGCCACCACCTTCAGCACCTGAGCCTCCACCGGAGCTGCCCTCGCTGCCTGATTGTGAGCCAGAATCGGAACCAGAATCAGATTTATTATCCGATCCTGTGCCGTCGCTAGATCCGCTACCAGACCCCTTCTCTGAGTCTGCACCGCCGCTAGCATCAGAACCAGCACTGGAGTTTGCCGAAGCATCGCCGCTGGCGCCACCGCTAGCGTTCGAGGAGTCTGAGCCGCCGGAAGCGGAAGAGTTTGCCGATGCGGAACCGGACGCCCCGCTTCCTGCGGAAGAACTTGAAGAGGAGCCGCTAGAGTTATCCGAACCGCAGGCACTCAGTGCCACCATGCCAGCAACAGCCAGGGAGACAAAAGCGGAAGTTTTCTTGTTGGCGATCATACGCCCATCCTTTCTGCCGGTGATTATTGATTGGCTTTCAACTCTCTCACACACTAACGGTATTTTTCAGGAATTTTCCCCTCTCTGTGGCTCTTTTTATGCTAAGAGCAATAAATAGACCCTTTAACGCATACTCATTTCTAACCCAAACAATTAACTGTATTTCCTTGTGTTATTAAAATTAATTAATATTTTAAAATATTTACCCTTCTCTTAGACCTCAGAAAACTTAGAGCATACCTTGCACTTATACAAGCGTCTCTTATGGTTTCGGGGTTTTTATTTTGCCGCCCTTTATCCACACACCAAAGCGGTGCGCATCCTTATCGTAAGGATGCGCACCGCTTGAATTATCGCGCCGTATACCGTGATGCTACGTCCGGGTGGAGCCTTCTAGACCAGTAGTTACCGTAGCGCGTCAGAGGCAACGCACGGCATATCGGCTCTTTACATAGGATAATCTAGCCGGCAGTGGTTGGCTGAACCGGGGACTTAGGAGTTACAGCTTTAGAGTCGCTTGGCTTATTGGGCAGATCCGGAAGGCTTGGCTTCTTAGTGGACGGCTTGCCATCCTCCTGAACGGTGTAGCTGCCACTAGCGTCTACAGCTGTTACATCACGACCATCTATAACAGTCCATGAGCCATCGGAACTCACAGTGGTAATATCGCCATCAGTCTCGGTGCGAACCCATGAGCCGTCGGAAGCCACAACGACACTATCACCATCAGCTTCAGTGTAAGTCCACGACCCATCAGATACAACAGTATGCGAACCGGCCCCGCCGCCATTATTGCTAGTAGATGCGGATGCACTCGACCCCGAGCCGTTATCCGCTTGCATTCCGCCGTTAGTACCAGCAGATACCGTGGCATCGCCACTCTTCATCTGCATATTACCGTCAGCTCCAGCGGTGACAGAGGTATCACCATTATTCACAGTGACCGAACCATCGGAGACGGAGACCTTGGGAGTCTCAGATGCAGAGGCGGATGCCGATGAAGAGCTCGAAGCATTATTGGAGTTATTGGCACCGCATGCGCTGAGGGCTACAACGCCTGCTACAGCTAGAGAAAGAAGGGCGGAAGTTTTCTTGGTGATCATGTGCGTAGTCTTTCTGATGATGAATTACTATTCAGTACCCGAAAATTTCGCGTCACAAGACTGAAATTACAGGAGCTATACCCTACCGGGAATACCTTTATTCTACTGGTTCTAGCTATGTTGAGCCTATGTAAACCTGTGTTTAACCTAAGAAACTTAAAAATTTTCTTAAGGTTTTTTATACCTATTTCAGGCCCCCAAATTCCCGCGGAAGTAAAGGGGTGGGGGTATACCCCCGTACCACAGGCTCTTATCGCAGGCAGATGAAAAGCCGAAGCGCCGCATCCTAGCCTTGTGGATGCGGCGCTTCGGTTCCTGAAAGTCCTCACGACAGAGGTCGCAATCACAAACTATTGCAGAGCATACGAGGGCTCAACCGGGGTCTTAGGCGTTACCGCCTGAGGGTTTGCAGGTTTTTCAGGTATCTGAGGAACCGTGGGTTTCGCAGTTCCGGGCTGTCCACCCTTCTTCACAGTCGTGTAGCCACCATCCGCCTGCACCTTAGCCTGGGAGCCTTGCACTGTTCCCTGCTCTGCAATCTCGATTCGAGCCTTATGGGTCCATGACCCATCTGCCGACACCGCAGTTTCCTCGCCCATAATCCCGGTTTTAGTCCAAGAACCGTCAGCATTGACTTTCACCTGCAAACCATCATTGGACACATAAGACCATGAACCATCCGAGGAAACCTGTGTGGTTTGTTCCTCCATACTGCGTACCGTTACGGACGGAAAAGGCTTAGGGGTTTTCGACACCGATGGAGAGGCAGCCGAACCGCTGGAGCTATGAGCAACGCAAGCGCTTAGCGTCAGAGCAGAAGCAAATGCCAGAGCAAGACTCGCTATAATTTTTGCAGTTTTCACGTGTTTTCCTATCTCAGGGCAGGAAGTCAGCCGTTTTTATTACCCGCGCCCCTGCCAAACAGCGCGCTTAGGCTGTGCTGGACGAGCCGTCCCCCGTCCAGGATACGTGGGCGCTGGGGGCGTGTAGGACGAGATTCGCCATCCATTAGAGGAGTACCATTCGCCGTTATCGGTGACACCGAATTCGCTTCCATTCGGATACTTTTGCACCCACGATCCGTCGTCGTACACACGAATTCGGGTTCCATCGGCATTCTTGCGTTTCCACGAGCCATCGGAATCAACTTTGATAGTGCTTCCATCCGCAGCGGTCTGAGACCACGAACCATCGCGGTTCACCTTGATACTAGAAGCACCGCCATTTCCCTTGTTGCCGGTAGATCCTTGCGAACCGCCATTCTTATTTACGGATCCTGCTCCTCCCTGACCTCCAGAATTTCCCTGCTGCCCAGAGTTACTTCCAGCAGAGCCGTCAGCCGGCTTCGCCGCTTCATCGACATCCTTATTCGCATCTACACCACCAGCTGCTGCGCTTTCCTCAGGAGAATTAGCAGCCGGAGATTCGGGGGCTGTTGCCGCATCCGTGAGCGTGGGAGCATTCACGGCTTCACCTGTAGTATTACTCTCGGCGGTTGAAGAGGGAGTAGCATCCGCAGGTTCGGGGGTTGCGGTTTCAGTCGCCGTCGCGGAAGGGGATGAACTCGCCGAGGAACTGGGACTTGGAGACTTAGATTTCGTGGGGGAAGATTTTGAGCTTGAGGAGCTGCTGTTGGGCGATAACGTTACGGAGGAAGACGCCTCATTTGAGGAGCCGCAGGCGCTCAGGGCAAGAATACTCGCCACAGCCACCGATACAACGGCGTAGGTTCTCTTCATGCTCATTGCATTTCTTTCTATAAACCGGTGATGATGTCCCGTTGCGACCACCCAGACGTTCAGCATGAGCGCACCACAGCACCGAAAAATATGGTGTTATAGTGATCCCCACTGAAGAGCGTCGTTGCGGGATAAATAGTCCTTCCGGAAGAAGGGATACATCTATTCTAAAGGTGTTCCGCTTCTTGAAGCTATCCATTAACACGTTTCTTGAAAAATATCACGTTAATTTCTGCGGGTACCCTCAAGAATATCTTGGGAAACACTTCAAAGTCTCGGACGTGAAACTACGGATTAACTTTAATCAGTATTTTTATATATTTTCTTTACACTTACGAGAGTTCTATGTGAAAGTCTTGATCCTCCCGATACACAAACCCCTGCCCCACAAGGCAAAACTTCATTCACGTATCAAGAGGCATACACTCAACGACAAGAAATGCCAAAACACAAGAAAGCTCAGCTTAGTAGAGTATCACCCGAGCAACCGACCGCAGAGATCTTTGTGCAAGAACTGTTTGATTTATAGATATTTTGAGAACAGGGTGAAACACTTATAAAGTTTATATATAAAGTATTTAATAATACTTATACATTTATATCGTTCATAGTTATATGTTGTGTATACCAGTTTTCCGCACAGAACCGCGTCTTAGCGCGGAGCTGCAGGGGTTACTGGAGTTGCCGCCTCCGGACTATTGGGCTTTCCGGGAGTTGTAGGGGTTTCAGGCCGATCTTCTCCATCCTCAACAATGCCGTTCTCGGAGACTGACCACGAACCGTCGGCGTTAACCGTGATAACCTCGCCGTCATGGTCGGTCTGGGTCCATGCGCCGCTTGCGCTCACTCTAATGACCTCGCCGTCGCTCTTGATAACTTCCCACGCGCCGCTCGTCTCAACGGTGATTTTATCGCCTTCGGAGTTCGTGTGGGTCCAGGAACCGTTCACATTCACCTTGGGTTCGGTTGGAGATCCACCATTGTTACGTTGCGCGGGCGTATTGTTCCCGCCGGTTCCGGGCTGATTCTGATTAGTATCACCATTCACCGAGCCGCCAGCGGTATTTCCTCCTCCCCCATTACCCTGGGGCGCGTCGGGGGCATGAGAGGGATCTGACGAGGGGTTAGAGGTTGCCGAAGGTGAAGGTTCCGCAGCCGTACCATGTGTTGAGGGGGATGCAGTCACTGTCACCACGGCGGGAGTCACCGGATCCTGAGGTTCGGAGGATGCACACGCGCTCAACAGACCAAGCCCTGCAAGGGCTAACGGAAGAGCGCTATACTTTCTCGGTACGATGGTCACGGTATGTCTTTCTGAGTGTTTCTGTGTCATAACAGGATATATTTTCAGGCTGCAACATTACTTACTACTATTTTAGCTAACCTGATTGAGACTTTTAGGTGACAAGGTGTTGCCCGCTTTTCTTGGGGCGAAAGGTATTACAGCGTAATGTTGCGATGCGTATGTTCAATGTGAAGTTCTTAGAAGAATAAGATTCCGTCCCCGGTAGTTTATCCCGTCCTGACAACCTTTTCAAACGGAGTTTGGTATCGGGCGTTATCACGAGGCAGAAGCTCTCAGATAGAGAAAACAAACCATAAACATAGGGGCTCCCACCGTGTGGTGGGAGCCCCTATCAGGTCCTAGAAGTCTCAAGAAGTTACTTCTTCTTCTTGGAGGTGGCCTTGGTGGCCTTCTTCTTGGTAGCGACTGCTGCCTTCAGCTTGGAGCCTGCGGTCAGCTTCACACCGTGACCAGCGGGAATCTGGATGGTTTCACCGGTCTGCGGGTTGCGACCGGTACGAGCTGCACGGTCGGTACGCTCGATAGCCAACCAGCCGGGGATGGTGATCTTCTCGCCCTTAGAGACGGAGGTCTCGAAAGCCTGGAACACTGCGTCGAGCACTGCGTTCACGGTTGCCTGGCTCTTGCCAGACTTCTCTGCTACCTCTGCAACAAGTTCGGTACGGTTCTTAGCCATTTGGGGTGCCCCTTCCTGAGACTTATCTTTTTCAGACTAAGTCGAGCTGCTTTTCACGAGGAAAAATAACTCGCCTAGGTACAAAATACCAGAAATTACCAGCTTGACTTAGTAATACCGGGCAATTCGCCACGGTGTGCCATCTCGCGGAAGCGTACGCGGGAGATACCAAACTTCTGGAAGGTACCGCGCGGACGACCGTCGATCTGGTCACGGTTGCGAACGCGGACGGGAGATGCGTTGCGGGGTAGCTTCTGCAAAGCTACACGTGCTGCTTCGCGCTCCTCGGGGGTAGCGTTCTCGTTCACCAGCGTCTTCTTCAGTTCTCGACGCTTCTCGTCGTAGCGAGCTACGATGACCTTGCGCTGCTCGTTACGAGCGATCTTTGACTTCTTAGCCATTCCTAGCGCTCCTCTCGGAAGTCAACGTGCTTGCGAACCACGGGATCGTACTTCTTTAGCACCATACGGTCAGGATTATTGCGGCGATTCTTACGGGTTACATAGGTGTACCCGGTGCCTGCAGTGGACTTGAGTTTGATAATAGGACGCAGGTCCTTAGCCTTGGATGCCATGTACTAGATCTTCTCCCCGCGTGCGATGATTTCTGCGACCACGGCATCAATGCCACGAGCATCGATAACCTTAATGCCCTTAGCGGACACGTTCAGGGTCACCTTACGGCGAAGCGAAGGAACCCAATAGGTCTTCTTCTGAACGTTCGGATCGAATCGACGCTTATTGCGGCGATGCGAGTGCGAAATGCTGTGTCCAAAGCCGGGAACAGCTCCGGTCACCTGGCAGACTGCTGCCATGTTTCACTCCTTATTGATTGACTTTTCTGACGGATGCGCAGTCGATGTTACTCGTACGTCCCGTCACCAATGTAGAAGCACCGGGTTATTCTCCGGGCTAGAGTGTTTGAGACCGGCATCTGGGTGAGATCCAGATGTCAATCCCCGCCGCGGGAAAAACGGTGAAGCATAATTTAGTGTCGAGAGGCGTTTCCACCACTACGAACAGCGTTAAATTCTAGGTAAATCCAGCAACTCACGCAAGCCTGCACGCCAGAAACTCCCCTTAAAAACCAAGGATTTTTTGGATTTTGAGGGGTAACCATTTGATACAGACTTCTTCCGGGCACGCCGAAAGGTCGCGATAGAGCTACCCGCTTATTCTACCAGTTCTCGCTGTTTCCTCAAGTCACAAGGGAGTTTAAGGTAGTTCATGACGAAGTTTTCATCCCTTGTCGATATCCATGTGACAAACGTCTAATTACATCGTTGAAATTTTAAATGTGAGATTAACATCTTAACTCGTAGAAACCCGTATTTTACGGCATACGGCAGGTTATTCTTCGAGTTCTACCGGCTCGCCAAGACCAGCGGCAGGAACCAAATTCGGGTACCTCGCGCTTAGTCCATCCCCCAAACTGCGCCCAGTCAGCTGCCGACCCATCCAAGGCAGAGCATGCGTTCTTACCCAATACGCACTCTCGGCAACTCTCTCACGCAGCGGCGGAGGCTCTTCTTCACCGGCGATAAGGTTCACATCCTGCGCCAGATGCCCCAGCCCAAACTGCGTCAGCACATGGTATGCAAAGCGCTGATGCCCCAACTCATTCATATGCAGGCGGTCGTCAGCCCACAGCCGCCAATCCAGAAAATCGTCCATACGCCAGTAATCGATAATGTGCACACCGTATTTATCCGCCACCGTGCGTAAAAGCTCGTTATACAGGGCGGTACGCGGGCGGGTCCGAGCAAAGGGTCCCTCTCCCTTCACGTCTAGGCCCGTAATCGTCAGAACCTCGATTCCTTCCGCGCGCAGAGCCGCAAAGGCTCGCTCTGCGTGCGAGATAATCTCATCTATATTCACGTTTAGGCTAATAATGTCGTTGCCGCCGCCGTAGAAGCTAACAAGGTTCGGTCTCAGTTCTAAGGCTGCCTCCAGTTGCTGATCGACAATCTGGTGCATCAAAAGCCCGCGGATCGCCAAGTTAGCGTACTGCGCCTGAGCATCGACTGAGCCGATAGCTTCCGCAACGCGATCTGCCCAGCCACGCACCTGGTTGGGGCGGTCGGTATCGACATCACCCACGCCTTCGGTAAACGAGTCGCCCATCGCCACATAACGCACAGGTTCGCCGTGCAGTCTGGCATTTTTATCGAGTTTGAGCATGGTAGGTACTTCCTAACTTTTGGTTTTATCTACCCGCCAGTATCCCATGAATAATATGTCTGTCTTAGGTATCGACCGCAGACATCCAGCTGCGTGCGGTTTCAGGCAGGGCAAACCAATCCGTGCAGGAAACTCAAACATACCGTAACCGCGTTTTGTTCGGGTTTCTCGCTCCTGTTTCATAAGTCTTATTTCACGGGTTCACGTCGTCCAGTATCTTCTGCGAAGCGTGCGCATACCGATGATGCGGCACCACCACCACGCTCCCGTCACTAAACGGATCAGCAACCTTGGCTTTGAGCCCAAAAATATCGTTAAGATTTCTGGAGGTCAGCACCTCGTGAGCAGATCCGCGACTGACAATTTGCCCGTCCTTCATGGCGATCAGATAGTCTGCAACGCGAGCGGCGAGATTCAGCTCGTGCAGCACCATAATCATGGTGGTGCCGCGTTCTTCGTTCAGGTCCGCCAGTAAATCCAGCAGCTCCACCTGATGCGCCAGGTCAAGGTACGTGGTCGGCTCATCCAACAGCAGAATATCGGTCTCCTGCGCAAGCGCCATCGCAATCCACACACGCTGGCGCTGACCGCCGGAAAGCTCGGTTACTTGGCGTTCGGCGAGCGACATCGTATCGGTGGCCTCTAGGGCCCAGGCTACCGCCTCATCATCTTCGGCACTATTACGTTTGAAAAGCCCTTGATAGGGATAGCGTCCCCGCGAAACCAAATCGGCAACAGTAATACCTTCAGGCGCAATAGGATGCTGCGGCATAAGCCCGACCATGCGTGCGAACCCCTTCATGGAGTACTGATGCGTAGGCTTACCATCGAGCAAAAACTCGCCGTCAAGGGGATGCAAGAGTCGCGAAACACCCCGCAGAAGCGTGGATTTACCGCATCCGTTGGGGCCGATAATGGCGGTGACCTTGCCCTGCGGGAATTCTAAGCTCAGGTCTTTGACGATAGGCTGTGCGCCGTATCCTAGGCTCACGTTGTCTACGCGCAGAGTACGCTCAGTTACGGTTTTCATGATTTACCTTCCTTTCGGTTCTGCACGAGCAACTAGATAAGTATGAGGGTACTGAAGACGCCATAAAAATGCCTACAGAAATTTTATATGCCGGAATAGGTTTGCGGCTGCCGTTCACCGAGGCTCAAGACTCCGGACGTACCGATGCCGCGCCTTCCGCTAAGAAGACACGGCATCGTATATTCTTGGCACGTGTTTAGAGCGAGAGCATGCCAGTGGGTATCCAGCCGCCCTTGGCGGCGCGTTCAAGCATAGTTTTCGCCATAGTACGCCCGTATGCCTTGCTCACATGGTTCTCGTCTATGTACACGTAGACGTTCCCAACAACCGGTTGGCACATTCCTTCCGGGCAGTACAGGTCAGTCATATCTACCAGCACCGCGCCCTTATCCTTGTATTTGTCAAAGACCTCTTGGGCGGGGTTCTTTTCAGCCAGTTTCTCAGAGACCGGGCGCGCGCAGGATTCCAGGTCGTCTCCTGCCTTCTGTGCGCATTCGTATACGTTGTAGTCGTACCGCGGGTTATCGCGCACACCGACCACCTGTATTCCAGCGTCCGTGAACTTCTTGACCGTTTCCTCCAGGGCCGGGTCGATGCGCTCCTCATTAGACCGCGCCTCCGCGATGGTTGCGATAATCACCACGGTCTGCGGCTTACGCTGCAGAATTTCTTCGGTAACGTCCCGGTTAAACTCGGCGCACTCGTTCGAGGATGATGCATCCTGCTGCGGATACTGGCATCCGCCCAAGAGGATCGACTGCATATTAACTTTGGACTGCTCGGCAACGGGTTTGAACATGGCCATTGCCTGTTCCGCGTGGGAGTTACCGACGACCATCATAAGCGGCGAATCATCTGTTCCGTTCTTCTGCGAAGAGCAGTACTTCTTAAGCGAGTCATGAGAGAGGGCAAAATTGCCTTCGCATTTGCCGTCGCTCAACATCTCGTATTGATTCTTCAAATCACCATTAGGGATAGGGTCGTCGTGCATGAGCGCCTGATCGGTGCCGATGGCGCGAGCACCTAGGTGATTATCGGTTGCAGTCTGGGTCTGCGTTTCTGCCTGAATACTCGCCTGAGTATTGGAATAGTTCACCCACGCCTGCGCACCGGCAAGAGGTATTCCTGCCAGTAAAAAGGTTGCGGCCAGGAAGGCAAGCTGATCGGCCCATGTTTTGACCGCGAAAACCCTCTTAAACCGCAGTATTTTCATCAGCCAGGGAATGAAAGGGTCTTTACGGTAACGCAGCGGTTTCTCCACGAACTGGATCAGAACCCAAGCTAAGCCAATAGATACCGCAATAATGGCGGTTCCTTCAAGAAAATTCACGTGGGGTTTCTCTACAGCGGTGCTGTACAAGATCAGGATGGGCCAGTGCACCAGGTACAGGGCGTAGGAGATATTGCCGAGACTCTGCAGAGGTTTAGAGACCAACCAGCGGTCTACGCCCCACCGACTGTTGGTACGGCCCGCCATAATGACGAGAGCACCTGAAACTACTGGATACAGCGCTAAGAATCCGGGAAAGGAACGCTGCACGGGCAGGAAGGCGCCACAGGTCACAAGCCCAAAAACGCCGATCCACCCCATGATGACGCGCGCCTTCTCAGGGGCCTTCCATTTGAGGGTTACCATGGCGAGCAGCGTCCCGACAGCAAACTCCCAGAGACGGGTACGAGTATCGAAGTATGCGAACCCCTGGTTTGTCTCGGTTTCAATAATCGAAAACGTCAAAGATGCCACAAAGACCGTATCGAAAACCAAAATGGTTGTCGTGAACAGATTCCAGCGGAAACGATGCACAAGGTATGCGACCAGCGCGAAGAGCAACGGCCACAGAATAAAAATCTGTCCCTGAATAGACAGCGACCAGAAGTGCTGGAACGGGGTTTTCGATGCTGCGTTTTGCGCATAGTAATCTACCGAGTTAAAAGCAAGATGCCAGTTCTGGTAGTAAAAGAGGGATCCCTTCGCATCCGCGAGCATATCGGCCCAGCGGCTTGGCGGTAGGATAAAAAATGATGCGATGGTCGTTCCCGCGATGGTTACGGTCGCTACCGGAAGCAAGCGTTGGAACACGTGTAGCCAGTATGTGAAGAGGTTAAGCGGCCTGCCCTCGTTGATTTTGCGCATATTCGAGAGTGAGAGCAGGAACGCCGAGATGAATAGAAAGACGTCCACGCCGCCGGATACCCTACCAAACCAGACATGGTATAGCACTACCAGGAGTACTGCGAATGCACGCAGACCCTGAATTTCGGGGCGGAATCCCCGAGTTTCAATAAAGTTTTCGAGGGGGTAAGAGTTTGAGGGTGATGATACAGTCGGGGTTTGCGCCGCTTGCTGATGCATTGCGGGTTGACCTGCTGCCATAATATCGCGTGTCCTGTGCTGCTCTGTAAATCGGTGTGTGGTCTCATATAATGCTAACGACCTGTAAGGGGAAAGTCCCGATTCAACGCATCAGCTGCGTAACGCATGAATCAGGACTTTCGTGGAGCCCCCTACCGGATTCGAACCGGTGACCCTCGGTTTACAAGACCGATGCTCTGGCCAGCTGAGCTAAGGAGGCAACGTCTTCTAGTGTACAGCAAACGCACAGGTATGCTAATTCAAAAGTGGATGTTATGAAAGTTTATCGTGTTCACTGTTTTTATATGTGTCTACTTAAACGCTATTTTCCCGTATCACTATACTTTTTGAGTCTTTTAGATTTCGAACTATATTCATACGGCTCAGAAAATGTTAGACGGTCGATGAACCTTAACAGAGATGCCCTCTCATGCAGAATCATGCATTGGAATCTTAGACTATTGTGTCAGTATCCTTTGAGGCTAAAGCACGATAGAAAAAGGATTTGCCCGCAGGCTTAGCGCTTGCGGGCAAATCCTTTTATATTACTGCTGCGGGTTATTGTTATTCTTCTTGGCGTCGATCTTCCCCTGCAGGAAGCCAGTGAAGTCATTGCTGGTGTATTGTTCACCGTCCACAAAAACTGTCGGGGTGCCCCCAATATCGTTCTTCGAGGATTCTGCGGTCACGACATCCACAAGAGAACGCCACTTGTTATCGTTCATATCCGAACCGATATTTGCACCGTATTTAGATGCTATATCGGCAATCTGCTGGTTGTTCAGGTCGCCGGTTCCCTGGTGACTAAACAGTTCTTTCTGGAAGTCCAAGAATTTATCTGCACTCACCTGGTTAGCAACGGCGTATGCGGCATTAGCGGTACGTGCCGAGTACTGGGTGGGTGAATTCTGATCAAGGAAGGTCAGGTTACGGATTTCGAGTTCGATATTACCCTCTTGAACCTGTTTCTTCAGTTCCTCGCCGTACTGATCCTCAAACTCATGGCAGTGCACGCAATTGTAGTCCTGGAAGATCGTTACGCGCACCGGTTTGCCGTTCTTAGAGGCTTCATCTGCCGACTGAACGCCGAGTGGCAGCTTCTTGCCCGCCTGCGGGGTACCATTCACCGAGGGGGTGTAGGAGGCGTTAGAGTCCCCTAGTTCCTTATAGTTACGGGTGTCTCGTGTTGAGGAGTTTTGGACGATTCCGTCCTTAGTCAGCACAATTCCGCCGTACTCATTCGAACTCGCAGGCACAGGACCCGATTCGGGTACTTTATTGTTCTGACCATTGATATAAACAAAGCCAATAACGAAAACAATAACAACGACTACGCCGAGTACGGTAAGTTGTATCCATCGACGGTTCATCGCGACATTGCCGCGTTTTGATTGTTTAGCCGCAATTTGGCGGGCCTTCTCGCGGGCGTCCTGGGACATTGCCTGCTCCTTTATCTTGTGATCGACGCGGTGGATGCGCCTACCGCTAACCCGTTCTAGCCTACCGAAGGTTGTTGGTAGCTGCCAGTCATAGCCAGGTTTTCTACACTTTGTGTCGCGTTCTCACGCTCACAGCTTATTTTACGGGGCAACCACAGTCACCTGCGCTGGCTATAAGCCGCGCGTACCATTATAAGACTTGTTATTCTGCGGGATAGCATCTCAGGATAAACCTGGCGGTATGAGCAAAAGCGGACTCGGTGCCTTATAAGTTGCCTCGTTCCCCTATTCTCTGGGTGACATGTATGTAAACCATATTCCAGAGACCCCCGTTTATAGCTTATAAGTTCCACGGATAAGACCCTCATACTGCAAGACTGCGCTACCAAGGAAAAGGTCTAAGATAGCCTCGACCGCAGACCAAGTCAGAAGTCGAGATTAGCAATAAACCCTATATTTACTAGAACAGCTTCAACCAACGAGTTTCGCCCTAAGATTCCAGGGGATAATAGCATGCGATGACTCTACTACACTCAGCTTAGTTTCATCAGCGATGTCAATGTCTCATGCTGACAGTATCTTACTTGCTTAGCCACAATTTGACGAGCCTTATCACGGGCGCCTTGGGACATCGCCTATCCCTTTATCCTGTAGTCACCCCCTGTGCACTTAGCAGTTATCTACGTTGTGATCCAGCTGTTCTTCTTCACGAGCACCCTGCTAGTGGACAGTACTAGTGGACAAGCCTCGCAGTACTTTATGGCTACACACGCCGCAAGCAGTGTTCCTCAGCGAGCTTCTAGCAGAGTATCGGCACCGTCAAAACCTCCAGAACCGCTATAGCTGTTCGAGTAATCATGCTCTACACTTCCGTCTTGCTCAGGGTTTTAGTGGGTAAGGGATACGGTGTAAGAGCTTCAGAATACGGCTTAGCCCCACCCACAATTCAGGTTAGGAACATTAGAACAGACACACATTCTATTCCATAACCCAATTTTCTGTCTGCATAGACGATATAAGAACGACGCGGCTATGGTGATATATGCCATAATCTGCACCAAAGTAGATCCCGTCGAGCTGCACCTCGCAACAGGGTGAACGGGAGTATGAATACATGACGTCCCAGTACCGGCTTACATATACAGCTGGAATTAGAGGGTACTTTTCCGGGGCTTTACGTGTTGAAAGCTAATGCTGGTATTCCAAGCGATAAAAGCATAGCTAGTTCCGTTGGGTGAGTTTGAGGTGTTGAATGGTTGTTAAGACCCGGCAGTTGGTGCATCGTTACCGGGTTTTCCTGCGCTGGTGGTACCGTTTTTCGTCAGAGATCCGTACAGATAGGGCATCGGTAGCGGAGGTTTTGAGGACCATTCTTGGGTGTTGTACCGGAGTTAACCACTAATTGAGTGGTTAAGGCTGTCCCGGTATAGCCTACCAGGCCCAAACCGCACTTATAGTCAAGGGGATACTGCACCGGGTTGGGGTTGTTTGGTAAAACCACCGTTA
>NZ_KV795730.1:0-121888 GCF_001809115.1 Rothia sp. HMSC071F11
CAAACAACACACCACACCAACAACAACACACAATTAGAGTCATCATCAGCCGGTCATCACATGATAAATCACCGCAACCAACCCCACCCGGATCACAACCAGAAATGAAGTCCTCGCCGCGGCGACTCATACAACTATACACACCCACACCCACCACCGCAACCCAGTGGGTGATGAGATAGAACACTCACAAAAACACTAGTCAGATATCTATAAATTCTACAGTGCTGGTTGGGGGTGCGAAAGACCCCGAAGCTATGAAGCTCTTCACTGTTCTTAAAAAGCGCGTATTCCCGTCATGCCACCTCAAAAACTCGAATCGCTAAAATATTCTTTTCTCTTTAGGCCGCCGCACTGAAGATATAAATGAAGGGTTCCCATACATCGAACTGTGTGGAAACCCTTCAAGATCCTGTGGTAAACGGGAATAGTAAACCCTATACTACGGTAATCGCGCCCTGGTTTTTCTTGCCCCGACGCACGATTGCATACTTACCGTGCAAAAGCTGCTCAGATGAGATCAGGGCATCTTCACCTTGAACCTTCACACCATTGACAGATGCGCCGCCTTCTTTCAGGATACGTCGCGCCTCAGACTTGGAAGAGGCAAAACCAAGCTCCGTAAGCGCAGTAATCAGATCCAGCCGATCCGAAGAGAGCTCAACCGAAGGCAGCTCATCCATTACAGCCTGAAGAGTGCTCTCGTCCAAGGACGCAAAGTCTCCCTTGCCAAAAAGAGCTTCCGAAGCCGCTATGGCCTGTTCCGTAGGCTCAACACCGTGAACAAGGGTCGTAACCTCATAAGCAAGCCGTTTCTGTGCTTCACGCTTGTACGCTTCGGCTTCGACCTTATGCTCGTATTCGCCAATCTCCGCACGAGTCAAGAAAGTGAAGACCTTCAAACGATCTATTACATCCGCATCAGCGGTATTAAGCCAGAACTGGTAAAAAGCATATGGAGAACACATCTCGGGGTTCAGCCAAATTGCGTTGCCTTCACTCTTACCAAACTTCGTGCCATCAGAGTTTGTAATCAGAGGGGTTCCAATAGCATGAACGGTTTTTCCCTCGACCTTGCGAATCAGCTCGGTGCCGCTGGTGAGATTACCCCACTGGTCAGAACCACCGGTTTGCAAAGTGCATCCGTACTGACGGTTAAGCTCAAGATAATCTAAGCCCTGCAAGATTTGGTACGAGAACTCAGTGTAAGAAATACCTTCTTCAGAGTTTAGGCGTTTAGCAACAATTTCTTTCTTGACCATCGTACCCACACGAAAATGCTTACCAATATCGCGCAAGAAATCGATAGCCGAAAGCTGCCCGCCCCAATCCAAATTATTCACCATACGAGCCGCATTCTCGCCCTCAAACGAAAGAAAACGCTCAATCTGAGACCGTAGAGATTGAACCCAATCAGCAACGACTTCTCGGGAGTTAAGTACGCGCTCCGATGTCTGCCGGGGGTCTCCGATCAGACCAGTAAAACCGCCCACCAGACCTAGGGGATAGTGCCCGGCAAGTTGCAGACGACGCATTACCAAAAGCTGCACAAGGTGCCCCAAATGTAAGGATGCGGCGGTAGGGTCGTACCCGGTATAGAATGTAAGCTTTTCATCGCTCAATGCTTTTTCAAGTACCTCTTCGTCAGTACTCACATGCACGAGTCCGCGCCATTTGAGCTCCTGCCAGATGTTCTCGAACGTGTCGTCATTGTGCTGCGCATTAAGGATGTCGGCAGACATGGTTCTCTATGTTCTCCGTTCCATGACATACGGTGTAAAAATATTTGATGCGCAGAATACAGCCTGCACATAGTAAGTACACCCAGGATTGATAGTTATAGCCTAGCACTACGTCGCTACCTGCGATACATGCCAACACTACTTACGGGTCTACTTTACGACTGGGCAGATCCGGCTGCTTCAGCACCTAGACCTGCGGGCATTGAGGTTCCTACCAGATGAAGCCGCTGTGTGGGGCGAGTCATTGATACATATAGATCACCTACAGCACCTTGTGCATCGTCAAGAAGCTGCTGCGGTTCCACGATGATGACAACATCAAACTCAAGCCCTTTAGCTTCCCAAGGAGTCAAAACAAGAACCTGATTTTCGACGGCGTCCTCAGCGGTTCCTGTACGATCCGCATGTGTTTCCATAACTGCACGCGCCA
The DNA here is from genome assembly GCF_001809115.1 of Rothia sp. HMSC071F11. Taxonomy (NCBI): domain Bacteria; kingdom Bacillati; phylum Actinomycetota; class Actinomycetes; order Micrococcales; family Micrococcaceae; genus Rothia; species Rothia sp. HMSC071F11. The sequence goes on from NZ_KV795730.1 coordinate 2,173, forward strand.
CCTGTGTGTACTGGGCGGGGGAACAGACTACTCCGATAAGAGCCCCATCTCCTAGGGCAACCTCATCACTCACGCGCTGGACAGTCTCAGCAACCACGTGTTCCTGGGGCACCCGATGGATAAAAGGTGCCCATTGTCCTTCACGCACAGCACGAGGTGCTGACACTTCATACCCGGCTTCGCGTGCAACGGCGACCGCCGCATCCGCAATTTGTGCCGGGGTACGGTAGTTAATCGTCAATTCATCAAGAGTAAACCGTTCCCCCACAAAAGGTTCAAGAGCCTGAGACCACGATGAAGCGGCAGAGGCTGAAGACGCCTGCGCAATATCTCCCACTACCGTAAACGATTTCATGGGGCATCGTCGCATCAGCAAACGCCATTGCATAGGCGAAAGCTCTTGCGCTTCATCCACAACAATATGCCCATAGGCCCAGGTGCGATCCGCCTGTGCCGCAGCTGCAGCAGTCATACGATTGATACCTACCTCGTTGAGAGCGGCGATCTGCTCGGCCGTAACAACGCCGTCTGCACCAATATCGGCGAGTGTCTGATGCACATTCTCAAGTGCTTTTGACGCATTCTCAAGGTTAGCTCGATGCTCAGCCTCTGCGCGCGCTGCTGCTGCCGCACCCGTGACCCGGGAGAAATCACCGAGAAGCTCCGCAGCTTCATCCAGTAAAGGAACATCAGCCTCAGTCAAAGGAGCATCGGCAAGGCGTTTGAGAAGTTCCCTTTCTGCCTCAGTAAAATTCTGAGTTGCGGACTCTAGATATTGCTGTTTCGAGAACAGGGAACGCACCAGCGTTTCAGGTGAAAGCGGCATCCAGGCAAGGTTAAGAGCACGTCGTACATCCAAAGAAGCACGCACATCATCTTGTAAATAAGGGCGGTCCACAATGCGACCGGCGGCTTTATTAAGCTGATCGTCCAGCACGCTCGTCAGTTCCTTAAGCAAAATTTTGACGAACGTCTCGCGAGCTTCATTATGTGGTTTTCCAGTAGCACGAGCCCGAGAACGTGCTGAACGTACCATCTGTGGAGTAAGAACAACATCAGTGCCCTCAACGTTGAGGCGCTGTTCCTGCTCAGGAACTTTTTGGCGATCTTCAACTGCTTTCTTGATTACCTCTACCATGCGCAAATCACCCTTAAGCGCAGCGATACGACGATCGTGCTCGGGTACAGCGCGAAGCCCAGGGTACAGTGTTGCCAAGGAAGCCATGACCACTCCGGTTTCGCCCAGAGAAGGCAGAACACGCTCAATGTACCACATGAATGAATGCGACGGTCCCACCACTAATACACCCGCTTTAGCGAGGCGTTCTCGATTTGTATACAGCAAATATGCCGCACGGTGCAGAGCAACTGCAGTTTTACCGGTACCCGGTCCGCCCTGAACAACCCGAACGCCGCGCAGTTCGGAACGAATAATCGCATCCTGCTCGGCTTGGATGGTCGCGACGATATCATTCATCCGCCCGGTACGTTTCTTATTTAAAGCCGCGAGAAGCGCACCTTCACCATGCAAAGTGTCGCTATCCTGAAGCAATTCGGAGTCGAACACCTCATCTTCGATGTTGGTGACGGTACGTCCCTCTAGCATCAGATGCCGCCGACGCCGAACCCCTAACGGATTAAACGCCGTAGCTTGATAGAACGTGCCGGCCTCGGGGGCACGCCAATCCATCAAAAGCCGCTTCTGGTCGCTATCCATAATTCCTAAACGGCCGATATACCGAACCTCATCGGCTCCGTCTTTTGTAAGGTCAAGACGGCCAAAAACAAGCCGCGCATCCACTGCGTTAAGCTGGGCCAGGCGATCTTCGTAATGGGTGGCAAAAGAGTCCCGTTCGGAACGGTTTTGATGCCCACCAACCGCCTGATTCTTGCGAACATCCGCGAGTTTTTGTGAGGTTTCTTCCCGTAAATCATCTAGTCGTGCATAGATTTTTGCAACATGTTCGCGTTCTTGGGCAAGCTGCTGCGCAAAGACACGTGTAGCAACATTCTCGGAAACATTCTTAGATGTTTCTGCGGGCATAAAAACTCCTTTAACGGCATAACGCCGATTAACTCACGATTTACGGCGATGCCGAAAACAGAGTATCTATTTTACAGGGTTATATGCACGCTCAAAAGCTATGTCTATGTGCTTTGAGGCAGGACGTTACTCAGAAACTACACTTAAAGTTTCTACTCGGTATTGCGCCAGAGCTTCACGCCCGCCCAAGCCTTTGAGCTCCAAGAGAGTGCCAATTCCTGCTACTTTCAGCTCCGCACGTTCAATAAGCTTCGCGGCAGCCATCAGCGTGCCACCGGTTGCCAAGATATCGTCGAGTAGAAGCACGCGGGTTCCCGGTGCGAAATCATGACTGTGAATCTCGATAGCTGCAGTACCATACTCAAGCTCATATTCTTCGCGGTATGTTTCACGGGGCAGCTTACCGGCCTTACGTACCGTCATAATGCCTTTGCCGGAGGCATAAGCAAGCGCTGAAGCCATAAGAAAACCACGGGCTTCTACACCAGCGACAACGTCATAAGTACCTTCAAAAAGCCGTGCTATCTCGTCAATAGATGCTTTAAAAACCTCAGCGTTTGCAAAGAGAGTGGTGACGTCGTAGAACAGGATTCCCTGATGTGGGTAATCCTGAATGGTTGCGCATGCCGCCGGAATAAGCTCTTGCATGGATGCGAGCGCAGAAACGTTCATTACTCTCTCTTTCGGAGGTCAGCGGGTTTTGGGATCAGTCGATGTATGTTCGCCGCAGAATTAATGCGGCACGGTGGCTTTGACAGCCTCAAGAATTCTACCTTTTTTCGATAAACATGGCACGTAGTTCATGTTTAAGGATTTTTCCAGTGGGCCCCAACGGCATGGAATCTACAATTCGATAATGGCGCGGATACTTATAGGCAGCGAGTTTCTCACGCGCGAGAGTATCTAATTCTTGAATCAGCGATTCATCATCCTTGTGCCCGCGAGAGACGACAACAGCTGTAATCTCCTCGCCAACAAGCGCATCATCAAGACCAATAACGGCAACGGCTCGAACCTGCGGATGCGCTTGAAGAACATCCTCTATTTCACGAGGATAAACGGAATACCCATTACGCAGCACCATGTCTTTAATGCGGTCCACAATATAAATATTGCCGTTGTTATCCAGACGAGCTATATCTCCGGTGGCAAACCATGTACCGTCGAAAACCTCGTCCGTAGCCTGAGGGTTATTCCAGTATCCCGCCATGATATTTTCGCCCGAAACCCAAAGCTGCCCATGAGTTCCTGCAGGTAAAGATCGACCTTCATCGTCACGTATCTGCACCTGCACTCCCGGAAGCACACGTCCGACGGAGCCAGTTACGTGCCCAAACTGGGCCTGATTAAAACTGACAACTGGTGAGGTTTCGCTCAGCCCATACCCTTCATATATAGGACAGGAAATTAACGCATCAAATGCACTGTGCGCAGATGCGGGCAGGGGCGAGCCTCCAGAAATACCATATCGGATGCGTCCTTTCAGCTGGCGAGCGTTAGACGGGTTTTCTTCGAGTGCGGCTATAAGCGCAGCATACATACTGGGTACTGCTGCAAGAACCGTCACATCAGCTTGGTCGATGAGTTTGATTGCCTTTTCAGGAGTGAACCTTGGCAAAAGAGCGATGGTTGAGCCAGCAGCGCATGCCGCGTTGAGGGTGACTGTTTGCCCAAATGCATGAAAAAGAGGTAAGCCACCAAAAATAATATCTTCAGCGGTAAATCCGAACACTTGAGCACAGCTTTGGGCATTACTCAGAATATTAGCGTGCGTTAGGGTCGCACCCTTGGGCTTTCCTGTGGTTCCCGAGGTATAGAGAATAAGCGCCGGGTCCGCCGGGCTTACGGGGCATAATTTGAGTTCTGGTTCAGACGGATGGTCTGTTCCAAAGGGAGCTAATGAAGATTGAGGGTCTGCACTCGTGCCGCCTAATATCTCAAGATGCACGGTTCCGTCACACACGAGGGGCACTTGGTGTGCTTCCGCTGCTAGGCGGGTTCCTTCCCAGGCAAAGAGCACGGTAGCGCCGCTATCCTGCAGATGATGTTCAAGCTCGGCACCACTCAGCAGAGGGTTTAACGGAACACAGAGAGCACCGCTTGCCAGAATGCCATAGTATAGAGCGGGCATCAGGGGAACATTAGGCAAAGAGAGCGCTACTCGATCGCCTTCCTTCACACCACATTTTCGCAGATGTGTCTGTACCCGAGCCGCCGCCTGCCCCAGTTTTCGATATGTCACCGTAGCGATATTCGAGGAGGCTGAAAATACTAGCGCTGGAGTGTTCTCGTGTATGCGGCTTGCGAGCAGACGTGCAATATTGTGCGATATTGCCGGTTCAGGGGCGGAGGCATTCTCAACAGTAACGGGCATCGTTTCTTTATTCCTGTTGTATGTTCTTGCGTAGCATGAAAAAGCTCTAACTCGGGGTAGTGCTAACAGCACAATATGGCGTTTGTTTAGCCTTCTCCATTCTAAACCCGTCAATCTCAGGCAAAGTTTACAGCATACCTATAAACCGAGCTTTTTACCTGTCACATTTATTCAACAAATTTGTATTCTGATGAATTCATAATAGTATTTACGAATAAATCAAAATAAACGATAATCTCTCATGCAGGAAGCCTCCATGACCGATAACTTTTCAACATCATCTCAGATCTCCCCCGAACTAAAAGACCAAGAGCTCGAATTCCTCAATTCGATCTTCGACCTTGCCCGCAATAATAAGCCTATTGCGCTCCAGTCGCTCCTCGATCAAGGCATACCGGTAAATCTCACAAACTCCCACGGAGACACCCTCCTCATCCTTGCCGCTTACCATGAGCATGAAGAAATCGTGCGCGTTCTTCTCAAAGCGGGCGCAGACCCAGATCGTCTCAATGACCGTGGGCAAACGGCGTTAGTCTGCGCGGTATTCCGCGATAACCTCACTATCTCTCAGTTGCTTCTTGATGCTGGCGCCAATGCGTCTTTAGGTACACAAACCCCTGCAGATGTTGCCCGGTTCTTCGACCTACCACGTATGCAAGAACTTCTTGCTACGGCAGCATCAACCGCTGAATAGCACAGAGGCAGTGGGAACAAACCATCACGTCTCAATTTTGCGCCCACCGCCTCTTGCAAACCATAGCTTTACACGGCATTCAACGTATCTGAATATTCAATAAAGTCTTTTATTAGTTTGTAGACCATGCCAAGAAACTAGCTGCAAGTTCCTGTCCACCAGCAGGATCGCGGGATATTACCATTACGGTATCGTCTCCAGCTATTGTGCCAAGAATTGCCTCTAAGCCGCTCTGATCGATAGAGGACGCTAGGAATTGCGCGGCACCGGGTGGGGTACGCAAAACCGCAATATTGCCCGAGCCTTCCGCCGTGATAAGCAGCTCTTTAAAGAGCGAAATCATGCGTGCATCGGGAGCTGCCCCTCCCCCACGACGCGCAGGATAGTTTGGAACAGCATATATGAGACCAGCGCCCTCATCACGAATACGTTCAGCACCAATTTCTACAAGATCACGTGAGAGCGTAGCCTGAGTAACTTTCATACCGTCATCAGTAAGATATTGCGCCAGCTCAGCCTGAGAACGTACACGGCGGGTCTGCAACAATTCCACGATACGTGCCTGACGCGCGATTTTTGTCGAGGGGAAAGGCATTTTGTCTTCTACTTCCTTCGGTTCCAACCACAGGTTGAGTCTAGTCACGGACCCCACGAGGTACCGCACCGCTCTCAATACTCAAAGATAATACATATACACATAATTATGCGACCTAAATATCGATTATGCGCAACTTTATTTGAAAACTTTTACGTTTCTAGCATACTTTGTGGACTTTATATCCTCTATTCCCGCATACAAAAGCGGAACCTGACCTCGCATATTCTACAAGGTCAGGTTCCGCCTACTACTGTGCTACTTTTGCCGCGACTCTACATCGTCCTGTGAAGATTCTTCCTCAACGATGTAGCCCTCATCGTCCTCTTCATAGTCGTCAGATTCCTCGAATCCGTCGACATCTACATAATCAACACGAGAGCGGCGATTAGACCATATGCCAAAAGCGCATCCACCGATCAACACAACAAGAGCTAGCGCAAAACTACCCCAGCCAACGAGGTACTGCTGACCTACACTGCCCTGCTCAATCGCTTTAACGCTTCCTTTTTCACCGGTACGCACAACCTCAATCTGGTGGTCAGAGGTCTCTGCGACTAAAGCACTTACCTCACGGGGGAAATCCTGCGCATAGGTTCCAGTCTGCGTACCACGAAAATCGATATTTTCACCCGCATGGACCTCATAGGTGTCCTTCAGGTTTGAGCGATATTTCATGCCGTCGATGCGGTTATCCTTCGGCAGATTACCCTTATATTGCGCTACATTCGAGTCTGTTTCTAAATCGGGGGTCAAATCAACGTAACTGCCTTCAATAACCCAGCTTTTGCCCTCGTATTCCGCGTCCTGATTCGCGGAGAAAAGCGCACGAACACCCACAACGCACAGAACGATTGCAACCACGATAGCCAGAAGTACGCTAAATACCGATACCCAGTTGATGTGGGGTCGTTCTTCGTAGTATTCATCGTCGGCATCGCTCATGCCGAAAAAATCATCCCTGGATTCTTCAGTACCCTCGTAATCGACGTCTTCGTATTCGTCATCACGCTGTGTCATGCGCTCTCCTTATCGTGTTTCCTGTACTAGGGTACCGGTGCCTTAGCTTTACGGAAAGTTAAGACGTGATAGAACCTTCACAGAGTGACGATTTTCTAACGCTCACCTACAGCTTGGCAAGTACATGACTCGTATGAATACATAGCTAACGCCCCTTCTGATCCGTGTAACGGGCGAAGGGGCGCTAGTGATGAACTATGCCATAGTGTGTCTACACACGCGCCACAGCCCCAAAGCGTTCCGCAGCAACAGCAACCGCTGCCTCACGCGAAGCGCTTGCTTCTTCAGCAGTGAGCGTGCGATCAGGTGCCCGGAAGCGCATAGCAAACGCCAATGATTTCTTACCACTCTCGACACCCTGACCACGATAATCATCGAAGACTCGCAAATCTTCGAGCAATTCCCCAGCGCCATCACGAAGAGCCTGAGCTACCTCAGAAGCAGGAATATTCTCATCGACCACAAGAGCAACATCCTGAGTAGCTGCCGGATAACCGTAAATAGGCGATGCCTGAGGCACACCCGAGCGGGAAGCAAACAGTGCAGTAAAGTTCACCTCAAAAGCACAGGTACGTTCAGGGAGATTCTCGGTCTGCAGGAGCTTCGGATGCAGCTCGCCAGCATAACCGATAGTTTGTCCGTCCTGTGTGCGGAGCTGCGCGGTTCGTCCAGGATGGAATGCCTGATGGGTTCCTTGGGCAATCACAATCTCAACACCTAAAACATCCGCTATGAGGCGCGCCGCATCCAGCGCATCGCGCCAGTCATAGGCACGAGCCTGAGTGCCAGGCATTGGCTCGTGCTCAACACCAGCAAACAGGCCACTAAAATACACAGGCTGCTCGGGGATACCCGCATTCAAATCCGCAAGAACCTCATCACTGGGCCGTTCACCCAAAGGAGGGATACTAGCGGAGCCCTGTCGTTCACCAGGAATAAAAACGCGGCCAGCTTCAAAAATCTTCAAGTTTTTGAAACCGCGCGAGAGATTCCGCTGCAAAACCTCTGTTAAACCGGGCAGGAGCGAGCGACGCAGCCATCCCTCAGCAGAAGAAATTGGGTTCGCTAACCGTACCGAGTTCACTTTTTCGCCGGCGGTTGGCGAAGACCAAAGATTATTCGCTTCCTCCGAGACGAAGGGATAAGCGAAAACCTCGGTCAACCCAGCTGCCGCGAGTGCATTAGCAGCTCGCCGACGGGCGGCTTGTTCTGGGGTATATCCGTGACCTGCGGGAGCGACGGGTAGAGTGTACGGAATATTCTCGTATCCATCCAAACGAGCAATTTCTTCCGCTAGATCTTCCGGAGCCAGCAAATCATTACGCCACGAAGGAGCTTTTACGGTGTATCCCGTCGCGGTCGCCTCAACCTCACATCCTATTTCTGTGAGAGTATTGACGATCTGTTCGGGTGAGTACTCCACCCCGATGCGGTTCTTCACGTAATCCCGGGGAAGGTCGATGACCACTGGATCGCGAGAAATCACGACATCGGTCACCCCCGCATCTGCAACTCCTGCTGCGAGCTCGACAAGTAGCTCAACTGCACGCTGGGCAGCCGCTGGCTGAAGTTTCGTATCTACCCCGCGTTCAAAACGCTTAGACGCTTCAGAGATAAGCTTATGACGGCGCGCGGTACGCGCAATGGAAACTTCATCAAAGCGTGCCGCCTCAATCAGAATATTCTTTGTCTCGGTCGTGACCTCGGTAGAAGCACCACCCATGACACCAGCAAGGCCGATAACGCCAGAATCATCGGTAATCACAATGTCCTCTGGATGCAAGTCGCGTTCAACGCCGTCCAAAGTCGTCAGCTTCTCCCCTGCGACTGCTCGGCGCACCACGATTTCTCCCTGTACCTTATCGGCATCATAGAAGTGCAGCGGCTGACCAGTCTCAAGCATCACGTAATTGGAAATATCAACCGGCAGCGAGATAGAACGCACACCCGCTAAGCGCAAGCGTGAAGCCATCCACGTGGGTACTGGCACGGTTGCATCCACACCATTAACCTGGCGCATGGTGAAGCGTATAGTTGCCGGGTTATCGTGAATTGGCGTGGAATCCTCTAGACGTACCGAGATGCCTTCAGAGTTAGCCTTGGGGGCGCGAGCGCCGTATTCCAGAACGAAGTCGTTAAAAGAAGTTCCGGTCGCATGCGCATATTCACGGGCAATACCGCGAATCGAAAACGCATATCCGCGATCGGGAGTCACATTAACCTCTGCTGCTTCGTCATGCAGACCCAAAAGTTCCAACGCATCGGAACCGAGGTCCGGGTCAAGACCCAGCGTAGAGAGCACCAAAATACCACCGTGATCTTCACCAATCCCCAGCTCTCGGGTAGAAGCAATCATACCGGCAGACTTATGTCCATAGGTTTTACGGGCGGTAATGGCGAAGTTTCCGGGCAGTACGGCGCCGGGAAGAGTTACTACGACTTTGTCGCCGACCTTGAAGTTATGGGCACCGCAGATAATACCCTGCACGCCGGATTCTTCAATGCCTTTGCCGGTGAGAGTCTGTGTTTGTCCTTCGGGAACTACGCGCACCTGGCACCAATTCACGGTCTTGCCGTTGGAGTGAGTTTCGGGCTCCAGTGAAAGCACCTGACCGACCACGATGGGGCCGGAAATCTCATCGGTAGGACGATGCACATCCTCTTCCTCTAGACCTACCTTCACGAGAGTTGCAAGAACGTCCTCAGCCGAAGCATCCTCGGGGACAGGCGCAAATTCGCGCAGCCATGATAGGGGTATACGCATAGTGTCTAAATCTCCATCCCGAACTGTTCAGAGAAACGGATATCGCCCTCAATCATGTCGTGCATATCAAGGACATTATTACGGAACATGAGGGTACGCTCAATACCCATGCCGAACGCAAAACCCGAATATACATTGGGGTCAATGCCTGCGGCACGTAAAACATTGGGATGCACCATGCCGCAACCGCCCCACTCAATCCACTGGGGCCCGCCTTTCGCATGGGGGTGCCATAGGTCGAGCTCTGCAGAAGGTTCCGTGAAGGGAAAGAAGTTCGGACGCAAACGAATCTTCGCGTCCTCACCAAACATTGCACGCGCCATATATTCGAGAGTGCCCTTCAGATCAGCCATGGTCAGTCCCTTATCGACTGCCAAGCCTTCAATCTGATGGAATACTGGGGTATGCGTAGCGTCAAGCTCATCTGTGCGATAAACCTGACCAGGGCACACAATGTACAGTGGCAGCTCACGGGTAAGCATGGAACGCATCTGTACCGGAGAGGTATGGGTACGTAAAAGAAGATGCGTTTCTTTAGGCTCTACATAGAAAGTATCCTGCATCTCGCGTGCCGGATGATCTGGCTTAATATTCAGGGCATCAAAGTTATACCACTCGGACTCTAGTTCCGGTCCATCGGCGACTTCCCAGCCCATACCCACGAAAATATCGGTAAGTTTTTCCTGCATCAACGCAACAGGGTGACGCCCACCCAATGAATGGCGTGCCGTGGCAGCGGTTACATCTACCGCTTCTTCCGCAAGGATGTGCGCCTCGCGCTCTGCCTCAAGTTCTGCGGTACGGGCCTCAATAGCCTCGGTGAGTGCCGCACGCGCCTGTCCCAAAAGTTTACCGACCGGCCCCTTATGTTGGTTTTCAAGGTCACGCATCTGCCGATTGGCAAGGCTTAAGCTGCCTTTATCGCCAAAGAATCCAAGACGTACTTCCTTGAGCGAGTCAAAGTCTTGCGCGTGCTCACGCAGAGCTTTCTGCGCGCGTTCACGTTCTGCCTCGAAGGCTTCTCGAACGGTTTCTAAACCGTTCTCAGGGTTCTCTTTTAAAACCTGTGCAATACGGGCAAGAATGTGCGCTGATTCGGGCGCGTTCTCATGTTCCTGCACGGAATCGGTCATAACTACTCTTCTCTGCATTTGTGCATTGTTCTCACCAGGCGGGCGCGCCACAGGGCACGCAGACACGCGCTATCTTTCTAGTTTAGTGCAGTTGGAGTCTTCTTTCACGATAGCTTGTGTCTATAGGCCCTAGGCATGAAAAACTACAGAACATTCTCCCGATCAGAGTAGCCGAAAGCCTTCCACAAAATCTCAGCGCAACCAGCGTTAAATTTAAATAGATCCTGGCCGCATCACCTCTGTGAATGCAGCCAGGCATTATGTCGTCATTTATGTATTTAGACGAGGAGCTCTTTAACAGCGGGGTCAAAAGCGGAACGAATCCATAGGACGTTCGTGATAAACCAGCCAGCATAGATGGGAACAAGACCGTAATGCTGGGAGTTAAGAATATTGCCGATCATCGACATAATAGCGATAAAAGCGCCCAAAATCGCAAATATCAGTCCAAAAGTAAGACCGATGCGTTTACCTTTCTGAATGGTGAAATAAACCCATAGATAAACGACCGCTGCCACGGCAAGAAGCACGAGACCACCCCAAACCCCAAATTCCGGAAGGCCTTCAAGCGGTTTGAAGTTGTTTGGCGCAAAAGCTGAGATAACACCATGAAGAAAGCACAAAAGCGCCGATACAATCATAATTTCTTGAAGACGGAAAATTTTAGGGTGTTTCGATGGTGAATTAAATAGGCTGTCGTGCGATTCGCCGCCTTCTTGGATGTAAATCGCTTGAGTATCCGACGGGGCTGAATCACGTCTAAAAGTGTTCGGATCGTACTGAGGTGCTGGAGTAGTCATCATTGTCTCCCACGATGTATATGTGATTTCTAGCTCAATAGTACCCTGAGGGCTTACGGAAACAAATTAAATTTCCACAATATGACGCATAGCGGCTGGCCAACGTCCGCTATATGAACGTAGACCAGCCGCTAAAGGTTGAATACGAAGCTTAGTTAAAAAGTTTTGATGCTATAAAATCGTTCTCGTCTTTAACTCCTGCCGGAATAGCGAAGACCGCGCTCCCGGTATGCCGCAGATACTCACTCATAGCGTCCGATGCCGTCATGGTACTGAGCAAAGGAATAAAATGCGTGCGAGGGTCACAGATAAAAGCGATAAAGAAGAGACCGGCATCCAGGTGCCCCAGCCCGTCAGAACCATCCGTGTAGTTATACCCACGACGAAGCATCTGCACCCCGTTGTTTTGGTCTGGATGCATCAGACGCATATGCGAATCATCGGGAATAATGGGACCGTATTTGCCCTTCATATTAAAATCCGGAGCGGTAAATTCTTCACCGCCTGACAGCGGCGCGCCTGTTACTTTGGTGCGCCCCACGATTTCTTCTTGTTCCCGTAGCCGGGAGCGGTCCCATGTCTCGATAATCATGCGGATGCGGCGTGCCGCAAGGTAGGTGCCGCCGTCCATCCATTCGGGGTGCCCCTCCGAATTAGATTTTGAAGCCCAGACATGCTTTTCCAACAACTCTGGATTCTGAACCTTAATATTGTTGGTACCGTCTTTGAACCCGAAGAGGTTGCGCGGGGTATCCTGCGTACTTGACGTGGATGCGGTACGCCCAAATCCGAGCTGGCTCCACGCTACAACGGCACGACCCGCCGCAATACGCACTAGGTTTCGGATAGCGTGAAAAGCCACCTGGGGATCATCAGCACAGGCTTGAATACACAGATCGCCGCCGCTTCGCTCGGGTTCTATGACATCCCCCGCCATCTTGGGAATGTCTACCAAGGCGGGCGGAAGTTTATCTTTAAACCCGTACGTATCTTTGCCTTCTGAATCCACGAAAAACGATCGCCCCAAGCCAAAGGTGATAGTTAGATGCCCAGCAGAAAGGTCCATAGCTTCGCCAGTATCTTTTGGAGGTGCTTCATAGGAGGAGTCCTCCCCCACGATTTCTCCCGCCATGAGTTTACGCGATGCTTCTGACCATTCTTTAAAAAGCTTCTTGATCTCATCCTTCGATGTGGTTTTAAGAGTGAGAGCCGCGAAATACATGCGGTCTTGGGCATCTGTCGAGATACCACTCTGATGCTCACCAAAGAAAGAATATGAGTCTTTAACAGCAGACTTACCCGAGGCCTCAGCATTTTTTTGGTCTTCTGCGGAACATCCAGCAAGAGCGCCTACAGTTGCCACAGAGGCAGCCGCTATACCTGCGCCCGTCATCAGAGTCCGTCGACTGGTACCACGAGATACGTCTGACTGGTCAGCAGTGTGGGATTGCTGAACCTGTGTCGTGGGTGTTTTTTCTTCACGCATGAGATATTCTCCCTAAATATTTTGGAGATTATATGACAACTGTGTGTCAGTTGAGTATTTGAGAACCGACCGCCCGCAAGTGTCTCTGTATCCGCGATTATCTCGCGAATGTAGAAACGCTCACGGACGGCTCAGCGTCTAGGCAGCATCTCTCAACGCCATCAATCCCCTGTGTGATCAGGATCTGTACGTTGAAATGCTGATACGTTACTTAGCTGTTGCCGATGAGGTACCTGCCGCTGGCTCGGAAGCATCCTGCGAAGCTCCAGCGGAGGACTCAGATGACGCAGCCGGCTTCGAAGAAGAAGTATCATCGCTCTTGCCCTCAGCGGACTCACCGCCTGCCACGGTCTCAGTCATCTGCGAGACAGGCTCTGCGAGCGCAGTCACGGCATCGGAGAGCTCACGGACTTCTTCTTTGCTCAGCTCGTTATAGGGCTTGAAACCGTCGCCCTGCTTGTACTTATCCAGGATCTTCTGCACGGCGTCGAATTTCTCTTGCAGAGTCTTGGCAAGCTCAGGGTTCTTCTTCTGCAGAATCGGCAGAAGGTTTTCGTAGTCCACCTTCGCACCATCTACGTTACCCTGGAAATCGGAGAGGTCAGTGTGTGACCAGTTCTCTTCCTCACCGGTCAGTTTGGTGTTGACAACCTCGTCCAAGAGCTCTTTCGCACCATTGGAGATCTGGAAAGCATCAAGCTTAAACTTATCCGAATGCACGTAATCGTACAGCTCTTGGGTGTCCTTCACGAGCGTTTCGCTGACTTGTTTACGTTCTTCAGTGGTAAGCGGCTTGTATTCCTTTCCGCCGTTGGCGTCTGCCTTAGGCTGCCACAAGTCTTTCTCGATCTTGTGCCAACCGGTCCACTCCTGAATCTTACCTTCTTCAAGGTCGGTTTCACGCGCATCCAGCTTGAGGTCTAGGGTCTCACCGTAGCTTTCCGCAATGGGCTCGATGCGCTCGTAATGTATACGGGCCGCCGCGTACTTAGCCTTTGCCTCCTCGTTCTTGCCTTCTTGGTAGAGCTTGGCGAACTCGTCAGTATCGGTTTTAAGCGCCTCGACCTGGTCTTTCACGTATGAAGAGTATTGCGTAACTGCGGTATCGCGCATAGCCTGCTCATCAGCAGAGATGGGCTGAGCGCTCTCGTTCTTGACAACTTTAAGATCACCCTTGATGCCGTCGCCAACCATACCGGGCTTGCAGGCTGTCTTATACGAGCCTTCAGGAAGTTCAACAGTGAGATCACGAGAAAGGTTGGGACCAATGTTTTCGACCTCAGAAATAATGCGCAGTCCGTCGGAGCCTAGGACGTAGAACTCGGTCACTTTCGAGCCTTCGTTCTTTACCTTGAAGGTAACCTTACCAGCTTTAACTTCGGTGGCAGAAAGCTTGCACTCGGTATCGGTTGAAGTAACCGAGATGGAACCGTCAGCGGTTCCGCCAGAACCACCTGAGGCGTTATTCGCGCTATTGGGCGTGCACCCGGTCAGCGCAATAGCGCCGACTGACAGCAGGGCACCTGCGGAGTATAGGGACTTTCGCATTGTGTTTTCCTTTGTTCGGGGACAGAGAAATATGAAAAATCAGTTATCCGGCATCGGAAGTAGGGGTCTTAACACCTGCAGAGTTGGAGGAAGAAACAGTTTCACCAGTGATTTTATTAGCCACCTTCGATACGTGCACCATGCCAGATGCTTGAGACGCATCAGCAGCTTTACGCGAAGGGGCATGACCTCGCTTTTGTTTCCAGAAGAAGAGGGGCATAACGATACCCACGTACAGCACCCACGCTATAGCCTCGACCCACGTGGTAGTGGTTGAAAGGTTAAAGACTGCTTTCAGGATCGTGGCAAGGAAACCGCCCGGTTCGATAAAGTCTTGAGAAGCGAATGCTATATTGTTCAGTCCCGGCAGTATTCGTGCTTCCTGTAGATCGTGAATACCATAGGAGAGCACACCAGCAGCAATAATAATAAGGAAAGCACCGGTCCAGGTGAAGAACTTCGCAAGGTTGATCTTCATAACGCCGCGCATCATAGCCCACGCAATGAGTACTGCCGTCAAAATACCGACAATGGCACCAATGACAGGAAGCACCGTGCCTATCTCAGTGCCTTGAGTAGCGGCGCGAGTGGCAGACCAGATAAAGAGCGTGGTTTCAAGACCTTCACGCCCTACTGAGAGAGTCGCGAGAACTATCACGGCCCATGAGCTAGTTTGAACCGCATCAAGTTTTCCGTGAAGTTCTGCAGAGAGGGCGCGAGCATTCTCCGCCATCCAGAACACCATCCAGGTGACAAATCCAACCGCAATAATCGAGAGGGAACCGCCGATGGCTTCTTGGGCTTCAAAGGTCAGCGTTTCAGGCCCAAAAGTCAGAATTGCTCCGAAGATGAGCGAAACAGCGATGGCGGCTGCAACGCCAATCCAAATAGGTGGGAGAAGGTGATTACGCTTGGTCTTGTGCACATAGGCAATAAG
Organism: Rothia sp. HMSC071F11; assembly: GCF_001809115.1. NCBI lineage: Bacteria > Bacillati > Actinomycetota > Actinomycetes > Micrococcales > Micrococcaceae > Rothia > Rothia sp. HMSC071F11. Next base: position 17,568 of record NZ_KV795730.1, read on the forward strand.
GATACCCACGACAAGCGCGGCTTCTAGCCCTTCCCGTAAACCGATGAGGAAGTTACCAATGAATATTCCCCATGATTGTGCATCAAGACCCATAATTCGTCACCACGTTAGATTAGACAAAATTTCTTTTCTTTAATTTAACTCTAAAGGTTCCCTGGGTTACACACCCCATCAGGATCGTGTGAGACTTAGCACACCATAAGTGTAGTGTTGGGATAGGCATAGTTTACCTACAGAATGTCTGCATAATAACAAGGGACCCAACGCTTGTTCAGAAAGAAATATCCGTTAACCTTTCATTTTTTTACAGAAATAACTGATACTTATGCCTTTACGCTCTGGAAATACCTCACAAGACGCACCGTTATATTTCAGCTCTGATGGAGTATGCTCAGCAGCTCCCGCACTATAGGCAAGTCGGCAGGAATCCAGGGTAAATCAAGAATATCTTGACCGCTCTGCTTCTTCACCGAAACCCATCGAAGTTCACGATGATCTTGGAGTGGTAAAGGCTCACCCCTGCTAATCTCGGCAAGGAACACCCGCATAGCAGCCTTCTCGTTTAAGACCCAGCCTTGCGGATGATCTCCCTGTACCTCAGAACCAAGATGTACGCTCACACCAAGTTCTTCCATCAGTTCACGTTCCAGCGCCTGCTCGCAAGATTCCCCCGGCTCAACCTTGCCACCCGGAAACTCCCATAAACCCGCAAGGGATTCGGGTGCAGACCGCTGCGCAACAAGCATCCAAGAGGGTGATTCAAGGCTGTCTACAATAGCAGCACCTACCACATGAACGGAATATTCCGACATCTGTTCCTTTCGAAAATAAGCATTCCAGCAGACCAAGAAGATCTATAAGTCCGGGCTTTCTACCGGCTAATGGGATACGCTCGTGGAGTCCTGCGCTTTGGGACGGTAAACATCCGGCTCCAGATATATAACGCGTGCCGCCGGTACCGCCTCACGAATACGTTCTTCAGTTTTGTCGATCTCATTCGCAACGGTAATTCCCGTATCAGCATCATGAATGCGGATCTTAGCCGCAACTAAAATCTCTTCAGGCCCCAGATGCACAGTCTTAATATGAATAACACGACCCTGATCCCCGTTTTCGATTGCAGCACGAATTTTCGCGAGATCCTCCGGGGAAGCAGCCTCCCCCAGAATCAAAGACTTCATCTCAGAAGCAAGGAATATAGCAATAAAAACCAGAAGTATACCGATAGCCAAAGTTCCGGCGGCATCCCACAGACCGTTGTCGGTCAGCAAAGTCATCGACACACCGAAAAGAGCCAAAACCAAGCCAAAAAGTGCGCCCGCATCCTCCAGCAGAAGTACCGGAAGCTCCGGATTCTTTGAGGTACGTAAGAAACGAAGCCAGCTCTGCTGTCCTTTCATCTCGCGCGATTCTTTAATAGCAACGCGGAATGAGTTACCTTCCAGGAGAATAGAACCTACAAGCACCGCAACCGGTACCCACTGCCATTCCGTAATTCCGTGCGGGTCATGCCATTTTTCGTACCCTTCATAGAGCGCGAAGAGGCCGCCAAGCGCGAAGATAATAATAGATACGATGAAGGCATAGATATAGCGGTTACGCCCGTAACCAAAAGGGTGCTCTTCGTCTGCTTCTTTTTGCGCTACTTTGCCGCCTACCAGCAGAAGTAACTGGTTACCCGAGTCTGCCACCGAGTGAATAGCCTCGGCCAACATTGAAGATGAACGGGTCAGAAGGTAGGCAATAAACTTAAGAACCGCAATGCCTAGGTTTGCGCCTAAAGCCGCAAAAATTGCGCCTGATCCGGTGTGACCAGAATGAGCGGACATTCTTTCTCCAATACATGTCTGTGTTTCAAAAGTTCTTATTTTAGTGAGCCAATAGATCTGGAAGCTATCGAGTCTGGTGTTGTGCCATTGCCGAAGCATAGAGGCATATCGCTGCAGCAGTACCCACATTCAGCGATTCAGCAGCGCCGTACACTGGAACTGCAATGCGCATCGTAGCCGCAGATTTCTCCTCAGCACTAAGCCCTTGAGCTTCATTTCCAAAAAGCCACATAGTAGGACGAGAAAGGTCAAACGCACCTTTTACCCCCGCCGGGGTCTCATCGCTAAAACCTGCGCGAAGAACTGCCGCGTGGTCAATAAGATCTTGAAGATTTACAGTACCGTACCCATCGGCGGCAAGCACAACGGTTCCCTGAGATTTTACATCCTCGGCAAATTCTTCCAGCTCAACACCTTGAATAATGGGAACGTGAAAGAGAGAACCTGCCGTTGAACGTACTGTCTTGGGGTTATAAAGATCAACCGACCCCTTCGTGGTGATAACGAGATCGGCCCCTGCCGCATCCGCCACACGCAGAATAGTACCCGCATTCCCAGGGTCCTGAATCCTGGATAGTACAGCGATAAGTTTAGGGTTGAGAGCGTTTTCACCCCATAAGACAGAGAACGAAGTATCCACCATGAACGAAATGGCAATAATACCTTGCGGGGTTACGGAATCCGCCATAGCCGCCAAGACTTCATCGGTCACGACACGCATAAAGACACGGCGGCCTTCCTCAGGTGTAGGGGTACCGTGCGCTTGTTCCAGAAGTTCAGCAATATCGGGGTGACGCTCATAGGCGCTTTCCGTAACGTATACGGCGTCTAACACCGGTGATTGCAGATGCGCTTTCAGTGCCTCACGCACGGCTTGGGGTCCTTCGACCATGAACTGTTTTTTCTTGGCACGCCCACGACGAGTGCTCAGTTTGGCGATGTCACGTACACGATCAGCATGCGGATTCGACATCACGGTTGGGGAACTTATGCGTTCTAGAAGATTCACCCTTTAAGGGTACAGGCAAACAGGTAACCGATGCGCTCCCCCGCACACGCTGAAGTGGGGCTGCATTTACGGGATTTTCTATATCAGTAAGAAAACGGTCGCCGTCATGAGACACGGCGACCGTTTACGCTTTAATACCCGCACTGCTGCAGGTACTACCTGGCTCTCAGTTATGCTTTAGGAGCCGAGGTATCCTCAGGTAGGTTTTTCTTAGCGATCTCAACCAGAGCATTGAAAGCTGCTGGCTCGTTCACAGCGAGCTCAGCCAGCATACGGCGATCAACCTCAACACCGGCAGCCTTAAGGCCCTGAATGAAACGGTTGTAGGTCAACCCCTGTGCACGGGATGCAGCGTTAATACGCTGAATCCAGAGGCGACGGAAATCGCCCTTCTTCTTACGACGGTGGTCGTAACTGTATACGAGCGAGTGGGTGACCTGTTCCTTAGCCTTACGGTACAGGCGCGAACGCTGACCGCGGTAACCGGATGCACGATCGAGAATAGTACGGCGCTTCTTGTGCGCGTTAACCGCGCGCTTCACACGTGCCACGTGTGTCTCCTTCGTCTTATGTCCTGAACGGCCATCATGTTATACCGTGCAGGAGCGAGTCTTGGTCTGTGATGCGGATTTTCCCGCTTCTCTAGGCGAATTGTAAGCGTAGCTTACTTACCCAGCATCTTCTTAACAACCTTTGCCTGGCCACCAGTAACAATCTGGTCGGATGCCAGACGACGGGTCAGACGAGATGACTTGTGCTCCAGGTAGTGGCGGCGGTTCGCCTGCTGGCGCTTAACCTTGCCGCTACCGGTGAGCTTGAAGCGCTTCTTAGCACCAGAGTGGGTCTTCTGCTTCGGCATAGCTGCCGTTCTCCTTACATTCATCCCCGCGCGAGCGGAGTAGCTTGAGGGGGAAGAGTGCCCTCCCCCAAGGACGAATTACGATCGGGGATTAACCCGCCGTGCCAAACTCAAAGTTCAAGGACGCCACCTCCACGAGGGGCGCCCCCAAGCTGTGTTTCGGCTCTATTACTCGGCTGAAGCCTGAGCTTTCAACTCGGCAGGCATAGCATCTGCCAATGAGTTACTAACGGGCTTCGCCGTAGTCGTGTCGAGACGCTCGCGACCCTTGCGGTTGCCTGAGTTCTGTCCACGGCGCACTTCTGCTTTACCGCGAAGCGGTGCCAGAACCATCACCATGTTGCGTCCATCCTGACGAGGACGAGACTCAATGGTGCTCACCTCAGCCAGTTCTTCTGCCAAACGCTCAAGCAGACGCACACCCATCTCGGGGCGCTGCTGTTCACGACCTCGGAACTGAATCATGGCCTTGACTTTATCCCCACCGGTCAAGAAACGACGAGCGTGCCCAACCTTGGTTTCATAGTCATGGGTATCAATCTTCAGACGGAAACGGATTTCCTTCAGAACGGCGTTAACCTGTTTCTTGCGGGATTCACGAGCCTTGACCGCAGCTTCGTACTTGTACTTACCGTAGTCCATGAGCTTACAAACGGGCGGTTTCGCGTTCGGGGCAACCTCGACAAGGTCGAGTTCGGCATCCTCAGCAAGACGCAAGGCATCTTTAAGAGGAACAACGCCTACCTGCTCGCCACCGGGGCCAACAAGTCGGACCTCCGGAACGCGGATACGATCGTTTATGCGTGGTTCGCTAATGAGTAGCTCCTGTGCTCTGTGGGTTTCCCCGTGAATATTATCCGTGGCGAGCACTAAAAAAGCCCTCGCCGTTTACAAGCGAAGGCACACATCGAATACCGAAAATTCGGTTATCTAACCCGTCTGCCTCACACCATATGCGGGCGGATGCGGGTGGGAGTAGACTCCACTTGCAAACAGTACATTAGTCTACCGGGTTTACAGCTAATTCACAAGAAAATGCCAAGAACGATAACCTTCTTCGTCATATTCCCGTTTTATCCCTGTGAAGCCGGTCAGTCAGCCCAGTAAACCTGCCGTGAGGGGCAGCTACGATTATGCGCATTACGCTACCCCGCACAAGGCAAAATCTTATCTGAAAACCTGTGTAGCGAACATATGAAGATTTACATTCACGGATCGTTCAAGGTACTTCAGCACGCAGAATTAGTACACAGGACCGGTAAATTTCTCGCCAGGCCCTTGCCCCGGCTCATCTGGGATTGACGATGCTTCCCGAAACGCCAGCTGTAACGTCCGCAGCCCATCACGCAGCGGGGCGGCATGCTGCGAACCAATTTCCGGCGCCGCCGCCGTCACAAACCCCGCCAATGCAGTAATAAGTTTGCGTGCTTCATCCAAGTCCTGTAACTCCGCAGCATTATCTTCGGCAGCCAGACCGCATTTGACGGCTGCAGCGCTCATGAGATGGACAGCCGCAGCACCGATAATCTCAACGGCTGGCACATCGGCAATATCCCGCATCTGTTCACTAACGGCATGCATTTGTTCATCAGTTAGCTCTGTACCGCCGTGTACAGGTACAGATTCATTTGATGATGCGCCAAATTGAAAACTATTCGTCATATTACTCATGGTTCTAGAATCTCACACTCTCTAAAGTTCACCAAGACATCATCAACTGAGACTACACAAATCTATGAAGCAGAAAGAAGCTTAATTTGCACAGAATCAACCGCCTGTGACATAAGGTCGCTGCTCGCCAGACTCCGCTGAAAATCCTGAATTACCATATTGAGCTGTTCGCGGGTGAGTCCGGGAAGAACAGCAAGTTTAATCGCAAGCTCAGGACCAGGTCCTCCGCCCCTTAGGATCTTTCCCGTGCCTGTGCGTGCCTGTACGCCGTCACCAACATCGCATTGAACATCCACCAAAGCGGGTTGTGTAGAGATAAGGCGCTTTAGTTCATTTAGTACCTCGTCGCTGAGATACGAAGGGATCCACGGTTTCCCCTGCGCCAAAGACCAAACAGCGGGGCGACGTACCACAAAGGTGAGGTTCTGACCAGGATTCACAACGATGAGTTGGTTATCATCTTCCACAGCACTCAATGCCGTTTTACGCATAGAGGCCGCAACCGGGCGAGCTTGCGGATGCCACTGCGTCAAAGCATCAACACTCGTAAAAACAGGAAGAGCTTTTCGACCATCTGGAGCCTGCAAGCTAACTAATGCCATATCAGCTTCTTTATCAGATACCAGACCATCATGGGTTATATGAGCTTGTGAAAGCTGAGCAACAATCGGAGCAAATATTCGCACTTCACTCAACGCTTCAACAACTGCTGCCTCATCAACTTCATCAGCTTCAAAAGAGGTCAGAACCCGGACTAAATCTGGGTTTGTCAAACCATCGTCTCCATAGTATTGATGGGTTTGTGACGTTCCCTCTCCCAGGTTCCTCCCTTTCCAGGGCTGTCCGCCAGTATCAGTTTGCCTCCCAGCGCTGCGCAATTGAGCCGCAATATGCTCCGGCAACGCGCGCTGTGCAACTGCACGCTTTTGGGGTTCAGACAGATTCCGTTGTTCTTGTGGGTTATGAGGCATCATCATTAGCCGCCTTAAGAGCCTCTTCAAAAGTAAAATTGCCGACGTACAGTGCCTTCCCTAGGACAAGACCTTCCAAGCCCTGATTCGTCAGCGCACGAAGAGTGCGAATATCTTCCAGTGAAGCAACACCTCCCGAAGCCACAACGGGATGCTCAGTGAGACTGAGAACTTCACGAAGCAGCTGTAGCCCAGGCCCTGAGAGAGCACCATCTCGGCTTACATCTGTCACAATATATCGGCATGCTCCCGCAGTTTGCAGCCATCGCACTGTGTTATGCACGGAATCGCCACACCATTCGGTCCCACGTGCTACAACGGTTCCATTGCGAGCATCCAAACCCAGAGCTATCCGCTCACCATAGTGCCCTAGTGTTTTCTCTAACCATGCCGGATGCTGCAGCGCCGCCGACGTCACGTTGATGCGATCGGGTTCAAGACTCAAGGCGATTTCCAAAGAACGTTCATCTTTAACACCGCCACTGACCTGTATTTTTATAGGATTCTGAGCTATCGCACGAACTCGATCAATAACCTTGCGAAGGGTGCGAATGTTGTTACCACGGCCAAACGCCAAATCCAGATCAACAAGATGAATCCATCGTGCCCCCGCGCGGCGCCACGATAGAGCCGCTTCCACCGGATCTGTACCCTCACTCTGTTGGGAGAGGCGACCGCCTACGGGACGCACTGCACGCCCCTGAGCAATATCGACTGCGGGAAGAAGTTCTAGAGTACCCATATTCTTATCCCTGTGACCCGTATACGAAAGTTACATATGCTCCGTAGCCGAAGAGGGCTAAAGCAATAATCCACAGCACAATCTGCGCGCCAAGAGATATGCCCTGTTTACGGAAAGATATACCCCCACCGGCAAAGAATGCCCCAACAGTCATAAGAATAAGTCCGGAGTATAGAGGTGACATGTGATGCTCCTTCGCAGTTTTTCGTAAAATTTATGATGCTACAAACGGTTCATGACGGGAAGATGCGCAACCCAGCGGCGAAGAAATTCTTCACCTGCAGCACCCGAAGCTACCGGACAAAATTGAATTGCTGTGAGAGGACCATTCTCGACAGCTGCAATATAACGCGGATCTGCATCAGTCCAACTGACAGCAGGCGGCTCCATATAGTCTATACTCTGGTCAAAATCCCAGGTAAACACGCCATCCTCTGCTTTGAAATTTAGGGGTTCAGGAAGATCCTGTAAAAATTTACTGGACACAGCGGCCTCAACCCTATAGCATCCTGGATGAGCCCCAGCGGTGGCTAGATCTTGTGCAGCACCCGGCCACTCTCCTAGTGCAGAAATATCAAGGTCTCCAAGCTCTGGGTTCACGGTTCGGATAACTTCAAATAACATCCCAAAACCAGCCCCCGCAACAAGGACAGGACGGCCGCCTGCAACGCGCCTGCCAAGCACCCGATCACCGTGGAGTTTCCGCACAGCCTCGTATGTTTCGAGAGATTTCTTATGGCCAGCAATCACCGTACCATCAGCGTCTCGTAGAGAATCGAGATCTGTGGTAACGAACGCTTGGGCACCGACGCGCTCGCACGCTTGCTGGAGCTCGCCATATGTGCCAAATTCGCCAAGTATAGCTACTGTGGGACGTGTGGGCATAGAGACTCCTTAGTTCCGCTCCCACCGGATTCCAGACGAACAACCGGGCGAGCATACAAATGTCATGTATCTCTAGGGTACAAACTCCAAGGTTTCTGCCCCTAATCTCACGCTATCATCGCATACCGCATGTTATATCGCCTGTATTGAGCACCATATGTCCATAAAAGGGCCTTACGCGATACAGGTCCCTTCAAAGCCACCAGTCGCAAATTAGTCATGAGAGCAAAGAATGCGGAATAGTTATAATAAGCGCACATCCAGTCACGTTTTCTAGATAGCAACTATGGCTGCTATCGCACATTTGGGACTTCTAGACGCTGCCCGACTTTGACAGTTGAACCCTGCAGATCATTAAGTTTACTGATCTGCACCATGGTGTCGCGTGGATCAGTCTTCGGGTCTACCTCTTGTGCAATATCCCAGAGCGTATCTCCAGATTGAACGGTCACGTACCGGGTTCCTGCGCCTTGAGAATTATTTCCAGCGTTTGCTGTATGCGGCGATATAAGAATGATCGCCCCAAGAACGACAAGGGCCGCCAGCGTTATCAGCGGAATGCCAAAAACCCAATTTTTCAGAGCCCTAGAGCAATGCATAGCACGTGTGAAAAATGAGGGATTGCGCTTATTAACCACCGACACACCTTTAAGTTTTTCTGGAACCCGCCGCTGTCCGCTTGATGTTTTACCGGTTACGCTCTGCTGAGTCTGAGAGGAAGATGTGACGTTCACTTTCTGTGGTGCAGCTGAGAATGAAGTCTCGTATACAGCTTGTACTTGAGGAAAAGTCAGTCGAGGATGAGGATGAGGCACACGGGAACGGCTCGGTGAAGCATAGTGTGTACGTGCTCGATAAGAGCCCTGACGAACACGAGCCGGGTGAATGACGGTTAACCCCGCCGGAATCCGGGAGGAAGAAGCAGCCGTTGCCATAGTATTTTCCTTTCCTCTGGTGTGTGACAAGTTCATATCCTCGCCGTTACACACCATTCTCAATGCTCATAATGCGGTTGGTATGAGTTCATATTCCTGCAGAAAGCACATATTTTGCTTTCGGATTCTCTCAAGATGCTCTAGAAATACCGAAGTATTTCGAAGACCGATAATCCCTGCATAGCAAGAGCCTGAACTAGAACATTTCACCGAAAGACCTCAACTTTTATCGAATATGTCTTCCGTAGACACCAACTATATCGAATCTAGTTTCGATAGTCTAGTAGAAAGTTACTAAATATTTCTTCGATTATATTCGAGGTTCATAGAATATTTGTTTGAAGTTTTCTCTCTGATGCTTTAGACTGAGAACGAGACGGTTCATCGTTATGCTTACCTGGATCCAGTCAATACTCTAGGAACCATGGCGTGCGTAAATAGTTAGAAAGAAGGCTCCGCATGACACCCGAAGCTCAGCGCCCTCCGCTGACTCCGCGTCAGCAGAAAATTTTGGATGCGATTCGTACAGAAATCGAGCAGAAGGGATATCCCCCTTCGATGCGTCAGATTGGCGATATCGTTGGGTTGGCTTCGCTTTCTTCGGTGACTCATCAGCTCGGTCGTCTTGAGAAGATGGGGTATATTCGCCGCGATCCAAAACTACCGCGTGCCATTGAGATTCTTGACGATCTAGAGCATGAGGGCACTTCAGCCCATTTTCCGGAGCTGCCTACATTTGAGGTGAGCGATGAGGATATGGTTCCCGTGCCCCTCGTAGGTCGCATTGCTGCTGGTGGGCCTATTACGGCTGAGCAATCCGTTGAGGATGTTCTCTCTCTCCCCCGCCAGCTCGTGGGCAGCGGGAAGCTCTTCATGCTTCGCGTCAAAGGGGATTCTATGATTGACGCCGCCATATGCGACGGTGACTGGGTTGTTGTGCGTGAACAACACACCGCTGATAATGGAGACATTGTTGCGGCTCTTCTTGACGACGAAGCGACCGTCAAAGTATTCCGCCAAGTAGATGGTCATACCTGGCTGCTCCCCCGAAATTCCCAATATGAGCCCATACTCGGCGACCGCGCCACGGTGATGGGTAAAGTAGTTTCTGTTCTGCGAAGCATCTAACAGGGATCTTCTGAACTGCGCGCGTTTTTCTCAAAAGACACGCGCTAGAGGTTCCGTTCCTGCGTATTCAACCGTCTCATGTCCAGAAGGAACAACAGCACAATGATTGACCGTGAGATCGTTTTTATTGTCTATGTATCGGATATCGAGGCCTCAGTGTCCTTCTATACGAGCATTTTAAATCTTGAGGTCAGTTTTACCTCGCCACGCTATGTCACCATGGATTTAGCGCCGGGAGTCTCGCTAGCGTTGTGGACCGGAGCAAGCAATACTCTTCATGAAACTTCAACACGTACGTCTGAGGTATGTATAAATCTCAAGGGTTCCGATGCAGAAATCCTCACGCAGTACCAAGCCTGGGTGGAACAAGGGGTTGTCATATTGGAAGAGCCCCATCGTGATGTATTTGGGATGACTTTCGTAGCAAGTGATCTAGATGGGAACCGTATCCGAGTTTCCCCGATAGACTAACTAATTACTATAGGCAGCCATAAGCGCACAATACATCAGGGAGGGCACCGTTGAACGGTACCCTCCCTTTCTCACATTACATCTATGGACGCTTCGCTACGTTTATGTCTCGGCACCAGTACCGGAATACAACGTGCATTAAGCCCGCGTATCTTATTGCTTTTAGTCAATACTCTGGTAAAGCCGTTCTAAAGCACCCAAAACAACATTCTTATCCTGGGTGGTCCAAAGGTTAGGCATCGCCCGCATCAGGTACCCACTGTATCGCTGAGTCGCCAGCCTAGAGTCAAGGATCGCCACTACCCCGCGATCGTGGACGGAACGTATCAATCGCCCTGCTCCCTGAGACATGCGGATTGCCGCATGATATGCCGAAACAGCCATAAACCCATTCCCGCCTTTTTCTGCCACGGCACGGGTACGCGCTTGAGCGAGTGGATCGTCTGGGCGCGGGAACGGTATACGGTCCATCAGTACCAGACGACAGGAGTCTCCGGGAACATCTACTCCCTGCCAAAGGCTCATGGTGCCGAAAAGACAAGCATTTATATCTTCAGTAAACTCCTCGACAAGAGCCCGCAACGAAGACTCTCCCTGCAAGAGAATATTCAAATCCGTGTGCTGACGTACATATTCAGCCGCTTGCTCGGCACCTCGCTTCGATGAGAATAACCCCAGAGCCCCACCACCAGAAGCTTCACATAATTCGCGTAATCGTTCGAGCTGCTGAGGATTCACGCCAAAGCTCGGTTTGGGCAAGTCGGAAGCCACGTACAGAATTCCCTGCCGTGGATAATCAAAAGGAGAGCCTACATCAAGACCTTCCCAGCGCGGAGCTTGCGGCCCCGCTAACCCTAGGGCACCTGCTACCGCATCGAAGGATTCGCCCACGGTAAGGGTTGCACTCGTAAGAATAACGGTACGGTCCTCAAAAAGCCCCTCACGCAAACGGCTTCCGATGTTCAAAGGAGCAACGTGGAGTGTGGCGGGATCCTGATCGGATGCCGCCGTATATCGTCCGTTTTCCCAATTACCCTGGCGAGATAGCCACAGCACTTCGCGGTGTTCGGCAGACTCCAGCATGCGCGTTGCGGCATCGTGTACCTCAGAGACACGTGAACGAGCCATCTGAAGCCCGGCATCCGCCTCTTTATTGTCACTCTTAGAGTCGGAAAGCGCCGCCCGTGCGGCATCGGCTACAGCCGCGAGCGCGTTCAGAAGTCGCCCTTCGAGCCTTTCTATCAAGCCCTCAGAAACACCTTCACATGCGGTTTCTAAAGAACCGGCGGCTTGTTCAAGCGCGCTGGAGTCTGCTTTGGAGTTCTTGCGGATATCGCGAGCAGCACGCCTAATTAAGGAAGCAGAAAGAGAATCCGTCACCGCGCCGGTCACGCGGTCTGCGAGCTCATGCGCCTCGTCAATAATAGCGATATCGTGTTCGGGAAGTACACCTAAGCCTTCAAAAGCGTTGATGGCAAGCAGCGCATGATTAGTAATCACAAGATCGGCTTCATATGCTTCTTGGCGCGCCCGCTCACTAAAGCACTCCTCAACGAGGGGGCAGCGTTTTCCCAAACACTCTGAGGCGCTCACGGATACCTGCGCCCAGGCACGATCCGATACACCGGGTTTAAGTTCATCGCGGTCGCCGGTCTCGGTTTTTTCCGCCCAGGACCTTAACCGCAGCACCTCTTCACCAATGCGAGACATACTACGCTGAGGCATGTCGAAGAGGGTATCAGGTTCCTCTTCGGGGTATCCCCCGTCGAGTTTGTGCAGGCACAGGTAATTGTTCCTGCCCTTGAGGATTGCGACCTGAGCTTCAGATTCGGGCTCAGAAGAGAGCGCCTCCATAAGTTTTGGAAGGTCTCGTTTTACGATCTGCGCTTGGAGGGCTAGGGTTGCGGTCGCCACGATAATGGGTTTTGTGCTCGCACCCGCATGATGCAGGGCTGGCACCAAATATCCGAGGGATTTACCGGTTCCGGTGCCTGCCTGCACGAGGAGATGCCGCTCAAGGTCGAAAGCTTGCGCAACATGGGCTGCCATCCTACGTTGTCCGAGGCGTTTTTGCCCGCCCGTTTTTTCAATCGCACGATCGAGCAAATCTAACACGGGCTTTGCACCGGGCAGAGTTTCAAGCTCCGCTCCGGTGGGCGCAGTAATATTATCATCGGTCACGGACGCTCACGCTCTCATTACGCGAGTTCACAGACGTTTTCGGGTTCAGAGGCAGAGTCTTGAAGCTCCAATTCAAGCACTTCAAGGAGCTCGCCGTCGATCACATAGTCAGAGAGTTCTGCGGCAACATCCTCACGCACCAAAGCGGTGACAAAGGTTCCATCTGAGACAAACGCAGTACTTTTAATCTCAGCGTCCCAAGCATGAAGACGGGAAATAACTTCACCGTGGTTGTAGGGGATCAGTAATTTAACTTCAAGCGATGGCCGCGGAATTGTATCCGCAATCTTCTGCTTGAGTTCGTCAATGCCCTCCCCTGTGCGCGCCGAGACGATGACGTGGTTCGATTCGCGCTGCCGCATGCGTTCGAGGATAAAGGGATCTGCCGCATCCGCTTTATTGAGCGCAATAATCTCGGGTATACGGCGAGCATCTAAATCTGCGATAACCTCACGCACGGCGCGAATCTGCCCCTCAGGGTCTGGGTGAGATGCGTCTACCACATGCAGAATCACGTCTGCATCGGCTACCTCTTCGAGCGTGGAACGGAATGCTTCCACGAGCTGGGTGGGCAGCGAGCGCACGAATCCTACAGTGTCCGAAAGCGTATAGCCGATGCCGTCCGGAGTCTGTGCTTTGCGCACGGTCGGATCCAGGGTTGCGAAGAGAGCGTTCTCCACCAGAACACCGGCATCGGTCAGACGATTCAGCAACGACGACTTACCTGCGTTCGTATACCCCGCGATAGCGACCGAGGGTACCCTGTTGCGTTTACGGCTTAGGCGTTTTGTCTCACGTGCGGGCGCCATAGCAGCTATTTCGCGCTTGAGCTTTGCCATGCGGGCACGCAGACGGCGGCGATCCATCTCGATTTTGGTTTCACCAGGTCCGCGTGAACCAATGCCTTCACCGGATGCTGCACGCCCGCCTGCCTGGCGTGACAGGGATGCGCCCCAGCCGCGCAGACGCGGAAGCATGTATTCGAGTTGGGCAAGTTCGACCTGTGCTTTGCCTTCACGAGACTTCGCGTGTTGAGCGAAGATGTCTAGAATCAGGGCGGTACGATCGATCACTTTGACTTTAACGATATCTTCGAGGGCTCGTCGTTGTGAGGGTGCTAATTCAGAATCGACGATCACAGTATCAGCACCGCTTGCCTCAACAATGTCTTTGAGTTCGAGGGCTTTTCCTGAGCCAAGAAAAGTTCCGGGGTCTGGTTTGAGGCGACGCTGAACTAGCCCGTCCAGCACTTCAGATCCTGCGGTTTCGGCGAGTGCAGCGAGTTCTCGCAGGGAGTTTTCAGCATCTTCGACGGTCCCTTCGGTCCACAGCCCGGCGAGAACCACGCGTTCTAGGCGCAGCTGACGGTATTCAACTTCAGTCACATCATCGAGCTCGGTAGAAAGCCCGGCGACTCGGCGTAATGCGCGGCGTTCGGCGAGGTCTTCCTGCTCGCCGTCAAATTCTGAGTGTTCCCGCTGATTATCGGAAATTTCTCGGGCACGGGTATCGAGCACGCGGCGTTGTGCGGTGCTACCGGTGCTTTCGGGGTAGATAGTGGTCTGTGCCGCTGCATCTGCACGGCCTAAGACTCGTTCTACGGTTCGGCGTAGCTGCTCATCACTGGGCAGCTTTTCGCTGGAAAAAGAGGTATCTGTTAATTTCATATGTTCCTCTATTTTAGCGGTCGCATGCCGCAGTTGTCGCGGTTTTCGGTTATCTCTCGCTGTGGGCGCATCAGCGTAGCAGCGATGATGCGGGGTGCAGCCGGGTACACTGGATTCATGAGCGAACAGCATTATTTTTCCTCGTCTCCCGAGGTCGAGTTCAAACCTCGAACGGTTCAGGTTGAGTTGGCGGGGCGTCAGGTTTCCGTGACGACCGCGAACGGTATTTTTAGTCCTTCGGGAATAGACAAGGGAACTGCGGTTCTTTTAGCGCAAGTACCTGAGCCGCACGGAAAATATATGCTCGATATTGGATGCGGCTGGGGACCCATCACATTATCTTTAGCTATGCTTGCTCCGCAATCTGAGGTTTATGGGATTGACGTCAATTCCCGCTCGCTTTCGCTCACGGAACAGAATGCCCGCGCTTTGGGGCTGCATAACGTCTCGGTGAGCACCCCTGATGAGATAGATCCCACATTACGTTTCGATACTATCTGGTCCAATCCTCCGATTCGCGTGGGTAAAGAGGTTCTGCACAATATTCTGCTCGCGTGGCTTCCGCGGCTAGCCCCCGGCGGTGCTGCCTATCTGGTGGTTCAAAAGAATTTGGGTTCTGATTCCCTGCAAAAATGGCTGGATGCACAGCTCACCGAACGTTTTGGACCCGAGTTTTCGGTATCTCGATATGCCATGTCGAAGGGGTTCCGTATCTTGGAGGTTGTGCGTTCTTCCAAAGGTTCTTAAAGGCTTCAGGTGGATGCTCACGCGATAATGCCCGCCAGCTTCTCCGCCTCAGAAGAAGGCTGACGGGCATAAGTTCTCAAAACTCCTTCGTAGGTTAGTGGAGCTCAATCTTGGCAACCGTCTGAGCTGGCCCTGCTAGAACGACGTGTTCGAGGTCGTCGGGGCCTAGGACGAAGGTTACTGCGAGCGTGCCGCCGGGAACATGAACCAGCCATTCATCGGGCGCCTCTTCGCCGCCCCAAAAACGGGTTGCCGCCGCGGCCGCGCATGCACCAGTCCCGCAGGATAGAGTCTCACCTACGCCGCGTTCGTATACGCGCATCCTGATGGCTCCAACATTTTTATTCTCGTCGGATGTTTCTAGATCAACCGGAACCACAAACTCAACGTTAGTTCCTTTTTCGGGGGCTGGATTTACCTGTGGTTGGCTGTTCAGATCGAGTCCGTCCAACTTGCCTTCCTGACCCAGCATCACCACAGTGTGGGGGTTACCCATCGAAATCGACAGACCGGCTCGGGGAGTCATCAGTCCACGCGCCGAAACATGCGAATCTTCACCACTTTCGCGTGCTGTGTCTCCGTGGATAAAACTCCACGGACCCATATCAATGGCATATCCTTCTTCGGTGCGCGCCACGATTTTGACGCCACCTCGCGTAGCAATCTTGACGGTCTCACCTACCTCAAGGTCAATCATTCCCTCAGTACGCAAGTAATCGACGAAGGCACGCACACCATTCCCGCACATTTCGGCGATCGAGCCGTCACCATTACGGTAATCCATAAACCAGATAGCGTCTGGATGTTCTTCCAGCATATTCTGCCCGGTCCTGAAATTTTCGGTATACGCTGCACGGATAAAGCCGTCAGCACCGATTCCAAAATGACGATCGCAGACACGCGCGATGAGGTCAGCATCGAGCGGGATCTCAGAGGCTGGGTCGGTCAGAAATATAAAGTCATTACCCGTTCCATGCCCCTTTGTCAGAGTACGCCCGGCTAGTTCTCCCCACGTGGATACGCCATCGGTCATGCTCGTTTTCTACCCTTCGTTCTTCGTGACTAAATCTCTGTAAATTCTACCGGTTTACCGCAGAGGATGCGCTGCTTAAGCGGGTTTCGGCCCTTTACAGCCTTGACTCGCCTGGTGCACGACCTCAAGCGCTTGGCTGAGCAGGTTCTTCGATTCGGCGTCAAACCAGTGTACGCGGTCGTCCCCGCGAAACCAGGTTATCTGACGGCGCGCAAATTGTCGGGTTGCCGTCGCGGTGTCTTCGATCGCATCGTGCAGAGTATACGTCGCGCTCAACGCGGGGTCGGAGGCGGTAGTCTGCGCATCCAAAACCTTCAAAAACTGGGCGTACCCGATGGCACGTGAGGCGGTCTTTCCCTCACGCAGACCATGCTGTTCCAGCGTTCGTACTTCATCTAAAAGCCCTGATTCCGCCATGTTCACCACCCGGCGGTGTAGGCGTTCATGGAGGCGTTCACGATCCATATCAAGCCCAATCTGTATGGCGGGTGAGACATATTCGCGTACTGGCATGAAGGCAGAAAAGGGACGTCCCGTCACCTCAAAAACTTCGAGGGCACGTATAACGCGCCGTTCGTCGTGAACACGCGCCGCAGAGTCAGGATCGACCTGAGCCAGGCGTGTGCGCAAAACACCGAGCCCCTGCTGGGCGGCTTCCTGCTCCAGCCGAGCCCGTACCGCCGAATCCGTGCCGGGAAATTCGAGTTTATCAAGAGCTGCCCGAACATAGAGACCGGATCCGCCCACCAGAATAGGGTACTTACCGCGTGCTCTAATATCCGCAAAGAGCTGCCGGGCTTGATGCTGAAATTCTGCTACCGAAGCTTCCTGCGTGATATCCAAAATATCGAGCAGATGGTGAGGAACCCCCTGCATTTCCTCAGCGGTAATCTTAGCAGTTCCGATATTCATACCGCGATAGAACTGCATGGAATCCGCGTTTACGCATTCACCGTCAAGATGCCGGGCAAGAGCAATTGCGAGCGCACTCTTACCAGTACCGGTGGCACCGACAATAGCGAGAATAGGAGGCTCCAAGGGGTACGTCATGGGTCTATTGTACGGGTCTACATATAATTATGAGACCGCGCGCACCCCCTACGGTATCTAGGATTTAGGCCCAATAGTGGGCATGCCAAGCCCCACCGGACCGCCCGAAGCCTGGGTAGTTCCGGCACCGCAAGATTCGGCCTGTGAACGGTCCCAGGCCTCCCCGGCTCGGGTGCGGCGAAGCTGATACTGCTCAGCGGTGGGATCTGAAATCAGATGGAATGACCCTGCCTCAGTGATAGGAACGGTCACCATGTCTCCAGGGCGAGGCTCTTCGCATCCAGCGGGCACCGAAAAATGTACGAGGCGCTGATCCGGTCCGCGACCCGCCAGACGATGCGTCTGCTGCGCTTTACGTCCAGACTCTGCGACAACCATCAACTCGACAGTCTTCCCCAGCTGTTTATGGTTCTCTTCGCCCGCAATACGGTCTTGCAGAGCCACTAGGCGTTCGTAGCGCTCTTGCACAACATCTTTTGGAATCTGGTTTTCCATAGTCGCCGCCGGGGTGCCGGGGCGAATTGAGTACTGGAAGGTAAATGCTGACGAGAACCGCGCCTGCTCCACCACGCGTAGCGTATCCTGGAAGTCTTCTTCGCTCTCACCGGGGAACCCCACGATAATATCGGTGGTAATGACAGCGTGCGGAATGCGCTCGCGCACCTTCTCTAAAATGCCCAAGAATTTCTTGGATCGGTATGAGCGGCGCATGTCTTTGAGCACCTTATCTGATCCCGATTGAAGCGGCATATGCAGAACAGGCATGACGTTCGGGGTTTCTGCCATCGCTTCTATCACGTCGTCGGTGAACATAGCTGGATGCGGTGACGTGAACCGTACTCGTTCCAGTCCCTTAATATCACCGCAGGCGCGCAATAGTTTGGAGAATGCCTGACGATCCCCAAATTCCACGCCGTAGGAGTTCACGTTCTGCCCAAGCAGAGTTACTTCGATCGCGCCGTCATCGACGAGCGCTTGAACTTCAGCGAGGATATCGCCGGGTCGACGATCTTTCTCTTTACCGCGCAGTGACGGCACGATACAGAAGGTACAAGTGTTGTTACATCCTACGGAGATTGAAACCCAGCCCGAGTACACATGATCGCGTTTCGTGGGCAGGGTCGAGGGGAACACCTCAAGCGATTCGAGCAGTTCCGCCTGCGCTTCGTGATTGTGGCGGGCGCGTTCAAGGAGTGTGGGGAGCGAGCCAATATTGTGGGTGCCGAACACGACATCTACCCAAGGGGCTTTTTCGATAATAGTGTTCTGGTCTTTTTGAGCCAAGCATCCGCCTACAGCAATTTGCATGCCTTCGTGGCGCCGCTTCACAGAGGCCAGCTGCCCCAAATGTCCGTAAAGGCGGTTCGATGCGTTCTCGCGCACCGCGCATGTGTTAAACACTACGAGGTCGGGTTCTTCCCCCTCAGCGGCGCGTACATACCCGTTCGCTTCTAGCAAACCAGACATACGTTCAGAATCGTGAACGTTCATTTGACAGCCAAAGGTGCGAACTTCATAGGTTCGGGGAGTTTCGGCGGACGTTGCGGATTCAGCAGAAAAATCATTTAGGGTCATGCTCACGCCATTAGGGTAGCGGATGGTGGATAATGGCTCTATGCAGGTATCCCTTAGTAATTCTTCCGGCCAATATCCTGATGATCCCCTCGCGACTATTCTTGAGCGTGCCATCGCGGAATACCATCCCGCGCCCACGCACTCCCCCGCCGATTCTGAGGCGTTCCGAGTCAGTGTTCTCAAGATGCTTTCGTGGGCGGCAACCCTACCGGCTATCGGAGATCGGATTCCGCTCTCGCTGACGATTCTCTCAACCGGAATGCGCTCGGTAGTGCTGCGAGTACGCTATGGCTCTAACCCGCATACGCCCTGGCAGCCCGAATCTGTCATCTTAAAGCGTTATCGCCGCGGAGATTCGGCGACTAACGCAGGCGGTTTTGGATACCTTCGGGAAAAATACGGTGCGGTTGCCCTTGATGAAATGGTTCCAGATATCTACCCTGCCCTCTACGGTGTTGATGATGATCTACGCTGCTTAGCACTCGAAGACGTGGTTTTTGAAGGGTCGGTACCCGTTGCAAGCTCCCTCATAGCTGATACTTCCACGCAGCTTTTCAACCAGAACAATACGGCACGCGCTTTTGCGGCTTACGCGGCAGTGTGGGGTGAATTCGCCCGACAAGGAATTTTTGACGACACCGTCGATCAATATCGCGCGTCGCTCGCGAAGGCGGACCGTAGGGCGCAGTTCCCGGGGGCGATGCCCTCCCCGAAACTTGCCGAGAAGGGGCTTCAACGCCTATATCCCGATCTCCCAGCAGAACGGAGCGAAGATGCCGAAGAACCTACAAACGATCTCCAAGAACTAATCTTCCGGTTCCATCGCATTACTCAGCCATTTTTCCTCAAACGCCCGCCGGTACCCGAGCAGTTTAAACGTAGCCGCGGGCAGGTCTATATGCTCTCGTCAGGAGATTTTTCGCCGCATAACGTGCTGTACTCCCCTGCCGATACGGCACCTTCTCGCGGTATCGGCACCCGCGCTTTTGATACGGAGGGAACCTGTATCCACCACCGCGGATTCCCTTTTGTGGAGGCGATGCTCGGGTTTCCCTCGTCGCCCCAGTACCCGCTTTACCGGGTAGATAGGGAACAGGAGCTTCCTAAATTTTATACGGTCCTCTTCGGTGAAATACCTTTAGATGCCAGGCTTGCAGAAGACATTGCGGTGTGCGCAGCTATTACAGTGTGTACGCTTTTGGAGCTTTACGCCGACGGAGCTCGGGTGCGGGTTCTTCCCCGCATTTGCCGCCAGGGTGTTGAGCTGATGCGCATCCTGCTTACTCTTGGGAACACCCAAGACCCTGCGCTTTACGATCTCATCCAGCGCCTTGGCGATTACGGTAAGAACCTCGAAAAGTAGATTAGACGGCACGTCCAGTTGCCTCACCGGCGGCAAGCGTAAAATCCCAGCTAATTCCGTTCCAGGTGAGAACCTGCGGACGCAGTTCCTCACGCAATGCAAAACTCTTATCGGCGTACCCCAGCAGATACTCGTCGAAGGCCGGGAGGCTAAGCTCGCGGTTGAGTGCATCCTTAAGCTCCGAACGGGTAATGCCTTCTTGCCAGGAACCTACCGCATATTCTTGCCCGCCCAGCACAATAGTCTGGGTACAGCGAGCATGTTCAAACGCATACCGGGCATCGGTTATTGTAATCCCAGCCCACCAGCGCAGATCCTCCGCGGTCACCGGCCCGTGACCGCATATATAACGTGTACCCAGTTCAGCCAGTGCCTGTTTTCGCTCATATTTTGTGCGGGGCACAGGTATGGAGTCGCGGTGCACGAAGCTTTCTTCTTTTTCCCGGAGCGGCCCTTGAAGAACCGTGCCCTCACCGCCGTAGAGTCGAATGAGGTGGCTGCGCCGCGAACTTGGCCCGCTATAGCCGTATTCATCCAGAATGGTGTAGAGGTCAGTGCGAGTGAGCGGCTCAAGATGTCCCCTGGTTTGTAAAGCGTCATGAAGGTGCTCACGCCACCGCTCAAAGTCTTCGAGCGTAAAGTTACATTGACGCATATAGGTGGGTTGAGGCTTCGCGCCTCGGCCGGCGACAGCAGCATACAGCGAATCTGCACTGTTAAGAGTCAAAAAGTGGAGTGTCCCGCGCATGGGCCACGAACGTACAATGCTGTAGTCGTGAATGCCTTCAAGAACTGTGTCAGTACTGCACCCAGCTCGTAGCGCAATGGCACGCACACCGGCGTTATAGTTTTGCCCCTGAACAGCGTAGAGATGATTTAACACATGTATCGGGGCGCTTGTCTCTTGGTACAGAGTGTCAGCGTCTACACCTATACCACGATGCGCTGCACTTGGAGCGAGGAGCTGAGCGATCATACGCCTGGCACGAAGTTCTTGTAACGGCTGCATAGATTACCTCTTATCTGTTGCTGGATCCGCTGGATACTCTTCTGATGAAGAATATTCAACAGTCTTCTTCCTGCTCGCTGCGGTACCTCTCGATTTCTTCTTTTACCACCGAAAACGCTACAGATGAAGAATATCCTCGACGTGCCAGCATCCCTACTAGCCGACGCAAGATTTTCTCATTCTCGGTACGATCTGAGAAGTTCATGGAAGGACGCAGTTTTTTGCGCACGAGCTCCGCCGCATCCCGGTGCTCATCTTCGTCCGTGCGTGCAGCGAGCGCATCTTCAGCAAGTTCTCCGGTAATTCCTCGCTCTTTGAGTTCACGGCGCAGAGCGGTTCGGGAAAGCTTCTTATGTTTTCCCCGCTGTTCCACAAAGGAACGCGCATACTCGGCATCGTCGATTAGGTGAGCCGCCTCAAATTTATCGAGCAGCGGCTCTATAAGACTTTCCTCAAACCCTTTATCGGCAAGTTTTTTCTGCAACTGCGCGCGGGATTTAGCAGAATACGCCAGCTGATTGTAAACCAGAGTCTTTGCTCGCGTGTACGGATCTGGCTCTTCGCGCTGTTTCCAACGTCCTGAGCGATTGGTGCCCGGAACATTCGTCTTTTCTTCGGCAGCGATACCTCGAATAAGAGCTTCTTCTTCGGTGCTCAAAGGTTCGTTGAGGGCACTCCCCTCACGAAATAATGGGCCTGATGACCTTTTCTTCTTTCGTACTTTTTCTGGATGTTCTTCCTCTGCACGATGAGCCCCAATAGCCGGGGCGAAGGGCGATTTTTCGGTGTTCTTGGGGCGCCGGAATCCTTTTTTCCAGTCCGGGTTTCGACGCTTCTTACGGGCGCCCGATGTACGCTCTGCTGAAGTTTTTGATGAAGCGTTTTGTGTACGGGGTTCTGCATCATGTTGAGCTGCCGCCCCTCCCCCTCGTGTGCTTGGGAACGAGCGCGATGAGGAAGAACGATAGGGTACAGAATCGGGGTCGGGTTTGTCTTCCACATATCCGTGTGCGGCGGGATGCCAATCAGAGAATCCTGTGGCTTTGCCCTCTGCAGCATCAGAAATTGTTTCAGCGTCAGAAATCGTAGGGTCACTCAACGGGTTATCACCCCAGGCATCCGCCAACCAATCGTTACCCATGCCGCCTTCCTGTGCTGATTCGATGCTGTAATCCTGTAGGTACAACGCCTCAAAGGCGTAGAGTCCTCAGATATGCTGAGCGTGTGCCGCGCATCCTCAAAGCTAGGCTATCGTGGATGCGCGGCACACGCCATCTTATTTAGAATTCTTCTGCGAGCTCGTCGAGAGGATCGGCTTCAACCGATGTGGCTTCAGCTTCTTCCGAAGATTCCTCGCCTTCAGGATCGATAATTCCGAGTTTTACGAGGACCTTATACTGTAGTTCCTCAGTCAATTCCGGGTTATCCTTGAGCAGTTTACGCACGTTCTCGCGCCCCTGCCCCAGCTGTTCGCCATCATAGGTAAACCAGGCGCCAGACTTCTTGACGATGTCATGCTCTACCGCGAGGTCAAGAATACCGCCTTCAACGGAGATACCCTCACCATACAAAATGTCGAACTCGGCCTGTTTGAAGGGAGGAGCCATCTTATTCTTCACGATCTTGGCACGAGTTTTATTGCCAATGGGGTTCGCCCCGTCCTTTAAGGTCTCAATACGTCGAATATCGATACGCACCGAGGCGTAGAACTTCAGGGCCTTACCGCCGGTCGTGGTTTCGGGAGAACCAAAGAACACGCCGATCTTCTCACGAAGCTGGTTAATGAAGATTGCTGTAGTGCCGGTGGATGCCAGGCGACCCGTAATCTTACGGAGAGCCTGGCTCATCAAACGCGCCTGCAGGCCCACATGAGAATCACCCATATCGCCGTCAATCTCGGCGCGGGGAACGAGAGCCGCTACAGAGTCGACTACAACGATATCAACAGCGCCGGAACCAACCAGCATATCCATAATTTCGAGTGCCTGTTCCCCAGTATCGGGCTGCGATACCAAGAGGGCATCGGTGTCAACGCCGAGTTTGGCAGCATAGACCGGATCGAGTGCATGTTCAGCATCAATAAACGCCGCGATACCGCCCGCTTTCTGCACATTCGCTACAGCATGCAGAGCGACAGTGGTCTTACCAGAAGATTCAGGACCATAAATTTCAATCACACGGCCGCGGGGCAGTCCGCCGATACCGAGAGCAGCATCCAAAGCGATAGCGCCGGTTGAAATAACCTCCGTTTTCACGGTCTCTTTATCGCCTAGACGCATAATCGCGCCTTTACCATAATCCTTGTCGATTTTAGCCATCACGGCTTCGAGTGCCTTGGCACGGCCTTCTTCAGGAACACGAGCGACGCCCTGTGCCTTGCTGTTCTTTGCCACGGTTAGTTACCTCGTTCTATCAATAGAAGGTCTCAATGATTCTTCGGGAGGTGCTTCTCGCCACCCTCTGCACACTACTCTACGAAGTCCGCCTGACACTTTAAGACCGGCGGCGGAAGAATGTGGAAAAATCCCCCAGAAAGTACAGATATTTTTACTCTGTGGATAGATTAGCATGACTCGAACAAAAATCCTATAAATCGCACAAATTTTCGGCAAATTTTTTCGAATTTATGCTCGCCGTGTCTATCTCAGAGTCTCCACATACAGCGTCGCAACAACCCCTAAACCGGACTTATTCCGCAGCAATTCATGGATTCGGCTACCTGCGCGGTTCACGGTCGGGTCCCAAACGGCGAACCTCCGGAATATCCTGTGTCTCGCAGACCGCAAGCCAAACATCCTTCGGTGCAACCCCAGCTTCAAGTGCCTCTAAAGCCGTCATATTCCCAAGCGACCCAAGCACCAAATCTCCCGCCAAAACTCGGGCATACCCAGCACCGAATTCGTAGTCCATATTTGTCCAAAACTCGCTGAGTTTCATCATCCCTCCTTACGCTCTCCTGTTTCAGAGCACATCCGAAAAAATCACGAGAATGCTTCATCAGAGTCCCCTGCGAAGGTAGACCTCTACCGTTGTCAATGCATAAAAAAGCGAACCGCGCATCATAACGGATGCGCGGTTCGCTCACATAGGTTTCTTAGAGCGAAGCCATCATGTAATCGTTACGGTACTGCTCAGCAAGCTCGGCGGGAACGGTATCCGGAACGTGTACGCCCTCTAGAATTGCCATACGGTCGGCGACTTCACGGAGCATCTGGTACATCGGGATATCAAGCGCCTGGCAAATCCATGCCAAAAGCTCCGAAGAAGCTTCCTTCTGCCCACGCTCAACTTCGCTGAGATAACCCAGGGAAACACGTGCGCTCTGTGAAACCTCGCGTAGGGTACGACCCTGGCGCTGACGAACGTCACGAAGAACCTCGCCAATAGCCTGGCGCAGAGGTACAGTCTTTGCCTCTTCCACAACAGGAGCTACCTGCTGCGGAGCTGGGTTAATTTCTTTCCACCGGGTAATACCATTAATAGATACACGCTTCTTGGTCATATGCGTTGTTTCTCCTCGTACGTAGGTCAACCAGTGTTCGGTTCTTACAGTTATTAAGCCTAACTCATTTTTTAGTTCTCGGCTAGCCTCGGGTACTGTAGCGTTTATATGAGCCTGGCTAGTATATATTCAAACTTACCAAGCTATAGTTTTATTCCCATGCACCTGGGAAATCCCTGGAAACTTGATTAAAGTATCCCGTGAAAAGATACTTCAGCTGACCTCTAGATAAGGCTACGATGCGTCCTTAGTACCGTGCACAGCCTGGGTCAGCAGGAGAATTACATCCGCCGTTGCCGAGGCGCGAATCTGTACCCGATCCCCCTCATAGTGCCGCTGTACGGCATAGGTTGCCTCTGGAGTGTGCACACCCAAAAATACGGTACCAACGGGCTTACCATCGTGCGGCTCTGGCCCTGCAACTCCAGTGGTCGAAACCCCGTAGTCAGCTCCACAGATTCGTGCGGTTCCCTGCGCCATCTGCCGGGCAACTTCCGGATCAACGGAGCCAATCTTAGCTAAAAGCTCCTTGTTTACGCCTAAAACGGATGCCTTGACCGCGCTCGCATATGAGATAACCCCGCCGCGATAGTATTCCGAGGCTCCCGCAACGGTGCAGATAGTACCCCCGACGTCTCCTCCGGTGAGAGATTCCGCCGTAGAGATTGTCAGACCTGTACCGACCAACGCATCGTGAAGCATCTGAGAGGCTTCCTTCGCACTATGCGGTACCGTTTTGAGTACGTCCATAAGTACTCCTCTCCTCCCAACGAGATATATCCGACGTATAAAATACCGGGACAGTCCATCTAGAACCGTCCCCAGCCTCATGCCTATGCGGGATGCTGCGCCAGCCATGTCTGGCGAAGCTGATGGGCATCACGCACATAAACCGCCCCTGTCCAGACGGTAATAGCGGTTACCGCCGCCATAAGAACCCATCCGGGAACCAACCAAGGTTTGCCGAGGAGTCCTAAGGGTAAAAGCATCACCACGAGAGCAATGGTTTGTAAAACGGTTTTGATCTTTCCGCCCTTATTTGCCGCCATAACCCCGTATTTGATAACGAAAAAACGCATGATGGTGATTCCCCACTCCCGAAGGAGAATTACAGCGGTCACCCACCACCACAGCTCGCCCAACCAAGAAAGGGTAATGAACGCCGCACCGGTGAGGAGCTTATCAGCAATAGGATCAGCGATCTTCCCAAAGCTCGTGATGAGGTTACGGCTTCGAGCCAGGTAACCGTCCGCCCAGTCGGTAATCATCGCAGCAATGAAGAGGGCGAAAGCAAGCCACCGCTGCGCCACATCTTCAGCTCCGAATGTCCCGCCCGCAAGGAGCACTACAACGAAAAAAGGAACTGCAATAATACGCACAACCGTCAGAATATTCGGCAGATTCCAGTTAGATACATGACGCTCGGTCTGCGATACCGCCGATACTGATTCCTGACTCACTGTTACCCTTCGTCTCTACAGTCTGGTACCAACGACTCGTTGTTGGCTGCAAGGAACTCCCAGAGCGTAGCCCTCGCCTCATATCTTTCCAGTATACGAGGTATCGTTCCCATAAGAATGGCGTTCCGATAAATCCTTGTTTGGGCTCGTAGTAATAGAAAAATTCCCGCTTCCGCAACACGATATGCCAGCAGAAGCGGGAATCTCTCTAGGGTGTGAGAACTACTTTGAATACGACTTGTTTGGGTTATCGCCCCGTGAGCTGCCAGGCGTCCTCCGAGCCCTCATCGCTCTCTTCCACCGCATATTCGGCAGATTCTGCGGGGTTCACCGATTGCGCGTACGGGTCTTCAAAAGTTTCCTCAACGGGTTCGGGCACCTCTTCACCCCGGATGCGTGCCAAGGTATTCTGTAGATCGTCCGGGCGCACCAGCACATCGCGCGCCTTCGAACCCTCGGAAGGACCAACTATGCCTTGAGACTCCAGCAGGTCCATAATGCGCCCCGCCTTCGCAAAGCCCATGCGGAGTTTACGCTGAAGCATTGAGGTAGAACCAAACTGCGTGGTAATCACGATTTCAGCCGCCTGGAGCAGGTCATCAAGGTCATCGCCGATTTCCTCATCAATCTGCTTCTTCGCGGCAGAAACCATAACGTCTTCACGGTAAATTGTCGGAGCCTGCTGCTTCACGTGCTCAACAACCGCGTGAATCTCGGATTCAGAGACCCACGCACCCTGCACACGCATCGGCTTCGAGGCACCCATTGGCAGGAAGAGCGCATCGCCCTGACCGATCAGTTTTTCAGCGCCTGGTTGATCCAGCACCACACGCGAATCCGTGACCGATGACGTCGCAAACGCCATACGCGAAGGAACGTTCGCCTTAATCAGACCGGTCACCACGTCAACCGAAGGACGCTGAGTTGCAAGCACCAGGTGAATACCAGCTGCACGCGCCAACTGCGTAATACGAACAATCGCCTCTTCAACGTCACGCGGGGCAACCATCATCAAATCGGCAAGCTCGTCCACGATAACCAACAGGTACGGGTACTCGTGAATTTTTCGTTTACTCCCCGGCTCAGGCTGAATCTTGCCCTCGCGTACGGCCTTGTTGAAATCGTCCACATGCTTAAACCCGTAATGCGCCAGGTCGTCATAGCGTGCATCCATCTCACGTACTACCCATTGAAGCGCCTCCGCTGCCTTCTTCGGGTTAGTAATAATAGGCGTAATCAGGTGCGGAATTCCCTCATAGGCAGTAAGCTCCACGCGTTTGGGGTCCACCATCACCAAACGCACCTGATCAGGTGTAGAACGCATAAGAATCGAGGTGATCATCGAGTTCACGAACGAAGACTTACCGGCACCGGTTGCACCCGCAACCAACATATGCGGCATTTTCGCCAGGTTCGCAAGCACAAAACCACCCTCGACATCTTTGCCCACGCCCATAACCATCGGATGCGGGTTCGAGTGAGCCTGCGGGGACCGTAAGACATCACCCAGAGATACCGTCTCGCGGTCGGTATTTGGGATCTCAATACCGATCGCCGATTTACCGGGGATAGGCGATAGGATACGCACATCCGGGCTGGCGACCGCATAGGCGATATTCTTACTCAGCGCGGTCACACGTTCAACCTTCGTACCGGCACCCAGCTCGATCTCGTAGCGGGTCACGGTCGGACCGCGCGAGAATCCGGTGACAACCGCATCAACCTTAAACTGCTCTAAAACATTGGTCAGTGCCTCGACCACGTGTTCATTCACTTCGGATGATTCCTTAGCAGGGGGACCTGCCACCAGCATCTGCTCTGCGGGCAGGTTATAAGTGCCCTGCGAAGACTCGACGGATTGTTCGGGGCGGGCCTGCTCGGTATGCGCGGTGCGCGTGTTGTTTTGCAGGGGTCGTGACGCCCCCGTACCGGCAGCCGCTGCTCCGCTGACCGTAGCTTGCGGCTTCGTCTGGGGCATGCGGGATGCACCACTACTTTGCTGCGGTTTAGCTGATGTACCTTGCTGCACTGCTTCCGGCTGTGACTGTTGAGGAGGCTGCATCTGAGGGCTTGCTATCTGCTTTGTCGCAACATTCTGCTCGGATGCAGCGGGCACAACCGACTGCGCCGATGTGTCATCAAATGCCTCTACATCAAAGAGCGCATCCGGTGCTACACGACCGTGTTCAACGGCGGCACGCTGCGCCTGAGCCAGGCGTGCCGAGGGCGCATCCGAAGCCTCATGATCGAACACGGTGTTCTCGGTGCGGCGTTTGGGCAGGCGGCTCAACCTACCCTGAGACGACGCCGAAGAATGCGGTGCGGGTGCATCCGCAGAGGTTGCGGAAAACTCTTCATGAGTATTAACCACAGGGCTGGCGAATGCCTCATCGCCAACGTATTCATCCAGTCCCTGATCGGCCTGTTGGGAACGACCGAATCCGAACCACCGCTTAATTGACCCGAAGATACCGCCGCGAGATGTACGGCGTTCTTCCTCATCACCATAAAGATAGCTGCGATCATGTTCCGAGGCACTCAAATCGACGGTCTGAGTCGCTGCCGTGGAATCCGCATCATAGCCGTCCTGCGGGTATGCGATGGTCGGATCGTCATCGGTGGATGCAACCGGCTTTTCACCCAAGGCCACGCGAATGAGATGTGTAAGCCGCGGAATAACCTGACGCACCGGAGTAGCCGTCAATACCATAAGCCCCATGACGAAGAGAACCAGAATAACGAGCCACTGCACAAATGCTATGCGCTGCATGAGAGGCCCAAGAAGTGCACCAATGGCGCCACCCCCGGCCCAGACAACCTCAAAACCGCCCGAAAAACTGGGGTATCCGGCATTCATCGCGAAGAAAAGCGACGCTGCAATAAGGATAAGCAGCAGACCGAGCGAGACTCGATTGGTGCGGCGAACATCATCCGGCGTACGGAAAACGCACCATGCCAAGATAAAGCTCAGAATCGGTACCAAGATAGCACCCTGACCGAAAACGCCGCCCAGCATGGTGTGCCATGCCGAAATTGGGGCATGAATAATGGCCGGTGCAGACATGACGCGCCAGCTATACCATTCGACCCCCGCCGTAATAACGCCGAAAAGCAGAATGAAGAGCGCTCCGCCGTCTCGGCGTGCCTGTGGATCTAAATCTGTGCGATGCACCCCAAGAGCACGCACAGCACCGCCCACCGTGTGGGCGATGCCTAACCACACTTTCGCAATAGCATTTGCTACAGGGTTGGTTTCGGGGGTATTCGCGCGCTTAGACGTGCCTCGGGAGCCGCGTGCCGAGGTTTTCTTGGCTGATCCGGTTTTGCTTTTACGCCCTTGATTACTCCGTGAAGCCATATTTACTAGGTTAGCAACCTTCCATGTGCTTGGGGCTAGATGCCGTCATTCTCTCGCGACCGATGCAATCGGGGCAAGAACGTGATACGCATCCATAGTATTCATATGCTACCGTACACGGGAACGGGACCGACCGCTCAAGTAGCTATCGGCCCCGTTTGTCGTGTATTGTGCGGGGTGCGTTCGCACAGAGCGTGCCCGCACCGCCTTTCGCCGTGGGCTATGCGCTCACTACACCGTCGGCTTAGGCTCCTCATCCGTTTTAGTCTCAACGACCACCGGGACGATCATGGGCTTACGGCGCAGGCGGCGGGAGATCCATGCACCAATGGTACGACGCACAATCTGCTGAAGCTGCTGTACCGTATGTACCTTCTCGGGCGCACGGTGAAGCGCATCCTCAAGGGCGGCGGTAATTTTGGGGGTGATCTCGTCGAAGACCGAATCGTCTTCGGCGATACCGCGGGCATGAATATCTGGCCCGGTTACCACACGTTTGGTAGCACGATCGATCACCGTCACGATAGAGACGAATCCTTCTTCGCCCAGAACGCGGCGGGCCTTAAGATCGTCCTCAGTCACCGAACCGACAGAACGTCCATCCACGTACAAGTATTCGCAGGGAACTTCGCCAACGATCTTCGCTACGCCATCTTTGAGATCCACAACGGTACCGGATTCGCACAGGAGCACGCCTTCTTCGGGAACACCTGTCTCTTTCGCCAGTTCCCCGTTAGCAATCAGGTGACGAACCTCGCCGTGAACAGGCATGACGTTCTTCGGTTCCAGAATGTTGTAGCAGTACAGCAGCTCTCCCGCCGCCGCGTGACCGGAAACGTGAACCTTTGCGTTGCCCTTATGCACAACAGTCACGCCAAGTTTCATCAGGGCATTAATGATGCGGTACACGCTGGTTTCGTTACCCGGAATTAGCGAAGAAGCCAACACGACGGTGTCGCCCGGTTCAAGCTGAACCTTGTGATCGCCATTAGCCATACGCGACAGAGCTGCCATCGGCTCGCCTTGCGAACCGGTACACATGAGTACAAGCTCATCGGGGCGGTATTCATCGACCTTCTTCAAATCTACAAGAACGCCCTCAGGTACCTTGAGGTAACCCAGTTTCTCAGCGATGGTCATGTTGCGCACCATGGAGCGTCCGACCAGCACAACTTTGCGCCCGCGCTCGACTGCGGCATCGAGCACCTGCTGCACGCGGTGAACGTGTGAGGAGAACGAGGCCACGATAATACGACCGGGCGCATCGCGGAATACGCTCGATATAACAGGTCCGATATTTTTTTCGGTGGGTGTAAACCCGGGAACCTCTGCGTTTGTGGAGTCAGGCAGGAATAGATCCACACCTTCGTCGCCCAGACGCGAGAAGTGACGCAGGTCGGTGATGCGCCCATCCAGTGGAAGCTGATCCATCTTAAAGTCGCCGGTGTGTAGCACAGTTCCTGCAGCGGTTCGGATAAATACGGCGAGTGCATCCGGAATAGAGTGGTTAACCGCGATGAACTCGCATTCAAAAGGACCAAATTTTTCGATCTGGTGTTCCTTTACGGTGAGCGTATAAGGCTTGATGCGATGCTCGGCAAGCTTCGCTTCTACCAGCGCGAGAGTGAGTTCGGAACCGATGAGGGGAATATCGGGACGTTTCTTAAGCAGATAAGGTACCGCCCCAATGTGGTCTTCGTGCCCGTGAGTGAGAACCATGGCGACTACATCATCCAGGCGATCGACCACATAGCTGAAGTCGGGCAGGATTAGGTCTACACCGGGCTGGGACTCTTCAGGGAAGAGCACACCGCAGTCTACAATCAGCAGTTTGCCGTTGATTTCGTAGACGGTCATATTTCGACCGACTTCACCCAGACCACCGAGAGGCACCACGCGCAGGGTGTCTTTCTGCAGTTTGGGAGGCGCCGGCAGATCATTTTCAAAAACGCTCATGCGTATCTCCTTATTTTCTATGATTCTATTTTTCGTGTCGTCTAAGGGCGCACCCACTGTGAGTATCAAACTCCGAAGCGTATCGGGCTGCTTCGCGGGTGCTGCTCATGCGGCTTGAGGGGCTGAGAGTCCGTTCGCCAAAGGTCGTGGACGCATCTCGCCTCTAGAGGAGGGGGTCCACGCCTTCACGTTCCGCTTCTGCACGGAAAGCGGACCCGCGTGATCTTCTCGCTACATACGAGTCACGCTGGGTCCGCCCGAAACTAGCCGCAGAAAGTCTTATGCGTTTTTAAGAGTCTGCGCGATAGTGGAGGAAAGCAGATCCGCTCGGATAGCCTCCGCCACCTCGGGTTCGGAAAGTACATGGGGCAGGCGTACAACAGGTGTGCCAAGAACGCCTTGCCAAGCCAGGATTTCTTTGGCAGCAACGGCGCCAGGGGCTCGTCCCATGGTGGCGTTCACAATGGGCACGAGCTGCAGGTTAATGCGCTGCGCACTCACAAGATCCTGCGCTACAACGGCATCGATAAGCTCACGGAAGAGCATGGGTGCCACATGCGCGGTAACTGAAACTAAGCCTACGGCTCCTACTGCCATCCAAGGCAGAGTCAAACCATCATCACCACTGTAGTAATGCAAATCTGTGGTTGCCATAACGTCGGTTGCGGCGCCAAAGTCAGCCTTCGCATCCTTAACAGCAACAATATTATCAAGTTCTGCCAGCCGACGGTAGGTGTCGGGGGCAATCGGGATGCTGGCACGCCCCGGAATATCGTAGAGCATGATGGGTGTACTGGTGGCTTTTGCTACGGTGCTAAAATGCGCGTAAACGCCATGCTGAGTGGGCTTGTTATAGTAGGGAGTCACTACAAGCAAACCGTCAACACCAACCTTTTCAGCGCGACGGGCAAGCTCAATGGTGTGCGCGGTGTCGTTCGAGCCCACGCCAGCAACAATAGAGGCACGGTCTCCTACAGCTTCTTTGACGATGGCGAAAACTCGCTCGTTCTCATCATCGGTCATGGTCGAGTATTCTCCTGTGGTGCCACAGACAATCAACCCGTCATGACCATTGTCAATGAGGTATTCCGCCAGGTGTGCAACCTGTTTTTCATCCACAGATCCGTCTTGAGCGAAGGGCGTTACCATCGCCGTGAGCAGACGCCCAAAGGGCGGGTTTACAAAAGTACCGGGGTTCATCACGTTCTCAGCCATACACCCCAGAGTACTATCTTAAGCTATTCTTACGCTACATTAATTTTGCTTTTGTCCCGAAAATTTTCACTTTTTTGTGGAGTTCTGCATTCTTGAGCTCAAAACGCAACTTCAAGCACTCCTCATGAACACCCATGGACTCCCCTAACAGCCGCGCTATTTCAGGTCGGTCACACCACGGCCGCGGCGCAGAGAAATCGCATTTCGCATAGCGGCGCGGGCACGTTTACGTTCACCGCAGACATCGTACATGCACGAGAGATTAAACCAGGCTTCCCAGCTGTCCGGATTTGCTTCGAGAACATCGGCAAATTTTTCAAGTTCTACTGAAGCAGCCTCACGATCAACCCTTCCGGAAGGACTTCGCGGCAGCGTATCTTCGGGAAGTTTACCCTGGGCATCAAGCTCCTGAGCCATCCGCTGTATACGCGCACCAAATATCACCTCGCGCACAAGCGCCCACGCACCCACTGCGGGCAAAAGTAATAGTCCCGCCCCGAGCAGAATACCTAGGATATTCCCCGACGCAATGAGCACGACCCCACGCTGTGCCGTAAACAGCAGATACAGCCCCAAGAGCGCCACTGTGAGCGCCGCAAAGATTTTACCTTTACCGCCCGCATCCACCAGCATAAATACTCCGCTAAAAATCAGCACGCCCAGTATTGACGCACGAATACCCAGCGGCAGAGGCAGCAGAAGCACGGTACAGACTAATAAGAGACAGGCAATCGCAACCCATAATCTCAGCGAGGTCAGCCACGCACCGCGCCGCGAAGACTTTACCGTTTCTTGTTCTGAGGTCATTGGAGTCGGTATCCGCACGATCTACAGATCCATATACTTATCGAGTCCAACACTCAACCCCGGATGCGCCGCAACCTGCCGCACACCTAAGAGCACACCGGGCATGAAGGATGCGCGGTCGAAAGAATCGTGGCGGATTGTCAAAAGCTGTCCGGGGTCGCCCAGCAGAATTTCCTGATGCGCAACCATGCCGCGAAGCCGCACCGCATGCACGTTAATACCCTCAACTTTGCCGCCGCGAGAGCCCAGAGGATCACTCTCGGTAGCATCCGGGCTGATCCCACGTCCCGCTTCTTCTCGCGCAGCCGCAACCCGGCGTGCTGTGTGAGCGGCTGTTCCCGAGGGGGCATCGACCTTATTGGGGTGGTGAATCTCGATAATCTCAACCGATTCAAAATACGGCGCTGCCTTAGCGGCAAATTCCGTCGCCAAAATGGAGCCCAACGCAAAATTCGGTGCAATCAGCACACCCACCTGCGGGTACTCATCAAGAAGCTCACGCAAGGATTCCACACGTTCTTCAGTCCAGCCGGTAGTACCCACAACAGCATGCACTCCATGCTCTACGGCAAAACGGACGTTCGTCTCGGTAGCGGTCGGCACAGTCAGATCAACCATAATCTCAGCATTGGTTTCAACGAGCTTTTCAAGAGAGTCTTCACGTCCTAAAGCGGCAACTAATTCAAGATCGGGGGCATCGGTAATAGCCTTGACCGCTTCCGACCCCATACGCCCCGATGCGCCAAGAACCGCCACCCGCCGTATTTTAGTCTGCGTTGCTTCTACCATTCTGTTGCCTCCAAAACTTACGAATAGCCCAGTTATCTCTACCCTATTATCGCATGTGGTGTACAGCACGAATCGAGACACTATGTTGCTTATGTACTACGCCCCATCAACGCTCAAGCACCAGCACAACACCCTTATAGATACCAAAATATCTGGTAACCGCGTTTCTTAAATTTCACAAAACTTCCCGATGGCTCCAAACGTCTCTATCTAACAAATAAACTTTTATACTAGTAAACAGTATTTTTCTTCACTCTTTCATCGCCCCGGAGTAACAACACATCATGAAGCAACTTTTTCCGTCCGCGGTCAGCCCCCATGAGGCTAACCGCTCTTTTATGTTGCCCGGGCTCGACGGCCTGCGAGCCATCGCCGTACTCTTGGTAATTGTGTATCATCTCTGGCCTACTTCGGTGCCGGGCGGTATGATCGGGGTCGATATTTTCTTCGTCATCTCGGGATATTTGATTACCGCCCTCTTACTCCGTGAAGGGGCGATAACTGGACGTATTAACCTGTTCCTTTTCTGGAAGCGCCGCGCTCGCAGGCTCCTCCCTGCGATTGCGCTACTCATTTTAGTAACCGGACCCATCGCACTAGCAATAGGCGGCGATATACAGGTCAATCTGGGCAGACAGCTTACTGGCGCAGGCACATTCTCATCTAACTGGCTCTCTATTTTCAGCGGTAACGACTATTTTGCTCAGACTTCTCCCGAACTTTTCACGAACTTTTGGTCGCTTGCCGTTGAAGAGCAGTTCTACCTGTTCTGGCCTCTTCTCCTGGTAGCGGCGGGTGTTATCCTCGGCAGACGGTGGAGACGATTCAGCCTCATTATCTTTATAGCTATCATTGCATCCTTAACAAGCGGCACGGTTATGTTGGCGTTTGGAGCGCCCATCAGCCGTATTTATTACGGTACCGATACCCATGTTTACGGTCTGCTTCTAGGTGTTTTACTAGCTTTTTCGATCCCGTGGTCGCTCTATCCACCTCGTGATAAACACGTTATATATCGAGTGGCGCAACCCTTTGGAGCGGTGACTTTCCTGCGTGTAATTCTCAGCTGGCTCTGCTTGGTTGCTCTCATTTCGCTTGCTCTTCTTATGCCTGAGAAGGCGCCGGGCACTATCCCCTGGGGGCTCCTCGGCGCTTCGCTGCTGACTCTTGGAGTTATTCAAGGAATCCTGCCGGATATGCTCGCCGGGGCATCGTCTCTATTACGTTCGGTGTTATCTTTCGGTCCCCTCACCTGGATTGGGCAGCGATCCTACGGACTTTACCTCTGGCACTGGCCGCTTGCCGTTATGGCGCATTATCTTCTGGGTGTGGATCGTTCACCGCTGTGGAACGTTGTCGTTCTGCTGGTTACCGTCATTATTGCTGAGCTTTCTTATCGTTACCTTGAAACTCCAGTACGGCGATATGGTTTCCGTAGCTCGTTCGCACAATTTTTTGGAAGCATTCGTTACGGCAGGTATCGTGCTCTACCCATTATTGCTTTAGCCCTTGTGATGGGCGCAGGCTCAGCGACTGCCGTCGCGGTACGAACTGCTCCTGATCAAACTAGTGCACAACGCGCCGTTGAAGAAGGCAAAAAGCGCGCCCAGGAACGTTTAAAAGCGCGTGAGGAACAACGAGCACATGCGAGCGCCTCGCCAACAGCAAGTGCGGCAGCAGCGACCCCTAGCTCTGCAGCCCCGGCGGTGCCGTATGAATATCCGCAGGTGAATTCTGCTGATGTAACCGTGATCGGCGATTCTGTAGTGCTTTCTGCAGAGCCCGATATTTATGATGCGATGCCGGACGCCACGATCGATGCGGCGGAGGGACGCACCATTGTTCAGGCGTTGCCCATGGTTAAATCCTGGTCATCGCAGGGAAAAATTGGGAAAGTTTTAGTACTCTCGGTAACCGCTAACTCGACGCTGATGCCCGGTCAGCTTGAAGAGGTTTTGCGGGCGCTTCCGGCAGACACGAAGTTGGTGCTCGCAACGGGGTACGGTCCGCGAACCCTCACCTGGATTGATTCTTCAAATAATCTGATTCGTGAGTTTGCGCAGAAAAATTCTTCCCGCGTCTATATTGCAGACTGGAACGGTGCAATAACGCAGGCGGTGCGGAGCGATCCAAGCCTGATGACTTCGGACGGTGTGCATCCGGAGGTTAAGGGGCAGATGCTCTACGCCCGTATTCTGACGGAGGCGGTTGCTCGGGCACAAAGTTAGGAGGAAATCGTACGTGTAGTGTATTGGTGGCGTTTTTTAAACCTTTTGAATCCACACGCTTCAAACTACGGGTCAAGAAAAACAAACCGTTTTGATACTGGCAGGTTGGAGGAAGGAGTTTTGAAAGTAATTAAACCTTTCAAGAACTTCACGTACCTGGAGTAGCATCATGTGTACGTCTGCATGACCTGCTAAATCTATTCCACATCGTCAAGACGTCTTTGGGATCCAGCTTTGCTTGCTTAGTACATTAGTACAACAAAGTAATACTCCCCTGCATATCAGCAAAAGCCTTCCTATCGGCAGGGTTCCACGAATTGCAGCGAAACAAAATGCTGTTTTCACAGCGCTCAACTAGCATTCCGCTATCACCGGTGAAAGACTCTAGTTGCTTTACATCCGTAAGTCCCCGAGGACCAGCTAAATACTCGTTGTACACAAGGATTGATGATTCTTGAGTGGCACCATGAATAGGTATTCGGGCGTAATTCTCGTCGCCCTGTGTCGGGTTCACATCACCACGAACCAACCTGATTCTCTCCGATAGCTTTCCGTCTGGATGGGTAAACTTACAGCCATAGGCATTTAATCGTAAAGCTACCTCTCCAGCCTGATGCGGTGACGTGAACCGTATTTCCAGTTCCTTCGGGACATCCGTGATATCAATCGCTCCGAAAATCTGCAGCCCCTCCCACTCAAAATAGAACTCCTTGATGGTTGGGCTACGGCGCATCATCTCACTAAAGTCTGGCATGTGTCTTCCCTCCTGCTACCTGAAGGCGTTAGCTGAGATCTATGTCAAAATTCCTTTTGATCGCAAACTTCAACTCATCCATCACATCATCAACCGTTTCCTCCCGCCGAATAGATGACCTTATTGATCCAAGAAAGAACTGCAGACCATCAATATACCCTTTTGAGGTTTCATAATTAGGGCGAGCTATCAATGGTCGATTGTACGCACCTGACTTCTTTGAGGTTTTCGATGCCACCCAATCCACATCATCCCGATACTTTTGCAAGAATACACACAGGCAGAAAGCAAAATCATTGGCCAAGCTGAAAAAAGTACCAGAAATATCATCCATCTCTGGCCCAGTCCTATCCATAGATTCCCTCCCCAACCGCAACAGCTGTTCTAAATCACTGAGAGTGGGAAATTCTTTGCCGCTCGTGGAGCCTAGATACTCTGCAACATACGCGATCCTTGGCCCTTGATCCTCTTTGAACATTTTAACGACCTGCCGCAGCTGGGCTCTAGTCATTACGTCGAACGGCATCGGCTTATGACGCGGCGTAAACCAATCGTAAGCTTGATCAAAATCTTCAAAGTTCATCATGAGTTATAGGTTTTCTCTCTGACATGCTGAAAATACACCAGCGGTGATGTTAGTTGTCTCTTAGACGGTGATGTCGCTAAAAATCTCTCAGAAAGTTCTCTACCGCTAAGAGCCTTGACGAGCTACCCGCAGGGCATCAAGCATCAGGTGATCCGTATCGGTCTCCTGTGAGAAGGAGTACTCGTAGAGCAGATAATCCAGGCTTTTATCCTCCGTAAGAGCGTCTTGAGCATACGATAAAGAGGCGGCAAACCGGGCACGGTAGAAAAGCGGTTGTACAATATCGTACGGTTTATCGGCGTCGAGCTCCTCAAGGTACATCTCGTCCATGCTCTCTGCCCACTGCTGGAGACGTTCGGCGTGGGAGAATATTTCTTGCTCACGCACTATACGCACAATATCCTCAGCCACTTCAAGCGCTGAAAGGTGCTGCTGTTTCCAGTCAAGCCACGCCAATGCTAAAAGGCTGATAAGTTTCTCACGTTGTGATGCATCTAGACCGCAGATTTGCTGTAGTTCTTCGGTATAGTCGGGAGGGACAACGATAGTGAACATAGCGGGGTTCCTTTCGCGAATTCTCCCAACCTTAGCACAAGGATAAAGTGAAACAGGGAGGAATCTCCTCATGAGAAACTCGTGAAAGCTGTACACGATAATCTCTACCATAAAAGCACCGCCCCTATACCCAATATCAAAGGGATTCTATGGAGTCACAGCAGGAAACATCACACGATATATTAGAGTCTCTTCTTCAAGAGTTTGTAGAGCGTGAAGAAGACTTTAGTTTCTACATAAGTCTCTGTCTTCGTCTGCTTGCGCGGTCTCCACAGCACGGTTGGGATGTTAAGGCTTTTATGCGGGGGTTAGAGCCCGAAGATATGGCAGCTCCACGCGATCCTGCCGAGCTCCGAACAAACCCAAAGTTTCTGGAGAGCGAATGGATCATGGGCAAATATTCTATCCTTCTAGAAGCTTTCGACGAGGCGGTAACTTCCCATCACATATCTACTGCCGCTCCAAGAGATACGACCCTGGCAGGATACGATCTTCGCATCCTGTGGAAAATCGTCAATGCCCACTACAGCTCGTATTTTGAGCCAGACCCGCGCAGGCGTGTTAGCTGTGCGATTGAGGGGCTTGTGGGAAAAGATTATTCGGTTGAAGACCTCACACGTGATCTTCAAGATTACCTTGATCGGCATGCGTGTCTGCTTAAACTACCAGACCTCTGCCGCGAGCTGGCGGATCAGGGTAAAGATCTGGCAGTCTTCGCGGACCTTGGTATACGTCTTCTTGAATCCGTCACCTGGCCCGTGGATGATCTGCGTTCCTTCCTTCAGGAAATAGGCTCGGAGGATGTGGTGAATCCAGTCGGTATTCCCAAGCTTGACTGGCACGAGCTGTTTCGCACGTCTGACGATGAGATTTTTGCCGACAGTGAGCGGCTCATGCAGAAGTACAGCATTCTCGCGGATACGCTTGGTGAATTGAGCAGTCCCGCATACTCTCAAGTTGATCTTGCTGCCCGCGTCGCCCACGCCCAGTACGAGCTGTTCTTCGAGTGTGAAGGGCAAACGCGCCTCCTGAAGGCTCTGCGGATTCTTTTATCGGAGGATTACACGGCCGATATGCTTTGCACTGATGCAGAGGCATATCTAGCAGATCGGTAAAAAGTTAAGGTCAGCACGATTAGGCTGCCAGAAATTCCAGGAGGTCTTGAACGAAAAGCTCCGGCTCCTCCAGAGCCGCAAAGTGTCCGCCGCGCTCAGGATGTGTAAACCTAACAACATTGAAAAACCGTTCCGCATATTCGCGTGGAGGATTACTGATATCGTGCGGGAAAATCGCGAATGCGGTTGGCACCTCTACCCTACCCTGCTGTATATTCCCGGTGCCCAAAGCCTCCCGATATATCCTTGCGGCAGAGTGCCCGGTATTCGTTATCCAGTACAGCATCGTATTTGCGATAATAATATCCCATGAAATCCCGTTTTCGCTCCACGACTGCATTTTCTCCGCCATAAAAGCAGCCAAAAATACTGGTGAATCGGCAAAACCGTAAGAAACAGTCAAAGGTTTTGTGGAAAGCAGCATATAGTAACCGCCTTCAACCTGCGACCAACGCGCAACCCGGTTCAAATAATCTTGTTCTGCATCCGAAAGCGTGCTCCTATCGAGAGAATACTGGTTTGAAAACGGGACATCGGTCAAGTGCAGTTTCAGGATACTCTGCGGATAACGCAGCGCCATCTGCTGACCAATCGAGGCTCCCCAATCACCGCCGTGTACCATATAGTGTTCATAACCCAACTGTTCCATCAACGTATGGAGCCGCTCGGCAATATCTGCGACAGTATGTTTTTCCAGCTGTTCCGAGAAAGCGAATCCGGGAAGCGAGGGAACAACAACGTTATACTCCGCCTCAACAAGAGGATGAATCACCGGAATATACCGTAAGAAAGAATCGGGCCAGCCGTGAATCAGCAGAACTGTACCAAGATTTTGTGGACTTTGCTCATGAAGAGCGTGCAGCTCTTTGCCCTGTATTGTATAGATGCCATGACGATACGAGTTCAATATTTTCTGTTGCGCCGCCCAGTTATACTCGGTAAGCCAATAGTCCACGAGATTTTTCATAAACTCGACCGAGATTCCTGCGCTACTTTCCTGTTCATCTAGAACAACAGGAAAACGTGCACCCCGCAAACGGACCTTCAGGTCTTCAAGTACTTCGTGCGATACGTCAATATATAGGTCTCGCATAAGCTTCTTTCCTCCCCCAGCCTTCTCTCTATGAATACTCCTTACCGCATTACATGCCACCATATAACAAATCCCGCAGGGACACAGACGTTTTCGTCATCAGACACGAGAACGTCTACGCGCTGCGGGGTTTTCGGGAATAATAAAGGGTGTTAGCGCACAATCGTAGTGATCATCTGCTGCTCCCCCAGATACCTGGCAAGGTCGTGCACATCGTCAAGGGTAACCGCACGAATTTTTTCCAATAGCTCATCGGTGCTCGTGAATTTCCCTGAGTCCAGCTCGGCACGCCCCAGTCGGGACATCCGAGAACCCGAGTCCTCACTGCCCAAAACAGTTGAACCGGCCAGCTGCCCACGTACTTTACTGAGCTCTTCCTCAGTAATTCCTGCGGACACCAACTTATCAAACTCATACTGCAAGAGTTCACACACCTGCTCGGTTTTAGCGGGCAAGCACCCTGCGTACATGCCGAAATACCCCGCATCGGAGTAGGCGCCCGAGAACGCAAACGTACTGTACGCCAGCCCGCGTTTTTCACGAATCTCTTGGAAAAGCCGCGAAGACATGCCCGACCCAAAAGCACTCGACAGCACACTCATCGCGTAGCGGCGCTCATCCCCAGCGATAATACTCGGGCACCCCATCACAATATTGGTCTGTTCAAAGCCCTTCTGCACCTCGTGCAGTTTGGAAAACGGGACAATACCGCTCTCAGTACGCACACGGCGCGGTACCGGAACCACACCCTCAAGAAGGTTCCAGCCGTAGCGGGTGAGCGCATCCAACACAAGGTTTACGATGTGCGAGTGCTCCAGCGACCCAGCCGCCGAGATGACGAGGCGATCCGGCGTGTAATACTTTTTGTAATGTTCCCACACAGCATCCCGCGGAACCTGCATAATCTCCTGCGGAGTACCACCAATCGGGCGACCCAGCGGGTTCTGGCCCATAAGCTGTTCTACAAAATTCTCGAAGGCAACGTCCGTAGGATCATCCTGGTCCATGGCAATCTCTTCCAGAATCACCCCGCGCTCCTGCTCCAGATGCTCTGGATCGAGCAAAGCGTTACTCACCATATCAGCCAGAACATCAACCGCCATCGGGGTATCATCGTCAAGTACACGCGCATAATAGCAGGTATGTTCCTTCGCAGTGAGGGCGTTTGATTCGCCTCCCACCGCGTCGAATGCCTGGGCAATATCAAAAGCAGTTCGAGACGGAGTTCCTTTAAAGAGCAGGTGCTCCAAAAAGTGGGTAGACCCCAACATACCGGGTGCTTCATCCCGGGAGCCGACCCCCACCCAGAATCCGAGGGAAACGCCGCGGGTGCCAGGCATCCGCTCCGTTATCACCCGAACACCACCGGGCAAAATCGATCGGCGAACTTCATTACCATTTACACCCTCGTAAACCAGGCGACCGCGTTCATAGTCGAGCTCAGCGGTAATCTCATCGCGCGCAACGGGAAGAGCAATAGGCATCAGTGAATAATCCTTAGCAAACCAAATGTATATAGCGAGCCGTATAAGTCAGAGTAAACGCCAGCCCATCATGAGAACAACCCTCAGGAGTCTCAGGACGAGCTGGCGCTGCTTATCCGACAGAAAAACCAGCAAGTTCCTTAGTCAAGGTGCGGTTTATATCGGGGAGAGTTTCTACTAGGCATCCTCAGCATCAATCACCGGGGAGAGCGAAAGCTTGCCGCGATCGTCAATCTTAGTGATCTCAACCTGCACCTTCTGCCCCACCGAAACAACGTCATCGGCATCCACCACACGCTTACCACCGTTGAGCTTGCGCATCTCAGAAATATGAAGCAGACCGTCCTTACCGGGGGTAAGCGAAATGAACGCACCGAAATCGGTCACCTTCACAACGGTACCCAGGTAGCGCTCGCCGATCTCGGGAACCTGCGGGTTCGCGATCGCGTTGATAGCGGTGCGTGCAGCCTCAGCCGAAGGACCGTCGGTTGCACCGATAAAGACAGTACCATCGTCTTCAATCGAAATATCGGCACCGGTATCTTCCTGGATCTGGTTAATCATCTTGCCCTTCGGGCCGATAACCTCGCCAATCTTAGCGACCGGAACCTTCACCGAGATGATGCGCGGCGCAAATTCGCTCATCTCATCGGGGGCATCAATAGCTGCGGTGATCAC
Source organism: Rothia sp. HMSC071F11 (assembly GCF_001809115.1). Classification (NCBI taxonomy): domain Bacteria; kingdom Bacillati; phylum Actinomycetota; class Actinomycetes; order Micrococcales; family Micrococcaceae; genus Rothia; species Rothia sp. HMSC071F11. The sequence continues at coordinate 60,273 of NZ_KV795730.1, forward strand.
ATCCAGAATGTGCAGACGAGCCTCACGTGCCTGGGTCAGTGCACCCGCCAGCACAGATGCAGGAATGCCGTCGAGCTTGGTGTCCAGCTGAATAGCAGTCACAAATTCGCTGGTACCGGCAACCTTGAAGTCCATATCGCCTAGGGCATCTTCGGCACCCAGAATATCGGTCAGTGCGGCGTAACGGGTTTCGCCATCAACCTCATCAGAGACAAGACCCATTGCGATACCTGCAACGGGCGCGCGCAGAGGCACACCGGCATTGAGCAGCGACAGGGTCGAAGCGCAGACCGAGCCCATCGACGTGGAGCCGTTCGAGCCCAGAGCCTCAGAGACCTGGCGGATCGCGTAGGGGAACTCCTCGCGCGAGGGCAGCACCGGGGTAAGCGCACGTTCCGCAAGTGCACCGTGACCGATTTCGCGGCGCTTGGGCGAACCAACACGGCCGGTCTCGCCGGTAGAGTACGGCGGGAAGTTGTAGTGGTGAATGTAACGCTTGGACGTGACCGGGTACAACGAATCGAGCTGCTGCTCCAGCTTGAGCATATTCAAGGTGGTCACGCCCATAATCTGGGTTTCGCCACGCTCAAAAATCGCCGAACCGTGCACGCGCGGCAGTACTTCAACCTCGGCGGTCAACTGACGAATATCGGTGAGTCCGCGACCATCAATGCGCACCTGTTCAGTGAGGATGCGCTGGCGCACGGTGTGCTTGGTAAGAGCCGCAAACGCCACTGAAACTTCATTAGCGCGCTCCTCAAACTCTTTACCTTCCCCGGTGAGGGCTTCCATCAGCTCGGCTTCAAGCTCAGCGGCAGCAGCTTCACGGTCCTGTTTACCCGCGATGGAGTAAACTTCCACGAGGCGCTCGCCCGCGAAGTCCTTCACGGCGGCGTCAACATCTTCACCATGCCCGCCGAAGTAGGGAAGCTCCAGATCGGGTTTACCGGCACGCTCAACAAGATCAGCCTGCGCCTTGCACAGAGCAGCAATAAAGGGCTTCGCAGCCTCCAAACCTTCAGCCACGATCTCTTCGGTGGGAGCAGCGTGTCCGTCTTCCTTGATGAGCTTCCAAGAATTATCGGTTGCCTCTGCCTCTACCATCATGATCGCAACGTCTTCGCTGCCATCCGCCTTGGTCACGATGCGACCGGCCACAGCCATATCGAATACGGCGTTTTCCAGCTGAGAGTATTTGGGGAAGCACACCCATTGCCCATCGATAAGAGCCATACGCACACCGCCGATAGGCCCGCTAAAGGGCGCACCCGATAGAGCAGTTGATGCGGATGCCGCGTTAATCGCAAAGGTATTGTAAATTTCGTCTGGCTCGATGGTCAGAACGGTTACGACAACCTGCACTTCGTTACGAATGCCCTTGGTAAAAGCGGGGCGCAGCGGACGGTCAATTAGACGTGCCGCAAGAATCGCCTCGGTCGGGGGCCGTCCCTCGCGGCGGAAGAACGAACCGGGAATTTTACCGGCAGCGTACATGCGCTCTTCAACGTCTACGGTCAGCGGGAAGAAGTCAAAGCCCTCGCGGGGAGATTTACCAATTGCGGTTGCTGAAAGCAGCGTTGTTTCGTCATCGATCGTGACGAGCACGGATCCTGCCGCTTGCTTGGCGAGGCGGCCAGTTTCAAAACGTACATGGCGTTTGCCATGAATACCATTGTCAATTTCTACTTCAGAGAATTGGATTTCGGGACCTTCCACGATTCCTTCTTTCTGTGTTCGTGTGCCCGTCGCCGTTTCCACCCAATCTATCGGCCTTCGATAGGAAACCACGGACGTCGTACCCTGAACCTCTGTTGTGCACAGGAGTATTCCGTAATTCGCTACCGAGGACCGCGCCGGGGCGTGTCTGGAACGAGCACTTTTTATAAACTGTTTATCTGAAAAATGGACGGGTTTCCGTACATGATAACGCGGGCGCATCCCCCGCCGTGCGACGGAGGATGCGCCCGCTTAGCGTTACCTGCAAGGTACGAAAACCTTAGCGACGCAGACCAAGACGCTCAATGAGCGAACGGTAGCGTTCAATATCAATATCCTTGAGGTAGCCTAGCATATTGCGACGACGACCCACGAGGATCATCAGACCACGACGGGAGTGGTGATCGTGCTTGTGGAACTTCAAGTGCTCAGTCAGGTCGGAGATTCGACGAGACAGAACTGCAATCTGCACCTCGGGAGAACCAGTGTCACCCTCGTGAGTTGCGTATTCCTTGATGATTTCCTGCTTGATAGCGGGATCCAATGCCACTGTATAACTCCTAGAGTTAGTGCCGCGTAGCTGCCCGCACGACCGTATGTCGCCGGGGTTTTGGGCGTATGCCCCTCACGTCTTCTGCCGCGGACCGCAGACACGCGTTTAACATATTCTACGCTACTTTTACAGGTTTTGAAAGATTACCGCCGCAGCACATTCCGTATTTAGGCATAGTATTTCCGCCCGCAATACCGCATTTATCCATCCTGAGCATCAGGTGCGATCGTCAGTTTTGCGTTCTTTGCCAACCGTGGCGCTACCGCTAGGCGATAGTACGCGAGAAGGAAAACACACCATATAGCGCCAACAACAAGAGCCAAACGAGTGTCATCAAAGAACCCGAAGAGCACGACGATGAACGCCATAAATGCAAGCGTTATATAGCTGACGACAAGAGGAAGCCGCACGGGCTGCACTTCGTCTTCGTATCCCCCACGTTTATAGGCGATGTGCGCCAGCAGAATCATAACCCACACGAAAACGGTCGCGAATGTTGCCAGCGAAGCGACTACTTCAAAAGCATTCTCGAACGCGATATTCACGATCACGCCCACCGCCATAACCACGATCATCAGAAGAGTTGTCATCCAGGGCGCACCGTTTTTTGCAACCTTGCCGAATGATTTCGGGGCCAGCCCCTGCTTTGCCAGCCCGTACATCATACGCCCGGCACCGTAAACATCGGCGTTCATCGCAGACACGGCGGCGGTAATAATAACCACGTTGAGGATTGATCCTGCCGCCGGAATTCCCAGGTTCTCGAAGATCTGCACAAAAGGCGAGTTCTCTTTAGTGACAGAGTACCAAGGGTAGAGCGACATAATGACGGAGAGAGTCAGCACATAGAAGATCAGGATGCGGAACGGCACAGTACGAATAGCCTTAGGAATCGACGTGCGTGGGTTTTCCGCCTCCCCCGCCGCGATACCGATATTCTCAATACCGCCAAAGGCAAACATCACCACGGTAAAACATGCCAGGAAACCGGTAAACCCTTCGGGCATAAAACCGCCATCGAGAGCCCACAAGTTTGTGACGGACGGCTCCACCGAGGTGTGTGCCTGCACGCCGACGAAAAGCAGAATAATTCCGCCCACAATCATGGCGATAATAGCGCTTACCTTGACAATAGTGAACCAAAATTCTGTCTCGCCAAAGGCTTTCACCTTGGCAAGGTTAATGGCGAGCAGAATGAGCAGCACCGATACGATCCAGATCCACGAGGGCGACTGGGGGAACCAGAACTTCATATATACAGCAAATGCTGTCACATCCGCGATGGCAACGAGCGCCATTTCCAGAGCATAGCTCCAGCCGGTGACGAACCCAGCCCAAGGTCCCAGATACCGGGTTGCGTATTCCGAGAACGCGCCAGATACGGGGTGTGCCAGCGCGAGCTCCCCCATAGCACGCATCACCATGAAAACGGCAGCTCCGCCAATCACATAGGCGAGTAGCACAGCGGGGCCTGCCAGCTGGATGGCGGAGGCGGAGCCGTAAAAGAGTCCGGTGCCAATTGCTGAGCCAAGCGCAATGAACATGATGTGACGCAGGGAGAGTCCGCGCGATAGCTGGGGCGCATCCTCGGTGGAGATAGCGCCGTTTGCGGTGGTTGCCGCAGAGTTAGCGTTATTCTTCATTTTTCCTTACCTCGCGGGTTAGCGGTGTAACCTCTTGAAAATCTTATGTTCTGGTTGCTTCTGCGGTGTGGCTTTTGTTGCCGTATGCCGTGCACCTCCCCGTCGAGGTTGTGGGATGCGCCCGGCGTACTCCCCCGTGCATCCTTGCGATTTTTGGTTACGGTGAACCATAACGCAAAAAGACGGCGGGTTTGGCAACGAAGCCAACCCGCCGTCTTGTTGAAGACTATTTCTGTTTACGCTTACGTCCTACGATGAGCGACAACAGAGCGGTTACGCCAGTCACGGTATAGACTGCCGGCCACGCGCCAATTTTCTTGGCGAGTGGATGGGAGTAACCGAAGGCAGAAAGGTAAACGCCGGTGAGGAACGTAGCACGCCCAACTCCAGCTTTACGCTTCCAGTTCTTGAAAGCAATAAAACCCGCAAGACCCAGCACGGCACCACCAAGAGGCCGGTTGCCGGTTGTAGATGCGACCTTGTAACCGCCAAGAAGACCAGCCGCAGAGGCTAAGGTCGGGCAGATTTTCATGGTGCTCTCCTGAGTCACGAGTACGTTATTGCTGTGTTAACCATACGCTATGACGGCTTAAATGTGAATTCTCTCGGAATTTTTCTTGTAATGAGTGTTTCTGTGCAACCGTCTGAACGCTTGGGGCCTGAAGCATCATGGTCTTCTTAAGCAGATCCGTCCACTTAGTCTTCAAGGTTCAACTCAAGAGCGGGTAATTCCTGCTGTGTCCAGAGCTCAGCGGCAATCTGCAGCGCATATCGTGCCGAGCGGGGAGCCACCACATCGACCGAAAGATGAAATTCCTGATCTGCTGCTGGGCCGCATAAATCAGAGATGCAGCGTACCGCCATAAAAGAAACATCATAGTTACCGCAGATCTGCGCGATCGCTGTGGTCTCCATATCGGTGCTGAGTGCCGTATCGAAGGCCTCTCGGGTGTCCTTCACGTTGTGCTCGGTCACGAATGAGTTGCCCGCAAGCATCCGTCCTTGGTGCACCGCCCAGGAACCTTCCTCCTGTGCCGATTTAAGAGCTGAAAGCGCCGCTTCAATCGCCTCTTCCCACTCCGAGTCACGATCGCCATAGGATACGGGCATCCCGGGAATTTGCCCGCGTTCGTATCCAAAAATGGTTGCGTCGGCATCGGTGTACAGGTAATTTGACCCCAGTACTATATCTCCAACATTGATGTGCTGCGCAAGACCGCCGGCGGTTCCTGCACTGATCACCCCTAAACAGTTAGTCGCGTAGTTGATAGCTTCCGTGACGGCGGATGCGGCATTGACTAACCCAATTTTGGAACGAACCAGTAGAAGTGGAACCTGGTCTTCTTCAAGCATGAGATAACGTGGGTAGAATTTTGCTACGCCTTCGGTGAAGGAGGGCTGTGCCTGCTCGGTCGCTGCGAGGAACGGGGCTAGCTCTTCATCCATCGCAACCTGAATGACGATCGCGTTTGAGAAGCTCATCATGAGGTCGTTCAGGTTCTCCAGGTCGGCATACATTTCGTTAAAAATATCCGCCGGCGTAAAGTCTGTGGGGAACATCTGCGCAGCTTCTTCGGAGTGCCCCTGTTCGCCAGAGTGATGCTGTTCGCTCACGCCGCCATCACCTGCTCCCAGTCAGCACGTGCGGCGAGGAATTCACGTGCAGCATTCTGCGCCCCTTCAAGGGTGTGGTTAGCGCCCCAACCGCACTGTATTTCATTCGCGGCGGGTACCTCGGTAGCCGTGAGAATATCGCGTAGAGTCGCTTCCAGGATGGGCAAGAACTCCTGCGGCTCTAGCCCCAGGGTGAGGGCGTAAAACCCAGTCTGGCATCCCATCGGTGAAAAATCGATGAGCTTATCGGTGTGGTTGCGCATGTGCTCTGCGCTCATATGCTCGATCGAATGTACGACGGGCATTTCAAGATGGCTCTTGTTAGGCTGAGTGAAGCGGACATCATATTTGATGAGGGTATCTCCACCGGGCAATTCCTTGCGGTCTGCAATCCGCACATAGGGGGCCACAACGGCACGATGATCAAGGTTGAAAGACTCGACGTTCATTTTTTTCATGCTTATATTCTCTCTTAAGCACCCGCTTCGTCGGAACCCTTCATAAGATGCTCTCCCTAAGAGAGTTCCTGTATTCTCATTTATTCTCATTGCATAAAATGCCGCTGCGCTCGGTCTCATGACGCAAGAATACGGCGGCATCGCGTTATTGCAATACCGCCGTATTCCATGTACAGAATGCACTGCTGCACTAGCCTTCTTCATGTAAGTGCCAAACAGCTTGATGGTGCATAGCTTTGCTGGAGGATATTATTCTCGGGTCCAGTTACCGCCGAAAGCCCAGTATCCGCTGATCGGCACCGCATGCTTATTGGCAGAACTGCTGCACTCTGCAACACGGGGGTCTTTGAGTGCGTACGAGTATGCGCCCACCACGCCAACCTGGTCGTTATCTCCAGCCCAACGTTTGGGTCCACCGTTATAGGTTGAATCACAGTTGTTGTTGTAGTAGCGCTGGTTAATGTACGAGGCGGACATTTCTTGAAGCGAGTACACACGAATAGTTACCGTAATAACCGTTCCTGCACTTACCGGTCCGAAGTCAAGGTACACCTGTCCGCGCCAGCGGCTACCTTCTACTACGGAACGTGCCTGAGAGCGGGAGAAAGGGTAAAACTTGCGGTCCTCATAGCAGCCGTAAGACCCTGTAGTTTTTGACGGCATACCATCAATATTTCTGTAGTTGAAACTTCCCCACCCAAAGGTTCCCTGCTTGATAGGTTCGGCGCCAGTGACTTTATACCCAACACCGTTAAATTGGGTATCGAGTACTGCATTATTCTTTGCATTTTGTTCGCCCACTGGAGTTGCCTGATTAACCCAGGGGGTCGCCTTAAAGCTCCGCAAATCTTCTGTAATGCGGTACGTAAAGGTGAAATCATGGTAAGGGTTTCTCTCAATGGGTGTATTAACAGCATAAGGATTACGACCGTTGTCATATGTATCAGCAAACTTATAAGATACACCAGAACCCCCTTGGTTCCCCCAGTCCGCGACGGTAATATTCGGATTACCGTTGTCCGAGAATTCATTAGAAACACTCGTCTCCACAACATTTTGAGTCGCAAGCCATGAACAATCCGGCACACTGGACGCATATGCGGGTATAGCGGAGGAGGCTAGTACAACAGGGGCAGCCCAGGCTGTGCCTTTTGCCAAGGTACGCCGGGACAGTGTTTTCGAGGTATTCACAATATTCCTTTGTGTTGAGTAGGTGATTGCCATCCCTGATTTACGCAATAAGTCAGGGATATATTCTCCAGGTAGATTACTCTCTAATATATCTTATGTCATCAAAGACCCAAGATATATTGCATGCATCAATAAGCTATCGGGAATTTGTAATTTTTAGTGTATCTCATGCACACATCAGCAAGAGACGAAATTAGATATTTCTCTCGAAGTAAACAAAAATATTACAATTAAATTCTCAGGGTGCGGTTTATCTATACATTTATACAATTAATATAAAAAATATTTTAAACCTTCACGATAAACATGAAAGTTGCAGAATCAGTTATATTTTATTTTGGTCTTCATAAGATTACAGACGGCAGAAAACGCCAGAGTCTTATTACCTAAGCGTAAGACCCTTCGGCAAGCACATCGCGCGCCTGCGCAACGTCCTGATTAATCTGTTCGATCAAAGCATCAATGCCATGATACGCAACCATAGGGCGCAGGTGCTTCACAAATTCCACGACCACATGCTGCCCATACAGGTCAAAGTCCTCAACACGTTCTTGAGGACGGTTAATAACATGCGCCTCAACCTGACGATTTTCAATGCCGTCAAAGGTTGGGTTTGTACCCACGGATATAGCCGCCGGATGCTTTTCACCAGATTCATCGGTCAACCATCCGGCATACACACCATCAACCGGGATAAAGCCGCGCGCCTCCAACTCCAAATTTGCTGTAGGGAACCCCAGTTCACGCCCACGCGCCAAGCCGTGCACGACTTCCCCGTACATCAGGTGCGGACGACCAAGCAGCCGAGCCGCACCTTCCATGTCTCCCGCGTTCAAATATTCGCGGATGCGGGTTGAAGAGCATCGGGTTTTTTCATCGGCCATCAAATCATCAACCACGATGACCTCAAACCCGTATTTCTTGCCCAGTTCGCGCATTGTGTTTAAATCGCCCGAATTCTTGTGCCCAAAACGCACATCATCGCCGATCACAACATAACGTGCACGCAGGGCATCAACAAAGACGGACTTCACAAATTCCTCGGGGCTCTGCTTCGCAAACTCTAAATCGTAATGCAGCAGTAGGTAGTTCTGCAGGCCAAGCTGGCACATGAAATAACGTCTTGACCCCTGACCCATAATTTCCTGATGCTTCAGTTCAGGATGATGCACCTGCATAGGGTGCGGATCAAACGAAACAGCAACCGAAACGAGCCCGTGCTCATTCGCTACCTCGACAACACGTGAAATAACGCGAGCGTGACCAATATGCACGCCATCAAAATTGCCGATAGTCACTACGGACGGACCGAAATCCGCTGGAATATCGCTCAACTCGGTATAGAGGGTCACGGGCTCTCCTGGTAAGAAATAATGTACCTATACATCCTAAACCAGTCTGAAGACGTATGTAGAATTACCACCCCGATAAACCTGAAGGATTTTCGAGACCCAACGCTAACGAGAGGATTTTCCCTGTTGCGAAGCCTGAAGCATATCCTGCCGAATCTTATTGGACTTATTAATCCAGGCGTACCAAATCAACAGGCATGGAGGAATGACCAGCTCAGTCACCATCAGCACGATCAGCGACCAATGCGGGGTACCGTGAGTAGCCCACGACATAATACGTCCCACGCCGCCTAAGAAAACCACCAGACAGGATATTGCCAGCATATTGACCCACTTGAACTTCACAGCGATAACAAGGAATGAGAGCCCCAAGCCGAAGTATATTGCGGCGAAAAACGCATAATTTGATTCCAGAGAAGCATTTGCCGCCAGACCATCATTCTCTGGCACAGCACGGGCGCCTGAGAAGATCTGCCACCCCGCATAGAGCATAACCAAAGCACCGTAAAGTGCGGTCACAGCGCGAAAAACCCCTTGGTTCTGAGGCTTGGCGACGTCCTCCACCGTACGCACGGCCGTCGTTTTCTGCGATCCTGCAGGGGCAGTATTTTTTGATCCGCGAGCAGATTTCTGAGCACTGGATTCAGATCCGATTTTCTGTGCAGGCTGTTGGGCCGACGCAGTGCGCGCTTTCTGCGGATACTCCGACTGCGCTGAAATCACCGGCTGCGGCTGAGTTACCGGTTCAGAGGTTGAATGCGATTTTTTCTCGGCCTTCTGCGAGTTCTTATCACGAGTCATAGTTCTCTCCTTTTAGTTTTCGCTATCCTCACCGAGAATTCTGCGACCTGTTCGTAGTGCGATGCGCTGCCCGGTACAGCCACCACAACCCCACCACCGGCAGTACCAAGGGGATATACCCATATCCTTGCCCGAAATGCGACCACACGGATGCTAAGGGGAAAAACTGCGGAGCGGCATACGAGAAAACTCCTATGCCAAGGACGCCAAGAAGCTCCACTACGATGGTGATAACCGCAAGCTGCCTAGCACGTTCTCCACGCTTTGCTAAAGAAACAGCAGCAATAGCATAAATAATTGCGGAAAGAAGCGAAAGCAGAATCGCCAAGGGCGCCTCATCAAATTTACGAATCAGCTGATAACACGCGCGAGCGCCCGCCGACAGTGTAAAAATCCCGTACACCACAGCGATAACTTTACCCGGACCGGAGGCATGGCCAGCTGAGGAAACAGCATCGGATTTAGAATTGCCTTTTGTAGTGCGGGAACCCCAAGGGTTCAAAGTATTATTCACATCGTGTCCTTCCCAAGGTGTGTGCGCAGAAGGTGTCTCTAGATGCTTGCGTACTTGCTCTATAATTCAGGCTCTGTGCCCCAGCTATGTGGAGTAAAACCTGTGTCTAATAGTAATACCACAGCATATTCATTCGATGAACCATCACGATGAGCACGGGCCCTGGAACCGCCAGTAGCAGAGTCGCCCATCGCGTACGCTCGCTGAGAGAATAGAAGAACGCGCCGGCGGGAATAAGCATGGCAGTAACGAGATACCCGTAATACTCTAGCCAATCACCACGAGGTCCCGGTCCCACGGCCTGCATGATGATCGACCCTACCAGGTATACCACTAAAAATGCTTCAAGAATGAGCATCGGGCCTTGTGAATAGTCATCGGGTTCATAACCACGGAAATACTGTACCAAAGAGGCCAGGCACGATAACGTACCGAGTACCACAGTAATCCAAAACCACCAGTCCAAACCAGCGATCATAACCGCTCCCCCGCTTCCCGCGAGAAGTCAATTCCTGCTTCAAATACGAGCACGGGCGCCGCACATCGGGTTCCCCGAAACTTCACATTCTCTATAAGAGCCACCAGTGTTCCGTCCGGCGCAAATGCGGCAGTTATCCCCTCGGTACTGGCATGCTGAGACTCCGGGCTTTGTGTACCTAAAGCAAAAACATCTGAGCCCTCCTCACCGGCTGTAATGCACCGACCAAATGAAATATCGGTCGCCTCTTGCGTCGAAAGCTGCCGAACGTTGAACAGACGCCGTGCCGCCTCCTCAAGAGAAAGTACGGGTAAGTCTAGCGGCCCATCAGCGTTCTCGCGCTCCTTCATGAGTTCAGCTAAATCAAGCGCCTCACGCTGATACACATTCCCTACACGAATACGGTTCAAAGCACTCAAATGGCCCCCAACGCCCAGGGCTTTACCCACATCACGAGCAAAAGCACGAATATAGGTTCCAGAAGAGCAGGAAACCGTAATATCTACCTCAACAACTGGTACACACGCAGGAATATCAAGCCCCTCGGCAACAGTATATAGTCGAGTATCAAGTTCGCTATCGCGCACCTCATGAACAGCGGCCTCATGAATCGTGACCTTTCGGGCGGCAAGTTCAATATCCTCGCCGTCACGAACCCGAGCATAAGAACGCACACCCTTAACCTTAATCGCCGAAACGGCGGAGGGAACCTGCATAATATTACCCGTCAAAGATCGTACAGCGTTTTCAATCTTCTCCCGAGTCAGAGCCCTCACAGCCTCCGCGCGAGCAATCCCGGTGAGCTCTCCCTCAGCGTCCTCTGTCAGAGTTGCGGCCCCTAACACCAGGCGAGCCTCATAAGTTTTATCCTGACCAACTAAATACGTCAAAAGCTTTGTCGCTTTATTCAAGCCCAAAACCAACACACCGGTCGCCGCCGGATCAAGAGTACCTGCATGACCAACACGCCGCGTACCGGCAATCCAGCGGATCTTCGAGACTACATCATGGCTCGTCATGCCAGCAGGTTTATTCACCACCAGCAAACCTGACGGTCCACGCTCCCGAGCTTTTGCCACTGTATTAGTCTTCCTCTACTTCGGCCTGCTCAGGTTTCTTGTAAGGGTCAGCGTCACCCGCATATTGGGCGCCCGTGGATGCTGCGGCAAGTTCGGCGTCGCGTTCACGGGTTTTCTTCAAGAGGTCTTCGAGATGATACGCATTGACCGGCACTTCGTCTGGCACGAAGGTGAGGGTTGGCGTCAGACGCGCGGTAATATTTTTTCCCACCTCAGAGCGCAAAATGCCCTTAGCGGATTCCAACGCCTTTTTTGTGTTTTCTTGTTCTTCTTCAGAACCGTATACGGTGTAGTACAGGGTTGCGTGCTGCAGGTCATTCGTGACCCGGGCATCGGTAACCGTCACAAAACCGAGGCGGGGGTCTTTGACTCGGCGTTCAAGCGCCTGCGCCACAATCACCTTAATACGATCGGCGAGACGGGCTGCACGTGCTGCATCAGCCATAGTTTTCTCCTTGTGGTCAAGTACAGATAGTGGAAACGCCCGCCCCGCATCCCGCATCTTCCGGTACAAAACCGGAACGAAGCGAGATACGGGGAGCGGGCGCGTTTCTGCGGGTCTTAGACGCGCGGCTTCTCGCGCATCTCCCAGGTTTCGATGACGTCGCCTTCCTTGATGTCGTTGAAGGAACCGAGTCCAATACCGCACTCGAAGCCTTCACGTACTTCGGTAGCATCGTCCTTGAAACGACGCAGCGACTCGATGGTGAGGTCTTCTGACACCACAACACCGTCACGTACCAGGCGTGCCTTGGAATTACGCTTGATAATGCCGTTCTTGACCATCGAACCTGCGATGTTCCCCCACTTGGAGGAACGGAACACTTCGCGGATCTCCGCCGAGCCGAGTTCGACCTCTTCGTATTCAGGTTTAAGCATGCCTTTGACAGCCTGCTCAATTTCCTCAATCGCGCGGTAGATGACCGAGTAGAACTTCATCTCGACGCCCTCGCGGTCTGCAAGCTCAGAGACACGCTCTGCAGGACGAACGTTGAAGCCAATGATCACCGCGTTGTCCACGGTTGCCAAGTTCACATCGTTCTGAGTAATAGCACCCACACCGCGGTGGATTACGCGCAGCTGAACTTCGTCGCCGCCCACATCAATCTTCATGAGCGACTCTTCCAGAGCTTCAACAGCACCGGAGACGTCACCCTTAATAATCAGGTTGAGGGTATCCATCTTGCCCTCAGCCACAGCGGCATCGAAGGATTCAAGGGTTACGCGCTTACGACGCTTCGCGAGCTGTGCGTTACGGTCTGCGGCCTCACGCTTCTCAGCAATCTGGCGTGCGGTGCGCTCTTCTTCGGTCGAGAGGAAGGTATCTCCCGCACGGGGCACGGTCGAAAGACCCAGAACCTGAACGGGACGGGACGGACCGGCTTCTTTCACTGCATGACCGTTCTCGTCGAACATTGCGCGCACGCGACCGTGTGCCACACCGGCGACAATCGCATCACCCACATGCAGAGTACCGGACTGCACCAAGACGGTGGAGACCGCACCGCGACCCTTATCCAGGTTCGCTTCAATAGCAACGCCACGAGCTTCCTTATTCGGGTTAGCACGCAGTTCCAGAACGTCGGCAGTCAAGGTTACGGCTTCAAGCAGTTCGGTAATGTTCGTGCCATTCCGAGCCGAAACGTTCACGAACATGGTGTCTCCACCGTAATCTTCAGGTACCAGACCGTACTCGGTCAGCTGACCCTTGACCTTATCGGGCGACGCGCCTTCCTTATCGATCTTGTTGATAGCCACGACGATCGGCACATCAGCTGCCTGAGCGTGGTTCAGGGCCTCAACGGTCTGCGGCATCACGCCGTCATCCGCAGCGACCACCAGAATGGCAACGTCGGTAACCTTCGCGCCGCGGGCACGCATAGCGGTAAACGCCTCGTGACCGGGGGTATCGATAAAGGTAATCGCACGGTCTTCACCTTCGACGGTAGTGTGTACCTGATACGCACCGATGTGCTGGGTAATACCGCCAGCTTCACCCTCAATGACGTTGGTATTCCGAATAGCGTCCAACAGTCGAGTTTTACCATGGTCAACGTGACCCATCACAGTCACAACCGGAGGACGCACTTCAAGAACGTCATCGCCTTCCGCCTCTGCTTCGGCTTCAAGGTCGATGTCAAAGGATTCCAAGAGCTCGCGTTCTTCGTCCTCGGGAGACACAATCTTTACGACGTACCCCAACTCGGCACCCAATAGCTCGAAGGTTTCTTCATCGAGCGACTGGGTCTGAGTAGCCATTTCGCCCAAGTGGAAGAGCACGGTAATTAGCGAAGCCGGGTTAGCGCCAATCTTCTCGGCAAAATCCATAATGGACGCGCCGCGACGCAGGCGTACCTCGGTCGAACCATCGCCGCGAGGTACTACCACACCACCGGGTGCGGGTGCATTCATCTGCTCGATTTCATTGCGGCGAGCTGCCTTCGACTTACGGTTCTTACGCTTGGATCCGCCGCGGCCGAAAGCGCCCTGTGCATTTCCACGGCCACCGGGCCCCGGACGCGAAGGACCGCGGTTATAGCCGCCTCCGCCACGACGGTTACCGCCTCCGCCACCACCACCGGGTGCTCCGGGACCGGAACCGACGTTCGAGACCTTGGACGGCATAATGGACGGGCTAGGACGGTTGCCGCCGCCGGAACGAGGCGCGTGCGAGCGCGACCCCGATGCGGAACGGGGACCGTTGCCCCCACCGCCGGGACGAGGGGCATTATTGCCTGAACGCTGACCGCGGGGTGGACGAGGACCGCCAGAACGTTGTTCGCCGCGTTCGGGTCGTTTCATTCCCTGCTGTGAGGAGAAGGGGTTGTTGCCCGGACGAGGACCAGGCTTCGGGCCCGGTTTTGGAGCCGATGCACCAGGTTTCGGTGCGGGCTTTGGAGCAGCAGGCTTCGGAGCCTCTGGACGAGCCATTCCCTGCTGTGAGGAGAAGGGGTTGTTGCCCGGACGAGGACCCGAAGAAGATTTAGCGGCGCCCTTGGCACCGGGCTTAGGAGCCGCAGATTTAGCTGCAGGTTTTGCACCCGGTTTAGGGGCAGGTTTCGGTGCCGCAGGTTTAGCGGCAGATTTCGCGTCCGCCGACTTCTTTGGAGCGGCGGGCTTAGCACTAGCAGTTTTAGCTGTGGAAGCTGCAGATTTCCCTGACGCTTTAGTTGGTTTTTCAGGTGCCTGAGCGGGGGCGGGGAACGCTTCACGCAGTTTCTTAACCACGAGCGGGTTAAGGGTCGAGGATGCGCCCTTTACGAATTCGCCTTGTTCGGCTAGTTTTGCAATAACTTCTTTTGACGTTACACCAAGTTCTTTAGCAATCTCGTGTACGCGAGGCTTAGCCAAATTTTCTCCTGTCCTGGCTCGCACCAGGACGGTGCGAACACTAATGATGTGTGTATGCGCGCACTAGGCTCTCGGTTACGCCTAACACACGCGTGGGCATAAACTTGCCGGGGTGTGAGCACAGATGGGTACTCATGTCGCGGCACTCATTAGATATCCATCAGTTTTCTGACTCGCTTTCGTAATCTGCAAGAAGTCGTCAAACTCGTTGACTTATGGGGATGTGAGTTTCACTCATAGCCCGTAGTTTCGGGCTTGCGCTGAGCGAAGTATTCGGTCAAAACCATAAGGTCTGCGCGAGCAATTGAAACTTTAAAGGCGCGGGCGAAAGCATTTTTACGAAAAGCCTGTTGCTGGCAGGATTCACGCATATGTAGCCACGCACCGCGACCGGGCAAGGTGCGGTGCACATCCGGAAGGATGCGCATCCGTTCTCCGTCGCCGCCGAAACGGACGATACGGAGCATATTCCGCGGACTATCGCGGAGGCGACAGCCAATACAGGTACGGAGAGGTTCACTCATTGCTCTCCCCTCTTCCCCATCAAAACTGTCACAGTCGTTTAGGCACACCACTGAGGTGCACGCACCAAACGCACATCTTAAGTGTAGCCCCTCATCTGGGTCACGTCCGTATTCGGTTTCACGAATGCGGAAGACCCTTCAGGGGCTACAGGGTACTCCTACTAGAATACCGGTTACTACTCGTTTTCGTCTAAATCAAGGCTGCGGGCTACTCGCTCAGCCACCTCTTCTTCGGCACGAATCTGAGCATATTTTGACTCTGCCAAAATGTCGATACGCCAGCCGGTTAGTTTCGCGGCAAGGCGCGCGTTCTGGCCTTCCCGCCCGATTGCCAGCGAAAGCTGCTCATCGGGGACAATCGCACGAGCAGAATATTCGCGGGGGTCCGCAATAATAACTTCGGTCACCTTAGCGGGCGAGAGCGCAGCCGTAATAAACTCTGCAGGGTCCGTCGAGTAATCAACAATGTCGATCTTCTCGTCATTAAGTTCAGCGGCAACAGCACGCACGCGAGCGCCCATATCACCGATGCAGGCACCCTTAGCGTTGATACTGGGGTTCGTTGCGCTTACCGCTATCTTCGAGCGATGTCCTGCCTCGCGAGCAATGGAGTTAATCTTGACCGATCCGTCGGCGATCTCTGGAACCTCATGCTCAAATAGGCGAAGCACCAAGTTCGGATGCGACCGCGAGAGCACAATCGAGGGCCCTTTCTGCCCGCGGCGCGCCTCTAAGAGATATGCACGAATACGGGTTCCGTGGGGATATTGTTCTCCGGGAACCTGCTCGTTCGCGGGAAGTACAGCCTCAATAGTTCCCAAATCGACTTGAACCATACGGGGGTTATTCCCCTGCTGAATAACGCCGGATGCTAAGGTTCCTTCTCGGTCTTTAAATTCACCAAGCACGGATGCATCTTCGGCATCGCGCAGACGCTGCGATAAAACCTGACGCACCGTCGCCGCAGCAATGCGCCCAAAGTTATTGGGCGTATCATCGAACTCATCGATTTTCTGGTTGTCATCGTCAAGTTCCGGCGCAAGAATAGCGAAGTCGCCGGTGGTTCGATCGATGACGGCTCGGGAGCCTTTAATGGCGCCGGGCTGCTTCATATAGGCAAGCACCAGAGCATTTTCAACCAGCGAGAACAGTTCCTCCAAAACGAGACCTCGTTGCTTTGCAAGTGCATGCAGAACGCCTAAGTCGATCGTCATATTGTTGTCCACGCTCTTCAGCCTTTCCCTGTAGCACGGCGCCGGGACGCTTTTTCTGCGCCCCGGCTCCCGAACGGTTTGCTTTATGTTTGTTGAGTGTGAAAAAACAAACAGAAAGCCTATTTTGTACCTATTCTACAGTCTCTTGAGTAGAATTGAAATCAATTTCAACATTAGCGTGCCCAATATTTTCCCAGGGCACAATCACAGCGTCATGGTATGTCTGCTTCTGCCCTTTCTTAGTCTGTTTCTTACGCCGAAGTACAGGGCCTTCGTCCGTAATCTCGTCAAGACGAGCCACGTATTCCGTGCCATCTGTCTGTGTCACCGCCACAAGTCGAGTGCGAGCACGTTTCCAATGGCGGCGCTCAGTAAGTTCTCGGGTAGCTCCAGGAGAGGAAACCTCCAACATGTAGGGGAAGAACTCATCATGCTCATCAGCTTTATCCAGAGCCTGTGAGATAGCCCCCGAGATTTCCGCAAGGCTGTCCAGAGAAAGAGAATCTGTCCGATCTTCCATATAGTCCACGGTAATTTCTACCGTTCGGTTAGCTGCCGGACCGCTGATCTTAATCCTTTCAAGCACGAGCGAAAACTCGCTGAGCACAGGTTTGATAGCTTCGCCTACCTCGTCCTCATGTAGAGAGCGTGTCCCAATTTTTGCCGGTACCGATTTTTCTGCCCCTGCGGATTCGAAGGGACGAGTTACACCCCTGGCGGTTCGTGATGCGGCACGCCGAGAGCGAGCATTGGGGGCGCCGTCTTTCTTACCGGACCGTTTAGGTTTATACGCCATATCTTCCTTCTCTTCTCGATAATCTTGTCGAGGATGATGAACGCGTCTATGCCTGGGAATAGGACCTAAGACCGGATCTCGGCGAGGATTTCGCGCACCGCATCCGATACAGCAATATCGCGTGCCTCTCCGTTTCGCCGGTCTTTGAGCTCCAAAGTACCGTCTTTGAACCCGCGACCAATCACTAAGATGGTGGGTACGCCCAGAAGCTCGGCATCGCCGAATTTAACGCCCGGGCTGGTTTTCAGACGGTCGTCCAAAAGCACCTGCACCCCGGCACCTTCAAGTTCGGCGCTCAAGGTTTCTGCGTACTCGTGGGATTGAGCGTCTTTATTCGTGATGACGATGTGCACATCGGCGGGTGCCAAGTTACGCGGCCAGATCAGACCCTTCTCGTCATGATTGCCCTCAGCGATTGCGGCAAGCGCACGGGTAACGCCAATACCGTAAGATCCCATCGTCACGGTCTGGAGTTTACCGTTCTGATCGAGTACTTTCAGCCCCAGTGCCTCGGCGTATTTACGACCAAGCTGGAAGATATGTCCCATCTCAATGCCGCGTGCGGCAATAAGCGGTCCGGAACCATCCGGTGCTGGGTCGCCTTCGCGTACTTCACACGCTTCCAAAGTACCGTCTGCGCTAAAGTCCCGCCCGTAAACGAGATTTGCCACGTGTTTGCCGTGCTCGTTAGCACCAGTAACCCACGAGGTACCGCGAACCACGCGCGGATCAACGAAAAACGGAATACCGGTAGCAGTTTGACGCTCTTCGGTATTCTCACCCAACATGGGCTGATCGAGAGTAAGACCCGGGCCAATATAGCCCTTGACGAGCTGCGGGAATTTCTTTAGATCCTCCTCAGAAGCTGCCTCAACCTCGACTTCGCCGCCGATACCCATGAGCGCACCAATGTTAACCTCGACGCGTCCCAGATCAACTTCGCGGTCACCGGGTACGCCCACGGCAAAGAGTTTACGCTCCCCGGCGGGGGTAATGACTGCGCCCACAAAACATTTAAGCGTCTGCTCTGCGGTGAGTTCACCACCGGTCACCTGAGGGTGCAAGTCATTCATCTGGGTTACAAGAGTTTCAATCGTGGGAGATTCGGGGGTATCGAGCACGATAGCTGCGGGCGTATCCGTGAAATCAATGTCTGCAGGCACAACAGTAGTGACTGCCTCCACATTTGCGGCGTAGCCACCAGCTGAACGCACAAAGGTGTCTTCACCTACAGGGGTCGGATGCAGGAACTCTTCACTGCGTGAACCGCCCATAGCACCCGATTGCGCGGTCACGATGACTGTGTCTAATCCCAAGCGGTTAAAAATACGCTGGTAAGCGGCTCGGTGAGCCTCGTAAGCTTCATTCAAGCCTTCGTCGTCCACAGTAAAAGAGTAGGAATCCTTCATGACGAATTCGCGCCCACGCAACAAACCGGCGCGGGGTCGCGCCTCGTCACGGTACTTATTCTGGATCTGGTAAATATACAGCGGCAGATCCTTGTAGGAGGAATAAAGGTCTTTCACCAACAGAGTGAACATTTCCTCATGGGTGGGCGCCAGAAGCATATCGGCACCCTTGCGGTCCTGCAGGCGGAAGAGATTATCACCGTATTCTTCCCACCGGTTAGTCGCCTCATAGGGTTCTCGCGGCAACAATGCCGGGAAGAGAACTTCTTGGGCTCCAATTGCGTTCATTTCTTCACGCACGATATTTTCTACCTTGCGCAGAACTTTCAAACCCAAGGGCAGCCAGGTATACACGCCAGGAGCGGCACGACGAATATAACCTGCGCGCACTAAAAGCTTATGGCTTGCTACCTCAGCGTCTACAGGATCTTCACGCAGGGTCCGCACGAAGAGGTTGGACAAGCGAAGTACCATGTGTGTTCTCCTTGGATTTGATGCTAGACCTTCACCGCATCCCACATTCCTTAACCCGAAAGCGGCGGCGAACGGCGATGAATAATATAACAAGTCTATAGGTTTCCGCGCTCACAGGCGAAGCATAGTTGGTATAAAAAACCAACGTGTATATTTTCAGACGCTAACGAGTAAGGATAATGGTCGAATATTGCCCAATATCTTCCCATCCGGTGCGCTGATAGAGAGAAAGTGCCCGATCGTTGTAGTTATTAACGTAGAGGCTCAGATGCGGGTACCTCTCTCGGAAAAGCTCACAGGCCGCAGCAAGAAACGGAGCCGCAAGCCCCAGACCGCGATAGTCGGGGTGCACCCAAACGCCCTGTATCTGCGCAGCGTCCAGATGCGATATACCCAGATCAGCTTTGAAGACCACCGCGCCGAGATCGTTAGTGACAATCACGTTTTTGCCTTCGGATACCATCGACCGTACACGGTTTCTGTAGTTGCTGCCGTACCGTGCGATGGGTTCAATACCGACTTCCTCATGGAACATAGCGGCTGCGGCGGGCAGAACATCATCGTAATCTGACAGAACAGTACAGCGCACATATCCTCCAGGACTCTCTGGAACCGACTGTAACGAGGGTAGATAGCCGGGCAGTTCAGGCAGAGAGGCCGAATAGAGTGAGAATAGATTTGTTTCTGGGGGCAGGTACAGTAGCGGCTGTATCGTTCGAACAGAGAAAGGACTCGCGAGGCGTTTCCTCAAGTGCTCCCAGATTGGAAGCACACATTCACTGGGCCCAAAAAGAGACTCAATGCTGCCCCGAGAACGGTAAATGAGGTGAGCAAAAACCTCGGCATGTGAGCGCATTCGATCGTCGTCAGGTAACCAGATGGGAACGGTATTGCTACCTAGCAACAGCGCGCTCAGCAAGATGCCATCTTCGTAAATCCCCACGAATCCGCGATACTGTGCTGGCAGCTTATTCCCCGTCAGGCGTGCTCCGGATGCTGATGCTGGCGGCAGCCCGTAAATATCGTAATGCTCAATAGCGTAGAGGTTCCCCAGCGTATCCGCATAGAGAAGCTCTTCGAGGGCATCTGCATCGCGCCGATCGAGAGCTACCACTTGGGGGGCGGATGAGGAGAAAAACTTTTTGAGCACGCTTTCGATTCTATCTAACGAGAGAGCTATCGCGGTTTTGAATGTGTCATAGCAAAGCGCCCCGCGTCCGTTGAAGGCGAGGCGCTTAGAGATTTCAGACTCGTCGCGTTTATATTCAACGCTACGGACGAGGTACAGCCGTACTATTTGACGGTAACAGCGGGGGCGCCTTCGGGCACATACTCCCCCGAAGCTTCCATCTCGGCGGCAATACGGGTTGCCTCTTCAAGAAGGGTTTCCACGATCTGATCTTCCGGAACGGTTTTAATGACTTCCCCTTTCACAAAAATCTGTCCCTTACCGTTACCGGACGCCACTCCTAAGTCTGCTTCACGTGCCTCGCCTGGACCGTTCACCACGCATCCCATCACGGCGACGCGAAGCGGAACCTTCATATGCTCCAAGCCCTTGGTCACGTTTTCGGCGAGTTCCCACACATTCACCTGGGCGCGACCGCATGAGGGGCACGAAACAATGTCGAGCTTGCGCGGGCGCAGGTTAAGGGATTCCAGAATCTTGGTTCCCACCTTGACTTCTTCCACCGGAGGGGCCGAAAGAGAAACACGGATCGTATCGCCAATCCCCTGAGAGAGGAGGGTACCGAATGCTACCGAACTCTTGATGGTTCCCTGGAATGCGGGACCTGCTTCGGTTACGCCTAGGTGCAAAGGCCAATCGCCGCGTGCGGCAAGCTGCCGGTATGCCTCAACCATAACCACCGGATCGTTATGTTTAACGGAAATCTTGAAGTCGCGGAACCCGTGCTCTTCAAAAAGAGAGGCTTCCCATACAGCGGACTCAACCAGCGCCTCCGGGGTGGCGTGGCCATATTTTTCGAGCAGACGTTTATCGAGCGAACCAGCATTCACGCCGATACGGATAGAGGTACCGTGATCTGAAGCCATCTCGGCGATCTCTTTTACCTGGTCATCAAATTTACGAATGTTACCGGGATTCACACGCACCGCGCCGCATCCGGCTTTAATAGCCGCATACACGTACTTGGGCTGAAAGTGAATATCCGCGATCACCGGAATATTAGACTGCTTTGCGATGATGGGTAGTGCCTCAGCGTCTTTATCGGTCGGGCATGCCACGCGCACAATATCGCATCCGGCGGCGGTTAGCTCGGCAATCTGCTGCAGGGTCGAACCGATATCGTGGGTCTTGGTGGTCGTCATAGACTGTACCGAAATGGGAGATTCGGAACCGATACCCACGGCACCTACCTTGAATTGACGGGTCTTGCGGCGGGGCGCAAGAACCGCAGGGGCAGGCTTCGGCATACCAAGGCTAACCGACAAGGCAATCCTCCAAATGTCATAAAAATTGGGGCGCGGGATGCGCCGCTCAGCTTCCTATTGTGCCACCGTCGCGCGCAGAACCACTAATACGGATACCCTAACCGCGAGCAATATCACGATGAGATGAAAAAGCGGTAGTCCCGCTCACAATTCGTTTGCGTACACGATCCTCACTAGACGCTATGCGGTGCATAGCTTGCTCCGCCATTTAGAACAGTCGCAGGGGTTTAATAAAGTCGGCGGCAATAATCACAATGGACATCAGAATGAAAGCACCTGCTACAACATAGGTAAGCGGCAGAAGCTTGACCGGGTCAAACGGACCGGGATCGGCACGGCGGGTAAGCTTGGCGAAGCCACGTCGAATTGCCTCCCACAGGGCACCAAAAACATGCCCTCCGTCCAGGGGAAGAAGCGGAAGTAGGTTGAAGGCGAAAAGCATCAGGTTCATTCCGGCTATCAGCGAGACTAAGGTCGCAGTTTTTGCTTTCAGATCGATACGGTCTGTCGAGGCCACTTCACCAGCAATCCGGCTTACCCCCACTACGGATACCGGGGAGTTCGCATCGCGTTCCTGATTAGAGAAGAGATTTACTCCCAGCTCCCATACGCGCTGCGGCAGCGACCACATGGAATGTGCAATACGTCCCAGAGTGTCGCCCACATTGGGCATAACATCGCCCAACGAGCCTGGAACCATCTCCGAAGTTGGTGAGATACCGATAAAGCCGCCGGTCATCATCTTGAATGACCCATCGTCGTTACGCACATATTCTCGGGTCTTTTCATCCACGACCGGACGCTCCAAAAGCGCCGGGGTCATGGTGAGCTGCTGCTCAGAACCATCGCGTTCAATAGTGACGGTTACGGTATTATTCCCTGCCTGACGAATGTTAGAAGAAACCTGTTCCCAGGTGCTCGTACGGTTGCCGTTGATAGCAACTATACGGTCATCTTTACGCAGTCCTGCCGCTTTCGCGGGAGATGGTGCCGAAGAGTCAGTACATTCGGAATATGAGATACGGTCTTCGGTGATCGTTGCTTTTGGCACGCAATCGGAAACCGATGCCACTTTATTAGTTGCAGACAGGGTTCCAAAACCGCAGATAAGAATGGCGGTGCATACGATCCCGATGAGCAAGTTCATGCTAGGCCCGCCCAGCATGATAATCATGCGTTTATACACGGGAAGTTTATAAAACAGACGATTTTCATCTCCGGGTTTCAGGCGCTCTAAGTCAGCCTCACGGGCCGCATTCGCCAAAGACCCAAAAGGACTGGTAGTTCCGGCGCGAAGAGTTTCGAGCTCGGGTTCGTGTTCTTCCTCCATGCCAGTGGTACCCTCGGCGTTCCCCTCTGCGGGATGCTCCATCGCCCGTTTCGCGCGTTCCTCATGCTCGGGCGCAGGCGGATACATGCCGATCATCGAAATATATCCGCCTAAAGGAATGACTTTAAACCCGTACTCAGTTTCACCGCGGCGGAACGAAAAAATAGTTTTTCCGAAACCGATCATATATTGCGGTACACGCACCTTAAAGAGTTTCGCAGGTACCAGGTGTCCCACCTCATGCAGAGCAATAGACAATGCAATAGCTATCGCCATAATGATGACGCCTGCGGCGTAGAGCAGAATCTCCACGTTTCTCCTTCGCAACAAAAGGTACGGGTTCTCAAGCGGTTTCCCGCGAAGTTTCTAGGGTACTCCCCTAAGCTGTGAAATTATAGGGTACGTGGCGCTCAGGTTATGCGCCGCGTGGGGAAAACCTTCGTGATGGTTATGACGGCATTTTCGTGGTGCAGAGCTCACGAGCGTATGCGCGTGCCCAAGCTTCGGCGTTCAGAACAGCCTCTAAGCTCATGTCGGCTTCAGCCGTAACCTCGCTACTGGCGGCGTGCGCCTCCAAAACACGCGCCACGGAATCCACAATATCGGTAAACCGAATTTTACCGGCGTGGAAAGCGCTAACCGCTTCCTCATTAGCAGCGTTAAAAACGGTGGGAAAGGTTCCGCCCCGCTTGCCCGCCTCTTTAATCATCTGCACAGCAGGGAAAGCCGTCGAATCAAGCGGCTCAAAAGTCCATGTTTGCGCCTGAGTCCAATCACAGGGAGCCGCTACCTGCGGAATGCGATGCGGCCACGTCAGCCCCAAAGCAATAGGCAGAAGCATGGTCGGCGGGGATGCCTGGGCAATAGTCGCGCCGTCTACGAACTGAACCATCGAATGCACAATCGACTGCGGGTGTACCGCAACATCAATGCGGTCAAGATCAACCCCAAAAAGATGGTGTGCCTCTAATACCTCAAGGGCCTTATTCACCATAGTTGCCGAATTGGTTGTGACCACCAGCCCCATATCCCAGGTAGGATGCGCCAGCGCCTGCCGTGGGGTAACGTCATAAAGCATGTCACGGGTATATCCTCGAAAAGGTCCACCTGAGGCCGTGAGAATCAGCCGGTCTATCTCGGCGTCGGTGCCGCTGGCTAACGCTTGGGCAAGAGCCGAATGTTCCGAATCCACGGGAACCATCGGGGTTTCTAACGGTGAGGCATCGACGGCAGCACGCACAAGCGGTCCACCCGCGATCAAAGATTCTTTATTCGCAAGGGCAACCCGGTGTCCCGTTTTGAGGGCGGTCAGTGTGGGTTCTAAACCGATAGATCCGGTAATACCGTTGAGCACCACATCCGCCGGATGCGCCGCCGCCTCAACGCTGGCACGTTCTCCCCAGACGATGCGCGGGCTGTACCCGCTAATGCCCACACTGCGGGCGACCGAATCGAGGTATTCTCGCAACCGTTGTGCATCTTGCGCCGTGCCGCTGGTGGCAACAAGCTCGGCGCGTACCTGAACCGCCTGCTGTGCTAATAATTCCAGAGAGCGTGAACCGGCGCTGAGAGCTGCAACCTTCAGCGGTGCATCCTCAGCATCGACGGTAGTGCCCGCAAGACGCGCAAGATGCTCGATAACCTGTATTGCTTGGGTGCCGATAGACCCGGTGGAACCGAGTAAAGTAACCCTTCGAGCATCACAAAGTCCGTGTTTAAGAGCTTCGGTAAGGCTTTCGCGGGAGCCCCCAACCCGGGTAGAGGAACCAAACTTCATGTTTACTAGTATCGCATGCTGTCGGTACGGTCTCAGAAAGCTCTGCGGCTGCCAGCAACGTCTTAGGTCAGATCTTGGATAAGCTCGATACAGCGATCCATAAAGGCATCGACCTGGGTTTCTTCATAGCTCACCGAGCCGGTCGCAGACCTAAAGACGGCGTTACGAATAACGGATGTATCAAGCGGTTCTTCGCTATTGAGTTGAGCATAGATATGATGGCATACCTTATCAACATCACCCACAAAATACCCAGCGTGTTTGCGTTTAGAGGGGCGGCGAAAACGTTCACCATCCGGCCGCTCTAGTCGCTGTGCCAGAAGCTCACCCGCGTCTACGAGGGACAGCTCCCAATTGCTTAAACCGTACTGTTCGATATAACGGCTGCGTTCCAGCTTGGCAAAACGTTCTTCTATACGCTCTAGGGCGCGATCGACGTCCCCTACCGCATAGCCGCCGGGCTCGGTACGAAAAACAACCTGGCGAATAAGCCGCGACGTGTAGATATTAGCGTGCTGCTGTACGGCGCCGCTTAGCTGTTCGTAATCCTCGGCTAGTCGAGCAAAGAGACGATCGACCTCGGTTCGTTTATAACCAGGTTCGAGTTCTGCCGCACGGCCGAAGCCGTTATCTGTACGACTAGTATTCGTTGCCAAGGATTCTCCTTATCATCAGGCAGGGCACACGACGTGAGCAGCTCGTGTGCGTACCCTACGCATAAAGTTTTCGCTATCCTGTGTTCCGCTCTAGAGAGGAAGCACAAAGGTAAAAATCAAACACCCAACCGCGGCCGCAAAAAGTACCGAGTCCAGACGATCCATCATGCCGCCGTGCCCAGGCAGGATATTTGACATATCCTTGATGCCTATTCGACGTTTAAAAACAGATTCTACAAGATCACCCGCCGTAGAGGCGATAACCATGACCGCAGCGAGCGGTATTCCCCAGTACCATTTCTGCCCCAAAATACTTAGAGCGATACACGCTACCACGGCAGACCCAAGATAGGAACCGGCAAAGCCCTCCCAGCTCTTCTTTGGAGAAATGGTAGGTGCTATAGGATGTTTACCCCATATAACACCGGCAATATACCCGAAAGTATCGTTGCTGACTGCCATGAGAAGGATCATCAGGATGCCTGCCCAACCGCGCTCGGTGCTAAA
Organism: Rothia sp. HMSC071F11; assembly: GCF_001809115.1. Lineage (NCBI taxonomy): Bacteria > Bacillati > Actinomycetota > Actinomycetes > Micrococcales > Micrococcaceae > Rothia > Rothia sp. HMSC071F11. Next base: position 86,164 of record NZ_KV795730.1, read on the forward strand.
GTACACCATCGAAATTCCGAGGGTCAAGGGTACCCATCCCAAAATTAGAATGAGACCCCTCAAAACTTTATACCGTGAGGCTGTACGTTTCCTGGGTACCACCAAGGTGACACAAGCAAGTACTAGGGCGACAGCAACGCAGGAGATCCCCAAACCAGTGAACCCCCAAATATACGCTGAGACTGTGGGGATCGGAGCCAGCACCGTCACCAGGGTTAGGGGTAAATTGTAGTCGCGTTTTTTGTTGAGTGCGGAGGCAAGCTCCCAGCTTCCCAGCCCGGTAGAGATCGCGCAGAGAAGCACAAGAAACGGAGGAAAGAAAAGCCCTGTAGTCAGCACCGCGCCGAATGCTACGCCTACGCCGATAGCGGCGGGTAAGTTGCGCCCCGCTCGGGATGCTGTTTTCCCTGGGGCGGGGGCTGTTTCGCTCTTCTTATCCCCCGTATCTTCTCGTGTGTTCATCTCTGAGCCTTAAACCTCAAGCAGCTCAGATTCCTTGTGCTTGTAGAGCTCATCGATAGTATCTACATGTTTCTTAGTGAGGGCATCAAGCTCTTTTTCGGCACGGGCACCGTCGTCCTCACCGATCTCGCCGTCTTTCACAAGCTTATCAATGACGGTTTTAGCATGGCGGCGCACATTACGTACCGAAACGCGAGCTTCCTCGGCTTTGTGGTTGACCAATTTTATGTATTCTTTACGACGCTCAGAGGTCATCTCGGGCATAACCACGCGGATAGCGGCACCGTCGTTGCTGGGATTTACACCCAAGTCAGAGTCACGCACTGCTTTTTCGATAGCAGCTAAAGCGCTCACATCAAATGGAACAATCTTAACCGTACGGGCATCTTCAACGTTGAACGACACCAGCTGCTGCAATGGAGTCGGCGCGCCGTAGTAGTCTGCGGTAATAGAGCTAAAAATCGCAGGGTTCACACGTCCGGTGCGGACCTTGGCGAATTCTGTTTTGACAGCTTCAATGGTCTTATCCATCTTCTCGCCGGCTTCGGCAAGGGTTTCTTCGATCACGACGGAATCTCCTTTATAGGGGAAGTCGGCTCATGCCGATTTTGGTAGCTACGGCTACGGGAAACACCAAACGGTGCAAACCGCGACCTAGTTATAGTTTAGTCGCCCGAGACTATCTCGGGCGACTTCTCACCGTTTTTTCCTTATGGCTAAGCTGTTGAACGACTTCTAATGCGAGGAGTATAACGGCATAACGTTTCTTTAGCGGGTTACAAGAGTACCCATCTTCTCCCCCAGAATAGCGCGGGTTACGTTACCTTCGCCCTGCATGCCGAAGACGCGCATCGTCACGTTATTATCGCGACATAGGGAGAATGCGGTCTGATCCAACACGCGAATATTGCGTTGCATAGCTTCATCGTAGGTGAGGTTATACAGGCGCTCAGCCTGAGGGTCTTTATTCGGATCGGCAGTGTAGATGCCGTCCACACCATTTTTTGCTACCAAAACTTCGTCAGCGTGAATTTCCAAGGCTCGCTGGGCAGCTACGGTATCGGTCGAAAAATAGGGCAGACCAGCACCGGCGCCGAAAATAACCACACGGTCTTTCTGCATATGGCGAATAGCGCGGCGAGGAATATAGGTTTCTGCAACCTGCGGCATAGTAATAGCAGACTGTACGCGGGTATCAATACCTTCTTGCTCCAAAAAATCCTGAAGAGCCAGAGAGTTCATCACGGTACCGAGCATGCCCATATAGTCTGCGCGGGAACGATCCATACCTGCCTGTGAAAGCTCGGCGCCACGGAAGAAGTTACCGCCGCCAATCACGATGGAGGTCTCTACCTTACCCACAGTTGCTGCAATCTGCTGTGCAATATTACGCACAACCCCGGTCGAAATACCAACTTCTCCCCCACCGAAAACTTCGCCTGAGAGCTTGAGTAGAACACGGCGACGACCGGTGTCGTCTCGATGGATTGGGTGCGTGTGCGAGTCGGTCATAAATACCCTCCAACGGATAAAACTTATGCTGATAACGGGGTGAACACTCAATAGTCCTTATCAAGGATACGCTACGGGAACACTGTCTGTGGTACACCCTTCGATATTTTTCTCCCTCATTCGGCATACCAGAAGGCGTAGAGATTGAGAGACTCAATGCTCCGGGCATATAAAACCCTATAAAACCTCAAGTCAACACTGTATCTGCAAGATGATCTATACAGAAAATAGGCTCTGGAACTTTCTTTTCGCTAGGTGCGCGACCTGCACAATATTTATGCAAAAAAGTCGGATGCTCACCCTTCACAGGGCAAGCATCCGGCTTTAGCGTATAGCCTCAGATAAAGGCTGGCTGCTTGAGGAAAGCTCCTAGAAACTAGGCACCAACACGGAAACGTGCGAAACCGGTAGCAGTTGCGCCAGCCTCAGAGAGAGCCTGTGCCACAGACTTCTTGGTGTCTTTTGCGAAGTCCTGGTCAAGCAGGGTGTTCTCTTTGAAGAAGCCCTTGAGACGACCCTCAACGATCTTATCCAGAATCTTCTCGGGCTTGCCCTCAGCGATTGCGGTCTCACGTGCAACACGCTTCTCAGCTTCAACCTGGTCAGCCGGGATAGACTCAGAATCCAGGTACTTGGGGCTCATCGCTGCGATGTGGACTGCTACGTCGTGCGCAATTTCATCAACGTTATTGCCGGAAACAGCAAGCAGAACACCAACCTGTGCGGGCAGGTCCTTAGAGGTCTTGTGCAGGTAAACTGCCACATTCTCGCCTTCAACGCGTGCTACGCGGCGCACCACGACCTTCTCACCCAGCAGGGCGGCAGCATCGGTGGTGAGCTCTTCAACGGTCTTACCCTCGAAGGATGCAGCCTGTAGCTCTTCCAGAGTGGATGCGTTAGCCGCGATAGCAGCCTCCAACACGTTACGCCCGAAGGTAATGAAGGGTTCGGACTTAGCCACGAAGTCGGTTTCAGAGTTGACCTCAACCATGTAGCCAACACCGTTTTCTACGCGAGCGGCAACCAGACCTTCAGCGGTTGCACGACCTTCACGCTTGGTGACGCCCTTCAGACCCTTCACACGGATAATCTCCATTGCCTTCTGCTGGTCGCCGTTAGCCTCATCGAGAGCCTTCTTGACGTCGAGCATACCTGCGCCGGTTTTCTCACGCAGTGCCTTGATGTCTGCTGCAGTGTAGTTCGCCATGTGAACTCCTCTTTTTCCTTAATTTAAGATGTGAACGTGATAACGCCCATGAGCTATGAGCGGACGGCACCTTACCCGCCACAGGGTAGGTACCGTCCGTACTGCTTTTCCCATCGTGGAAAAGCTAAAGATTACTTAGCTTCAGCCGCCTGAGCTGCCTCGTGCTGCTCTAGCAGTTCGCGCTCCCACGCAGCCATAGGCTCTTCAGCAGCCTCTGCCTTACCGGTCTTCTTAGCATTACGCTCAATGAGACCTGCAGCGACAGCGTCTGCCACCACACGGGTGAGCAGGTTGACGGAACGGATCGCATCGTCGTTACCAGGGATGGGGAATGCGACTTCGTCAGGGTCACAGTTGGTGTCAAGAATAGCTACCACGGGGATGCCCAGCTTCTGAGCCTCGTTAACCGCCAGGTGCTCCTTCTTGGTATCAACAACCCATACGAGGGAGGGAACCTTGCTCAGGTTACGGATACCACCCAAAGTCTTTTCGAGCTTCTCAAACTCGCGGCGCATCAAGAGCAGTTCCTTCTTGGTGTAACGTGAACCTGCGACATCGTCAAAGTCGATCTGCTCAAGTTCCTTCATACGCTCAATGCTCTTAGCAATGGTGGAGAAGTTGGTGAGCATACCACCAAGCCAGCGGTGGTTAACGTAAGGCATATTCACGCGGGTAGCCTGCTCAGCAATAACTTCCTGTGCCTGCTTCTTGGTACCCACAAACAGAATGTTGCCGCCGTGTGCAACGGTGGATTTAACAGCCTCAAAAGCCTTATCGATGAATTCGAGGGACTGCTGCAGGTCGATGATGTAAATGCCGTTGCGTTCGGTGAGGATGAAACGCTTCATCTTGGGGTTCCAACGGCGGGTCTGGTGACCGAAGTGAACGCCGGAATCCAGCATCTCACGCATAGTTACGACGGGCATGTCGTCTCCTTTATATCAGGGTGCCGCGCTGACCTCCCATCTCGGGCTAGCCACACGCGCGCATAGTAGTTATCGGTTTATCCTAGTGGCGATTAGACATTCGGGTTGCCCCGTGTCTCAAGCCCTGACCGCTTGTTCTAAGCGGACCGAAGGTCTTTTATCACCTGGTATTTAGGTTCCAGGTGCTCACGCCACGCGTCGTCAGCGGGCCTTTCCGTTACCAGGCTAGGCACACTGCAATAGAAGATTATACCTGATATTTGGGTCTTAAGTCTTTAGTACCGTGAGCTTTTCTCCCGGATAAGCGTGGTTTTTTATAAAAATTTTTGCTACTACCTCACTTGAATCCGTAGAATCACGAGTCTTCATATTTTGGAGGTTTGTGAAAAACGCTGAACCGTCTCACCTGTTTTTCACGAAAACGCTAAATACCGTCTGTGGATATCGAATAAAAATGTCCCGAAAGGGTAAGTTTTCCACAGTACAGCCTTGTACATATCTTTATGCGTCTTCGACTGTGGTGTGCTCGAAGAATGATATGTGATTGGTTAGGGGCGTGGATGCACCGCGCGGGTCTGGCGGCACAGGCACGTATTTTTACGATGTCCAGACAACACTTTGTATCTGCGCTGCGGCGTACTCCCCTGTTTCTTCAAGCATGCTGGCGCTCAGGGCATCCTATAAAAGTCTGGGTGCCTTCTCCAATATTCTTGCGGGTTTTAACGATCCAGATCATAGTCCTTACCGTGGCATTATCTTTAGGCTTCGGGCCATACGTCAGCGGTATAAAGTACCGACACGGTCCCCTACAGATCATGCACACTTCTGCGCGTTCATGGATTTCACCTATATCTGGAAAACCTCATGTCATTCATGCCTTTATCAAGCCCAGTCAGCGGTGGTCGGCAGGGCATCGCGGAGTCGATCTTGAGGCAACAGAACAGGACCAAGTACGCGCTCCAGCGCCTGGAACCATAGTTTTCTCGGGAACTGTCGTCGATCGACAGGTAGTAGTCATTGAGCATCCGAACGGGTATAGGTCGAGTTTCGAGCCTGTCACCGATCCTCTGCCAGTCGGTACTCACGTTCAGGCGGGGCAGATTATCGCTCGGGTGGATGCGCATCCCGCAAAACCTCGGTGCTCTACCACATGCCTTTACTGGAGCGTTCGGCGCGGCGGCGACCACAAGAACGGAAGCGGCAAAAACGCAGAATATATTAACCCTATGCTTCTGTTGGGACCAGCAGAACCGACTATACTACTTCCCATTGACGAGAGTTTCAAAGCCTGAAATATTACCTATATGTCGTGAGCCCCGCATCGTGCACGATGCGGGGCTCACTGTGTGCCTGACCAACAGGTCTCTGCTTTGCTATACGTTATGGCACGGCACTACTGCAAAAAGTCCTGATCACTATCACCCGAAATGGGTTTCTGCTGTGACTTTGCATCATGCTTCGGGATAGGAGCCTGTTGGGCGGGCAGCGGAATAGTACCGTCCATTTCAGCCGCATAGGAGCTTCCGGACGAGAACGCAACGGTCGGCGAATCGTCGCCGTAATTGAGAACATCCGAGTCTGAAGCTGTGTAGGCTGCTGTCGGCTGCGCCGCTTGCTGTGCAGCTCGGCGTTCGCGTGCCTTCTGGCTTGCGCGACGAATGCGCTTGCGGAAGATGAAGAGCACCAACAGAATCAGCAGAAGCAGACCGAGCAAAATAGCATCCACCACAAAGTCCGTCATGGTAAACCCATGCGCTGGAATGGTGAGGGATGAGGTATTGACATAACCCTCTGAGCTATTAACCCTAACGTTACGCCCGTCGCCAGAGAGATGTGAATCTTGGCGACCAAACATAGAGTTGCTTCCCTGCAGAGCATCGGTTTTAACCGAGCTCATGATGGGGAGCTCAAACTTGAAATCGTAGTTTTTGGGCTGTAGCTGACCAAAACGCTCCTGCAGGTTAAACTTGGGCGAAACCGTATAGTCTGCCCCGAAAAGATTAACCCCGCCAGGATGATGAATCGTCATTTCAGAACCGGGTAGGTAATTACCAATACGGGTATTGAATTCCGCAGAATCTTTGCCTCGTATCTTTGCTGAATATATCGTATTATCGCCGTCAGTACGTTCCTCGAATGTCGCTTGAGCCTCATCAGACCCTTGAACGAAAGATTTAAGGGCATCCCCAGCCTGCGCGACATCAGAACTCTTAAAAGCAAGTTCAAACTTCGCTTCAACAGAACCGTCCATACCCAGCGCAGAATTCACGTTTAGGCTTTCAGGCTGAATCGTGCGCGAATTCTTTAGGTTGACTTTTATTACCCTATCCGACGCGGATGCGCTTGAGCTTGAGCTATTCGACGAGCCGTAGTCCTGGTCAAAATTTTTACCGTCGTCAGAGAAGCTAAACTTCACCCCGTAGTTGGTTCCCGGTGAACACACACGGCTGCAATCAACTGAACCTGTTACATGCTCAATGATCTTCGCCCCAGAAGAATCAGTTTTAACTTCTTGGGAACTTTCTAACGCGGTCTCTTGAGTACCCAGAATTTTTTGAAGTTTAGCATTGAGATCCTCGAAAGAATCGGCAGTAAATTTTAAGTTGCGACCGCTTTCATCTTTACCAGATTGCGTGGACGGTAAGCTCCGGTAAGACTTTTTGGCGATTTCTTCGTCAATACCCTTGGTAAGCTCAGCTCCCTCAGGTTTCACCGAGTTAAGATAAGTGTCTACAGCACTTACCCGGTCAGGTACCATGATCTCTTTTGCGAGAAAGACAATCTTGGCGTTATATTTACCGTCCTTCTTATCGACTGCAATCACAACTTCATCAAACCCATTATCTTTGAGGTCTTTAGCTTGAACCTCGCTAGAGGACTCTGTTGTTTTAATTTCGCGACCTTCAAAGGTAACGCTGTTTTTCCCACTTGACTGCAGGACGTTGTCTTTGCGTTTTGCTTCGACCAAGCCGTCTGTTACAAGTGCTTCGGGAAGCCACTTGATAAGGTCCTGCGAGGTGAAGTTTTCGGAAACTTCAACGCCCTGAACCAAGCCGTCTTTGCTGTTGCTAATCAGAATCTGAGGTTCTTTGTCAAAACTCGAAGCTCTCAAAATAGCAGAGACTTTAGTGCGGTACTCATCTACGCTATTAAAATTCACTTTGAAGGTGGCCTGAGCGTTATCACCTTCGGTTCGAATGCCCTCGTAATCAAGTTCTTGAGGTTTGTGTTTCCTAATCGAAGCGTCAAGAGCGTTAACGTCGCCTTTGAGGTAATCTTTATTATCTTTCAAGCTGAAAGACACTGTAATGGTGCGGGAGCCCTTCTCTGAATTTTCAAGCCCGAGATTTGTCTCAACTTTTGCACCACAGGCAGACATAATGAGCGCTAGAATCGTCAGAAAGACGGCAAGGAACCCAAGTCTTCCTTGCCGTCTTGACGAGCGCTGCTGTAGTAGCTGGCTCATCTTACAATGCTCCTAGAGGCTTGATGCCATGGGGTTAGGCATCATCTGGAACGCAATGTTGTATACGATGATGGCCACAATAACCCATGCAGTTGTAAGAAGAGCGTGCATTAACACAGGCGATTTCTCAAAACGGCCCAGGCGATTCAGCCCCAGGTAGATAAGAGACTCACCGATCACAATCGAAAACGCAAAGATTGCTACCAGAAGATATATCGTCAGGATGGGGTTCTCTGCAAAGTTCTTCCCATTTGTACCCACCGTGAGAAGAACAAAGAGGTAGAGCAGAAGATAGGAGCCAGCCAAAGGAAGAGCCGCAACACCTGCCGCGCTCATGCAGTCGTTGAAACTCGACTGAACTTTTCCGATACGAGCGGTCAGCATGAGCTGCAAGCCGCGCAGAACGTGAATCGCAAAAATTGCGACAAAGAAAATTAGGAAAATCATGACGGTCTGCCCGAAGTTTCCTCCCTGAGAGGAGCTCCCCCGGCTGCCGTAGAATGAACCGCGGAACATGTAGAAAAGCCCAAGAAGACCGCTGACCAGCTGCGTAATGACCAAAGAGCCTGCGAAGGACTGTGCTGCTACAGCGATAATCCATCCCCAAGGTTGGCTGTCCTGCAGTCTTTTATGTGCGTCGCCCGGTTGGCTCTTAAAGACATCAAGGAAGCTGCCCCAAACATTCTTGAGAGCTTCAGCGAAAGGGTTTGGCGCTGCCGGTGCTGCTGGCTGGGCGAAACCAGCATGTGGGTCTCCCTGAGGCTGTGCAGGGTTTTGCGGGTTAAACCCGTTCGGCTGGGGAATCTGCTGGTTCGGAGCACCCGGAACCGGGTTTCCAAACTGATTAGGATCCTGCTGGTATTGTCCGCCCTGCTCCTGGGGAGGTACAGACTGGTGCATATTAGGGTTCCCATACGGTTGAGCGGGGTTGGGGTTCTGGTACCCGTCATTGCCATAACCTTGAGGATGTTGTGGCTGACCTTGACCGGACTGCGGAATATTCTCACTCATCATCTGATCCTTATCTCGGATTTTCCTATGCAACAAGCCGATATACACTCGGGACGTTGCTTCAAGAAACCAGATAAGTCTGAAGATCTCGTGGCTAAGCCTTATTCCAGGAAGAAGGCGCTGGAGCAACAGTACTCCGTGTGTTTATCGGCGATGTCTCGCGTGTGCATGCGAGGTTACTTTTTACCCTACCTTAAATCTCGCCTCTACTCACGATAATTCGTCATATCTTCAGAAAATAAGGTATTTATTCTTCTTCTAATTTCTTCACGCGACGAGTCACCACGATGGGAATAGAGATCAGCACTACGATGAGCAGGGATGCTACGACAATCCCAGCAATCATAATTGGCCTATAGTTGCGGGGGGCCTTCTGCATATGAATTTCCATTGTGGCGGTGTTAATACCCTTGGCGCGCACATGAATTGCCCCATCGGACTGATCTACAACAGTATTAGCAGGAGGATTTACAACCGCCATACCGTCCGGCGCCACCACAATATATTCACTGTCGCCACTGAATCTATCGGTGACTTTAGCATCCGCAACAAGCTTGGCACGCAACGTCAGCTGGTCGTTCTCACCTTTCTCAAGACTTACCTCGCTGCCGGGCATATAGTTGTTGAGCAAACGTTGGAAATCTTGAACTTTGATATTGCTGATCCGGGTAGTAAAGGTACGCCCTATGCCCTGCTCATTACGCTCCATATTCTGCTCGCCGGTCTTTGTATTAGAGGCACCAAAGATCTCATTAATACTCCGGCTAAAAAGCATTGCGTCGAGCGGGCTAAAGGTATATTGGAAGCTCGCACTCAAAGAAGACTCGGAGCTGATGTAGAAAGTGCTTGAAAATTTCTCAGGAACCACTCGGCGGCTCATCGTATAGCTAACAACCGAAGATGTACCAGAATCGTATTTTGCTGCCTCGTTGACGCTGTACAGAGCTTCGTCGCCGCTCTTACCCCAGGATGCGGGCGCTGCCACAAGCCCCAATGGCGGGGATGACATGCTCGCATCACAAATACCGGCACAATCAATATGCACATTCGCGGTTGATAAAAGCTCTTGATTTTCTCCTGTGGACTCACTGAAAGAGATGGAATTATTCTTGGTTCCGAGAAGCTGTTCGAGGTCTCTATTAACCTGGTCGATGCTATTCGCAGTAAATGCTACGTGCCGACCCTGCGCTTCTTTCGGGATAAGAGCATCTTTACCCACAAAATACGGCTGATACGAATGAATATCGGACTCTACCTTTTGGTTATCAACTTTGACGGCCTCCAGATAGGTATCTAGGTCTTGAAGCTCGCTTTGCCCAATCTCACCTTTAAAATCTCCGAGAAGCAAGTGCCCCTCAAAGGTGCCGTCTTCCTTGAGCTGAAGCACAAAAATAAGATTGCGAACATGGGGCGAAGGAATATCCTGCTGATCTGCGCGAGCCGCTGTCAGAAAGGCCGAGCCGTGATCGTATGTAGGCACCGGCGCAAGAACGGGTGCCGCCACGCCAAGAACAGAGGCGAGGGTAAACGCGGTGGCAAAACGCAGAAAGCGGCGCTCATATAAACCGTGTAGCGTTCTCATGCAGGATTTATCGGTGGTCATTATTCCTCTTTTGAGTGAGCCGGAGTCTCTAACAGGGTTCCGAGAGAAAATGGTGCTTTTCAAAAGTAGCTGGCAAACACTTTATCTCTCAAATGTTCGTATCTAATGTAGCGTGTTTATGCTCTCTGTTCTAACTCGCGTAACTCGAACCCCGATATAAAGCGAAAAGACCCCGCTCGGCGACATGTAATAAATGAGTCATACCGAGCGGGGTCTGTAGGGAGTGTGGGACTTGAACCCACGACCAAAGGATTATGAGTCCTCTGCTCTAACCGGCTGAGCTAACTCCCCTAGAGGCTTAGCGCGTAAGCCACGTCTCTAGAGTACCTGAGGGGTACAGTTTTGGCGAATCTTAGACACACCTTATTTTTTAGAACGTTGAGCAAGAAAACGCTCATAGGGGGCATCCGATACATATAATTCCTCAAAAGTGCGCCAGGTATTCTCCGCACTATGGAATTCCACAATACGGCGGCTCTCACGCCCCATCTGCTCGCGTTCAGCGGCAGGTAGACGAAGAATTGCTGTAAGTTTATCCGCCAAATCCTGCGGATTATTAGGCTCAAAGAGGTATCCGTTAACGCCTTCTTCCACGAGATGTGGAAGCGCTAGAGCGTTTGCCAAGACTACGGGGGTGGAGGCGCTCATAGCCTCCAAGGAGACAAGCGACTGCAGCTCTGCGGTCCCAGGCTGACAGAAAATATCCGCCCTCTGGTAAACACCCGGCAGTTCTTCGTCCGGAACAAACCCACGGAACGTTACTCGGTTTTCAACACCGCATTCGCGTGCCTTCTGTTCGAGGGTTTCACGAAGCTCGCCGCCTCCGGCGATATCAAGGCGAACGTGGTCAAGGTCTTCGGGGAGAAGAGAGAGCGCCTCAATAAGCACATCCACGTGCTTCTCTTCAGCAAGACGACCCACGAAGGTTACACGCAGTTCGCCGGGTGCTTTGCCCAAATCTGCACCCTCAGCAAGTTCGTAGTCGCTGATTTCAATGCCGTTAGAAACGGGCATGACGGGGCGAGTAAATCTTCCAAGATCTCGCATCGCATCGGCGCCGATCTGAGTCGGAGTTGTCACCACCGCCGCATATTTGAAAAGACGGCGCATATCCGCCCAGGTAATGTGCGCATATACCTTTTTGATGGGTTCCGGGAACGGCAGGAATGGATCTAAATTTGCGGGCATAAAGTGGTTGGTGGCGATAACTCGAATTCCACGCTTATGTGCCTGCTTCAGTAATGCGCGCCCGATAATGTAGTGGCACTGCACATGAATAACATCCGGCTTAACTTCGTCAAGGATACGACCCACCTCGGCGTGGATTTCCCAGGGAATACAGATGCGGTTGGTTTCATGAGTGGGGGGCAGATGCGAACGCAGACGGTGCTCGACGATGCCGCCCTCTACAACGGTTCGGTAGCTAGGTCCACGGCTGGGATTTGCGGCAACCACGTGTACTTCGTGCCCGCGCTTGAGCATAGAGGTCGCTAGGCGGTGCCCAAATTGTGCCGCGCCGTTCACATCGGGGGGATAGGTCTCAGCACCGATCAGGATCTTCTTTGCCTGCTGCATCGCCTGTTCTCCTTGGTCTGACTTCTCAGGTGTATGGGGTGTTCTTCATTATTTTATCGGGTGTTATCGCGTTCCTCAGCATAAATAGGCCTTGGAGTTCTCTGAGAGTCTCTCCAAAAACCCTCAAAAAATGGCCCGCCACCGCAGAGGTGACGGGCCAATATACGGAGTTTGTGGTGCAGGTACTTGCGTTAGCGTCGCACAATCTTTCGGAGGAAGAGTACGACTGCGGAGAGCGATGCGCCCAGAGTTGCGAAGGACTTCCACCGAGCCTTAACAACCTCAGGCTTGGATGCGTTGCTGACCATGTTGCGCCCAACGGTAGCCGCGCTGCTGGGCGCGTTCTGCACACCGGTCTTTGCGGAGTCTACGGTTGATTGGGTGAAGGATTGAGCATTCTGTGCGTACTTCTGCATATCATCGCGCAAAGCTGCAAGGTGTGCGCGACGTTCTTTAGTGCGCTGCTGAATCTGCTCAATGGTGAGCGGCTTGGGTTCTTCTTCGCCGCGTGCCTTACGCTCCTCAGCTTCTTGGCGTGCCTTCTCTGCTGCGGCCTCACGCTCTGCCTGCTTGCGCGCTGCCCGTTCAGCCTGCTCTTGTTTCAAACGGGAGGCTGTCATTGCGCTGCCTTCACGAAGCACGCCGAGATCAAAGAGAACGCCGAAGATTGCCGATTCGGGAGCAAAGGGCAGCTGGGCTTTAACTTTTTTATATCCGATAAGCCCTAAAATGGCGAGAATAATGAGGAAGACGCCTGCCCAAATCAGCGCTGAGGCCCATAAAGGTACAAGCTGTCCAAGGAGGAAGATAAGCAGACCGATAATAGCGATGACCATGAAGCACGCAAAAACAGCTGCGACGGCGAGGAACGCTGCACCTTTGCCAAGAGCGATGCCTTTGGTCTTAAGCTCGTGCTTTGCAATCTGGACTTCGTCTTTGACCTGGTTAATACCTAGGGTTTTAAGTACCTTAGCGGCATCAAAGAGACCCGCGATACTTGACTTAATCCCTGCAATGCCTGCTCGTATGCCTTGGGGATTAGTGTTTGTGGTCATGCCCACCTCTCCGTGATTGTTCTGTGTGGAGCTTCTGTTTAGCACCCCACGGTTATTATTCTAGCTCTATTCTTACCGCAGGTGTGTTGTTACACAGCCGCCCCAGCGATCACACCAACCAAACCGTATGGTTTTTCTGCTCCCATCAAATCTTCAGAAGGCGGCAGTACACGGTTTTATGGTGCGTAGGGTATCTTTCGCATTTTACCGTGTGCTGTGTAATTTCTCGAAAACTTTTATGCGTATGCATTCATATAGTGTTCGAAACAGAGATGTTTGATGCGCGAGAGGGTTCTTGTGCGAAGGTATTTAGAGCCCTCCAGCGTTGAGAAAACATGGAGCGGGTTACTGGCAAAATCCAGTCACCATACAAAAAAGCCTCGGAGCTTTGCTCTGAGGCTTTTAAATGCTCCCCCGACTGGACTCGAAATAGACGAAGCCCGATAGGAAGCGCCCCAGCGCTTTCGCAGGGCGAAGTGGGTTACTGGTTCCAGTCAACATATAGAGAAAGGACCTCTGGTGTAACCTGAGGCCCTTTAATAAGCTCCCCCGACTGGACTCGAACCAGTAACCCTTCGATTAACAGTCGAATGCTCTGCCAATTGAGCTACGGGGGATTATCCCGTTACGGCGTTTGTCCGCAACGAGTAATAACTATACCGGCTGTTTGTTGCCTCCGCAACTTAGGGTATAGTGATGTACCTTACTAGTTTTTTGTGAGTGTTCTGCGGCGCATTTCAAGCTCTAAAAGCTCTCGTTGCACGTGCGCATACTCTTCACCGTCAGAGGCCGAACTGAGCTGCTCCAGACGCATCATGAGGTCGGATTTCTGTCGGGTGATCTGGTGGATAAAGAGGCTGTTGAGAGTACCCTCAATAAACCTGGGGAGGTGCTCTTCGTGGGCTATGGGCAGCGCCGCTACACTCAGTTCGGCGATCGCGGGGTGTACCTCGGCGATAGTACCAGAACGCACTACGTTGAGCCATTCAACCCCGGCGGCAGGCGCTACCGTGGAGGCCGCGTGTATGATGCCTCGAGAAATTTCACGGTGCATACGGTAGCGGAATTCTACGCGGGCGAATTCCTGCCACTGGGATACGCTCATCAAGTGAGGATGCTGCAGGGCGATTTCGAGCGCGGCCTTTTCGAGACGAGCCACGGGGTCGGCGGGGTCGGGGGCGAGTATTGGCTCTCCCCCGGCGGTATTTGCCACGCTAGCATCACCGTGAGTGTCTGGCATAGTATTTCCGGGGTTCGCGGACCCTTCTGGCTGAGGCGCAGGGTTTCCAGCAGATGCGTTCCACGGCTGAGCTGAGTAGTTCTGCGGAACCTGCTGACCGTATCCAGATACCTGCTCGTACCGGGGCGTTTGGGGCTGCTGAGCCACCGGTTCGTAACGTTTTTTCTGCTGCGGGTGGCGCTGGGCGTAGGCAACCGCACGCTGTATTTCCTCAAGTTCCATACCAAGCTGTCCGGAGACTTTACGCATATAGGCCGGGCGCAGGTCGCGGTCCCTGATTCCGGCGATAATGGGCGCGATGGCGCGCATCGCCAGCACACGCCCCTCTAGGGTCGTCAGGTCGAAGCGTTTGAGGGTTGTGTCGATGACGAATTCGAAGAGCGGACGGCGAGAGGCGATGAGGGATCGTACCGCCGCATCGCCCCTGTGCAGGCGAAGATCGCACGGGTCCATACCTTCTTGGGCGACCGCCACGTATGTTTGTGCCACGAAACGCTGATCCTCTTCAAACGCTGCGAGCGCGGCTTTCTGCCCCGCGGCGTCGCCATCGAAGGTAAAGATAATTTCTCCGCCGGAGCCGTCATCGGTGATCATGCGGCGTACCACTTTGATGTGCCCCGCACCGAAGGCGGTGCCGCAGGTTGCTACGGCGGTTTTGATGCCTGCTAGGTGTGCCGCCATAACATCGGTATAGCCTTCGACGATGACGACCTGTTTGGTTTTGGTCATCTCACGTTTGGCGAGGTCGATGCCGTAGAGCACTTGCGATTTTTTGTATAGCGGTGTTTCGGGGGTGTTGAGGTATTTGGGTCCTTGGTCGTCGTCGAAGAGACGGCGTGCCCCGAATCCGATGGTTTCGCCCGCTACGGTGCGGATGGGCCAGATGATGCGCCCACGAAAACGGTCGTAGAGGCCGCGGTTTCCCTCAGAAAACATACCGGTAGCGCGCAGTTCCTCGTCGGTAAATCCTTGGGAACGCAGATGTTTGAGCAGATTGTCCCAGCCACGGGGGGCGTATCCGACCCCGAAGGTTTTGGTGGCGGCTGGGTCGAACCCGCGAGCTCCGAGAAAGCGTTGTGCTTCCCCTGCGTTCGCTGAGTAGAGGCTGCGTTCAAAGAACTCTGCGGCGATTTTGTGTGCGTCGAGAAGTCGACGGCGCAAGCTTGCTTCGTACCTGTCTCGCGGGTTTCCACCTTCATAGTGCAGGGTGTATCCGATACGCGCCGCTAAGCGTTCAACGGTTTCGGTAAACCCGGTGTGTTCCATCGCCATGACGAAGGAGTAGACGTCACCGGATTCTCCGCATCCGAAGCAGTGGTAGGTGCCCATTTGCGGGCGCACATTGAAGGAGGGCGTGCGTTCGTCGTGGAACGGGCACAGCCCTTTGTACGCGCCGATACCTGCACCTTTGAGGGTTACGTATCCCTCAACGATTTCGCGGATATCAGTACGGGCGCGTACTTCATCAATGTCTTCTTTGCGGATTAGTCCAGCCATCGTCTCATTTCTGCTGCACCGTGCTGTAATAGCAGTTTTAGAAGGTATTTCATGCCCGTCTATGCACGGGGTCTCTGTCTTGTCTTTGCCGCGTGGAAGGCTGCGGCTACCACAAGGGCTTCTCTCCCAGCATCCAGGGGGTTCCGTTGATGCGGGTGTAAAGCGCAACCGCCGACCTGTCGGTTAGGGATGCCACTTGATCAATGACGAGGCGCAGGCGTGCGTCGTCGTCATGAGTCCCCAGCTGCGCGTAGTCCGTTCTGAAGATGCTGTCGATGTACTGAGGGTATGCACGCTGGGAATCTTCGTATAGTGCTTCGACTAGGATACCCAGTATTTCGTGCTGGTGTTCGTAATGGGGTTGGGCGTCGCGCACCGTCATAACGAATGCGGTTGCGATCCCCTTCATGACAGCGATTTCATCTCGGGTATCTTCCGGTACGATCAGTTCGGCGCTATAGCGGGTTAGCGGGGCGTTTCGCCCGTAACGTTCGCGGGTCGCCTCCACGGCGCTCCAGGCGAAACGACCGATAAGTTTACTGGTAAGTCCCTTGAACTGTGCCAGGGAGGCGCGCGAACCGGTCATGCACGGAACCCACCGGTTCAGGGTCTCTAGGCGGCAAAGCGCTGAGTCCAGCTGTTCGTCGGTGGCATCTGGAAGATACCATTGGCGGGTCATGTCGAAGACGGCCTGCCGATGCTTCGCCTCACGCAGCTGTTCTAACTGCACATGCCCGCCGAAGACTGCATCTTCAACGTCGTGCACCGAGTATGAAATATCGTCGGCAAGGTCCATAACCTGCGCTTCCAGGCATTTGCGCTGGGACTCTACCCCGGCGTCACGCGCGCCCTCGCGGAACCATTCGAAGACCGGCAGGTCATCCTCGTAGACACCGAATTTGTGGGTTTGGGTGCCGTCTGCGCGACGTGGTGCGTCTGTGCGTGTCCACGGGTATTTGCAGGTGGCGTCCAGGGATGCTCGTGTCAGGTTCAGCCCCGCAGATACGTCATGTTCGGCGATCACTTTCGGTTCAAGGCGGCTGAGCAGCCTAAGGGTTTGGGCGTTGCCCTCGAACCCGCCCATATGGGCGGCGATCTTGTTCAGGGCACGTTCACCGTTATGTCCAAAGGGCGGATGCCCCAGGTCATGAGAGAGGCAAGCAGTATCAACTACGTCTGGATCGCATCCGAGCATCCGGCCCACTTCGCGCCCGACCTGGGCAACTTCAAGGGAATGGGTGAGACGGGTACGCACGAAATCATCAGTATCCGGGTTCATGACCTGAGTTTTAGCGCCTAGACGCCGCAGCGCAGAGGAGTGAAGCACACGGGCACGATCACGTTCAAAGGGGGTACGATCCCGAAACGGATGTATTTCGGGCACCCAGCGTTCCGAATCGTCAGGGGTGTACCCTGCGGGCAGGTTCCATTCCCAACGTTCCTGCCCTTCTTCGGCAATGCGAGTCATCGCTCCTCCGTTTCTTCATCTCGGTGTTCACACCGCCCTTTTCTACCATCTATCTAAACACTATTTTGTGCAGAAGCAAGACCTTTGCCCCTCTCATCTTTTCCAGCCCAGCCCGCTTCCCACGGATTAGCCGCCTGAAATATCAAGCTCCGCCTCCACAAGCCCAAGCCTTTCAGCATCCCCCAGAATACGAGAATTAAGCCACCCATCCGGCAGATGCGGTTTCTTCGGACTCCCGGCTCGGCCGCGCGAACCTTCAACCGCAGCCCCCGGATACCCAATACTGTGATCAAGCTGCCCCAGCAGTTCACGGAAAGTCTCTAAATCAGGTACGGTCGCCATCTTGGCACGCAGCTCGCCGCCCACCGGGTAACCTTTGAAATACCAGGCAACATGTTTACGGATCTCACGCAGTCCCTTGTACTCATCCGCAAAAGTCTCAACAAGCAGCTCGGCATGCCGGTAAATCATTGCGGCAACCTCACTCAGAGTAGGTCGGATACGCTCGGTGCTACCCTCAAAAGCATTCTGCAGATCACCGAAAAGCCACGGGCGCCCTTGGCAGCCGCGCCCAATCACCACGCCGTCCACACCGGTCTGTTCGACCATGCGCACGGCATCTTCGGCGGCGAAAATATCGCCGTTGCCTAAGATGGGAACGTCTGGAATTGCCTCGCGAAGCTGTGCGATGGAGTCCCAGTCCGCTGTTCCCGAATAGTGTTGGGCAGCGGTGCGCCCGTGCAGGGCTATGGCAGCGACACCCGCATCCCGGGCGATCTTAGCGGATTCAAGGAACGTGATGTGGTCATCATCAATACCTTTACGCATCTTGATGGTCAGGGGAATATCGTTGCGCGATGCTTCTTTGACCGCTGTGTGCACAATCGCGGTGAAGAGATCGGTTTTCCATGGAAGCGCCGCGCCGCCGCCGCGTTTTGTGACTTTCGGCGCCGGGCACCCAAAGTTCAAGTCGATATGATCCGCACGATCTTCTTCTACGACCAGCCGAATAGCCTTACCCACGTTAACCGCGTCTACCCCGTAGATCTGGATGGAGCGAATCTGCTCATCCGCATCGTGTTCGATAATACGCATCGACTCGGGTTTGCGCTCCACGAGGGCACGCGCCGTCACCATCTCGGTCACATATAATCCACCGCCGTACTCGCGGCACAGACGACGGAACGCCTTATTCGTCACACCCGCCATCGGGGCGAGCACCACGGGCGTTTCAACGGTCAGTTTACCGAGTTTCAGCGGCGGTAATTTCAGGTGGGAGGCTTCAGAATTCACCTCTATATTGTGGCATACACACGCAAATCGGCACGGATGCACCTACCCCGGTTCACGACAGGCGCACCGGTCAGCGTTCGGCAAGGTTGTCAAGCCCTCACGCTGCGAGTTTTCTGGGGCCTCTTCTGGGCACTTTGTTCTTTAGGAAGCGGCACCCGGATAATCGCTTGCGTAAATATAGGTTGGGTCACCTTCCACGCTCGCGGTTCCGGCACGCAGAAGAACATCGGTTACCTCCACGAGAGCGGTCATCGAATCGTCTACCTCAACCAACACCGGGTACTGCGCCGTCAACAGCGAAAGAAGCTGCATAATAGCCTCGACCGCGCCTTCGTTCTGCATGTCATATCCGAGCAAAACCTCAGTCGCAGTATTCTCATCGACCAGCGCGGCGGCAGGGTCGGTCTCAAAGGGGTGATAACTCACCGCAAAGGCAATGATTTCGCCTTTCTTCCCCTCTTTCTCAGCCTGCTGAATGTTATCGCGCAGTACCAGCGCCCCGAAGGCGCGTGCCTCATCCGAGAGGAAATACCGGTTTACGGTCCCTAACCCGACCTCGGCAGGAACATCCCAATCATGCGAATCGCGGTAGAACTCCCAGAGCTTCGAGGTCAGCTCAACCGAGCCGGTCGCCAAATCCTCAATCGCCTGAGTGGGTTTGCCGTTCTCATCCTCACGCAGGGGCACTGGCGGAATCGCGCCCGCATCAATATGAACCAGACGCGAGCGTTGAATCATTTTCATGTCCTTTGCCTGGGCAAATTCCTCACCGGTGCTAAATGGTGCCAGCTTCACGCGGAGGTTCGGAACCTGCCCGTTTTCGACGGCGATCTCACGCAGCCGGTCTAAAAGCTCGGTACCTAACCCGGCGCGGCGGTGCCCTTCGGCAACATCAAGATAAGCCCACAGGCGTTGTGGGTGCAGAAGTGACGCAGTCACCACGCCAGCGGCGATAGGCACACCCGAATCGGTGACCACAAGGGTTCGGCTAAAAGGGGCGTCTGAGGCCTCTCCGAACGATGCGCGCTGCTGCGCCTCCTGCTCGCTTCGCGGATCCCCCCACACCTGCAGAAGCTCTAAATCGTCGCCTTCGCGCCAGGGACGAAATTCGTAGGTGTTCATGGGGTGCCTTTCTTCCGCAGAATGCGCGGGTTTTACCGCGAGGATAGGGTTCTCACTATTGTACGTATCGGCTAGGTTCTGCACCAGATCCTAGTGACTGAGTGAAAATACCGGTGGGGCTCTCCGTTGCAGAGAACCCCGCCCATGTACATATTGAAAAGAATCTATATGGCCAGACGCGCCGCCAGGTATGCCTTCACCTGATCGAGTGCCACGCGCTCCTGGCTCATGGTGTCACGCTCACGGATGGTGACCGCCTGATCCTCTAAAGTATCGAAGTCTACGGTAATGCAGAACGGGGTGCCGATTTCGTCTTGACGGCGGTAGCGGCGGCCGATAGCCCCCGCCTCGTCATAGTCGATATTCCATGCACCGCACAGGTCGGCTGCCAGCTTGTGGGCGGGCTCGGAGAGTTCGGGTTTCTTCGACAGGGGCAGAACGGCAGCCTTCACGGGCGCCAGGCGCGGATCAAGTTTGAGAACCACGCGCTTATCGACGCCGCCCTTAGTGTTCGGTGCTTCATCCTCAACGTAAGCATCGACAAGGAACGCCATCATAGAGCGTGTCAGGCCGAAGGAAGGTTCGATGACGTAGGGCACGTAGCGTTCGCCGCTGGCCTGGTCAAAGTATTCGAGCTTCGCGTTCGAGTGCTCATTGTGCACGCCCAGGTCGTAGTCGGTGCGGTTTGCCACACCCATGAGCTCGCCCCATTCGCCGCCTTGGAAACCAAAACGGTACTCAATGTCGATGGTGCCCGCCGAGTAGTGCGCGCGGTCGTCCTCAGGAACATCGAACCGGCGCATGTTCTCGGGGTTAATACCCAAGTCAACAAACCAGTTCCAGCAGTCTTCAACCCATGCGTCAAAGTGTTTATCTGCTTCGTCGGGGTGAACGAAGTATTCGATCTCCATCTGCTCGAATTCGCGGGTGCGGAAGATGAAGTTGCCGGGGGTGATCTCGTTGCGGAACGCCTTACCGATCTGCCCGATACCGAAGGGCGGACGTTTACGGGCCGCGGTCACCACATTGTTGAAGTTTACGAAGATGCCCTGCGCGGTTTCGGGGCGCAGAAAGTGCAGCCCTTCTTCGTTATCGACAGGCCCCAGGTAGGTTTTCAGCAGCCCCGAAAAGTTCTGCGGCTCGGTCCATTCGCCGCGGGTGCCGCAGTTCGGGCAGACAACCTCACCCATATTTTCAGGTGCACGCCCCTTTTTAGCCTCGAATGCCTCAATCAGGTGGTCTTGGCGCTGGCGCCTGTGGCACGAGAGGCATTCCACCAGCGGGTCCATAAAGGTTGCCACGTGTCCGGATGCTTCCCACACCGGGCGAGGCAGGATTACCGAAGAGTCCAGCCCGACCATGTCTGCGCGTGAGCGCACGAAACGCTGCCACCACTGCTGACGGATGTTTTCTTTCAGTTCCACGCCGAGGGGACCGTAATCCCATGCAGAGCGGGAACCGCCGTAGATTTCACCCGCCTGGAAGACGAAGCCGCGGCGCTTAGCGAGCGCAATAACGTTGTCGAGAGTGGACTTTTCTGCCATGTTTACTCCTTTATGCCCCGCCACCGGCTGTGGCGTGCGTGAGTTCAGTGTTCTTCCGCGCGCGGTAAGCGCCGGGATATACGGTCACAAGTACAAGATACTAGGGTATCATTGCGTACCCGTCTTGCCGTGTAGTTTCTGGGTAACGGTAGACAGTGTTTAGTTAGAGCGTGTACATGAGGGACACATGGCGGGTTAGTATGACTGCCGCACATGGCACCCTCCCGCCGATACACTGGTGACATGGAGAAAATCTATATTCGTGACGAAATGATTCGTCTGGGACAGTTTTTGAAGCTGGCCAATCTGGTCGAAGACGGTGCGCAGGCACGCGAAGTAATCCAGCATGGGCTGGTAAAGGTCAATGGGCAGATTGAGGAGGCGCGGGGCAAGCAGCTGCATCCGGGCGATACGGTGAGCTTCAACGGGGTAAGTGTGCAGGTGGCTCGGGACTAGGTTTTCTGTCCTTTCCCCTCCCGCAATAACGCATCTTGGGTTGTATAACGCACCGCCAGATGGTGCGTTATACAACCCAAGATGCGTTATTCAGGTTCTTTTAGTCGGCAGATTCTTGCTCTGACACCCCAGCATTATCTGCGGCATCCGCAACCTTCTCGGCACGGATGCGCGGCGCGTTTCCCAGCACCTTCACGTCGATGAACTCGCCCACATGGCGAATTTCCAGGGCGCTTACCCCGTGCCCGGCACCCGCATACAGAACTTTGATGCCGTCGGTGTACGCGCGAATCCACTCGTAGGTGTAATCCACGAAGGGCTGCGGAATAATAGGGTCTTCCTGATCCCTGCCGTAGAAAACGGGCAGCTCGGTGGCTTTGAGCTCGTCGTCCTTGAAATAAGGAGAGTCCGATTCGACCGCGTATCCGGAGAGCCCCACCAGTGCAGCAAATTTTCCTGGGCGATGCCGCGCCATAGAAGTCGCCACCGCCATGCCTTGCGAGAACCCCACCAGCGCGACCGAAGCATAGTGTGATTCGTGCTGCTCGACCCACTCCAGGACGTAGTCGCTGGCCTGTTCTATGGTCCGCACATCCGCATTGAGCTGTTGATCCAGTGGGTACCACTGGTAACCTGTGGCCTCGGCGGGAATGTGGGCACCGGTTGTGTCCGCCGAAAACTGGGTGCCTACCGGCTGCGGGGCGCGCATTCCCGCATAGGTGATATCCTCCTGCGGCAGATGTTCAGCTAGCGACAGCAGGTCTTTCTCATGCGAACCGTACCCATGCAGCAGAAGCACCAGGTGGGTTCCGGCGCGTTCATCCTCGGGTCGGGAATATTCGACAATGTACGTATTTTCACTCATATCTTCATCTTACCGAGGAGCCTGCCATAAACAACCGAAATAGATTTCCGCTCAAGGCTTGACCCTCACCCAACGTCAGGATCTACAGTAAAAACATGGACGCGAACACTACACCAGATGGCGGGCAGCACGAGTACACCGTAGGAGAGGCTGCATCCCTGCACGGGCTGACCGTGCGCACGCTTCACCACTGGGAACAGCGGGGTCTGATCAGCCCCGCGCACGATGAGCTCAACGGATACCGCTACTACAGTGATGCCGATCTTGAGCGCATCACCGTCATTATGGGGTATCGCGCCATTGGCATGAGCCTTGAAGCCATTCGCAGCGTACTGCAGGACGAAGCGAACAGCACCGAGCATCTACTCGCCCAGCGAGATATGCTCCAGCGCAAAATGGCCGCCTATGAGCGCATGCTAACAACACTAGATCAACTTTTGGAGGATGCAATGGCACCTAAGAACGAACAGCTCACCGCTGCAGAAAAAGCAGAAATTATGGGAGACGGGTTCAGCCCCGCACGTGAGCAAGAAGCGCAGGAACGTTACGGGCACACCGACGATTGGGCTGAATACCAACGCCGTACTGCGGCCATGAGCCGCACCGACTGGGTGAAGGGCAAGCAGGAGCTTGACGCAGTTGAGCAAGCCCTCGTCGAGGCTTTCACTCGTGGCGTGCAGCCGGGCAGTGAGGAAGCGAATGCGCTTGCCGAGCGGCACCGCGCCTCACTTTTCTTCTTCGAGGTAACCCCCGCCAAGCACGCAATTCTGGCACGCGGTTATGTTGAGGACGCCCGTTTCAACGAGCACTACGAGAAGCTCGCTGCGGGACTGGCTGTCTGGTTACGGGACATCATCTACGAGAATGCCCGCGCCCACGGCCTTGACCCCGAGAATGTGACCTGGTGCTAACCTCGTCCATTCACAATTATCGGTACCGTACAAAAAGCCTTGTGGGGACTTATTTCACGCCGAAATATAGTCCTCACAAGGCTTTTATGTACGGTTTCTATGTTCGGATATATAAAAACGAAAGCTAGTTCTGTTTTTGTGTTTCAAGAGGCGAACCGAAAAGAGCAGCTATATCTTGAAAGGATTTTTCTTCATCGACAGCGCGCTCTCGCTCGGGAACCGGGACTCCGAGAGCCTTAGCGAGAATCGCCTCCAACTGGCGGGATTCGACTAAGAAACCGTCATGACCGTGGTCGGATTCGATAATATCGACTTTCACGGGAACCGGCAGCGCCTCCGCCAGACGGTACGATTCGTGCGGAAAAAACAGGCGATCGGTGCTTACGGCGGCGATAGTCCACTTGCAGTCGCTGAGCGCAAGCGCATGCGAGAGGCTGCCGCGCCCGCGTGCAACATCATGTGAAATTAGCGCCTCATTCACGGCAAGGTAGCTATTGGCGTCAAAACGCTCAACGAGCTTATCGCCGTGGTGGTCTAGGTAGCTTTCGACCGCATATCGTCCGCGGTTCTCACCGATGGACCCGCCGTCGGTGGATTCTCCGCGGTTTGCCTGCCGCCCAAAGCGGTGCTCCAACTCTGCTGGGCTGCGGTAGGTGGTGTGGGCTATGCGCCGCGCCAGCGCGAGCCCGGCCGTGGGCGCCGCTCCCCCATAATAATCGCCGGAAGCAAAATTGGCATCAGCACGGATGGCGAGGTTCTGGGTGTGCGCCCAGGAAATCTGTTCGGCGGTAGCAGCGGGACCGGCGGCAATAACTGCGCATCCGCGTACCAGCTCGGGGAAGGTTGCCGCCCATTCGATAGCGCGTGCCCCGCCGAGCGATCCGCCGATTACGTGGTGAAAACTCTTAATCCCCAACCGGGCGATAAGTTCGGCTTCGGCTCGTACCGAGTCGCGAATAGTGACGTAAGGGAAGCGTGATCCCCAGGGTTTTCCGGCGCCCGGGTACCCCTCGGGTACGATGCTTGCCGGACCAGTCGAACCGTAGCATCCGCCCAAGATATTGGGAGCTATCACAAAATACTTGGTAGTATCGACCACCGCGCCCGGCCCCACAATACCTTCCCACCAACCATCACTTTCGACTGCGCGAATACTGGGTGCAGGCATATCCGATGTGGGAATCCCGCGCGAAACATGGGTGTCGCCGGTGAGGGCGTGCAGAATAAGAATCGCGTTGTCCCCAGCTTCATTAAGAGTTCCCCACGTTTCGTACCCAATGTTTACCTGTGGAAGCACGGTACCGTTTTCGAGGGTGAAATCACCGATCGCCATCTGCCGCAGGTACCCCTGAGCGCTGGGATACTGCAGTTGCGACAGATAGGTGGCGTGTACGATATTTTCCGTCATGTTTTCTCCTCGATAACCAGTAGTTGGTAATGGCAGGCGAGAAACCGATACCGCGACCGGGCATTTACTGTGCAGCCCGGTCGCGGCGGTGCAGGTTAGGCGTTCAGAGTTGCAAAGCCCAATTCAAGGTCTGCGATAATGTCGTCAATATTTTCGATACCTACCGAGAGGCGCACAAAGTTTTTGCTCACACCGATTGCCTCTAGCTCTTCTTCAGAAAGCTGCGAGTGAGTGGTGGATGCGGGATGAATCACGAGCGAGCGTACATCGCCGATATTCGCTACATTGGAGTGCAGCTGCAGGGCGTCCACAAAGGTGCGGGTCTGTTCCAAGTCGGCGTCTTTGAGGGTGAATCCCACAACAGCGCCCGGCCCCTTCGGCAGGTACTTCTGGGCTCGCTCGTACCAGGGCGAGGAAGGCAGACCGGCCCAGATCACCTGATCGACCAGCGGGTGCTCCTCCAGCCAGTTTGCGACTTTAGTAGCGTTCTCGATATGGCGTTCGATGCGCAACGAAAGGGTCTCTAGACCGATACCAATGTTGAAGGCGTTGGTTGGAGAGATCGCCGCCCCGGTGTCGCGCAGAAGCGAAACTCGCGCCTTGAGAATATAGGAAAGGTTCGCACCGAAGGCGGAGTCTTTGCCCAAGTCACGGGCATAAACTAGACCATGGTAGCCAGGTGCTGGCTCGTTGAACTTGGGGAACTTTTCGGGATTGGCTCCGTAGTCAAAATTCCCGGAGTCCACGATAACGCCGCCGATTGAGGTGCCGTGCCCACCCAGATATTTCGTGGCGGAATGGATTACCACATCCGCACCAAATTCGATGGGGCGCACAAGGTAAGGAGTGGGAACAGTGTTATCGACGATTAGGGGAACGCCATTGTCGTGGGCGATCTGGGCGATAGGCTCGATGTCGAGCACATCGTTCCGGGGGTTAGGTACGGTTTCTCCGTAGAAGAGTTTCGTGTTGGGGCGAACCGCATCGCGCCATTGCTGCAGGTCGTCCGGGTTTTCAACAAACGTAGTTTCAACGCCGAGGTCGGCAAGCGTGTATTTAAGTAGGTTGTAGGTTCCCCCATAAATCGATGGGGAAGCCACGATATGGTCGCCCGCACCCGCAATGTTGAGAATCGCATAGGTAATAGCCGCTTGGCCTGAGGCCAGCAAAAGCGCCCCTACTCCCCCTTCAAGGGATGCGATGCGGTTTTCAATAACCTCTTGGGTGGGGTTGTTCAAACGGGTATAGATAGGCCCAAGCTCAGCTAGAGCGAAACGGTTAGCGGCCTGTTCTGCGTTCTCGAAAACGAACGAGGTGGTCTGGTAGATAGGTAACGCCCGAGCTCCCGTTGCGGCATCCGGTGCCTGCCCCGCGTGAATCTGGCGGGTTTCAAATTTCCAACCGGCGGGGTTGGCGGGAGTCGGGACTGTAGTGTTGCTCATGCGAAGCTCCTTGTGATAGTTCAGGGGGCCGCATGCCGATTTCGGTACAGAGTTCTTGGGTTTTCTTCTCTGCAAACGAAAAAACGATGTACCAGAATCGGGCACATCGGTCCCGCGCTTGCGTTGTACTTTGTGTTCAACGCCTGGTCCTCACCCAGGGCACCCCACCGCGGAGGAGGGTTGCCGGCCAGCTAGCTGGGGCTTATCACTGGCTCTCATGACCTGCATCTAGAGTTTCATAGGAAGCGCACATGGTCAAGCGGGATGCGTGTTTTCGGCGCATTGTTGCAAAGATGACGTTTTATGAACTGTTTTCGCGACAGCCTATTGTTTGGGAGAAGCACCAATACTTATGCGCTTGTGACTGTACGTATGTTATACCCTAACCGCTAAAGCCATGTGATCTGCAGTTAGCCGCCGCTAAATTACCATCAGTGTAGACAACCGTGAGCCATGCTACACTGATGGAAACCTTGAATCTAGGAGTGATGAGGTATGACCTCCCGCTAAAGTCGCACCGGCTCGCGGAATGCCCGCCCAGATGGTGGGCTTTAAAAATTTCAGAAATAACCCTGCTTTGGTTCGATACATTCCAGGAGCGCATAGTGAGCACCTTGAACACCAAAGTTCTGAGGGTTTCATTGTTATACCTTCCGCATCTGCAGTCGGTGACTTGGGATTATTCAGGCACTACGAAGTGCCTCTCTCACGACTATTCATCTCACCCGTCCCACATATTGCAGGCGTGCGAACACCGTGCTCAAGAGGCTTCGGGTGACTAAGCACCGCAAGATTTTATCACAATGTCTACAATTCTTGACGCGGCACAGCTATGCCGCACCTTTGGCAAAGGTGAACACGTTTTCACCGCTGTCGATAATGTTTCGCTCAGTATAAGCTCCGGCGAAATTCATGCTCTGCTCGGTCCCAACGGAGCTGGGAAAACAACAATTGTACAGATGTGCGCAACACTGTTGACTCCCACAAGCGGTACCGTTCGCATCGACGGGGTGGATGCGCTTGCACACCCCCAGCGTGCGCGTGCATCCCTGGGACTTGCGCTCGGCGGGGATACCGGGTTCTATCCGCGAGCATCCGCCCGCGATAATCTTCTCTTCTTCGCCGACCTTGCCGGGGTTAGCGCGCGCAAACGCCGCACCCAGGTGGCGAGCGCTTTGGAACGGGTCGATCTTGCAGATGTCGCCGCGAAGAAAGTACAAGAGTTTTCCCGCGGCATGAAACAACGTCTGCACATCGCGCGGGCACTGCTGGGCGAGCCAAAACTGCTGCTTTTGGATGAGCCGACGAACGGGCTTGACCCAGATATTTCGCTGACAATACGCCAGCTAATTCGCTCCCTCGCTGACGACGGCACCGCCATTTTACTCACGAGCCATCTGCTGGGCGAGATTGAGGAGTTAGCGCATCGGGTCACGGTCATCGGTGCCGGTCGCATGGCGGTTTCGGGCACGGTAGCGGATATTACTACGCACGCCGGAATCTCCGCTAGCACTGTCGGGCGTGTGGGTGCGAATGCCGGGGCGGTGCTTCAAGAACTTGCCCGATCTTTGAGCGATGCGGGAACACTGTTGCTAACCCCGCACGGTAGCGAGTGGGAGATCACCGTGTACTGGAATGAACGTTCTGTTTCGGAAGAGCCGCACCCCTTCAGTAACGAACGCGCCGAGGCTCTGCTGACCCGTATTCTCACTGAGCGTGAGGTTCAGATGCTCACACCGCTGTATACTCGCCCAGCCACCCTCGAAGAGGCATATCTGGCTATGGCGGAAGGATTGAAACGATGAACCGGCAGCTTCGCCTAATGTCCTTTTCCCTGCGCCAATTCCTCACGGTTCCCTACTTCCTGCAGTTACTGCTGCTGAGCACCTTTGGAGCAACGGCCCTGCAAGCACTCGCCGCCGGTGCCTGGCCAGTAGATGCGACCCTCGCCTGGACTCGCGCAGGTATTATCGGTACCTGGAACATGTGCATTGTTGCCGCCGGAATCCTCAACTTCGAGCGCTACCGGGGAACGTTCGTGTATCTGCTCAATGGTGCCGTGAACCCGCTGCGTGCGCTCGCAGCGGTGGTCTCAACTGCCTCCATTTTTGGACTTGCCGCCCTGCCATTGGCCTGGGCTTTCTGGGCGCTGTGCACCTTCTCGGTAAATTTCACGGACTTTACTCAGGTGGGTGCACGCTATCTGGTGGGCCTTCCGCTGCTGTGGATCTCGTGTCTGGCGGTGACCTTCGTGATTGCAGGGTTCTTTGTGGCAACCCCGAACGCTATCGCCTATGAGGAGCTGCTGCTCGTGCCGGTTTTCGTGGCTGCCGGGGTGCTTTTTACCGAGAGTTCCGCGCCTGCATGGCTTGATGAGCTCGGCACGCTGATTCCGATTCAGGCACCCGTGAAGGTTCTGCTTGGGCAAATGCCTATGAACTCATTCGGTGATTTTCTGAGCGTTGTACTGCAAACCTGTGCGGTCACAGCCCTCTGGATGCTTGCGGCATATCTGTTGGGTAGGCGAGCCCTGCGCGCGGCAACGGCGCATGGCACTCTGGGCGCAATCTAGGAGGCTGCGATGTTTAAACGAACGAACTTTCTCTATCGCCTGAACAGTACCGCCAAAGTTGGATGGTCTTCATCCATTACCTTCGCCACAGTTGGCACGGCACTCAGCACCCTCGTGGTCGTACCGGGGATGAGCGTGCTGTTCAGCGTTCTACTAGGACGCGATCTTTCCGCACCTGATCCTGTGCGGATCGCATGTGCCTCTGCCCTGGCAAGCGTGGTACTCGGAGTGGCGGCCGGCGTTGTGGCACGCGCGGCGACCGACCGCTGGCTAGGAGTGTTCGAGCAGGTGTGCACCGCTCGACGGTTTGATGCGGCTTATTGGCTGGGAGTCTCTGCAATGCCCGCGCTTTTAGCTCTGATCACTGGCATCACGAACCTGGGTGTTGCCACTGCCTATGCCGGTTTCGGTGGTTCCCTTGAAGGCAGCCTGTCCATGCTTGTGCGTTCTGTGACACTCTTACCTCTGGCTCTTATGGCGGGCGTATGTCTGGGTGTTTTCGCCGCTGGGCTGGGGCTTTATCTCTCCGACCCATACCTGGGAGGAACTATCTTAGGAGCGCTTCTGCCTATCAGCGCGGGCGTGATCGTGCCGATAGATGCATACCCGGCGTGGCTGGCGGCATTGTGTACGTTGGTTCCCGGCGGACGAACGATTGCTTTGGTGAGTGGCTCCTCTGGGTTGGTGGATTCAACAGTCGTGACTGAGGTGTTAGTCTGCGTACTTTGGGCACTCGCGGGGCTTGTCCTAGTGCATGCCGCTGCGCGACGCATCCGCTCCGGTGCACGCACGAACCTGCTCTGAGGTCTTATGTCTCCCGCGAGCAGCGGATTTTTGGTCGAGAAGGTGAGAAAATCACCTTCTCGACCAAAAATCTGCTGCTTGTGTGTACCCAAAATAACCTCCCACCCTTGACATGTGACTATATAGTCACATATTCTCGTGTTATGGATGATGATGCAGTTTTCAAAGCTCTCGCAGACCCCACCCGCAGAAAGCTGCTCGATAAGCTCTACACTACCGGCGGCCTCACTCAGGGACAGCTTGAAGAAGGTTTGGGAATGACTCGCTTCGGAGTGGCCAAGCATCTGAGCATCCTCGAAGAAGCAAACCTTGTGATCACACAGCGCTCAGGCCGCCAAAAGCTCCACTACCTCAACGCTGTGCCGATTCGCCGCATCCACGACCGTTGGATCGATAAATACACCGCCCACCAAAGTTCAGCACTTCTTGACCTGCAGAAGAATTTAGAGGAGGAAGAATCATGAGCACCGCCGATAACCCAAACACTCCCCCACGTCCCCAGAGGATTATCAGCTCGGTAATTATTCAAAACACCCCGCCGCAGCGCGTGTGGGAAGCAATTACCCAGCCCGAATTCACTTCCCAGTATTTCTTTGGCTCACGAGTTGAAATCACCAAGAACGAGCCGGGTCGCCTGCGCTACCTTTCCCCAGATGGGAAGGAAGTTTGGGGAGACGGCGCGATTCTGGAGTCTGACCCACCGCGGCTTCTCGTCGTAGAGTGGCGCTCGCTTTATCTTCCCGATGCGGCACACGAACCGGCAAGCCGCGTTACCTGGCAGCTTGAGCCGTGGACGGATGGTGCCACGAAACTCACGGTCACCCACGACCGCCTAGAAGACTCTCCCGTTACGGCGCAGAATGTGGCCTCGCCCCGGGGCTGGTCGTTTGTGCTGGCGGGCCTCAAACGAGTTCTGGAAACTGGCGAATAAAACCCCACGCCTCCTGCGAGCAGGTGGTTTTTGTCCAGAGCAGGTAGGAAAATTCTATCCACTCAGCCAAAAACCACCTGCTCGGGAGGGTATAGACACCGCGCACAACTGAATACGCAAAAGTACTGAGAGATGCTAGAAAGCCTCAGGCGTCTGCCAGGAGACCGTACGGGGAACATCCTCGAAAAAGAAGAAAGAAATATTAAGTTCCGGCAGTTCCACCGTCACGGAACCAACCTCTGCAACTATGCCCCGTTCTCTCAGCTGAGCCACGAGTTCTTCGGCGGAAAGCTCAGCCAGAGGCAGCCCCTCAAAAGAGAATTCATCGCCATCAACCCATGAGATTTCAATCAGAGAAATAAGGTCGTCTTCTCCGAGTTGGCATGCGATACTACTATGTTCTGAGCCTTCAAGAGCGAGGCGACTATGAAGTGTACGGATGCTCCTGTCTGTGCCCGGCAGATCGGTAACTACCATCCTCGGCTCCGGGAGTTTCCGCTCATAGAATTCAATCTTCTGCCCTAGAGGAAAACCGGGAAAACCCTCGCGTTTAAAGTCGTACATGTGTGACTCCTCAAGATGTGTGCCTCTCACACCATAAAGTTTCGCCGCGAGCAGGTGGTTTTTGTCCGGAACAGGTAGGATTTTTCTACTCACTCGGTCAAATCCTACCTGCTCGCGGACGTCAGGATTTAGAGCTTATCGCCCATCGAGACGTCAATAATCTGCCCGGTAATTGTTTGCGATGCGTTCTGAGTCAGCAGACCAATTACTTCTGCTACGTCCTCAGGCTGGGTAACCTTCTTCATCGCGTTGCCGGATTTCACGAATTCGGCTGCCTCCGCATTATCGCGCAGCCAGGCGGCGTTAATGTCAGTATCGACCACGCCGGGCGCCACAAGGTTCACCGTAATCCCCTGAGGTCCAAGCTCAACCGCCATATTACGCACCAGGTACTCCAGTGCAATCTTACTCATGCCGTAGCCCGTCATGGCAGGGAACGCGTAGCGAGTCAGCACCGACCCGGTGAAAATATAACGCCCGCCCGGTGCGCTCATAAGCGGCACCAGCCCGGCAGCAAGTTCGTAGGGGGCAACCGTATTGATCTGCAGCAGACTGCGCAGAGCCTCTCCGTTGAGCTCCTGGAAGGTTCCCTGCGTACCAACACCTGCGTTGAGCACAGCAACGTCGAGGGTATCCCCACCCAGCGCATCCTTCACGTGAGTTAAGAGGGCAGAAACGGACTGCGGGTCTGAGAAATCAGCCTGTACGGGTGTTACTTTTACCCCGCGCTCGGATGCGGCAGCCTCTACCTCGCTAAAGTCCGGGTTTCCCGCACGGTGCTGCGCAATCACGTGATACCCCAGCTTCACCACCCGAACTGCGGTCGCCTTACCAATACCGCGGCTTGCGCCGGTGACGAGAGCAATCTGTGCCATTTTTCCTCCTTGCATGAGCTGTGAAAGACGCTGAAAACTCAACATCATCTTTCAAGCATAGTGAAATGGAAGTTGAGCTGTCTATCAAGGGTCACTGCGTACATCCCTAGATATGGCGTCGACAGATACACCGCTGCAGATTTCTATGTCCAGCGCAGGCATTGGCTCCGTGGGGCTCGCCTGCTGGTTCCGGCATTCTTTGACGAAGTACTTACCCCCTGGTAAAAACCTTCTGGTTTACCATCGTTATTGCGGGATATATCTGTCTCAAACTAGTTGATAGCACAGTTTTAGCACTGCAAATAACTCCGAAGGGCAAGTTATTAAAAAGAATAACAATTCTTATTAGGCCTATAAAAGGGAGCCGGACCAACTATTCGGCAAACCCATGCTTTTCATGGATACTATTGGATTCGGTATAAATTTATCCTCAAGAAGATTAACAATTTTTCCTTGCCACGATGAATTAGGGGATATAGTTCGCAACAAAAATGCCATAAGGACAAGAGTTCCATAGATCCGTCCACTTTGCCCGTCAGGTAAAGTAGAAAGCCCATGTACCGTACGCAAAGCATTGGTAGAGGCAGGGGTAAAAGACTTATTCCAGAGTCTTCCATGATGAGCACATGTATTCCTCACAATGGATAGCTGCTCAAACCAGCGTACAAGTGGATGACTGCGAAGTGTTTTCCTCCGCAGGTTTGCGGACAGCAGATTTAGGTCAATATTCACGCCTAAATCTTCCGCTAATTTATATTGATCAGTTGTTTTCAACCCTTCATAAAGCTTTGAAATATCAGAAAAATCAAGGACATCAGCAAGAACCCAAAAAGGGTATTGACCACCATATTGATCTGCATAATGCTTAATAGATTCATTACGTCGCATAGCACGAGAAACGCGTTTATCAGCAGTTTCTAGCCATTCTTCATGTTTAAAATTAGGCCGAAATATAATCTTATTACGATAACTTAGTGATCCTTCAGAAACTAACAACTCACCAATACGAGCTCGTAAAGCTACTTCAATACGTTCGATACCATCATGAATAAGCGTACGAAGCTTACGATCAGCCTCGTAAAGAGCTATAACATCTTCAAACGAGGTTCTGGGCATAAACAGGTCACCTCTACATATTTGTCCATCAGAATTTTTAGTTATAATTCGATTCGGATACCAATACGCTGACAAACGGTAATAAGAGATATTACTTAGCCACTGCTGAGCTATATCATCTTCGATGCTCATCCCCCGCTTACGTAACCGCTCAATCTGCTGCTCAAGCGTCGTTGGTGGCTTTAGAGGTATTGTTCCCAATGTATCCGCCTTTGATATACAAAAAGAGATCCAGCCCACTCTCAACGTAAATCGAGGCGGGCTGAACGATTGCCTCCATTCTACACGTTCTTGATCCCAATATCACCCCAAAAACCGTGCTAGGGCAGTAATTTACCTCTCAAGTCGCTACACTAGAGAACAAGCTAACAAAGCATTCGCCAACTAGTCGAGCCCGAATCAAGGAGCCCCATGAGCGACGCATCGAACACCACACCGGCAGAAGAAGTTCCCCTCGTTCCCGTCCCTAAAAAGGTTGAACATATTCGTGAGTATCACGGCGATACTTTTATCGACCATTACGAGTGGATGCGCGATAAAGAAGACCAGGAAGTCCTCGACTACCTGAACGCGGAGGCAGACTACACTGCCGCCGTCACAGCGGATCAGCAGCCTCTACGCGAGCGCATCTTTGAAGAGATCAAGTCCCGCACCCTGCTCACAGATTTGACGGTTCCGAATCGCATCGGCGATTGGTGGTATTACAGCCGCATGGTTCCCGGCGGTCAGTACCCGATTTTCTACCGTTACCCTGCCCTGCATGAGGGCGACGAGGTGGTGCGCTACACTCCCCCGGTTATTAAGCCCGGCGAGCCGCTGGAAGGCGAATCGGTGGTGCTTGACTGCAATGAGTATGCCAAAGACATGGAGTTCTTCGCACTCGGTGTGTTCCAGCCTTCGCGTAACGGTAAACTCCTGAGCATTTCGGTTGATGAGAAAGGCGACGAACGTTACGAGCAGCGCTTCCTCAACCTGGAAACGGGCGAGTTCCTGCCCGATACCATCCCGAATATTAGCGGCGGGTCGTTCTTCATCAACCATGCACAGCAGCTCGTGTACACGGTGCCGGACGATTCGTGGCGTCCCTACCGCGTGTATGTGCACGATATTGGGGCGGGCACCGAAGACCACCTGATCTACGAGGAAACTGACCCCACCATGTGGCTGGGTTCAGCAATGAGCGCCGACCGTTCGTCCATCGTGCTCTCAAGCGGTAACTCCGAGTTTACCGAGGTTAGCCTGGTGCCTATTGCCGACCCGAAGAGCACGCCGCGCGTGATCATTCCGAGGGATGCACGCATTGAGTACCAGGCGGAGCCGATCACGATTGCCGGTGAAACCCATCTGCTGATTCAGCACGACTATAAGGCGCTGAACTCAGAGCTGGTGCTCGCCGATATGCCGAAAGAAGGCGAATCTTTAGAGGAATATTCGAAGCGTTGGGTTCCGGTGATTCGCCACAGCGAAAACGTTCGCCTCGAAGGGTTCACGCTCTCTGCGACCCACCTGGTGGTGACCGCCCGCGCGGATACAACCACACGCCTGTTCCTTGCCCCGCGGGAGCAGCTGCCCGTGCAGTGGCGCCGCAAGAAGCCCGCAGGCATCACGTTCATGGAGCCTGCCGGGTTCGATGAGGAACTGTACACCGCTGGCGTGCTGCGTGCCGAGAACTATTCCCCGGTTATCCGCATTGCCTACACCTCATTCCTAACTCCACGCCGCGTATACGATTACTTCCCCATGTCGCAGACCCTGCTTCTGCGCCGCGAGACCCCGGTGCTTGGCGGTTATCAGCGTGAGGATTATCGTGCCTACCGTGACTGGGCACCCGCCGCCGATGGAACCCTCATCCCCATCTCGGTGATTCACCGTGCCGATCTTGACCTGACACAGCCGCATCCGGTGCTTCAGTACGCTTACGGCTCCTATGAAATTTCGATGGACCCCATGTTCTCCATCCCCACGTTGTCTATTTTGGACCGCGGAGTGGTGTACGTGATTGCGCATATTCGCGGTGGTGGCGAGATGGGGCGCACCTGGTACCTCAACGGCAAGAAGCTTCACAAGAAGAACTCATTCACTGATTTTGTGGATGTCACCGATTACCTGGCGACCAAGCCATGGGCGGATCCTGCGCGTATCGCCTGCTACGGTGGTTCTGCGGGCGGGTTGCTCATGGGTGCCGTGCTGAACCTGGCTCCTGAGAAAT
The DNA here is from genome assembly GCF_001809115.1 of Rothia sp. HMSC071F11. Lineage (NCBI taxonomy): Bacteria > Bacillati > Actinomycetota > Actinomycetes > Micrococcales > Micrococcaceae > Rothia > Rothia sp. HMSC071F11. Next base: position 121,298 of record NZ_KV795730.1, read on the forward strand.
ATGCAGTCTCAATTGCCCAGGTTCCCTTCGTGGATGCGCTCACCACCATCCTTGACCCTGACCTGCCGCTTTCTGCTTTGGAATGGGAAGAATGGGGCAACCCCATTGAAGATAAGGAAGTGTACGAGTACATGAAGTCCTACACCCCCTACGAGAACATTCGCCCCGTGCGCTACCCCGCTATCGCGGCGGTGACCAGCCTGCACGATACGCGCGTGTTCTATGTGGAACCCGCCAAATGGATTGCAAAACTGCGCGAAACCATCGACCCGTCATCCCCCACCCCGCTGTTGAAGATCGATATGACCGGCGGACATGGAGGGGGCTCCGGGCGGTATACCCGCTGGCGTGAGATCGCGTGGGACTACGCCTTCATCCTCACACACCTAGGGATTACCAAATAAGCGGGTACACCCTTCCGCACGCAGATTTGGTACCTCGCGCGCTCGGAATCTGCATGCTCCAGCCCGCTGGCATGAGATCGCGTGGGACTACGCCTTCATCCTCACACACCTAGGGATTACCAAATAAGCGGGTATACCCTTTCCTGGGGACGCAAAAAGGCTCTTTATTCCAATAAAGCGGCGAATA
>NZ_KV795730.1:121988-177399 GCF_001809115.1 Rothia sp. HMSC071F11
ATAATACGCTTTATTGGAATAAAGAGCCTTTTTAGCAGGTTATCAGGGATGTCCCACAAGCCCGCGTTCTAGGGCGGCCGCGTGCACATCATCCCAGGTTCCGGAGGCTACAAGCTCGCCGTCTTCCATGACAAGTACCTCATCGACCGCCTCCAAAACCTCGGGAACCGTACGGTGCGTAATGTAAACAAACCCTTCCATGCTCTCGAAAAGAGCACGCTCAACCCGTCCCGCCGTAGCGTGGTCCAACCCAGTGGTGAGCTCATCCACAATATAGAAAGAGCGTTCGTGCAAGAGCATACGTGCGAGCAAGATACGCTGTTTCTCTCCGCCAGAAAGCGATCTCAAATCGTCGCTCAGCATATAATCAAGGCCCTTAGCGGAAACCCACTCGCCCAGACCTGCGCGCTCACAAGCCCAGAGAATCTGCACATCCGGCACCGACGGATCATACAGGCGAACATTTTCGCGCAGGCTATCGTGCAGCAGATGACTGTCCTGCGCAAGCAGCCCTAGGGAAGCATGCATATCCTGTTCAGCAATCTCACGCAGATCGCGCGTCTGCCCATCTTCGTGTACCTCAATAGTTCCACTGTATTCGGGGTGATTTCCAAAAAGAGGTTTGAAAAGCGTAGATTTGCCCGAGCCGGATGCGCCAATCACCAGATACTTTTTACCCGTCTCAAATATGAAACTCACGCCATAGCCCGCCGACTTTTCACCCAACGGCTTGACGTCACGATAGGTAATCGCGTCCAGTGTGAGAGGCTCGCCCGATCGGTAATCTTCCACAGCGGGTACTTCCGTATTAATCTTGCGAATAATCTCACGACCTGCATAATACTGGGTCAGCAAACCTGTAGACATAAACAGCGGCATGCAAATCATACCGGTCAACTGGGCAAAAGCGACCACCTCGCCCACGCTCGATAGCCCCAAGAGCACCAACGCCCCACCGGCAAGCCACGTTCCCAAATACAGAAGTTTCGTGAACATACTATTGACGGCGTCTACACGTTCCTGCGTGCGCTGATAGCTCTGCGCCGCCACGTACCATTCACTCAATTCTTCAGAAAAGCGTTTAGCCACGAATGAGTATGCGCCCAGAATCTTCCACCCCAAAGCGCTGCGGAGAGCATCACCGCTAACCTCGTTCAATGCGTCGGTCCGCGAAGCATAAACTTTCGTCACGGTACCAATACGTTTTCGAGTCAGCATCGGCATCAAACCCACCGGCAGGCTCAGCGCAAGAACGGCGCACGCCATGAACGGGTTCAGAATAAAAGCAGCCACAATGGCGAAGATAAGCTGCGCGGTGAGGTATCCGCCCCAGAAAATAACGTCAATATAGTTGGTTTTAATGCTTTCAAGCTGACTCGTGAACTGCGAAAAATAGTATTCGGAGCTCCTGCCCGTCAGCCGCGCTACGGGAGAAAGCCCGATGCGGCGGAACAGTTCTGCACGCAGATTATTCTGAATCTGCACCCCAGCGAGAGCGGCACGATACTGGCGTACATAATGGAGAAACGCGTCAACGACAAGATATGTGGGCACAGCCGCAAGCATCCACGCAAAGAGGATGTGGTCATAAGATGTGACCGCATCAGTCAAGTATTTGATGATGACGCTCTCAAGAACCGAACTGGCCGACAAGATAAGGGTCAACGCTGTAAGCATGACAAGGGTTCTGGGTCTTAGGCTGCGCATAACCTTCATTGGTGTTCCTCTCTCTCACCCACTATGTTGTTCATCACTACTTTACCGTAGGGTTAAACGCACCGCATGTCTGCTATTGCCTGTCCCATGCTGCAACGTAAAAAGGCTCTTTATGTGAATACAGCGGAGTTTCAAACGCTTGATTCACATAAAGAGCCTTTTAGCCCTCAAACAGAGAGCCTTATCTGGGTTGGATCGGTTTTAGCCTTCCACGCCGCAGGCCTGCAGAATAAGCTCACGCACGCGAGCCGCATCCGCCTGGCCCCGGGTAGCTTTCATCACCTGGCCAACGATCGCACCGGCCGCCTGAACCTTACCGGCACGAATCTTATCGGCAACATCCGGCATGGCCGCCAAAGCCTCCTCAACGGCGGCAGTGAGCGCACCGTCATCAGAAACCACGGCAAGGCCGCGAGCCTCAACGATCTCGGCAGGCTTACCTTCGCCAGCGAGCACATACTCCAGTACCTTACGCGCAATCTTGTCGTTAATCTTGCCCTCGGCGATCAGGGTCTCAAGCTCCACCACGGTTACAGGTTCAATACCCAGCGCGGTCAGCTCAACCTCGGCCTGCTTGGCCTGGCGCGCAATCTCGCCCATCCACCACTTGCGGGCAGCGGATGCGCTAGCCCCAGCGGCAATAGTCTGCTCAACAACATCAAGAGCACCGGCATTGACCACGTCACGGAACTCTTCATCTGAGTATCCCCACTCCGCCTTCAACCGGCGGCGACGTTCCGCAGGAGGCTCGGGCAGGCTTGCACGCAGCTCTTCAACCCACGCCGTCTCGGGTACCACGGGCACCAGGTCGGGTTCCGGGAAGTAGCGGTAATCATCGGCATCAGATTTGGGGCGCCCTGATGAAGTCTCGCGGGTATCCTCATGCCAGTGGCGGGTTTCCTGCTGAATTTTCTCGCCACGCTCCAAAATAGCAGCGTGACGGCGAATTTCATAGCGTACCGCACGTTCCACCGAGCGCAGGGAGTTAACGTTCTTCGTCTCCGAACGAGTACCGAATTTCTCGCTCCCCTTGGGCATGAGCGAAACGTTTGCGTCACATCGCACGTTACCGCGCTCCATGCGAGCATCCGAGATACCCAAGCCTTTGACAATCTCACGAATCGCCGCAACATAGGCGCGTGCCAGTTCGGGTGCACGCTCGCCAGCGCCCACAATCGGGCGGGTCACAATCTCGATTAGCGGCACACCGGCGCGGTTGTAATCCACCAGCGAGAATGCCGCGCCCTGGATGCGCCCGTCGGCGCCGCCCACGTGGGTGAGCTTACCGGCGTCTTCCTCCATATGCGCGCGCTCAATCTCAACGGTAAAGACGGTTCCGTCTTCGAGTTCTACATCCAGCTTGCCGTTCTCAGCTATAGGACCGTGATGCTGCGAGGTCTGGAAGTTCTTCGGGGAGTCCGGGTAGAAGTAGTTTTTACGCGCAAAATACGAGATAGGTGCGATATCGCATCCCAGGGCAAGACCCAGCTTAATAGCTGATTCAACTGCAACCTTGTTCACCACGGGAAGCACACCGGGCAGCCCAAGCGAGACCGGGGTGATATTGGTGTTCGGTTCATCCCCGAAAACGTTCGGAGCGGCATCGAACATTTTGGTGTTTGTATTGAGCTCTACGTGCACCTCAAAACCAAGCACCGGATCATATTTCTCGATGGCTTCTTCGAAGCTGAGGACTTCTTCACTCATTACTTGGTACCCCCAAAGTCAAAGTCGCTAATCAGATTTTCGGTGTTGGGAATGCGGGTGTAGAACGGCGCACCCCAGGTATCGTTCAGAAGCGCTTCCAAACCGGCACCCACTCGGTACAGGCGTGCATCTTCGCGTGCGGGGGCGGTGAACTGTATGCCCACTGGCAATCCGTCTTCGTCAGCAACGCCTGCCGGAAGCGAAATCGCAGGAACCCCTGCAAGGTTTACCGGCACGGTTGCCACATCGCCCAAGTACATCGCCATGGGGTCACCTTTAGTTTTCTCACCCAGTTTGAAGGCGGTCGTTGGCGAAGTCGGAGAAACCAGCACATCGCACTTCTCAAAAGCCGCGGTGTAATCACGCTGAATAAGAGTACGCACGCGCAATGCCGCACCGTAGTGGGCATCGTAGTTACCCGCTGATAGTGCATAGGTACCCAAAATGATGCGGCGCTTAGTCTCGTCGCCAAAACCAGCTTCGCGGGTAGCTGCCATGACGCGCTCAATGGTCACCGGGCCGTCTTCGGGTATAACGCGCAGGCCGTACCGCACACCGTCGTATTTTGCCAGGTTTGAAGATACCTCGGAGGACATAATCATGTAGTAGGCGCTAATCGCTTCCTTTACCGAGGGAAGGGAAACTTCTACAACCTCAGCCCCAGCCTTCTCCAGCAGCTTTAGTGCGTCGTGGAAACGGTCAAGAACGCCCTGTTGGAAGCCACTGCCGGAACCGCCACCGAGTTCTTTAATAACGCCGATGCGCATCCCTTTGAGGGATTCAGGGTTGGCACCCTCAAGAGCCTGAGCTGCAAAAGAACCGACTGGTTCATTCAAAGAGGTAGAGTCCATGGGGTCGTGACCGGCGATAGCTTCGTGAAGCATCGCGGTATCGAGCACGGTACGAGCGCAGGGACCTACTTGGTCAAGCGAAGATGCCATAGCAATTACGCCGTAGCGGGATACCGAACCGTAGGTCGGTTTTACGCCTACAGAACCGGTGAGGGAAGCAGGCTGGCGAATAGATCCGCCTGTATCAGTTCCAAGAGCTAAGGGAGCCTGGAAAGCCGCAACAGCGCTGGCAGATCCGCCGCCAGAGCCGCCGGGGGCACGATCAAGCGCCCATGGGTTACGAACTACGCCGAATGCCGAGTGCTCATTCGAGGAACCCATAGCAAACTCGTCGAGGTTAGTCTTCCCCAAGATTGGCATGCGTGCTGCACGCACCTTGCGAGTTACGGTACCGTCATAGGGGCTCATCCATCCTTCAAGCATGCGCGATCCGGCGGTGGTGGGCTGTCCCTTTGTGACGATCAAGTCTTTAACGGCGATGGGTACACCAGCGAGCGCGGGCAGCTCTTGACCTGCCGCACGGTCAGCATCAACAGCCTGCGCGGTCTCCAGGGCTTCCTCACGGTTGATGTGCAGGAAAGCGTTCAGACCACTTTTACCGTCAGCGCGGCTCTCGCTGAGTGGGGTGCCATCGGTTGCTTCAATGCGATCTATATGCGCCCGGGTAAGCTCAACGGCAGAAATCTCACCGGCTGCAAGTTTTTGAGCGGCTTCAGCCGCAGTGAGCACAATAAGTTCGTTCACGTCTTCCCCTTAGTCTTCGTCGAGAATTGCGGGCACGCGGAATTTGCCATCCTGCGCATCGGGGGCACCTGAAAGCGCCTCTTCCTGGGTGAGGGTCTGCCCCACAACATCTTCACGCAAGACGTTCTGAAGCGAAATCGGATGGCTGGTCGGGGGTATGTCTGGGGTGACGGTTTCAGACAGATGCTCCATCGAGCTGACAATAATATCGAGCTCTGCCGCCATAGCATTGAGCTCGTCCTCGGTCATCTCGATGCGTGCCAGTTCGGCAAGGTGCTTAACCTGCTCGGTGGTGATGGCAGACATGATTCTCCGTTAGGTATACTTTCAATTCTCTATCTAGTGTACCCGCCGGCTCGCAGGTATGCTGACGTATCGGTGATCTAGCGAGAGAGTTTTTAGATTTGCAGGGGCTCCAAACCTATAGCCTGCACAGAATAGATTTTCGCTCTGGCATTCATAAGTCTGAAGTGTAAAGGGCAGTATCGTGCCTAGACGTATATGAGCCCCACCTTCCCGAAGGAAGGTGGGGCTCATATGTCTACGTTAAGGTGAACTCCCTAAATTATGCGGGGATGTTCAGAACCTGACCGGGGAAGATCAGGTCAACGTTGTAGACAACGTCGGTGTTAGCAGCTGCGATTGCCTGGTAACCACCAGCAACGCCGAGCTGAGCAGCGATACCGGAGAGGGTATCACCGGACTGCACGGTGTAGGTGCCAGCAGCGGTTGCTGCGGGTGCCTGAGCTGCAGGTGCTGCTTCCTGAACAGGTGCTGCGGGAGCTTCCTGAGCAGGAGCCTGAGTCGTAGGTGCGGGAGCAGCAGGTGCTGCTTCCTGAACGGGCTCGGAGTAGGACTGCTGAGCCTGTGCCTGAGGTGCTACCTCCTGCTGAGCTGCACCGGGATCGGTGTAGGAGGGGGTTGCGTTACCGGACAGACCGAGCTTCGAGGAGCATGCGGGCCATGCGCCCCAGCCCTGCTGTGCAAGCAGACGCTCTGCTGCCTCAATCTGCTGTTCACGGGAAGCGTTCATGGGGGAACCGGACATGCCGACACCGTTCCAGGACTGCTGGGTGAACTGCAGACCACCGTAGAAACCGTTGCCAGTGTTGGTTGCCCAGTTACCACCGGACTCACACTGTGCCAAAGCATCCCAGGTGGATGCCGGTGCTGCGTTTGCAGCAGGCGCGGCAGCGGCTGCAGCTGCACCACCAATAGCGAGAGCAGCAACAGTACGGCGGATTGCGGAAGTGTTCTTCATAATGCTCCAAATAAGGCCATCCACGCTCACTCCGTCCCCGGAGCTTCATAGCGTTACCGCTCACCCGTTTTAACAAATTGATTACTTGTCGAGGCTCTACCATGTGAGCGGCTATCCACGTGATTCGCGCTTCCACCATAGTCGCGTATTGCGGGGTAGACGGCAGAGGCGCATCCTCACGTGGGGACGTGCGGTAGAACCGGGCATCGTTTTGGGGTTTCCGGTCCCAAAACTAAATTTCTGATTGACTCCCAATAAAGGAATCGTTCTGCAGATAAAGATAGCTGAGAAAACTCAAGATTCCAACCTCTTCTATGCTCCCAGCAAGCGTTCTGAGTTCTCACAGGGAACTCCCAGGTAAATTAACTCAGGGTAGGCTAAGTTCAAACTTTTAAAACCTCGATTCCTACTCATCCATTGCCATACCAAGGAAGCATACAAGAACGACTCTTCTATATTCTGTTTCTGGGGGTGGGCTTTATCATTTCGTAATAGTGACCCTGCACCCATTTAAAAATTTTTTAAAAAATTTTTCGCTTGCGGCGTGTTTTAAGGGTTCATGACGACATGAGCCCAACCCGCTTAACAGCTCTGCGGCGCGCTGGCGCGCCTTAGCATATATGCACGGTCTTTGGGAGATTATGTGCTTATGTCACCCCATATAGAGCTATTTTCGGGCGTTAACAACTCTATTACCGGGTTTCAGGACCTTCATCGCAGTACATCATGCAGCTGCGCTACCCCACACCAAATACCAGCTACAGCGTAACCTTTCGCCGTTATTTGGTAGATAACTCGGAGTAAGAGTCCTACTCCCCCGGTGCTAGCGCATCGGGCCCGTGGGCCAAAAGTTTCGTAAACCCGTCTTCATCAAGAACCGGAATTCCCAGGGCCTCGGCCTTATCGAGTTTTGACCCCGCAGAGGCTCCGGCAACCACAAAATGGGTCTTCTTAGACACAGACCCGGAGGCACGCCCGCCCCGCACGATAATCGCTTCCTTCGCGCTGTCACGGCTATAGTTCACAAGGGTTCCGGTCACAACCACGGTTACGCCTTCGAGCGTGCGTTCTATTGACGCGTCACGCTCATCTTCCATACGCACACCGGCATCCGCCCAACGGGCAAGAACTTCGCGATGCCAATCCGTTGCAAACCATTCGATAATCGAATCGGCGATAACGCCGCCCACACCATCAACAGCCGCTAACCTGTCCCGGTCAGCCTGGGCGATCGCATCCATAGAGCCAAATTCGGTGGCAAGGGCTCGCGCCGCGGTTGGCCCCACATGGCGAATCGATAAGGCCACAAGCACGCGCCAGAGAGGCTGCGATTTTGCTTTCTCAAGCTCTACGAAGAGATTTTGTGTGTTCTTCGTAGGAACAGGGTCTGGCTTTGCTTTCGTGGGCTTCGTATAGAAGTATGGAACAAGCTCAAACTTGCCGGTACCCACCCCCTTGACCTTCTTCTCGCGGCGAATTTTCACATCGCGTAGATCTTCGGCGGTGAGATCGAAGAGGAACGCCTCACTCGTGAGCGGAGGCTGCTCAGGCTCGGCGGGAGCTGTCAACGCCTTAGCCGCCTCAAAGCCGAGTGCTTCAATATCGAAAGCACCCCGCGACGCGGCGTAGTAGATGCGCTCGGTCAGCTGCGCCGGGCAGGAACGGTAATTGGGGCAGCGCATATCGACGTCGCCCTCTTTACCGGGAGCCAACGTCGTACCGCAGGAAGGACACTCGGTGGGCATAACGAACTCGCGTTCATGACCGTTACGAAGAGCAACAACAGGCCCCACGATCTCGGGAATCACGTCGCCAGCCTTACGAAGAACCACGGTGTCTCCGATAAGCACACCCTTAGCCTTCACCACATCCTGATTATGTAAGGTTGCGCGTTCAACGGTAGAGCCCGAGACAAGCACGGGTTCCATCACACCATAGGGGGTCACGCGACCGGTACGCCCAACATCCACGCGAATATCGAGAAGCTTGGTGTTAACCTCTTCGGGCGGGTATTTGTACGCTACAGCCCAGCGCGGCACTCGCGAGGTGTACCCCAGTTGAGTCTGCGCTACAAAGTCATTGACCTTGATGACAATGCCGTCGATCTCGTGCACCAGAGAATGGCGCTTTTCACCGTACTCGGCAATATACCGAAGAATATCATCGACTGAAGTAAAAAGTTTGCTGTATGGACTGGTGGGAAGCCCCCAAGCGGCCAATTGCTCGTAGGTTTGGTACTGGGAATTCACATCTAACCCGGTCCGCGAGCCCACGCCATGAACATACATACTCAGAGGGCGTTCAGCGGTCACGGCAGAGTCTTTCTGACGCAGGGATCCTGCCGCGGCGTTTCGGGGGTTGGCGAACGGGTTCTTCCCCTCAGACACCATTTTTTCGTTGAGTTTCTTGAAGTCTGCCGATGAAATGAAAACCTCGCCGCGTACTTCAAGCTCCGCCGGGTGGTTCTCCCCCGCTAATTTCTGTGGGATTGAGGCTATAGTGCGCACATTATGGGTTACATCCTCACCCGTAGTACCGTCACCACGAGTAGCCGCACGCACCAACACACCGTTACGATACAGCAGATTGACCGCAAGACCATCAATCTTCAGCTCCGTAAGCCACTGCGGTGCGGTGCCGGTGAGAAGACGGGTATTTTCCTCGGCCTTTGTTAGCCATGCCCGAAGCTCCTCAAGAGAAAAAACATCCTCAAGGGAGTACATGCGTACCAGATGGGTTACCGGCGAAAAAGCCTCGCTGACTTCTCCACCTACCTCTTGGGTAGGCGAATCGTTAGCAATCAACGCGGGATATTGTGCCTCAATCTGCTCAAGCCTGCGGTAGAGCCTATCGTATTCGGCATCTGAGAGAGTCGGGGCATCTTCCTGATAGTAGTCATGCCGGGCGGTGCGAATAGTATCGGTCAGCTCGGCATATTCGGCGCGAATAGTATCAGTCAGCTCAGCGCTCGAATCTAGCGCCTTGAGGGCACGGTCAAGGGATGCGGGAGTTTCAGCAAGATTTTCAGTCACCCCACTAGTCTAACCGTTCGCTCTCCCCGATGCGCCGGTTAATGTCACGGGGAAAGACTAGTCTTGCGCTTCTATGGCGTCAGCAACAATCACGGTAATATTATCGCGACCACCCGAGCGCAACGCCTCATGCTGTAGCACATCGGCGGCATCTTGCGGGTGACGTATAGAGGTAAGAACACGCGCCATATATTCATGGGAAAGCTCGCCAGAAAGACCGTCCGAGCAGAGCATCAGACGGTCGCCCACTCGTGCGGGAAGCACCCAAAAATCGGGTTCCCAAAAATTACCTGTACCTAGTGCACGGGTAATCACATTTCTGCGCGGGTGCGTTAGGGCTTCAAGCTGAGTAATCTGCCCTTCATCCACCAAATATTGAACCTCAGAGTGATCAGTAGTGACCTGCTCAAGAGATACATTGCCCTCGTTGCCCGGCAGGCGTTCCATTTCAGCATGGTGAATACCATCGTCTTCACGCATCAACCGGTATGTACGAGAATCGCCAATATTAAAGACAACCCACAGGTACTGCTGACCTATATTGGTAAGCCACGCGCCGGTTACGGTGGTACCGCCTGAACGCGAGAGCGCATCTTTAATACTGTCGTTCGTTTCACCCAAAATCTCACGTGTGCGATCAAGGGCACGCACAATTTCATGGTTCAGTTCATTTGTTAAACGACGATGACGTTGCTTTGAATTTTTATCTTGGTAGTCCTGTTTAATCTTTTCGACACGCTGGCGGTAGTTTTCTTGTTCTTCTTCGCTCATACCGCCGGGTCGAGTAAAAAAATGCGAATACGCCAGCTGACGTACACACAACCGCGATGCGACCTCTCCCGCTTCGTGACCGCCCATACCGTCGGCCACCACGCATAGAGACCCCGCTACAGCCATCGAGTCCTCGTTGTTGTCACGATGAGCCCCACGATGAGTCGCACCACCGGTGCGCAGGGTCAGGTTCAAGGGAGTTGCCATGATGTATCGTTCTCCGTTATGTAACTAGCGCCGGGCGTAACCGCCACAGGGTCTACATTACCAAAGCTACGCACGTTGCGTGTGCCTTGGTACGTCAGAGTAAAGCGGTCGCCATACTCTTTGAGCGTTTCGGCGGTCTCGCTGTCGGTCAGCACAGAACCAGGTTCCGCGAGAGATACCAGCCGTGAAGCAAGGTTTACGCTCGAACCATAAACATCTCCACGATTCGCCAGGACCTCGCCCCAAATAAATGCTACACGCACTTCTGGCAGTTCAGGGTCTTTTCCGATTTGCTCCGCCAGTTTCAGACTGATCTCGGCGATAGCCTCGGGAGCCTCCGTGAGGAAGAAAACTTCATCGCCTAGAGTCTTAATGATGCGCCCGCCGCTCGGAGCAATAATGTCGAGGCAGCTTTGCTCAAAACGGTTGATAAGACGCGCTAATTCGGGGGCACTCAGGTTACGAACCAGGGAGGTATACGACACCAAATCAACGAAACCTACACCCCGCACGAGGGGAAGCTGAGCTGGCTCCGGCCCCAGCTTTTTATTCTCGCGCAGAGCGAGACGAAGAACACCCGTATACATTTGACGACGATAAGCATAGAGAGCGAGTTCTTCGAGAACCGGCATGAGATCTGCAAGACGGAAAAGAAGCTGACGGCGTGCCTGCGCATCGTCTACACCATCACGATCCATAATGTCGTGCACCAGCGTTTCAATCTGCCACGCCACAATGCGATCGGTCAGCTGCCCTACGGACCGTGTCAAAGAGACAATGCTCTCTTCCGCAACAAGATTCGTTCGGTTGAGATTCTCCAGGTCTTCGAGCATACTGACGTCGAGTTCCGTGAAATGAGGATCGGCAGCGTGAATATCAGGAAAACCCATATTGCGCCAGATCCGGCGAGCATCTTCAAGGCTCATCTGCGCGGCAGCAGCGGCTTCTCGGGGTTTATATCGGCGGCCCTCTCCCAGCAGGGCGCGTTCAAGCACGCGCACGCCTTCTTTTGAGGTTTCGTCACGGTAAATATTGTTTTGCGCCAGGTTCTGCAGAATACGCAGATTCAACATCTGGGTTTCGGGGCCCAACGTTCGGGGATTCTTATACGGGGTAGCCTCAACGCTATCGCCAGATAGGCTCTCATGAGTCATAGGCGTTGAGTTCTCCTTCCTTGTCCCCTGGATATATGCAGCACACTGTATTCGGGTGCAATATTTCACATTAAGAATACCCGTGTGCTCTTCCGGGCAGACATAAAAAGTATGCTTGCCCACATTATTCTACCCTTACCAGGCAAAAATCTCGCCCGCTAGACCCTAAACATAACTAACACGTAACGGATAGTAGTCCTGCCAGGCATGCTCGACAATATTCCGGAACCGTTCGGGGTTTGGAAGGTGCATAAGCTGGTGCCGAAACCCTCCTGCATAATCAACATGGAAAGATCCGTACCCCATCCAAGCACCCAGGCTACTCTGCGAAACCCAACGATTTCCCATGCCGTCAAGCAGCAAGGATATGTCAGCATTACGGCGCATCAGACCCTTAATAATCATGATGCGATGCGTGGTGATAGCGTATCGTGTGACAGACCAGCGCCATATCTTACGAAGAGCCACCAGAGCGGTAACCGCAGCTACCACACTGCCCGCCCAGAAGAGCAGCCCCGATGATCGTGCGGTCGAGGCAAAACTTGCTGAGGTAAAGGCCACCAGCAGGTAGACGAAGGCTCCCACAAGAGCGCCGGGATGAGCCCTCGTCAAGATAATGGTCTGTTCGCCGGGGTAGAGTTTGCCACGCAGTTTCATGCTTATGCCTTTGCAGAAGTATTAGGGGTTATCTCAGACGGTGTTAGCGTTGGAGAATCTTCCTGTCTAAGGGCAGGATAAAAATTACCGTAGCTTCCATCCGCCGGACGCAAATGTTCAATGTCTCCTACGGAATAGGCCTGCACGGCACCGGTTGTATCACGAATTAGGATGCGCCCTTGAGCATCAAGATCGGTTGCGACTCCGGTGACGATGCGTCCATCAGGAAGGTGCACCGATACCTCGGCTCCCAGCGTCACCGTGGCGGCACGTGCCTGATCAAGCAGAGACCGTCCGCACAGCAAAGTTTTTTGGGGGTCTCCCCCAACGCTTACAAACTCACGATAGCGACGGGCAAAAATGGTCAGCATACGGTTCAAAACCACATGATTATCAACGGGTTCACCGCGTTGGATAAGAGCGCTCGTGGCGGTCGGTACAGGCACCTGGTCTTCACGCATATTCAGGTTCTGCCCAATCCCCACGACAATGCTCAGGCGCTCTTTCCTCCCCGGCGCTTGAGCCGGTTCGCTCAGAAGCAGGGCGAGAATACCGCATGCCTTACGACCTTGAATGACCAGATCATTGGGCCATTTCAAGGCGGCATCAAGCCCCAACTCACGCCAGACATCAAGCACGCTCAGCCCGGCAAGCATAGTCAGCCAATGGTAGCTTGTGGGTGGCAGTTGTTGCCCAATACCCGCATGGGGGCGCACCACAATGCTGGTGGCTAAGCAAGTACCCGCAGGAGCTGTCCACGCGCGGTCCATACGTCCTTTTCCGGCAGTCATATAAAGGGTGGTAAAAACCGACAATTCCCCCAATTCGGTACGTTCGCACGGTTCCCCGCGTGTAAGGCGCCGAACAATTTCGGTGTTTGTCGTATCGACAACATCGTAAACGCGCACGAAGCTGTACCCTGCCTCACGTGCTTCGGGGAGAATACGGGACGGATCAAGGATTGCAGGCCTCTGGTCTGGTAGCGACATATGTACCATCATAGTGGCTCGGAGCCTTGTACACTCTGTACTTCGTGATGCTGAGCTCTCGTACGGGTGTGAGATAGTAGAGTAACTGGGGTCTACGCCCTGCGCGTACCCTTGGAGACAGATAACCACCGGTAAATACCACAGGAAAGGAACCCGCCATGGCATACTATGTCATTTCTTACGTCTACGGAGACCCAGCCCTTCAGGATGCACATCGTCCGGCGCACCGTGAATACCTCTCTACACGCGTTCAGGAAGGTACGATCGTAGTTTCCGGTCCGCTTCTGAAAGACTCGGTGTCCGTAGGTGCTCTCCTAATCGCTCAAGTTGATTCTTTTGATGCCGCCGAGACCATCGTCAAGAACGACCCCATGAAAATTGGCGGTGCCGTCGAGTCCTACACTATCGGCGAATGGAACCCGGTTCTGGGCAGCATCCGCTAGTTTTACCCCTCAGTACCGTTTTCGACCCGCCGCTTTGTGCCCTCACCAGGCAACGAACCGGCGGGTTTATCACGATGGGGCATAGGAATCTGACCGGCAACACGTATAACGAAAATACGCGGGTACCTGGCACCATGACCGCCCCGCACACTATAGTTGATAGGGTAGCTTTTCTAGCCTGAGAAAACCTACTATCTGTATCGACACCGCACGTCATAAACACCCTCTACCCATGATGCGTGCCGCACGAATCGAGGAATACATGTCTGAGAACGCTCAGGAATACGACTTGAGTACGACCGCCGGTAAACTCGCCGATTTTTATGCTCGTCGCGAGCAGACCCTTGCCCCCGGCGGGCAGGCAGCTGTAGATAAACAGCATGCACGCGGTAAGAATACGGCGCGCGAGCGCATCGACATGATTCTCGATGAGGGTTCTTTTGTAGAGTTTGACGCCTTAGCTCGCCACCGTACCACGGCTTTCGGTATGGACAAGAAAAAACCGCTCGGTGACGGCTTAGTTTCGGGCTACGGCACCATTGATGGGCGTCTTGTCGCTATCTATTCTCAAGATTTTACGGTGTACGGGGGTTCGCTCTCGCAGGTGAACGGCGAGAAGATCGTGAAGGTGCAGAAGTTTGCCCTCAAGAATGGCTGCCCGGTGATCGGCATTAACGATGGCGGCGGGGCTCGCATCCAGGAGGGGGTGGCCTCTCTGGCGCTGTTTGCCGATATTTTCCGGATGAATGTGCGTTCTTCGGGTGTTATTCCACAGATTTCAATTATTATGGGTCCCTGCGCAGGTGGTGCCGCATACTCCCCCGCGCTCACTGATTTTATTGTGATGGTCGATAAAACCTCGCATATGTTTATCACGGGTCCGGACGTTATTAAGGCGGTCACCGGTGAGCAGGTTGACATGGAAACCTTGGGCGGCGCCCGTCAGCATAATGCAATAACCGGCACGAGTGCTTACCTTGCCGAAGATGAAGAAGACGCTTTCGATTTCGTGCGGGAGCTTTTGGAATTCTTGCCCTCCAATAACCTGTCAGAGTCGCTGCCGTTGGATCATGACCAGGAGTTTGAGGTCGTGGTGGATGATCTGGATCTTGATACTCTCATCCCCGATTCTGCGAATCAGCCTTATGATATGCGCGATGTGATCGAGTCCGTGGTTGATGATGGGCATTTCTTCGAGCTTCAGGCGTTATTCGCCCCGAATGTCATGATTGGTTATGCCCGTGTGGAGGGTCGCACAGTGGGTATTGTGGCAAATCAACCTACACAGTTTGCGGGATGTCTCGATATTGCCGCCGCTGAGAAGGCTGCGCGTTTTGTGCGTAATTGCGATGCTTTCAATATTCCGATTTTGACGTTTGTGGACGTTCCCGGATTCTTGCCAGGTACGGATCAGGAGTTCAACGGTATTATTCGCCGCGGTGCTAAGCTGCTCTACGCCTATGCGGAGGCGACTGTACCGCTCATTACAATCATTACTCGCAAGGCTTTTGGTGGCGCATATATTGCGATGGGGTCAAAAACGCTGGGAGCCGATATTAACATGGCGTGGCCTACCGCCCAGGTAGGTGTGCTTAATGGTCAGGGGGCGGTCAATATTCTTTATCGTCGTGATCTTGCCGCAGCTGCGGAGGCTGGCGAAGATGTTGAGGGACGCCGTTCTGAGCTGATTGAGCAGTATGAGGAAGAGATTCTGAACCCGTACCAGGCCGCCGAGTTGGGGTATGTGGATGAGGTTATCGCCCCCCATGAGACCCGTGTGCGTATTATCTCTTCTCTTCGCGCTCTGCATGATAAACGTGCCGCTATGCCTGCGAAAAAGCACGGAAATATTCCGCTGTAGTTCTTGACCGCTCTTAGTTCACGTTGTGATGCAGTACTGACCGGGGTTCGCACCAAGATACTGCATTATCGGTTATTTATTGTCAGGAGGCGCCTGTGGCAGGCTACAATCCGCTGAATTATTTCTCTTTCGGGAAGAAGAAGGATGCTCATACGACTCCCAAAGAGTCCGCTGATCAGGTTTTACCACAGGACGGTACCTCGGAGGCTGCCCCGCACGCTGATACCGTGGATCCTGCGGACATTCAGGAGGATTCACAATCTTCCGAGCAGCCTCTGCTGCGTGTTATCAAGGGTAATCCGACGGTTGAGGAGATTGCCGCACTCACCGTATTGGTAGCTTCATATCAGAGTTCGCAGGCTCAGCAGGAGCACAATTCGATTCTGACGGCGGCTTCTCGTTTGCTTAACCGGCGTCAGCGGCTGGGGGCTTCGCTGCGTCCCGGCCCGGGATCGTGGCGTAGGGCTCGCCCGATGTAACCTTGCTGTCGCTGCGGCAAAATATCGAGTCTCGTGCGCTATAACGTACGAGGCTCGACGTATATGAAGAGAAATATGTATGGCTTCTCTGGAAGATATTTAGATGCCCTATATACTAGGTATATATAGCGAACCACACTAAAATGCCCGAAAGGTGGTTCAGATATGTCTAAAGAATACAAAAATTATGCTGTGCCGCTTGAGGCCGTTGAGATTCTTTTTCTGCCGGCTCTGCGGCGGCTTAGTCGTGCAATCCCCCGCACCGTGGCGGATATATCGCAGTCCCTCTCTGAACAAACACACGCTTTAGGCACCAAAGAAGAACTTCAGGATCTCAAATCCGGTGCTTTTATACACCAGGTCAAGGCGACTCTCCAGGCGATGGCTCGCCTGGGCTATGTGCTGGTCGTTCCCAAAACCACAACCTCGAAAACTCGCTATCTGCTCAGCGATTCCGGTGCCGACATTCTAACGGCGCAGATTCGGCGCCGCGGCAGCGTCATTCCCCAAAGCGCTCGATATGAGCTCCAAAAACTGTTTACTCCGCTTTACGCAAGCGCTCCTAAGGACCCAGACACGCTGGATTCCCACGATACCCCATCCCAAGATAAACACGAACATAGTTCGTATACCCCGATGACCACCCCATTGAGTCCCGGTGCGTCTTTGCGGGATGCGCATCCCGATCTTATTTTGGCTCAGGCGGCATATGCGGCAGATTTTGCCGGTGATCTTATCGAACGTATTTATGCTGTTTCACCAACATATTTTGAATATATTGTGGCAGATGTCTTTAATTCTTTAGGGACTTTTCATGCAGCAGTTATAGGCGGCCCTAACGATCACGGGATTGATGTTCTTGTACATTATCCTAAAGAACTTTGTTTTCCGCCTATCTATGTTCAAGCAAAACATTATTGCGGATCATCAAAAGTAACCCTCAGCGATATTCAAAAATTTGCTGGAGCAGTTCTTTTACACAATGGGTTACAGGGTGTTTTTGTTACCTGTGGAGAATTTGCTGCGCAGGTTCCGCAACAAATGGAAGCTCTTCCCGGGGGCAACCGCATTGCTCTGGTTGACCGTGACCGTTTAGTTTCACTGATGATTCGACACCGTGTGGGGGTCATTCATGCTCCGGGAGAATGCACCTACAGAATTGATGAAGAGTACTTCTCCCGCGGAATTCCGCAGGATTCTCATGAGTGACACCTTCGAAGGGCAGCAGAATCCTGTATAAATAGACCGCAAAGCTAGATCAGCAGTTCTGCGCACCTTCCTGTCATAATTCATCCTTTTGGATGAATACACTTATTCCTTTTTCCCGTTTATACTAGTAGAACAGTAAATATAGATATCAACAGGGGTACTTGTGACCATCGTAAATACGAACATGCTTCGGCATGAGAAAACACCGGTAGATAACATTCTTAAAGCGCTTTCCTGGGATGATATTCCAGAGGAGTACCGCGATGATTGCCGTGATATTGCGGTTCGAGCGGCATTAGCGCTTTTGCGCCAATTTGAACGAGCACATGAGCACGGACAGAAACTGCTTTTTCCCGAACTTTACACTCCAGTTGGGGTTGAAATAGGTTTCACCATGACCCAGCGCTATATTGCGGTGGGTAAATCCGTGTTATTTCGTGATGCGATTGACAAAATTATTGTCGCATTCGTAAATCATGATTATCTTGATGTATCGCTCAGTAATCTGCATCCGGGAAATTTGCTCTATTCTTTGAGCGAACGTGGGCTTGATTTTCTTCAACGCTCTGAGGACGAACAGCGTGAAATTCTAGAGGATCTTTTCTATCCCATTATTGGCACGCATTTGTTCTATATGCAGGATTACTATCCGCGACTGCTGGCTCAAATTAATGTGCGCAATATTGCTCCTATTGCCCTATCGGTTATTCCGCTGCATCTGAGCGTTACAGAGAGTAAACTTCGTGAGCTTGTGATGCGCGAATGTGGCTTTGTGCAGGGATGGTACGGTCTCACCCAACTGGAACAGCAGCTTTTTGAGACATCATGCGCCGAATCTGTGCGTGGGCTTCTTGATGCAGGCTACCTGCGCCCTAAGGAGCACCACGATAAGATCGCATATGCGCTCACGACCGAGGGTAAGAATCTGCGGTACAGTTTCCCGCACGGGGTACCTGCCCAAGCACTCAGCGATATTTTCGATGATGCTCCCGTCTCCCTGCTCACGGTGGATCAGCTTAAACACCATGAGAAACTTCTCATTCGTATGGGGCACGTCATCATGGATGCGGTACTCGCCAAAGGCGAGAACGCAAAGCTGCCCCTGGCCGATGTGGATCATGCTATTGCCCAGGATGCTGAGATTCAGCAGCTTGCAGACGAAGACTCTCCTGAGTATTTGCAGGGACGCGAGCATGTTTATGACGTGCTGTTGGCGCACCGTTACCTTGAAGAGGGAGATGAAGATGAGCAAGAGGTCTTCATGGTGGGGTCTGCCTACGCCGATGCTCTTAATAGCGTAGAGGACGGCTCGATTGACGAGTTGATGCGCCGTGCGTTCCTCGATCCCGCGGCGGCGGAACAGATTCCGCATCCGCATCATATGCTTTTCGATATTCTGACCTTGGTGCGTGACAACCCGGATATCAATTTCTACGACCTGTTCGCGAAGGTTGAGGACACGCTGGATTTGCCGTATCTGCAGGCTCGTTTAGCGCCGCATCGCTCCAATACGACTCCTCGCGTGCGCAACCGGTACGCGGTTGCGGTTCAGGTTTTGAAACAGGAAGGCTATCTGCAAGTTCATGGTGGGCAGAGCGGTAGGCTTTCTCGTAAGGATCCCGAACGGTATACACTCACGCAGAGCGCCATAGAGCTTTTGGAGCGCTTCCCCAACGGTATTCCGGAGACTGTTGCCGCGCGTATCGTACCGCTTCAGAAGCAGGCACTTCGACACAAACTTCCCGAGGATATCGCGGCTGCGCTCAATACTGGCCGTAAACCGTATGAGAAGCGAGAACATCCTCAGGATTCCTATTCCTACCAGAATTCGCGCGGGCATTACGGGTCAGGTTCCCGCTCGGGCTATGGTGCTCCCGTTCAGGCGACCCCGCAGAACATTGCCCAGGCACAGGGCGGTTCGGGTGTTTCTTCGGCAGCTTACGCTTCGCAGTCCTTCACCCAGCCTGCCCCCGCCTACCAGACACCTGCGCCGGTACCGTCTCAGACACCCGGTGTAGAGCAGTCGTCGGATGCGCCTTCGGACGCTCTCAGCGCCGTCGAAGCCGCAAGGAATGCTGTGCAGGATGCGCAGAGGCGCTACCGCGATGTCTTCAAACGTGCTCTTCTTCAGCCCCAGCTGCAGGCAGTGACGAAGGACCGTTTCACCGATATTGCGGCAGACTTGTTCTCAGTACGCGGATATACGGCTGAACGTGCGGATGCTTCACAGGGTGTTCAGGTTATTGCTTACCCCTCTGGTGGGCAACGCGACCGTGCATTCTATGTGCGGGCTCAGCGTTCAGCCGACGGTGCGGTCAGCGTACAGGATATTACCAACCTGTACCTCTCTCTAGAGCAATTGGGCGGTCAACTGGGTGCATTTATCACGGATGGAACTTTCGGTGATGATGCATACGATGAGTACATTCGATGCTCCACCAAGTACCCGCATATTCTGGTGGATCTTATCGCGGGCGACGAGCTCATGAACCGTCTAATTGCCCATCGTTTGGGTATTCGTGACGGTCGGGTGCCCGGGACGATAGAGCTCGATGATGCGTATTTCGGCGGTTCTGACTCCGCTGCATCGTAATTATCTTAAGTACCCCTCACGCGACGGTGGCTGATAATCTCAGGATTGCTCAGCCGCCGTCGCGGCGTATGCGGTGTACGTAAGTTTCGGCGCTTCACGTACTGGACATACAGCGCAATAATGCCGTGCTGTATGCCACGCTACGTTAGTATGAAAAGTATGAGCATTCACCACGAAATTCCGGAGATTTACCACGTAAAGCGAGCGCTGACCGACGTCGATCACATCGCCAACGAATTCTACGAAGCGGTTTTAGATTTAGATCCCGTCATTGCAACGGAGCAGGGGCGCACGGGTGTCGCGACTCAGTTTCGCGACTATTCCCCCGCCGGGGAGGAAGCCTACATACAGTTAGTGCGAGCAACCCTCAAGAAACTTGATCAGGTCATTCCCATAGACGATGTTGATCTTGTGACTCTTGATGCCATGCAGGAGCGTCTGGGGCTTAGTCTTGAGAGCCACCGTGCCGGACTGGGCGGCTGGCAGTTAAACAACATTGTTTCGGTTCCTCAAGAGATTCGCGGCGGGTTCGATCTGATGGCGCGAAATACCGAGCAGGATTGGGCTAATATTGCCGGGCGTCTGTTCAACGTTCCGCAGGCGATCACCGGGTTTGTTCAGACTCTGCATACGGCTCGGGTTGCCGGCTATGTCTCACCGCGTCGACAGATAGAGATTGTTATCGAGCAGATCGCCGCGTATATCGCCGAGGACGGTTTCTTCGATGAGCTTGCCGCCGAGATTACTCAGGCGGTACCGGATCTTGCCGAGCAGGCGCGGCGGGGTGCTAAAGCGGCAAAAGATGGGTACGCCACGCTCAGGACGTACTTGCACGAGGTGCTGCTCCCGGCAGCTCCCCAGCAGGATGCGGTCGGCCGCAAACTCTATGCCCTGCATTCTCGGGCATCCTTGGGGGCTTCTGTCGATCTTGATGAAACCTATGCATGGGGTGTGCAGGAGCTTGACCGCATTATCGCTCAACAGCGGCAGGTTGCCGAAGAGATCGAACCCGGAGCATCGATTGAACGTGCCAAAGAGATCCTGGATGCCGACCCGTCACGCACTCTGCACGGAACCGATGCGCTCCGCGAGTGGATGCAGTCGCTCTCGGACCGCGCGGTGCACGAGCTCGCAGGTACCCAGTTTGATCTTGACGGTCCAATGCTGCGTCTGGAATGCCGCATCGCCCCTACCCATGAGGGCGGCATCTATTACACCGGCCCCTCCCCCGATTTTTCGCGCCCCGGGCGCATGTGGTGGTCTGTTCCTAAGGGCGACGATACATTTGGCACGTGGCGCGAGACTTCGACGGTGTACCACGAAGGCGTTCCGGGGCATCATCTGCAAACTGCTATTGCGCTGGTCATGAGTGAGAGCATGAATAAATGGCGCTCGCAGCTGATCTGGGTTTCCGGGCACGGTGAAGGCTGGGCGCTCTACGCTGAGCGCCTGATGGAAGAATTCGGGTTCTTGACCGATCCTGGAGACCGTATGGGCATGTTGGATGGTCAGCGGATGCGCGCCGCCCGCGTGGTTTTCGACATTGGCGTGCACTGTGAGCTTCCGATCCCCGATGCTTGGGCTGAACCGCTGGGGGTTGCACCAGGTACCTTGTGGACTCCTGAGCTGGGGTACGAGTTCTTGAAACTCAATCTAGAGGGTACCGAGAGCGTTATCCGTTTTGAGTTTTTGCGGTATCTAGGGTGGCCCGGGCAGGCGCCCAGCTATAAGGTGGGTGAACGTTTGTGGCTTCAACTTCGAGACGATGCGCTTCGTGATGGGTTGTCTTTACGTGAGTTCCACACGAAGGCTCTTATGCTCGGTTCAGTAGGGCTCGATACGCTACGACGCGCCCTCACCGATGAGGTCATGCCCCATAGCGATGATGAGGATGACGACGACGATGATTAAACCCCTGCGCTTTACCGGGGAATAAAGCTAAACCCTAGAGAGCTGGCGCTAAAACCCGTATATTGTGCTGCGTATCGTACATAAACCTATGAACATACAGCAAAGTGTACGGGTTTTAGTGTGGTTAAACGCGGCGCATCAGCTAGGGAATAAGGTTCGGTTTGACCTGTACAAGATGCGGGGCGAAACGACATTCGTAGTCGGTGATAGGCCTGTCCGATTCGCGAATACCCATACCGACCGCCTCGCCATTGACCATCCAGATGCCCAGCATCGGCAGGTTAGTGCGGTTAATAATCCCCGAGTACACCGGCGGGGCAACAAAATCCTGATATACAAATTCGCTTTCAGGTACGTTGATAAAGTGGTCATCGTCCTCATCACGCACAAAGACATCATAATCGGGAGCATTGATCTCAATACCATCGCCTTCGCGGCCAAATATCGGTTTACGCACCCAGTTCTTCAGACCGCCTCGCGTGCCTACATGGGTTTCTAAGAGGTTGGGATGGTTGGGATATAAATCCCATAGAGCGGCGAGCAGAATCTTATTCGACAGGAACATCTTCCATGCGGGCTCAATCCAACGGTTCATCATATCGTGGTAGGCGAAGAGCAGCTTATCGTAACCGCTTTCGCTATCGGTCACCATATCTTCCCAGGGATAAAGCTTAAAAAGGTTCTCGATGCGTTCTCCCTCAGGGTCTTTCCAGATTTTTAGGGTCTCATCGAAAATAACCTCGTCGATACGGATAAGCTTCGTGGTCAGGCCCGCACGATTGGCGGCATGGGCTATAAGCCAGAGGTTGTTATAGTCTTCATCGTTAACATCGATTTCTTCGGTTACACTCGCTAAGTGCAGTCGTGGCGAACGCCCATGAGAGAGATCGTACGCAAACATTTGCCGCCAGCGTTCGGTAAAAGCCTCACCAATTTCACCCCAGTGCACGTAACCGCGGGTATCGAGGCGTTGATCGCTCGCCCAAGTCTTTTGGCTGATAGCGGCCTCAACGATGCCAGTTGGGGTATCGGCGTTGTATTCCAGGAGTTTGAGAGGATCGCCGGGCACCCCGGAGTAGATGAAATCGAAGCGACCGTAAAAATCCGGTTCGTGGCGGTTCCACGATTCTTTAGCCAGGTTAAAGGCGGCTTCGGGAAGACCGAGCGTTCCGTAGGCACCAGATGCCATACGCTCAATAGCGTGCAGGCACATTTGATGAACCTCACGCGCCTGGTCCCGCAGATTGGTCATTTCTGCGGGTGTAAAAACATAGGCCGCATACTCATTCCAATAGTGCTGCAGATCGTGTGGACCATCGACGCTATAGGTCAGGCCTTCGTCAATAATGGTTTGTTCCCAGCCGGGGCGTCCCACCGGAAATTCTTCGCGTTTCATATTATCTTTCGTGATAAGACACCGCCGCTGAGTACGATGTGCAGTATAGGAACTTGTAGAGAGTTCTCATCTGGGGGGGGCATATAGAGCAACCGGTGCAGGTATAGATACGTCGGCCGGGTGTTTGTATCCCTTGAGAAAATACGCGGAGCGGGCTATCCGCCGGAGGTACCGCCTCCGGACTTCGAGCCTCCACCGAAGCCGCCTTTACTCCCGGAGCCGCCACCTTTATTATTCGAGCTGCTTCCACCCTTACCGCCCGAGTTATTCCCCGTCAGTCCCGTTCCCTTAGAGGTCGTGGTCTTGCCGCCGCTGCGCGATTCCGTCACCTTGCCCGAGGAATAGGTGGAAGTCTTTTTAGCACTCTTATAGGAGGATTCAAATCCGCCGCCGCTGCGGGAAAGACCGCTGTATACCGTTCCCGAATTAGGGCGTGTGGTGCTGCCGCCGCTCAAGGATGATCCCACGGCGGGGATGGATGTGGTACCGGCGCTGCGGCGCCCTAGGTAGTACCACAGGAACGCGTTGGTTGCACCGGAATGGTGTGTCGTGCCCGAATTACCGGAATTCTGAGTTCCGGAATGAGAATCGCCCGAAGAACCAGAGCCTGAATCCGAAGAAGTATTCCCAGCCTCTTTCTCTGCCCTCTCGCATTGCTCATCCTCAACGCGCAGCCCGGTGTTGGAGTCTTGACAAACCTGAGCGTATTCTTCACCGTCCGTGCTAAAGGCTTCCTCGCTCTGATGCAAAGAGTTATAGGCAAATATGCCGCCGCCTGCCAAAAGGGCACCGGCGCCGAACACTGCGAGCGCTTTCTTACCGGTACCGCGTGCAGGAGGGGACTTGAGGTCTTGATTGTCCTGTACGTTCTCCGGATGCTCTACGTCTGCGGCATCTGCGGTTTGATGTTCGGCCCCGCTCACGGGTCATTTCTCCTTCACGCTATCCTGTCTCGGTGATAACAGGCTCTTTTCAGGATACCAAGCACGCCTCGCACAAAGGCTTTTCTGAGCCGATAAAAATTAGCAATAATATGTGCCTTGGATCTTTTTCAGTGGCGCTTGCACGGTCACGCTATGTCATACAGTCATAGTTCGTCACACTAATTACCGCTGTTTTCTCTTACGGGTCTACAGTAACGCCATGCCTACTACACATGAAACACCGCAAAAATCCAGATTTCCCAGCTGGGCTACTTCTTTCGGACATCAAATTATAGCTTCCCTTATTCTGGGCATCGCGCTCGGGTACGTTGCGCTCACCCTCGGCGGCGATGTAAAAAATAACCCCAACTGGCTCATGGCCACTCTAGACGCTGTCGGCACGTCCTATGTGACTCTCCTTAAGGCCGCGGTGATCCCGCTGGTGTTTACCGCCGTCGTTGCCTCAATCTCGAATCTCTCGCAGGTGACGAATGCGGCACGTTTAGCGGTTAAGACTCTTATCTGGTTTGCTATTACAGCATTTTTTGCGGTCTCCATCGGTATCGTACTGGGGCTGCTCGTTCAGCCTGGTGTGGGTGCCGAGGTAAGCGCCTCGGGCAGCACCAGCACCCGGGGATCATGGACAGCATTTCTGACCGGGATTATCCCCTCCAATTTCTTAGGGCTTGAGGTCACCACGAAAACCACCGGCTCCGGTATAACTTCTTCGGTTTCCTTTAACGTGCTCCAAATGCTCGTGATTTCGGGGGCTATCGGTATTGCGGCTCTGAAGGTGGGCGATGCGGCTAAGCCCTTTATTGATATCGTCAAAAGCGCGCTCGCCATTATTCAGAAGGTGCTGTGGTGGATTATTCGCCTCGCTCCGCTGGGCACGATCGGGCTGATCGGGCATGCCGTCTATGCCTACGGCTGGACATCCATGGGCTCGCTGGTGAAGTTCATTGCGGCACTGTATGCGGGTCTGCTCCTCGTGTTCCTGGTGGTGTATCCCCTGATCGTGAAGTTCAACGGGCTCTCTGTGAAACAGTACTTCTCGGGCGTATGGCCCGCAGTGCAGCTTGGTTTCGTATCGCGGTCTTCGATGGGCACTATGCCCATAACTGAGGCCGTTACCGAACGTAATCTCGGCGTGCCGCGTGCATACGCGTCCTTTGCAGTGCCGCTGGGTTCTACGACCAAAATGGATGGATGCGCCTCCGTGTACCCCGCGCTGGCAGCTATTTTTGTGGCGCAATTCTACGGAGTGCACCTGGATATTTCGCAGTATCTGCTGATTATTCTGGTGTCGGTGTTGGGTTCTGCCGCTACGGCAGGTACAACGGGCGCTATCGTGATGCTCACTCTGACCCTTTCGACTGTGGGTCTTCCCCTTGATGGAGTGGGTCTTCTATTGGCGATTGACCCGATTATTGATATGGGACGTACCGCCTTGAACGTGGCCGGGCAAGCCTTGGTTCCAACGATTGTCTCTAAGCGCGAGGGTATCCTCAGCGCCGAGATCTACAATGCACCGCGCAGCGCTAACGGGTTTGTGCCGCAGGATCTTGTGGAAGCCGCCCAGTCGAAGCTGATTCGTGGCGAGGATACCTCGCCTAGTTCTGCCAAGGTTACCGCTGCGTCCTAGGCGGTTCTTGGCTACGGCATAGGGTATGCGGCGCATCGGTATGGTACGGAGGTCGTTCTCTCGTATGAAGACCAATCTTGATACTCGTTCTAAAATAAAGATATGACTTCCCAATCTTCTGTTCCATCCGGTGCGTCGCATTCGGCATCAAAGCCCGCACCGCGCCTGATTCTGGCTTCCGCATCACCCGCGCGTAAAAAGCTCCTTGAAGACTCCGGCATTATGTTCGATATTCATGTCTCTGATGTCGATGAGGATGCGGTACTCGCCAGCGCTGCCCAACGCGCCCGCGAAGAGAGCCGCACTGACCTAACCCCGGCGGAGGTCTCCGGCATTCTTGCGGAGGCAAAGGCACGCGCGGTCGCTGATTCTCTCGCCGCCCAGGGTATAGTAAACGCCTTTGTACTCGGATGCGATTCGGTCTTTGAGTTTGAATCGGTTGCCTACGGCAAACCGCATACCCCTGAGAAAGCACGCGAGCGCATCGCTGCGATGAGTGGTCGAAGCGGGGTGCTCCACACCGGGCATTGCCTCATAGATTTACGGGATGGGATCGGTGAGACCAAAGATAAACAGCTTCCCGCCGTTCAGCAGGTACGCAGCGCTACCGTAAACTTTGCGCCGATGAGCGCCGCAGAGGTTGATGCTTATGTTGCCACGGGTGAGCCACTTCATGTAGCGGGTTCCTTTACCCTCGACGGATATGGTGCTGCCTTTATTCAGGGCATCGACGGGGAATCACATACGGTGATTGGGCTGTCGGTGAATGCACTCAAGGAAATGCTCTCACAATATGGGATATCGATAAGCTTTTTCTGGAAGTCCTCATCAGACTAACGAGCGCTAAGCCAAACCCGGTATAAGCATCCTCACTTTTCTTATATTTTTCGCGTCATTCGGCGCTATATATTCGCCATTCTCAGCTTTTCTCGCTATGCTTTCGGCAGGATAAAAAGGAGAGCCTCAGTGACTCACAACCCGGCAAAAGCCATCAAAAACTTTACAGCTGTTCCCGGACACCATACCGGTCCGGTCAGTAAAATTCTTATTGCTAACCGCGGCGAGATCGCGGTACGTATTATTCGCGCGGCCCGTGACGAAGGTTTAGAGACCGTCGCCGTTTATGCAGAACCGGATCGCGATGCCCAGCACGTTAAACTCGCAGACGAGGCTTACGCTCTAGGAGGGGCGACCGCGCCCCAGTCATATCTGGTGATGGACAAGCTCATTGAGGTAGCTATTCGTTCCGGCGCGGATGCGGTGCATCCCGGCTACGGTTTCCTTTCAGAAAACGCCGAATTCGCCCAAAAAGTCATTGATGCCGGGTTAACCTGGATTGGTCCCTCCCCCGAATCTATTACCCAGTTGGGCGATAAAGTCGCCGCACGCCATATCGCCCAGAAAGTGGGTGCCCCCTTGGTACCTGGGACCAAGGACCCCGTAGAGTCTGCTGATGAAGTACTCGCCTTTGCCGATGAGCATGGTTTGCCCATCGCGATCAAGGCAGCGTTCGGTGGCGGCGGTCGCGGCATCAAGGTTGTGCGCAACCGCAGCGATATTATCGAGCTCTACGAATCCGCCGTACGGGAAGCGGTCGCAGCCTACGGCCGCGGAGAATGTTTTATTGAGCGCTTCCTAGATTCCCCGCGCCATATTGAAACCCAGTGCCTGGCCGATGCTCACGGTAATGTGCAAGTCGTTTCGACCCGTGATTGTTCTCTTCAACGCCGTAACCAAAAGCTCGTAGAGGAAGCCCCCGCCCCATACCTTACGGAAGAACAAAGCGACCGGCTCTATGAAGCATCCCGCAAGATTCTGCAGGAAGCCGGATACCAGGGTGCGGGTACCTGCGAGTTCCTGCTTGCCCCCGACGGAGCGATTTCCTTCCTAGAGGTGAACACCCGCTTGCAGGTTGAGCACCCGGTTTCTGAGGAAGTATCGGGTATTGACCTGGTGCGTGAACAGTTCCGCATTGCCCGCGGCGAGAAAATCGATCCGCAGAGCCCCCAGCTGCGGGGTCATTCCTTTGAGTTCCGCATCAACGGCGAAGATGCAGGGCGTTCCTTCATGCCAGCACCGGGTACCATCGAAAAACTTCGTGTTCCTTCCGGCCCTGGTGTGCGCTGGGATTCCGGCTTCGTAGAAGGCGATACTATCAGCGGCAACTTCGACTCAATGCTGGCCAAGCTCATCGTGACTGGTGCTACCCGCGAGCAGGCGATCGAACGCGCTCGCCGAGCCCTAGACGAGCTCACACTCGACGGCCTTCCGACGGTGGTTCCTTTCCACCGCGCAGTTCTGGACGAACCCGATTTCGCCCCCGCTGCAGGAGCAGATTTCAAGGTTCACACCCGGTGGATCGAAACCGATTACAAGAACACCATTTCGCCCTACTCCGGCGCTCCCGGCAGCGTGGATGATGACGATGCCGAACGTCAAACCGTGGTCGTTGAGGTTAATGGTAAGCGTCTTGAGGTTGTTCTGCCTGAGCTGGGCGGTACTCCTGCCAAGAGCAGTTCAAAACCCACATCGAAGACCCGTAAGTCCCGTGCTCGCGGCGGTTCAAATGCGGTCAGCGGAGACGATCTGACAAGCCCCATGCAGGGTACGATCGTGAAGGTCTCCGTTGCTGATGGAGACACGGTCGCTGAAGGCGATCTGATCCTGGTGCTAGAGGCTATGAAGATGGAACAGCCTATCAACGCGCATAAGGCCGGTAAGATTTCCGGGCTGTCCTTGAAGGCGGGCGATACCGTCACCGCAGGTGCCGTTCTAGCCACCATCAAATAGCCTTCTAACGGGACTCTATGTCTATAGCCCGCCGGATGCGTTCTCTCATACGCATCCGGCGGTTTGTTGTTCGTGTGTTCCTAATTTTTCATCCTCGAACACTGAAATACAGCTGAATGGTCCAGATGATGAATACAGGATGTTGGCACCGCATCGCGAGGCGTAGAATATAAAAGTTGAAAATCTACACTCACAGCATCGAGCGTAGTCGCTACTATCCCTTTTCAGGAGCTGTTCACGATGAGCACACACGCGCCCGACGTTTCCGCCGGGCACAGCACGCAGGTTGAGAATACGACCCCCAAGAGCAGAGTTATTATCGCCTCTCTGGTGGGCACCACCATCGAATTCTACGACTTCTATATTTACGCCACCGCAGCGGTAGCGGTTTTCCCGGTTCTGTTCTTCGCGTCCAAAGATGACACTACGGCTTTATTAGCTTCTTTCGCTTCCTTCGGGGTCGCCTTTATCGCCCGCCCCTTGGGTTCTATCGTTTTCGGTCATTTCGGCGATAAGATCGGCCGTAAAGCAACACTCGTGGGCGCTCTGCTCACTATGGGGTTAGCGACCTTCCTCATCGGCTTGTTGCCCACCTACTATCAGATTGGTCTGTGGGCACCGGTCATTCTGACCATTATGCGTTTCTGCCAGGGTCTAGGTCTGGGTGGCGAATGGTCGGGTGCGGCTCTGCTCGCCAGCGAATATGCAGAAGAAGGCAAACGTGCACGTTCCGCTATGTGGCCTCAGTTGGGCGCGCCTATCGGGTTCTTTCTTGCCAATGGACTTATGTTGCTTCTAACCGGGTGGATCACTTTCAACTCCGCCACAGACGGTAAGAACCTCGATCACCCCTTCCTCGTCTGGGGCTGGCGTATTCCGTTCCTGCTTTCCATTGTCATGGTTGCCGTGGGTCTGTATGTGCGTTTCAAGCTCGAAGAAACCCCTGTCTTTGCCAAAGCTGTCAAGAATGATGAGAAGGTTAAGACCCCACTGGTTGAGGCGTTCAAAGTTGCCTGGTGGCCCATGATTCAGGGCACTTTCATTATGGTGGCATGCTATGTGCTGTTCTACCTAATGACGACGTGGATTCTCTCCTACGGTAAAGCTGATGTTAAAAACGGCGGGTTAGGAATCGCCTACCACAAGTTCTTGGAGATTCAGCTCATCTCTATCATTGGTTTTGCGCTCTTTATTCCAGTCTCGGGATGGTTAGCCGACAAATACGGTCGCCGCAAACAGCAGTTGTGGACCACTATCGCTATGGCTGTCTTTGGCGGTACTTTCGCTTTGGTCATTGCTCCCTCCGTCGTGGGAACTGGTAAAGACGCTAATCTCGTTATTATTACCATCTTCATGTTCATCGGAATGTGCCTGATGGGGCTTTCTTTCGGGTCCATGAGCGCCTACCTGCCCGAGCTATACCCCACTAATGTGCGGTACACCGCGAGCGGTATCGCCTACAATATGGCATCTATTCTGGGTGCAGCCTTGACCCCGTTCGTAGCGGTATGGCTGAATACAAAGTTTGGTGTTGGGGCCGTCGGATACTACCTAGCAGGTGCATCCTTGCTGAGTGTTCTCTTCATCCTGCTCACCCATGAAACCCGCGACGTCGATATGAACGCAGTCAGCACTAAATAACCTGAATACTGTATGCATTTGAGGGGCGTGACTCTATATGAGTCACGCCCCTCAACCTATATCAAGAGCTGTAGTGAAAACTAAACACGGGTGTGAAGCTGCCGCGATGCCGTAGAAATCGCCTCAGATAGAGACGGGTATACAGCAAAGGTAGCGGCTAAATCATCCACCGTCAGCTTCTTCTCTATAGCCAGCGCAATAGGATAGATAAGTTCGGATGCACGCGGACCGACCACAACCCCGCCAATCACAGTACCGGAGTGCTTACGGGCAAAAATCTTCACAAAGCCGTCTTGGAACGCCATCATTTTGGCGCGCGGATTCGTAGTCAACGGAAGCATGACAGCCTCGCCTCGGTAAACCCCGGCGGCAAGGTCTTTCTCACTAATACCCACGGTCGCAATCTCTGGGGTGGTGAAAATATTCGCTGCCACTCGATCGGTGCGAAGCGGATGCACCGTATCGCCCAAAAGATGCGCCATCGCGATGCGCCCTTGCATAGCGGCTACGGAAGCCAACGGGTACACACCCGTGCAGTCTCCAGCAGCGTAAATATGCGGTACTGACGTACGTGAAACAGCATCGACAACCACATATCCCGACTCGTTGGTCTCTACACCAGCGGTCTCAAGACCCAGTCCTTCAGTGTTGGGAATAGAACCAATTGCGACCAAGCAATGCGTGCCGGAAACCTTGCGTCCATCGGAGAGAGTCACTACCACGCCGTCGTCGGTGCGTTCCACGGCGCTCGCACGCGACCGCGGCATTACCCGAACACCACGGCGCTCAAAGACGTCTTCCAGCACACGCGCGGCGTCTTCGTCTTCGCCCGGAAGCACACGATCTCGCGAAGAAATTAGGGTCACCTGGGAGCCAAGCCCGTTATAGGCAGAGGCAAATTCGGCACCGGTAACACCCGAACCGATTACGATGAGTTCGCGAGGTACCTCACGCAGATTATAGAGCTGCGTCCAGGTGAGGATCCGTTCCCCATCAGGCTGCCCGGTCGCCATCTCACGTGGGTGCGTCCCAACCGAAAGCAGAATAAAGTCTGCATGCAGGTCATATTCCAGCCCGGTATTATCGGTAACCGCGACGGTATGCGGGCCAGTAAGCTTACCGGTGCCGGTGATAATTTTGACCCCGGCGGAGGCAAGGGCTCGTTTGATATCGGCGGATTGTTGATGCGCTAGATCCAAAACACGGCTATTCACCCGGTTCATATCTACTTGCAGCTGCGGTGCGTTGCCCTTGGTATTTTCGATTCCCAATCGCCCAGCATCAGAGAAACGAGTCATCATATCTGCGGTAGCGATAAGCGTTTTCGAAGGTACTACATCGGTTAGGACTGCGGAGCCGCCTAGAGCATTACGTTCGATGATTGTCACATCGGCGTTCGATGATGCTGCCACAAGCGCGGCCTCATAGCCGCCGGGCCCAGCGCCTAGTATCACGATTCGTTGGGATGCATAGTTCACTGTTGAAGTCACACTTTCATTGTGTGCTATCACACTGAAATACTCAACCGAAACCGCCGTCGTCTCTAGGATATTAAATGCCGATTTTTGGTGCCGAGTAGGTACCGTGATGCCTGCAGGAGCGACAGAGTCGTCGAGAACGCTACGGATACATCTTGCTGCCTACGAGAGTCTTATATTTGCCGGGTAACGTCATGAACCATATTTTGAAGTTGCGCTGCGTCATAAGTGTGCATTCGTGCGGGTAAAAACACTATACTTGAGAAAGGATTTCTCGGTTTACAAATGTTTATAGGGCACTGAAACCGGGGTGAAGCACACACATCATCGACCCAATGCAGGTCGCTACAGATGAAGGAAAATTATGGCTAAAACGACGAAACCTCCCGCCTACTCCGGGCAGGGCAGGCATCTTGAGAACGCAGTGTTGTTCATCGGCTGCTTCGTATTTTTGCTTCTATCCCTCTACTTGCTGGGCACCTACCCCGAAGGCGGTCCGGTTCTGTATGCCGGTTCCCTCGTTGCGTTTGGAATTTTCTTTGGTGTTGTGTTCCATCTGCTGCCCTCGAAGACAACCCGTAAGATTACGGATCAGAATAAGGTACAAAAGTAACTGAAGTACCCCATTTTATAGTTTTTCTTATCTGCCGGACGGTATCACAGTCTATAAGAAATGTGACACCGTCCGGCAATCTGTTGCTCCCACGCTATTCCTTGCTGCCAAACCTTACCGGTCCGCTCGTGCCAAATTCTCCGCTGCGAACCTTAGCTCGATGGGCTGTATAAAACAAGAGGGCAGGTATACCGCAAGCAACCGCGATCAGCAGGTACGCCACTACAACGAAGTACACCGTTAACCCGTACGAGCTGAAAAATACCCAGACAATCGTTCCTAAGGCGACAAAACCTAGCGCAGCCCATCCCACGATACTCAGCAGAAGTCGCACCCAGCCTTTCGGGGTGCGCGGGGTAGGTGCCGATGACATCATGAGTCCTCCAATGCTTTCGGGTCTGCCGAGTAGATAGAGTTAATGAACTTCGAGCACCATTCCAACATAGGACCGTCAATAAGGTCCACGCCACCGACCGGCAGAGTCTTAGGACGCGGAACCAGCGTCAGCCACGTGTCCAGGCCCTTCGGTTGGGTGTGGGTTGAGCCGGGATACACACGTTTGAGGCGCATCTGCCGTGATTCCGGCAGCGGCTCACCGCTGACCACGCGCAGTTTCGGCCCCAGCGCAGTAATCTCATGGATGCCTACTTCCCGTGCTTCGCGGCGCAGCACCGCCACCTGAAGCAGATTCTCTACGGGTTCGGGCAAGGCACCGTAACGGTCATGAAGCTCTTCGCGTGCCTCGGCGATTTTCTGATCGGTGTCTGCGGAAGCTATCTGACGGTACGCCTGCAGGCGTAGACGTTCCGCATCAATATAATCATGCGGAATATGGGCGTTGACGGGAAGATCAACCTTAACCTCGACCTCGGTGTTCTCCTGTTCGCCACGGAAGTTTGCCACGGCTTCTCCTACGAGACGCAGATACAGATCAAAGCCGACACCTGCGATATGCCCGGATTGTTCGCCGCCGAGCAGGTTTCCGGCGCCGCGAATTTCAAGGTCTTTCATCGCCAGCTGCAGACCGGCACCCAGCTCGTTATGGGTTGCTACTGCTTTGAGGCGTTCATGCGCGACCTCACCAAGGCTCTTATCCGTCGGGTACAGGAAGTAAGCATAAGCCCGTTCACGCCCGCGGCCCACACGCCCGCGCAGCTGGTGCAGCTGGCTCAGCCCATAATTCTGGGCGTTATCGACAATCAGGGTGTTGGCGTTTGAAATATCCAACCCGGTTTCCACGATGGTTGTACACACCAGAACATCGAAGCGTCGCTCCCAGAAGTCCACGATAATCTGCTCAAGCCGGGATTCGCTCATACGCCCGTGCGCCGTGGCGATGCGCGCCTCCGGCACGAGCTTACCGATTTCGGCGGCAACAGTATCAATATTCGCCACCCTGTTATGAACGAAGAATACCTGCCCTTCCCGCATAAGTTCGCGTCGAATAGCGGCAGTAATCTGGGCATCAGTACGCGGCCCCACAAAAGTGAGCACGGGATGCCGCTCTTCCGGTGCGGTCGCCAACGTTGAGGTTTCCCGAATACCGGTGAGCGACATTTCGAGCGTGCGCGGAATTGGGGTGGCGCTCATGGCAAGCACATCCACATTAGTGCGCATCTGCTTGAGCTTTTCCTTATGCTCCACGCCAAAGCGCTGTTCCTCATCAATAACGACGAGTCCAAGATCCTTGAACTTCACGTTTTCCGAGAGGATGCGGTGGGTACCAATCACCACATCTATACTCCCGGAGGCAATATCCTCCACGATAGTGCGGGTTTCTTTAGCTTTTTGGAAGCGCGATAGCACCTTAATTTTGATGGGGAATCCCGAGAAACGCTCGGTAAAAGTCTCAAAATGCTGCTGCGCCAGCAGGGTTGTGGGGACGAGTACGGCAACCTGTTTACCATCCTGCACGGCTTTGAAGGCCGCCCGAATAGCGACCTCCGTTTTACCAAAGCCGACGTCCCCGGAGATCAGGCGATCCATGGGGATTTCCTTCTCCATATCCGCCTTAACCTCGTGAATAGCGGTAAGCTGGTCGGGAGTCTCATTATAAGGAAAAGATTCCTCAAGTTCCCGTTGCCAGGGAGTATCTTCTGAGAATGCATGACCGCGCGAAGCTTGCCGCGCCGAGTAGAGTTTCACCAAGTCAGCGGCGATTTCTTTAACTGCTTTACGTGCGCGGTTCTTTGTCTTAGCCCAGTCGCTCCCGCCCATTTTAGAGAGGGTCGGGGTTTCGCTTCCCACATAGTGCGAAATGAGATCCAGCTGATCGGAGGGTACAAAGAGGCGGTCAGGGGCTCCCCCGCGTTTTGAAGGCGCATACTCGATCACCAGGTATTCTTTCAAAGGGGTTTCCCCATGTTTTGAGGACACTCCAGCGACTGGGCGCGAAACCATTTCAATGAATTTACCGATACCGTGGCGTTCGTGCACCACATAATCGCCAGGGGTTAGCGCCAGAGGATCGACGGCGTTACGTCGTTTACGGGGTTTGAGTTTTTTGCCGCTCGCGCCACGTGGCGCATAGGTGCCGCGCCTGCCCAAAATTTCACCTTCAGTCAAAACAGCAAGGCGCGCCTCAGGAATTAAAAATCCGGCAGAGGCTGGGGTCTCACAAACTTCGACGACTCCGGGCTGTAGAGCGCCTTCCGTTCCCCGGTCGAGGGTTTCCCGGCGTATGGCCGGAATTGGGTCTTCTCCTGAGATACTCTCACGGAAAAGTTCGATGAGGCGGTCGGTGGATCCTCGCCCATTGGTAAGCGCCAGTACCGTCCAGCCGTCACGAACCAGCGAACCAACCTCGTGAAGCATTTGTTCTACCGAGCCGGTGAAGGACGCTGGAGCCTGTGCCGCGACCGTCATAGTTGGGATGTCGTCGCCGAGAGCATTGTTGAGAAGGTTTACACTATCGACAAGCTCGGTGATTTCCCACCAGGATAGGTTACGGTCCAAAGATTCCTGCTGGGTCGCGGCAATCGTGCGGAACCCGCTGTCGCTGACCCGAAGCTGTCCCAAGTCTATGGGCGCACGCGAGCCCGCATCAGCGGAAGCATCCCAAGCGGCCGCTAAAAACTCCTCATTGGTTGCCACAAGGTCTTCGGCACGGGCACGCACCCGCTCAGGTTCCAGAGAAATAATGAGTGATTCTTCGGGGAGCAGAGACACAAGAGTCTGCATTTTATCGACAAGAAGCGGGGTTAGAGATTCCATGCCTTCGACATAGATACCTCCCGCAATTTTCTCAAGCATGCTCGATGCCGCCGGATAGTCCGTTTTGAGTCGGGCAGCATGTCCCATAACTTCCGGGGTAATGAGAAGCTCACGGCATGGGAGTAAAGTAACGTGCGTTGGGTGGTCTGCTTCCTGCCCTAGAGTGCGCTGGTCTGCCGTTGAGAAGTAACGTATTTCGTCAAGTTCGTCGCCGAAGAATTCCAAGCGAACCGGATGCTGTGCGGTAGGTGCAAAGACGTCGATAATACCGCCTCGAACCGCATATTCACCACGCTTTGCTACGAGATCTACACGCGAGTATGCGGCATCTGTTAGACCTTTAATAACATCTTTGAAAGAGTATTCTTCACCGCGTGCCAGGCTTACCGGTTCCAGGTTCTCAATACCAGCCACGAGGGGCTGAATGACCGCGCGTACCGGGGCTATAACAACCTGTGGAGTCGGCGTTTCAAGATGAGTTATAGAGCGCAGAACATTCAAACGTTTTCCCACGGTATCACTACGTGGCGAAAGCCGTTCATGCGGCAGAGTTTCCCACGCGGGAAAGCTCTCGATATGGTGATCAGGCAAATATGAGTGCAGGGCATGCGCGGTATCCTCAGCCTGTCGCTCGGTTGGTGTAATAATGAGCGTCAGCGGAGTTTTTCCGGTTCTGGACTGGCGCCGTACTGCAACGGCAAGATCAGCTATAAGGGGTGCCTGTACACCGGCAACGGCGCCAATCAGGGTTTGGACAGGACGTTCCGCAGCGGGAACATCGCAGGCTTCAAGAATATGACGGTAGGAGGGCTGTTCTGCCAGAAGACGGCTCAGTCCAGTTAGTTTCACGGATACTCCTTCTACCGGATGCGGTGGCTATCAAGGCGGCGCCTCCCAATAACGCGTGCGCTCTATATTGCCACGTTGATGCGTTTGGGTACCCGTCTATCTTATACCGTAGGGGTATCTCGCTCAGGCTTTTTGTCTATCTCCTCGACTATAGCCAGTGGGGCGGGCTTTCACGATAAAATCTATTGTTCGTCGGTTCCTATCTGCTCATATTTTTGAGGATGGCATGCGAAATGCATATTTTTAACTGTTCATGAGAGTGTCCTTAAGGTATACCCCCTTGTAAATCCTGGTTTTAAGGCTGTGGCTAGGAAATTTATAGTAAGGCTCGCCCACCTCCCTTCTCCCTTGTTATCACAGGGAACCTGTTTTCTGGGGGGTATATACTATTATTTTTTATTTGATAGGTAAAGTATGTGCCAAGTCTCAGAACGTATATTGAGTGCATATTTATAAATTTAAGAGCTTTAAGTATCTTTCAAGTAGACTCAGTTACCAAAACCCAACCCCCTCAGAAGTTTTATAGGTATTTTATGAGTAAATTTCTATACACGAGAACAACTATCAGCTTTGTATCGAAACAACCATTTACACCTTTCTTTTGATAAGGGTTCATAAAATATTTATTAGGTTTTCTTATAGTATTTGTCCACCCCTCGGACTATCCGCGAGTATTGTGACCTCACCGCGGTCACAACTCTCGTTCGCTGTGCTAGCCTATAGGTATCCACGGAAAGTTCTGTGCCTTCATGGCGCGGTGTAGCCCCATGGAAAATAATAAAAACCAACGGGTACTCCCGTCGGCAATAGCAATTCACTCACTTACAATTACACAAAGGGTGGGTTGTCGTTATTGTTGGCAGAAGTGCCTTCACTTTACCGATAACCAACCACCTTACAACTGAACGAGAAAGATCGTGCTTCGTACGTTTTCTTCACTTCCGAAACAGCGACGGGCAGCAACGGGCTTACTTCTGAGTTTGTCTCTGATAGTCCCCCTTGCGGCATGCTCTCAGTCATCAGATCAACAGACTGCGAGCCCTGACAGCTCAGCTTCAGCAAGCTCGTCATCTTCTGCTTCCAGCGCATCTAGCGCTTCTTCCGCCCCTTCTTCTTCTGAGACTGCTACTTCTTCCTCTGAATCTGCACAGGCTGAAGTTCCTGCGCAGGACGAAAATTATCCCCAGGCAGAGCAACTCAAAGACGCTAAAACTGTCTCGACTGACGCTGCCGAGGTTAAAGAAGTCAACGGTCTCGTAAACTCCTATGAGCAGACCATGTCTTCTGTTCCAAGCGCGCCTGAAGGTTCAGCAGATACTGCTTCATCAGATTCCGGTCAACCCCGGCAGTTTCTTGATGAGGCAACCATGGACTCCATCAACAAGGTAGCTGTAGACAACGCCGCTGAAGAATACGCGGCATCCGCTGCCGAGTACGCCCAAAACGGTTGGCATTACGAGGGCACCAGCACGGTCGTCGGCAGCCCCAAAGTTGCCGAAGGAACCTACCAGGGCAAGCGTGCACGATTCGTCGAGGTGTGCCTGGATTCCTCCCAAGTCAAGACCAAAGACAGCTCGGGTCGGGAACTCCAGAGCGGAGGCAAACGAGCTCTCAATATATATACGCTGGTCGAATCTGACGGCACGTGGAAAATAGCCCAACACGATTTCCCTAACAATCCCGATTGCTAAGCACATGGTACGTCGTACCTACAGGCATCGTAAGGCCGTTTTATCCTTTGGTGTCTGCCCGTGTTTATTCCACTCCTTCAATACGTATTCAGCATTCAACGGAGGTGCAATAAAACCATGAAATTTGCTAGAAAAGCGACTACGGCGGTAGGGCTTGCCCTGACGCTTGGACTTTCCGGGCTAGCCCCGGTAGGTCCCGTAGCCTACGCTGCTGAGGATGCGGTCGTTCACGACGGCTCCTCCAGCGACAAGGCAGCCGCTTCCTGCTATGAAGCTAAACAAGTCAACAAGGATGCAAAATCCGGTAAGTACTGGCTGTACACCCCTTCGATGTCAGCTCCACAGCAGTTCTACTGCGACCAGGAGACTAACGGCGGCGGTTGGGTTCTGATTGGTCGCGGCCGTGACGGTTGGACCGAGAACTACCACGGTCGAGGTGCTGCGTCTAAGCTGTACACCAGCCCTGAGGGTGACGACGCAATGACTCCGGTACAGCTGCCCTCCACCACTGTTGATGAGCTGCTGAACGGTCAGAAGCCGCAGGATCTTGAAGATGGCGTGCGCTTCCGCCGCGCTCTGAATACTGACGGCACGGAATGGCAGAACATCACGGCGCATCGTGATCAGACCGAGCGTTGGACCTGGGCTCTGCGAAGCAACAATATCTGGTCCAATATTGACGTCAGCGCGGATAACCCCCAGTACATGCAGAGGGATCGTACCCACTTCGACAAGACTGAGGGTCATATCCAGCAAAATGGTACCTACTCGGTGCTGAACTTTGATGAGCAGCGTGAGCAGGGATGGAAGCTCGGTTTTAGCTACAGCCGTGATGTTCGTGCTAACGGAAATCGCAATGAGAGCGCAAGCAACTCATATCTGTACCGCCCGAGCGGTTCCAACGCTACTCCCTTCGCTTTCACTCAGGTGTACCTGCGCCCGAAGCTGACCCAGCAGAACATGGGTGCACAGGCTATTGGCGATAACGGTACCGCGGCAAGTAACCGCCGCGCACTGCCCAAGAGCGGTTCTATGCCATGGAAGTGGCGCACAAGCGATAAGTCTGGAACCGGTAACGTCAACGAAATGAACACCTACGTTCAGGCTATTACTCAGGTAGGCGACACTGTCTTCACCGGCGGTGACTTTGCATACCTGGAGTCAGCAGCCGGTGCTCATGTGGATCAGTCTTATCTTGCTGGTTTCAACGTCAATACTGGTGAACTGGTACAGACCTTCAAGCCGAAGTTCAATGGTCAAATTAAGTCTCTTGAGGCTCTGCCTAACAACAAGTTGGCCGTTGGTGGCGAATTCACCGAGGTTAACGGCGAAAAGGTGCCCGGTTTTGCGGTGCTTGACCCCGCAACCGGACAGCTTGACCGCGAACTGAACCTGCAGGTTGAAAACAATGTTTCCGGTTCAGCTCTTTCTGTGAAGACTCTGCAAGCTCAGGGAGATTACCTGTACTTGGGCGGTACGTTTACCCATCTCAAGAGCTCAGGAACCCCCAATAAGGTTTACTCCCGTAACGCTGCTCGCGTGAAGATCTCCACCAACCAGGTTGATCGCACGTGGACCCCGCGTTTCAACGGAACAGTAAATGGTATGAGTGCATCGGCAGATAACTCCGAGGTATTTGCCGCTGGTTACTTCACCGAGATGAATGACCAACGCGCATTCCGTGTGGCACGTATCCTCGATTCCGCCAAGAAGGTCGGAACATGGGAGGTCACTCCCTCATACCTTCCGGATCCACAAACCCGCGAGAAAAGGGTGTGGGGCTTCCATTTTGACGTTCAGGATGCTGGCAGCTCCGTATGGCTTGGCGGTACTGAGCACATGATTTCTCAGTACACTAAGAACGAACCAATGACCCGTTTGAGCTCGAGTATTACCCGCAACGGCGGTGATTTCCAGGACCTGCATCTCAACGGTAATAACATCTACGGCGCCTGCCACTGTGGTGACTTCCTGTACCAGGGCAGCGGCACCCACGACTACGCATGGCGTGGTTCTACCGTGACCGACAGCATCCGTTTGGTTGCTGCGTTCGATAAGGACAGCGGTAAAACTCTCCCCGAGTTCGCTCCTACCCTTAAGGGTAAGAGTGGTCACGGCATCTGGGAATCCTTCGTGGACTCCAATGGTGTACTGTGGGTTGGCGGCGATTTGAACCGCTCCCTAGGTGAAAATGGTGTGCAGCAGGAATCTGTTGGCTTCGTACGCTACGCACCACGCGATGTTACTCCCCCGCCTGCTCCGAGTAACCTGACCGTTGCTCAATCCGGTGATAACGATCAGCTGAACTGGAGCGCATCTGGCGAGGCGGGTGCACGTTACCATGTGCTCCGTAACGATCGCGTGATTGCTACTGTGAACGGCACCAGCTACAGGGTAAAGCACACCGACAACGCTCGTTACTTCGTGCGTGCGGCTGATGCAAACGGTAACTACTCTGCTTCTACTTCGGTTGCTGTATCTGGTAAGAAGGCTGAGCAGCCTAAGCAGGAGAACCCCAAGCAGGAGAATCCGCAGCCTCAGCCGGAAAACCCTAAGCAGGAAGATCCTAAGCAAGAGGACCCCAAGCAGGAACAGCCCAAGCAAGAGCAGCCTAAGCAAGAGCAGCCTAAGCAGGAAGATCCTAAGCAGGAGGCTCCCAAACAGGATAATCCTAAGCAGGAGCAGCCCAAGCAAGAGGATCCTAAACAGGAAGATCCCAAGCAGGATGACAATAAGAATATTGTCAATCCTCAGCCGGAGAACCCCATCCAGGACGATCCCAAGCAGGAGCAGCCTAAACAGGAAGATCCTAAACAGGATGAACAGCCTCAGCCGGAAAACCCTGCGACAGACGACCAGGTTCAGCCCGCTGATCCCAACGATGATCTGAAGCCGAACGAGCCTAAGCAGCAGGAGAACCCGAAGCAGGAGCAGCCTAAGCAGGAAGATCCTAAACAGGACAACCCCAAGCAAGAGCAGCCCAAACAAGAGGATCCGAAGCAGGAGCAGAAGCCCCAGGGCGATCAGGTTCTCGTCGATAGCGGTTCTTCATGGGTCTACCGCGTAGGCAGCGACCGCGCCGAAAGCGAATGGAAAACTCGTTCATGGCTCGGCGGCGCATGGTCTCGCGGCAAGGCTCCCCTGGGTGCTGGCTCGGTGAACGTTGAGACCGAGGTGAATACCTTCTTTGGTACTCCGATGAGCATCTACGCCCGTAAGGACGTTACCCTCACGAAGGAACAGGCTCAGCAGTATCTGAAGCTCACCACCTACGCAGATGACGGTACTGTGGTTTATGTCAACGGCAAGGAAGTTGCTCGTAAGAACATGCCGCAGGGTCGTATCTCGGCTAATACCCCCGCAACCCAGCGTCCGGAAAGCCAGAACGCTCAGCTGTTCTCAGTTGACGTTCCTGCTGAGTACCTGCGCGAAGGTCGCAACGCAATCGCCGTTGAGGTTCACGCTAACTCGCACTGGAGCAACAACATCAGCTTCGATATGCAGGTTATTTCCACCGCTCAGCACCAGAATCCCCTTCCTGAAGTACAGAATCAGGAGGATAACGGTCAGCAGCACCGCCCTCAGGTCTGGTACTGGTACTACCCGGAGTACTACGGCAACTATGGTAACGGTGACTACTACGGTCGTCGTAACCAACGCGTAGCCTATAACTACGATCACCGTGGTTTTGGTTACATGGGTGGCTTCGGTTATGCCCACGGATTCTTCGGTCGTGCATTCTACGACTACGGATTCGGTTGGTAATCACCTAGCCCCTTTGTAGGGACTGCATAAACGCTCCTGTAGCTGGATTTAGTATTCGGCTACGGGGGCGTTTTTCAGCGCGATACCGTCTTCAATGTTTGACTAAGAGTCAGCAAAATAAGGCGCGCCTGGCAAAGTCCTACTTTTTAGAGCATTTTATTTCTATAATCTTTATGACTTACTTTTTGCTCGGACACTCGGTTTTAGATCGCATGTCTTCCGGCGGGCTTAGGTAACAGCAAACGTCGTCATCACCCGCGGCACCACCTCAAACTTTGATCACCGATTAGGATTCTTCACATGGGTCACATCACTACGCCAAGCACAGCAAAACGCCCCGGCTTTTCGGATACTCTGAGAGCGCTTGAGCAGGCGCAAAAACCAGGTATTGGAGTTCCCGCATACACCCGATGGGTAAACCGCAGGATTGCACGCTATTTTGCTGCTGCCGCTGTCTCCCTCGGTATTACGCCCAACGGCGTTACGGCGGTCAGCGCTGCTGTCTCGGCGGCAGGTGTTATCGTTCTTCTAACCGCTCCCCCAACAATCCTGACAGGCGTTATCGTTGCGCTTCTGTTTGCCCTCGGTTACGGGCTTGATTCGGCGGACGGGCAGGTAGCCCGCGTGACCGGCGCATCCTCACCAGCAGGAGAATGGCTTGACCATGTAGTAGATTCCATGCGAGTACCCACCGTACACCTAGCGACGCTGGTAGGTTTCATCCGTTTTCCCGAATACTTCTCTGTATCACATACCGCCGATGGTTTTCCCGGTGGCTGGATTCTTTGGGTACTGCCCATGGCATTCACAGTACTCACCGCCGGACATTTTATGAGTCAGATTCTCGCTGAGCAGCTGCGCAAAAACCGTAAAACTGCGGCACCTTCGACCGGGGGTAACCTCCGTTCCTTCATCAATCTGCATATGGACGCCGGTACGCTCTGCTGGATCTACATTTTTTGGGGTTTTGGCGTGATCTTCGTCTTCGTCTATGCGCTTCTTTTCTTGGCAAACGCGGCGACCGTTTTGCTGTCTATGCGCCGTAAATACGTCACGCTTGCAACCCCCGCATCGTCCCCCTCGCAGGAGGCATAACCGTGAAGTTTGAATCTTCAGCTCCCGCCGTAAGCGCCGTGATCGCAACTAACGGTAAACGTCCCGAAACTCTGCGCACTGCGGTACGCTCTATTCTCGATCAAGATTATGCGGGGTTTATCGAGGTTGTCGTGGTGTATGACCGGGTAGAGCCCGATCTACTGGAAGACGTGCAGGTTCCGGAAAATCGGAAACTCAATACGATAGCAAACACACGCACGGGCGGGCTTGCGGGTGGTCGTAACAGCGGGATTCTTGCCGCCACTGGAGAAATTATTGGTTTCTGTGACGACGACGATTATTGGATGCCCACCAAGCTGACCGAACAACTCGCACTGTGGAATGCTCACCCGGAGGCGGTCGCAGTTTCTTCGGGTATCACCGTTCGCTCGGGTGGGCGTGATATTGAGCGGCTGGCGCCTAAGCGTGCATCCTTCGATGACTTTCTGCTCTCACGCATTACGGAGATTCATCCTTCCGCTATGCTCTATGCGAGGCAAGACCTTGTGACCGACCATCTCGGTTTAGTCGATGAGGAGCTGCCAGCTTCCTACGGCGAAGACTACGATTTACTCTTACGAGCAACCCGCTACGGCGACGTTTTTTCAGTGCAGAAACCGCTTATTCTGGTGCTGTGGGATCGTCCCTCATTTTTTGCCGGTAAGTGGCAGGCTATGGCGGACGGGCTTACCTATATACTGCAAAAATTCCCCGAATTTGAGCGTAGCCCGCGTGGACTGGCACGTATTGCCGGGCAGATAGCTTTTGTGCATGCAGCGCTCGGTCACCGTGATCTTGCTCGTTCCTACGCCCGCTCGGCCCTTAAACGCGATAAAAAGCAATTACGTGCCTGGGCGGCATACGTGGTAGCACTGGGGATTGTGAAACCTCAGCTGCTTCTTGATCTCGTTCAGAAGACAGGAAGAGGTCTGTAATGTCTACTGCTCTAGCTCTTCCAACCCTCGGTGCTTCAAGGAAGCTCGCGTCTACACCCGCGGCGGGCGGTGCATCCGCACAGGCACCCCGTAAACGT
This sequence comes from Rothia sp. HMSC071F11, assembly GCF_001809115.1. NCBI lineage: Bacteria > Bacillati > Actinomycetota > Actinomycetes > Micrococcales > Micrococcaceae > Rothia > Rothia sp. HMSC071F11. The sequence continues at coordinate 165,706 of NZ_KV795730.1, forward strand.
CTTCCTGCGTGGCCTCTTCTCACCCTGTTCTATGGGTTCCCGGCATTCTGGGCGTTGGGGCTGCTTCAGATCGTGCCGCTGGTGCTTTCGGTTACGATGGTCATTTACTTGACTATCCGCGGCGGCGTGCGAGTGCCCCGCTCGCTCTGGATATGGGCTGCGTTCATCTTCTGGGTGATTGTCTGTACCGTCTCGTTAGAAGATGTGACAGACTATATCGCCTGGACGCTGCGCTTCGTCAATATTCTCAACGCGGGCGTGTATGCGCTCTACTATTTCAACGCTAAAGAAAGCATCTCGATCAATCAGCTCTTGGGCAGCTTAACTGCCCTGTGGGTTACGGTTGTCGTACTCGGATGGGGCGGCGTGCTCTTCCCCGAAGTGCGCGTTCAAACACCAATGAGCTACGTCGTGCCACAGAGTTTCATGTCGAACTCTTTGGTGAAAGACTATATGCTCCCACCCTTCGCGGAGGTTCAAAACCCCTGGGGGGCGCCTGAACCCTACGTGCGCCCCGCCGCTCCTTTCCCCTACGCCAATAGCTGGGGTCTTGCCTTTACCGTGCTCACCCCCGTCATGTTCGCGTTCTTTGCGCGCACACGCTCGTGGCTTCTGCGCATCTTTTTGGCGATCGTCCTCGGAGCATCGGTCGTGCCGCTCGTTGCGACCAGTAACCGCGGTATGTTCATTGGTCTGGGTTTTGCGACTGCATACGTCATTATTCGCCTGATTATTGGTCGCTACTGGGCCTTGGTAACAGCGGCCGGGGTGATGGTTGTCGGGGTGGTGACCGCGTTAATTGCCTCCGGTACAGTGGCGGCTATTTTGGGTCGTCAGCAATATTCTGACTCGACCGGCGGTCGCGCGGCGCTGTACCGCTCAACCTGGGCAGCGTCCTTAGAGTCTCCCATTGTGGGGTATGGAACCCCCCGTATGGAATTGAGCGTGGGTGTTTCGATGGGTACTCAGGGGTATCTATGGACTCTAATGTTCTGTTTCGGATTTGTGGGTCTTGCTATATATGCCCTCTTTATTCTCAGTATTTTGGGTGAAGGGTTGAAGGTGCGCACCCCCGCCGGATTCTGGCTGCATTCCATTCCAGTCTGCAGCTGTGTTGTCATTATTTTCTACAGCTTCGATGTGGCACAGCTGAGCGTTCTTCTGCTCAGCGCTATGGCCTGTATTCGTGCGCGATATTACAGAGAGGAGCTTTAATGGCGCGTCATGCTTCTTTAGCACGCAGCGGATCGCTGGCTTCTCTCTGTGTGATGTACGGTGCCGGTATTGCGTTCGTTACAACCCTCGTGGTCTCAAACGGAATCGGCGCAGCCGGTGCCGGTGAATTCTTCCGTCTAATGGCACTCTTTGCGATCGGAACCTCGCTCTCAGTCTTTGGCGCGGATACCGGGCTTGTACGCACGATGTCTGCACAGCGTGCCCTAGGACGATACTCTGCGCTCCCCCAGCTTATCCGCTTCGCTCTTTTCCCCTCGGTACTTCTTGCCGTTGTCGTAGCCCTCGTAGCGCTGGTGTACAGCTTAATCATGCCGGGAAGCGACGAATACGCCACCGCTCTACGGGTGAGCGCTCCGTTCCTGATAATTGCCGCGGCCATGACGGTGGGGTTCGGCGCGTTACGCGGTCTAAACCAGGTAGTGACATTCACCCTCCTGCAGAACGTGGTGCTCCCGACTCTTCGCCTAGCTGGCGCAGCTCTTGCGGTGATTCTTGCGGGTTCTCTGATGGGCTTAGTGTGGGCATGGACTATTCCGGTGATTATCACCACGGCGGTCACTGCATACCTGCTCAACCGCCCTCTTCCCGAAGAAATGAGCCAGGATGCGCCGCCCACCACTAACGAGCATCAGGATGCCCCGGAAGAAACGCTGCGTTCCTTTTGGATGTTCTCATCTGCCCGCGGTGTTGCCGCCATTGTCGAGACCGCACTCGAATGGATTGATGTGCTGGTTATCGCAGCATTCCTCGGACCGGCCGCGGGCGGTGTCTACGGCGCGGTAAACCGGTGTGTGCGTGTTGGCACTATGGTCGAACACACCGGGCGCATCGTGACTGGACCATCGATCAGCGCGGCTTTGGCGACCCAAAATCTGGTTCGTGCCCGTGAAATCTTCCTTGCGACCACCCGCGTGCTCACCGCCCTAGCCTGGCCTTTCTACCTTTCACTTGCTTTCTTCGGCCCGGTTTTGCTGCGTTTCTTTGGTAAAGGTTTCGAGTCTGGCGCCGGTATTCTCTGGGTTATCTGCCCGGCGGCGATGCTCGCGATGAGTGCGGGCGGCGTGCAGTCAGTTCTGCTCATGAGCGGTAAAAGCCGTTGGCAGCTTCTCAATAAGCTCTCCGCTCTGGTTCTGGCGATTATCCTGAACCTTACCTTGGTTCCGTTATGGGGGCTCTATGGTGCCGTCACCGCTTGGGCGGCGGCGCTGCTGATTGATACGTTCTTGGCAAGCTACCAGGTCTTCAAGCTGGTGGGTATTCGCGCTACCGTCAAGGAAATGGCTCCGGCACTCATCCTTGGCGGTGCTGTACCGACCGTATGCGCCCTTATTCCGCTTGCGGTTCTGGGGCAAAGCCTAGTAGCTCTTGTGCTGTACCTGGTTCTTCTGGTTCCAAGCTACGGCTACCTGCTGAAGCGCTTCCGCAAGCCGTTGGGCGTTGAGCGTTTCCTCTCGGCACGCAAGAAGCCCGCAACCGCGGAAGAAGTTGTTGCAGCCCAGACCCCGGAAAACGCGCCTACCACGGTGATGGCGATCGTTCGCTCCCCCAGCAAGTTTTCGGCGGTGCGTGCCGCTATTGCTCAGGGGCGACGTGAGGCGTTCCCGCAGTATACCGATTCCGGTGCCGATGCACAGCGCTTGAATGATGCGCTTGCCCACGGGGCAACGATGGTTCAGCTCGTCGGGGTTTCTCCGCAGCATCCTCAGCGCTCCTCCAGCATTGCTTCTGCTGTTACTGCGGCGCTTTCTAAAACATCACCGGCACAGTCTTCGGATGCGCCCTCTCAGCAACATACCGCAGCTGAGACACATCTGTCAGCTACGCCTCCCGCCGAGGGAACGGCGGTTCACCACGAACAACTTCACGAGAAGGGACAAACTCCGCACATGGGGAGAGAACAAGAGTCTGCGCCGCAGGCTAACGCATCGTCGCAGGATCACAGCAACCCCCAGACGGGGAAAACACCGCATATCGAAAAATCGCCAACCGTGCCAATATTCCTGGGTGCGGCGGCTGGTGATGAGCCGGGTTCGCCCGATTCTGCGGTTGGTACCCTCAGAAATGCTCTGCCGCAGGATTCTGCACAGCCTGAAGCCGATAAATCTCCCGAGCCAGCTCAGCCCGTGCAAGCTGTGAAGAAGCCAAGGCTTCCTGCGATTGCACAGGCTACCGCGAATGGTGCCCCGGATACACCCACGGGCATGATACCCGCGCAGCCCGCCGCTAAGACTCAGGCGACACCAGCGGAAAGCACAGACGCCGAAGCCCCGGCGAAGTCTTCCGAAGATACGACGGACTCTCACAACACAACACCGATCACGAACCACGAACGACCCAGGATTATCGTTCAGAAAGAGAACACCATGGAAAATTCGAGCACTTCCGAGAAACAGCCTTCGGCATCTTTGCTTGAGCAGATTCAGCGCGTATGGCGCCATAAGCTCATTGTTCTTATTCCGATCGTGGTGATGGCGATTCTTGCGGGAACTTACGGTGTGATTTCGCCTGCATCATACGCCGCGAAATCAACTGTGGTGGTTTATCCGCTCGTGAACGACCTTTCTGGAACCGGCAGCGCGAACTCCTTGAAGGTCGATATTAACACCGAGTCCCGTGCGGCAAGTTCCCGCCAGGTTGCCGGGCGTGCCATTACCAAGGCTCAGGCTAACCAAGAGGGCCCCAACTACCAGGCGATGGACGTTGATAAGCTCATGGCTGCCACAAAGGTAACGGGTACTTCGCAGTCGGCCGTTTTGGATATTGAGGTGACTCTGCCTAACGCCCAGCAAGCGGCTGACTACGCAAATGCCGTGGCTGAAGCCTATCTGGAGGTGCGCAGTGAAGGCCTCAAGGCTAATGTGGAGGACCGGCGCAAGAAGCTCAATGAGAAGATTGACGAAGCACAAAATAGCAATACCATCCCAGCTTCCGAACTTACTCAGCTTCGTGAACGCCTTTCTCAGCTTGAGCTGATTTCTCAGGAGGGCGGTCGTGTTGTATCTTCGGCTCAGGTTCCAAAGAGCCAGAAGGGACTCTCCCCCATGGTTCTGACTGTCGTTGGCGGTGCCTTCGGTCTGCTGGTGGGTATTGCTGCAGCATACATTTATGACCGTTCGATGCGTACCTTAGGCTACGCTGGTCGTCTCAAGGAAATGGGTATCGATTCGCATGAGCTCAAGCCGAACGACACCGAAGGAGCGCTTTTGCTGCTGCACCGTGTAGGCGCTACGGATGGTGACCTCAAGAAAGCCGGTTATGCCGGTATTACCCTCAGTTCTGCATCCGGCAAACTCGCTTACCGTATGTACCAGGCTCTCTACACCGCGCTGCCAAGCGATCAGGTGCGTTTTATCGACTACAAGTCGCTCAAAGACAGTCACTCGCTGCAGAACCCCGAGAAGTATGTTGCGGGTAATTCCATTCCCGTTGTGGTTGATTTGGGGAATTCCGCTACGCTTCCGCAGGTTGTGCGATTCAGCAATGCCACTCGTTTGTGCCTGATTCCGGTGAACAAAGATACTAGCCGGGCAAAGCTGCGCGAGCTCTTCTCGTACCTGCAGACTCTTGAAAATACCGTGAGCATCGCAGTATTTATGGAACCGCAGAAGGAAGGGTAAGCGATGACTAATTCGTCGGATAAGTCCGCAAAGTTACTTCTCGTCTCTAGCAGCGGCGGGCATTTGAAGCATCTGACCGAGACCGCTTCTGCATGGGAAAACTACGAGCGAGTGTGGGTGAGTTTCAAACAGCCCGATGTTCAGGCGGCGCTTGAGAACGAGCGTGTGCATTGGGCCTACTACCCTACGACCCGCAATATTAAGAACGCTATTCGGAATTTCTTCTTGGCCTTGAAGGTTCTTCCTCAGGAGAAACCGCAGGCCGTGGTGTCTGCGGGGGCCGGGGTTGCGGTTCCGTTCTTCGTAGCGGCGAAGCTATTTCGGGTCAAGACCATGTACATTGAGTGCTATGACCGCCCAACGCTGCCGACGATGACGGGGAAAATGCTCTATATTCTGGCCGATAGCTTTAACGTTCAGAATGAGGAACAGCAGAAGAATTTTCCGGATTCGACGATTCTGCACCCGATTTTCTAGGGCGCAGCACCGCATTATATGCGCGGGCGTGGGATTAATAATTTTCACCGCTTTCATGACCGTGAAGTTTTACTTTAATTCTGCGTCTGCGCGTATATACTTAATACATAACAAACTGATAACAACATCTGCGGGCGAGCATTACCTTCGACTAACCACCGGAGTCAATCGCAGAAACTCTTCCGATTTACCAACCACTCGGGGTTAGCTGGCCTACTTCCACTCTTTAGGCTGACCGATTCCGCACTCACCGATTAGAGTTAGGATCAGACATATATGTCTATTCAGAACGTGCCCCATACTGCGGGGCATAGCATTATTCTCGATCCGGCGAGCTTCACTCTCGCCCAGGCTCCCTCACGTCTTCCGGCGGATACTTATGATCTTGTGGTTTCTCTCGGAACCGACTATCACACCTTTGACCGGCTGCTACGGTGGGTCAAGGCTTATTTAGCGGAGAACCCTCAGGTACGATGCCTCATTCAACACGGCCATACTTCCCCCGTTGAAGGGGCAGATAACGTTAAACTTCTGCCCGCAGGCACCCTCAAGCGCCTATATGCCAAGGCGCAGGTTGTGCTGGTTCAGGGTGGTCCGGGGTCTATTCAGGATGCGCGTGCTACCGGCGCTATTCCCCTCGTTGTACCGCGCCGCGTTGAGTTTGATGAAGTTGTCGATAACCACCAGGTCCCTTTCGTTACCATGATGGAGAAGCAGGGCGGCGCCGTTATCGTTGAGAGCCGCGCAGACCTGTTCGATAAGCTTACTCTAGCCTTTGAAAATCCCTCACTTTTTCATGCGGCACAGCCCTATGTGGCGAACCCGAGTATCGCAGCGGGACAGCTGGCGCAGGGGCTCGATAACCTGCTTTCGGGGAGGACTCGCCGTGCTGAGGGATATATAGCCCGTTTCAAGCAGGCAGCACGTGCTCACGCTGCGGGTAAGCAAGAAATGGCTCGAATTAACGCTATTACACCCAGCGAGTAGAATCTAAGTAGCTATCGACGATATAGTGCACATGTATCCGCCGAGTTTTCAGACGTAAGGCTACACCGGAACATTCGCCACTATATGAGGCAGAAGACCGCACATATGCGCGGGTGTTCCACTCAAGTTGTGCAGCCACGAAGGCTGTTACCTGTTAGGTACGAAAGCCTCGGAGCGCTTATCTTCCGGATAGGATGCCCGGGGCTTCGCACGCGCCATGGAAGGAAAAGAGAAAATATGGCAGTTCAAGAGTCCAACGACGTCAACGTATCAGTTGAGCAGATCGCTGCAGCATACGCCAGCGAAGATTTCGCACGCTTTGTATGCAACGAGGTTGGTGTTAATTTCGTCAGCTTCAACCTTGACGGTGACCCCGCCGGTGAGTACACCATCACTACCGAGCGCACCATCCCCGCAGACCGCGTTCCGGATATTGCGAAGAAGTTCGTCTCTAACGGTGTGGGTATGACCCAGACCGATAAGGTGAGCGCGCCCGCTGCCGACGGCACCCGCACCGTGAACACCGAGGTTAAGGTTAGCGGTATGCCTGTAAGCGCGCAGGCTACCCAGACCCTCACTCCTGTGAGCGACAGCCAGGCACGTGTGGACGTCAATGGTGAGGTCTCCTGCTCGATTCCGCTGGTGGGCAAGAAGATTGCTGCCGCTGCCGAACCTCAGGTTGGTCGCGTGCTCAAGGTTCTTGGTACCTCGGCTGAGAAGTGGACCGCTCAGCAGGGTTAATTACTGGTCTGCTAGTCTACCTGCTAAAAAGGCTCTTTATGTGAATGAAGCGGCGAAAAACCCGCTTTATTCGAATAAAGAGCCTTTTTATGTTGGGTACTGAATGCTAACGACCGATGGGCCTTTAGGATGCTTCGGCTTCTGCCGCTCCCACGGGGGCCTCTGCTTTAGCGGCGACTACCGCCTCATGGTAGGCACGGTCACCAAGAAGTTCGGCGAAGCGGCGCATCTCTACACGCAAGTCGTGCTCAGCTTCTAACAGATCAACAACTTTGCGGAGCTTGGTGCTTGAGGTGTGCTCCGTATAGGGGAAGTAGTGGACGCTCACGCCGACCTCTGCGAAGCGTTTTTCGAGGGCGAGGCCCTGCGGGGTTCCCTTCCAGTCGTCGCCTTTGAAGAAGACGTTAAAGGGCTTCTGGTGCCATGTTTCGATCTTATCGGGGGTGGTCTCGATATAAACTTCGTCCACATAGTCGATATGACTGACGATTGCGGCACGCTCATCAATGGGGATAACGGGACGGCGCCCCTTGGTCTGCTCAAGAACGTCGTCGTGCACGACACCGGCGATAAGGTAGTCGCAGTTTTCCTTCGCCTTGCGCAGGATTTCGAGGTGCCCATAATGGAACAGATCGTAGGCGCCAGCGGCGTATCCAATAATCATAAGAAACCCTCTCTTAGGGTACGTGCTTACGGCAGACGCCTGGGGCACATTCACACGGTGACTGCGCGGTTTTATACCGCACGTATAGCACCATCAGTTTACCAGCCGGAACGCCGTTCAGCTTCCGTCTGGATAACCGCAGGAACATGATAGGGACGGCAAAGAGGTGACTTCCCGATGGCTATGTCGAAAAGTCACCTTCTATATAAGCTACCCTTCGGTGAGATCTCCTGCTTGCCAAGCCTGGTGATCCTGCCACGAAAAGCCAGCAATACGCTCGCCATGAGCAAATAGCTCCCATGGATCGTTCACCGCGCCTGCTTGCAGGGTTAAAGTCCACGGGGAACCATCAGAAGCACGCAGTGTTATCACGGGGTTATACCCGTCTTCTGAACCGGAAACCTCAGTGATTACCGTTCCCTGAACTTGCCTCAGACTATCCGGAAAATGATTTTCCTGGGGCTCCTTGGGAACAGAGCTCTCTGCCGCAGTAAGAACACCGCTACAGTTAACTTGAAGTGCCCAATCCTTCCCAGATAAAACTGCGCAGGCGTCCTCACCCATGACCTCAACTGCATCAACGGTTAGCGGGAGGTGTGAACGCATACGTTCAAGTACTGAACGGGTATCCCACCCGGCAGGTGTCTCATCCGACGGTTCCAACGGGGCTGTGCCATCAGAAGGAACATACCCAAAATAGTGGCGTGCCTCGGCAAAACTATGAGGCACAATAAATTTCTTATTCTCTTCTACCTCAAATTCTGGTTTGTACCGATACACCGCCACGCTACGACCCGTGTAGAAGTTCTCATCATACGGGTCAATTCGCATAGCGTGCGCATAATCAATCAGCATATCCTCACTAAGGCGGTCAGGAATACGCGCAACCTTATATGCTTCTTCCTGCTCAAAGTTAATTGGGAGCCCCTCATGAACGAAACGCCACCGAGAGCCCATCTCGCGTTTAACTTCAACACATCGTCGAGCCCGTTCCGTGTGAATATCGCCGGGATTATCAGGCTGAAAAAGAACCTCAAATCGGCGACGACCCCGCACATTCACCCGAGAATCAGCATGAGAAGCTATAGGGTACCGATTCGGAACATTTGAGATCAGCACGCCGGTAGTATTCAATAGTCGAGAGGTTGTGTGCACAATAGAATCTACATCGTTACTCGGCACACGATTTGTCAAAACCGAAACCCAATAATTTTCGCACTCAGTAAACACAACAGCATCACTGATACGACGCAGCGGCTCAAGGTACGACATCGCCGCAGCTAACCCGCCCGATTCAACAACCTCATACTGCATGCGGTAGCCCAGCTTTTGCTGCCAGTCGATATATGCTTGGGCGATATCCTGCAGATCCGCATAAATATAGCCAAGTTCGTAGGTAGTGGGCTCATATGCACCGTTAGCTAACGTGTAGTGGGGATTCATAACGCTCTATTCTGTCGGTTATCGCTACATAAGAATTTAGGATGCGGAACGGATAAAGGTCTTCGTCGCGGGATCATCGTATTCCCGCACAGTACGTATTTCTATTCCTCCATGTTCTGGGTCATTAGCTGCTATACGCTGTGCCTTATACTGCGCGAGCTTGCTCTCTTCAGTCAGCCAGAGGACATAGTACCGTTTACCATCAAGCGTGTACTGCAACTCGGGATGGTTATACCCTACTTGGTAGCCGTAAGCACTCTGCTGAGGGGCATTAACAAGAATATCCTCAGCGCCCTGATAATGTAATTGCTCGATAGTGCGCTGTAAGTCGTCGTTCTGACTGGTAACGGGGCTTATGAGTGCCATGTATTTATTCCTTCGTCATGGGGCGGGGGATGTAATGATCTACATTAGCGATAGTATCGGATAGAGTTTGCAGGTGTACGAGTTTTCGTCACCGATATTTAGGCTTTTACCTTCCGGTCTCCTGGCAGCGTGCTTCTTTCCATGCTTCGTGAGCCTGCCAACTGGGACCTTCGATAATCTGTTCCCGATTTTGTATGACACCCCACGGAGCATTTTCATCTTCGCTCAGGATGTGAATTACCCAGTCCTCACCATGAATATCGCGAACGGTAATAAGCGGATCATAGGCATCTGGTGTATCCGCTTCAACGGCAATTATCATGCCGCCTTGGAGAGCTTTAATAGGCTCTTGCTGATTCTTCGGAAACTCCTCTAGGCGATTTTTCTCTAGTGCTGGAGCGATACGCCAGTCACAATCCACATAGAGCTTAAAGGAAGAATTATCTTTATTACCCGTGAAAGAGAAATTCAAATCTCCCACGCTAACCTGTTCAACCGGTAATGGCAACAATGCCTGTAGCTCGCTCAGACGTAGAGAATCAGCCTGATATTCATCTAAAGGCTCGAATTCATCAGATTTTTTAGATTCATTCTTCTGGATATCATCAAGATGTGGTTTCGATGAGTCTTCATCATCACCATAGCTATCGTAAAGATGATCAAGTTTATATTCTTTGCGCGCTTGGGCAAAGCTCAAAGGGCGCAAAGACTCAGGATCTTCATGCATCCAAGGTGCATCTACATTGCATACAAGTGCAGGACCAGTGTAGAAACTCAGATTATATGGGTCAATCCCCAGCTGCCGTGCATAATGGAGCAATATTTCTGGAGAGAATCGGTCAGTTACTTTATGTTTACTGTAAACATTTATATCCTCAAATTCAAAAGGATTACCACTACTTTGAAAAAACCATTTCCTTACACCTTCACGCCCCAGGTGCAGTGAACGACCACGGTTATTACCACAGATTTTCTGTCCAGAGCCATTATAATATGTAAGCCGAATACTTCCATAAGACTCTCGATATTTTTCGAGTTCTTTATAATTTTTTGGCGGGTATATATTAGGTACATAACGTATAAAAACACTATCCAATAAATATTTCTTTTTCATATTCCACATTATCGTTGTATAATCTACCGGCTTAGGACTATTAGTTAACATAACGGTCCAACCATTACGACATTGAGCAAATATAATCTTTGACTCTGCACGTGTTAAAGGATTTAAGGCATCAAATATTGCTTCCCCAGCAAGATTTTCTTCAGTATTAGTCAGAAACTGTGGAAATATTATATTCTTTGCCCAGTCTTGGTAATACGTAGCAACTCGACGGTAATCGCCCCTAAAAAATACCAAATTATACGTAGTAGGCTCATACCGACCACCAGCTAGACGATAACGGTTAACATCCTCAACCATAGGGGTTACCCTTTCAAACATAGTTATTTTTTATACGGATCAACAATACGTAGCTCAATGCCACCATGTGCGGGATCGTTAGCCGCAATACGTTCGGCATGCCCAATTTCACGTCCAGATGTAGTACGATCCCATTCAACATAGTACCGTTTACCATCTTTAGTAAATTGAAGATCTGGACGATTCGTCACATCATCTCTTCAGAAGATACAACTAACCCTCAGTATCTGTTGGGTCAACCGTTATACCTTTCAAATTACTGATAGCGTCTTCTTTAGTCTTCACATACAAAGGATGCTCCGCCCCAGGATCCTCTTCATCAAAATCAGGCACCACAACCGCCCGACCCTCAAAAAACTCTAATACAGTATCAAGCGTATCCCGAGAAACGTCCATAGCATAAAGCACAGGTGTTGGATCATACTCCCCATCTTCATTCCAGGTACGATAAAACCTCAAATCACCGTCCACAGACTGCAACAGCTCTGCAGCCCATTCAGCCATATAATAATGAGGATCATGAGGACTCTGGAATAGCGCATCATAATTCTTCAGAACAAAAAAGAACCCCTGACTCAAATCCAACCAATGCAAATCCTCAAGATACTCATGAATCCAATCATCCGGCAACCGAGGAATCTCATACGGAAACTCAATAGCCTCAAAAACCATCACAGCAGCTTCCGCAGACCCCGAAGACTCCAATAACTTTTCACAGGAAAGCTCAATAATCTTCCACC
>NZ_KV795730.1:177499-177930 GCF_001809115.1 Rothia sp. HMSC071F11
CACCATCCTCCCGCACATAAACAACCGGGAAAAAGACGTCATCCCACTCATCAGTATAGAAACCCATAATATTTCTACTCCTTAATCAAAATAAACGCTTATCATGATGCGGAAATAAAAAATTTGAGGGTCATCCATGAAGTGGCAGTATCCCAATCATGAATAACCCTCAATATATACGAACGTGCTTATATACTATTCTGTATCATCAACATCTTCACTATGCACCAGGTGTACCTTTGAGGCAAGAGCAGGGTCATAAAATGGTGACTCAGGATAATACCGAGGATCAGCAACATAGATACCCGTAGCCTGCGGATCATGGTTTATAACCCCACCAAAGAGCTGACCTGTCTTATCGTAGAGAGGGTCCGGGGCTCCGTTCGGGAAGTTCCTTCGCTGTTCTTCTTCAAAATCGGACCAGGGGTATC
>NZ_KV795730.1:178030-181183 GCF_001809115.1 Rothia sp. HMSC071F11
AGGGGTATCGCACACCTTTACCTGCAATCATCACATTCTCTGCACCCATCAGTTCCTCAAGCTGTGGAATATATGAGGTGGGAAGACCAACACCATACCCCACTACCACAGGATACTGCTCGTAAATATACCCACGAAGATCAGAATAGTAGTAGCTCATACGTTCAGCTAATTGAAGCGCATACTCCGGGGCATAAAAAGGCGAACACTCTTCCCGTACGATAAAGAGATCTTCACAGTTCTCATAGAATACAAAAAGACCCTGACGCATATCATTCCAATCAGCTTCCTCAACAGCATCTTTAACCCAAAACCCATTCACCCGCTGATCCGGCGCAATATTAAACCCAAGCGCTCGTAAAAGCCTGCGCCCAAGTTCGTGCGAGGTATCCACACCAGCACAATCCACTTCAGCGATATACCACCCCTGCTGCTGCAAACGAGGCTTCATGATTTTCTCCCAGTACCCGCTCTCCTGAGTGAACACCGGAACAATGAACGCATCTTTATATTCACATTTGTATGTCATCACCTTATCCTTAGATGATTCGGATAAAGATTTCGTACTGATTCTTCAGCCGTCGCTGTCATCTCAAGCTAGACCCGTCTATTTCAGCCTTATATAGACTAGGTCTAAGTTCTCTTCAGTAGACGGTATACCTGACGACCTATTCTGATGGCTACTCAACCATATGAGTCATCCCCGAGCGCACAACCTCAGTCATACCAGCCTTATCCACCGAATCCATCACCGAACACAACACAGCCGATAACAACCGCGACTCAGCATAAGAACTAAACCGGTACTGCTGCAGGCTAGGTTCTTTACCCTGCGCCAACTTCTTATGGTAGTTCCGAAATCCTCAAAAGGACTAGGTATATAGGACGCAAAAACCCAGCTTGAACCTCAAGACGGCTATTCTTCCACAGGATATCCTGCATCACCCGTAAACGCGGGACTCTCCGGGTACCTTTCAGGATCAAAAATCCACTCCCCCCGCTCATCACACCGAGGAGCCGGGAACCCCTGAGGGAAATATTTTTTCTTCCGCTCCTCATGCCAAGTCCACGGATACTCCACCACCTCCGGGCCAGCAATGAGGATCTCGTTATTTCCTGTAAAGAACTGCTCCACACGCGGCAAAGAAGCCCGGCTCACCCCGAACCCGTAGCCTAGAGTCACCTCATAATCATCCCCAGACCGAGGATATGGGCTAGGACGCATAGGATAGTTCAGACGCATTGAGTCAATGATATTTACGGCATAGATAGCGTAACTATCGTTCCCTAAACGGTCCGCCATCGACAGTACGTCCTCAAAGTTTTTATAGTACACAAACAGTCCCTGACGCAGATCAAGCCAATCGACTGCAGTAGCGTATTCATAAGCCCACTCTGTATCGAACTCATGCAAGAAAGAGTCCCAGTCGAAATCCAGGGCTGTTAAAAAACGACGCCCAAAGTCCCGGGCATCTACCACCCCAGCACAGTCAACCTCTGCGATATACCACCCTTCACGCTCAAGATAGGGCTTCATACAATTCTGCCAATACCCATCTTCCTCAATGAAGATCGGGGCAATAAAAGGTTTTGAAAGATTATGTTCATACGGCATAAGCTTTTTCCTTTCAGATTTAGTCAATAAGACGAATAAAAGTTAGATAATGACCTGGACTACGGTCCGTATTCTTTGTTTATGTTAACTTTCAGATGTTCTTATCTTGTACATCGTTTGTTATCGGTGTAGGTGGTACTTTCAGGGTACTCATCGGGGTCAGTTATCCAGATACCATTCTTGTCATACAACGGATCTGGATAACCACTAGGGAAATATTTCTTCTTCCGCTCCTCCTGCTGAAACCAAGGATACACAGCATTGGGACCAGCACAGATCGTCTGATGACCTTCAAAATACTCCTCAACGCGAGGGAGAAAATCTTTCGACACCTCAAACCCATACCCAAAAAGAACCTCATACCCTTCATGACCGGCAGGCCGCATAGGGTAATGAAGCTGCATCGAATCAATGAGACGTACTACATAGTTCGCATAACTGTCACCCCCCCAGATAATCGGCCATCTTTAGAACATCTTCAAAATATTTAAGATAAACAAACAGTCCTTGGCGCATATCTAGCCAGTCGATTTCAGTAGCAAGTTCTTCAGCCCAGTATGAGTCAAATTCACCACTAATTTCATTCTCCCAATCAAGTCGGATCGCTTCCATAAGTCGATACCCAAAATCCCTAGTACCTTGCACTCCTGCGCAATCGACCTCCACAACACACCATCCTTCTTTCTCGAGGTAAGGGCGCATATAATCTTCCCAGTATCGATCTTCTGCAAGAAACAAGGGCGCGATGAATTTTTTAGAAGACCCTGCTTGTCTATAAGCCATTTTCTACCTCTTTTTGAGCGCAATTCGACGAGAAAACTAACTTGTATTATTCAGAAGAACCCTCCTCACCACTGCCGCCGGTATAGGATGTGCTCTCGGGGTACTCATCAGGATCATTAATCCAGTCATCTCCATCTTCATAAAGAGGATCCGGAAAACCATTCGGGAAAAACAGTTTCTTAAACCTTTCCACCCGTGACCAAGGATACTTGGCCCCGTCAGCAGCGACCACGATGCTATCGTTGAAAAACTCTTTCACCCGCGGCAAGCTTTCCCGTGAAATATCAAAACCATACCCAACCAAAACTTCATACAGACCGCTGCCGTGTAATTGGCGAGTGGCGTAATATACTTCCATTTCTTCCAGAATATTTACGCATAAGCTCACGTCCTCGTCGTCCATCACGAAGAGGTCATCAAAATTCTTGTACAACACAAACAGCCCCTGGCGCATATCAAACCAGGTGATCAGACAGGCATCTTCCGAAGCCCAACGCAGGTTAAAATCATCCGGAATAGCATAGACACTCTCAATACTCTCAACCAGACGGTATGCAAAATCTAGTGTGGTTTTTACCCCGGCACAGTCAACAACAATAACCTTCCACCCCTCCGCTTCCAGATAAGGCAGCATATGGTTCTCCCAGTACCCATCTTCACGGATGAACAAAGGGGCAGTAAATTCCTCAGCAGACCGTACCTGCTTGTAAGCCATGGTTATTTTTCTCCCTTACTCTACTATCAGGATAAACGTG
>NZ_KV795730.1:181283-182178 GCF_001809115.1 Rothia sp. HMSC071F11
CACCGTTTTCACCAATCTTCGGTTGAGGAGCCATAAAATCCATCTCCGTATACGCGATAGGGCTCCCCTCAACAGCAGTTGCGGCAGAACAGCCTCCGTAACTTTCTTATTTGTTGACAGGCATAAAGGTATAGAAAATTAGTTGTCCGTAACTTCGCTATAAGCTACGGACAACTAAACTCAAGAAAGAACATGATCGATTATTCGGGATCGTCAAATTCACTATGCACCAGGTGTACCTTCGAGGCAAGAGCAGGATCATAAAACGGTGATTCAGGATAATACCGAGGGTCTTCCACATAGACTCCGGTAGAATCCTTATCATCAATCGTAAACCCATAGACGATCCCTTCTTTATCGTACAGAGGGTCCGGGGCACCATTCGGGAAATTCCTCCGTTGTTCTTCCTCAAAATCAGACCAGGGGTATCGCACACCTTTACCTGCAATCATCACGTTCTCAGCACCCATCAGCTCCTCAAACTGTGGAATATACGAGGTGGGCAGACCAACGCCATACCCCACCACCACAGGGTACTGTTCATAAATATTTCCCCGGAATTTGGAATAATGGTAAACCATATTTTCAGCTAGTTGAAGGGCATACTCCGGAGCATAAAAAGGTGAACAACTTTCCTGGACGCTAAAAAGATCCTCAAAGTTCTTATAGAACACAAAAAGTCCCTGACGCATATCATTCCAGTCAGCTTCTGTAACAGCATTCATAACCCAGAAACCGTTCACCCACTGATCTGGAGCAATGTTAAACCCAAGCGCTCGTAAAAGCCTACGCCCGAGTTCATGCGAACTATCTACACCAGCACAATCCACCTCAACAATAAACCACCCCTGCTCCTGCAGGCGAGGCTTCATGATTTTCTCCCAGTACCCGCTCT
>NZ_KV795730.1:182278-182676 GCF_001809115.1 Rothia sp. HMSC071F11
GAGGCTTCATGATTTTCTCCCAGTACCCGCTCTCGTAAGTGAACACCGGAACAATGAACGCATCCTTATATTCGCGTATATACTGCATAGTGTTTATACAGAAGGATCTGGCTCGTCAAATTCACTATGCACTAGGTGTACCTTGGAGGCAAGAGCAGGGTCATACAATGGTGATTCAGGATAATACCGAGGATCATCAACATAAACACCCGTAGTCTGCGAACTATGGGTAGTAACACCAAAAAGCTCCCCATACTTATCGTAGAGAGGATCCGGGGCACCGTTCGGGAAGTTTCTGCGCTGTTCTTCTTCAAAATCGGACCAGGGGTATCGCACACCCTCACCGGCAATCATCACATTTTCCGCACCCATCAGCTCCTCAAACTGTGGAATATACG
>NZ_KV795730.1:182776-185761 GCF_001809115.1 Rothia sp. HMSC071F11
ACCCCTGATGCAAATCCGGATGGGTAGAGAAGATGTCTTCAAAATTCTTATAAAACACAAAGAGACCTTTGCGCATATTAATGCCGTAGATATCAGTGATATTATCTTTGACCCCCATAGCATTAATATATCCATGCTCAGGAACCTTAAAGTTGAGTTCACGTAGAAGCCTCGTACCGCAATCCTCAATATCCTCCACATTCGCACAGTCTACTTCAGCGATATACCACCCCTGGTCCTGCAAACGAGGCTTCATTACCTGCTCCCAGTACCCGCTCTCCTGAGTGAATACAGGAACAATGAACTCATCCTTATATTCTTTTTCATAAACCATATAGTTATTTCCTTAAGAAATCCCACACAAGGGGATTCATAAAGAACCTACCTAAGTCCCTTATGAATAAACCCTTAAGATGTAGAATGTATTACATTAACTATTTTCGTGCTTCCAAGTTTCCAAAAATTCATCCTTATTTTTAAGGTATAAAGGATGCTCAGCTTCTGGATTTTTTTCGTCAAACTCAGGAATAACAATTGCACGGCCTTCAAAATATTCCAAGACCTGATCAAGGTGGTTTCGAGACACTTCCATACCGTAAAGTACATGCGGTGGGTCGTAGTCTCCATTTCCGTACCAGGAATGCCGATACCGTAAGTCATTATCTGCGCTTTGTAGAATCTGTGCCATCCACTTTGCCTGCAAGTATTCAGGGCCTTTATCCTCTCGGAATAACGCGTCATAGTCCCGCAACACCACGAAAACTCCTTTACTCAAATCCAGCCAATGCAAATCTTCCATGTACTCATAGATCAAATTTACTGGATCATCAGGCATTCCATAAGGATATTCAATAGGCCCTAAAAGCTCCTTAAAATATTCATTCTCAGTCCTCGCCTGGACAAGAGCAGAGCAAGAGAACTCAATAATTTTCCATCCCTGCTTTCGTAGCAGCTCTAGTTGCCGCTCTAAGACGTCATCATCTTCCTTTACATACACAACTGGGAAGAAGGTCTTATCTAGCTTATTTGTATAAAAACCTATAATAGTTTTACTTCTCAATGGGGGTGAAGATTTCTCCGTGCGCGCGGACGACTTCCACCCCTCAGTATCCTCTGGGTCAACCGTCATCCCTCGCCAACTTCTAATAGTATCTTCCTTATTTTTAACATACACTGGATACTCGGCTCCAGGGTCATCTTCATCAAACTCAGGCACCACAATCGCCCGACCCTCAAAAAACTCCAACACCTGATCAAGGTGGTTCCGAGACACCTCCATGCCATAGAGCACATGCGGTGGATCGTAGTCCGCATACCCAGACCAAGAATGCCTGTACCGCGAATCATTATCCACTGTCTGCAACAACTTTGCAGTCCACTTCGCCATGAAATAGTCAGTTTTTTCTTGATCTTGGAAGAACACATCATAATCCTTCAGAACAAAAAAGAACCCCTGACTCAAATCCAACCAATGCAAATCCTCAAGATACTCATGAATCCAATCCTCTGGAATCCGAGGAATCTCATCAGGAAACTCAATAGCTTCAAAAACTATCATAGCGTCTTCCTCAGAGCCTGAAGACTTTAAAAACTTTTCACAGGAAAGCTCAATAATCTTCCACCCAGCCTGCCGCAACAACTCCAACTGCCGCTCTAAAACACCATCCTCCCGCACATAAACAACCGGGAAAAAAGTTTTATCCAATTTATTCGTGTAAAAAACCATAGGCTCATAATAATTCATAATATTTTCACTCCTTAATCAAAATAAACGTCTCATAATGGTCCGACATATAGAACATCAGGGCTGCCCACAAGCGACACCAATCAATCATAGACAACCCTGCCTTTTCTTATATAGGTTATTGATTCTATTCTGCTACTCTGGCAAATGCGGATACTCATCTGCGAAAGGCCCCAGCGTCTCTGCACTCTCAAGCTCAGGATGCTCAGGATCAAACCTATCCACAACCACCACATGCCCCCGGAAAAACTCCCGCACCAGCGGAAGATTCTTCTCAGAACATTCAAAACCGTAGGTAAATTTAAGGTTCGCTTCTCCTTCCTCCAAAAGCTCCCAACGGTACCTGGTTTGCAACCGGTGGAGATGCTGGCAAAGATAACTTGCTATTCGAGAATTCTTGAGAATAATATCATCAAAATTAGATATATACACAAAAAACCATGTGATATATCCAGCCATTGATCAATATCCTCAATATAATCTAATGTCCATTGCGAACCATAATCCGGAATATTCCAGGGACATTTAATAGCACGAAGTATTTCAGATGTCATGGTATCAAAATCGATAATAACATTTCCTCTAATTTCAATAATTTCCCACCCAGAAGAAACTAATGAATCTATCCTATTATGGAGAATAGGCTCTCCTTTTAGATAAATATTTGGTGTTATAGGATACTTTTCATCCATTTTAAAATCAATAGTCATATTTATAGTCCTTTCAGAAGGACAAAAGTCCTGTAATGATCAGGAGTATAATAAATATCTCCATTACTCCCAACGACTAAACGTTCTGTGTCTCGTCTTCCTCTAATCCTTGGTTCATTGCGGATAATGTATCCAGAATCACGAACATCAAGCTTATAATATTGAATACTGAGGTTTGTTCGGATGTATTTTACCCATTACTGCCGCCGGTATAGGAAGTGCTCTCGGGGTACTCATCAGGATCATTAATCCAATCCGTACCATCCTCATACAACGGGTCAGGAAAACCATTCGGGAAGAAAAACTTCTTGCTCTTTTCCACTTCAGTCCAAGGGTACTCTGCCTCGTCTGCCGCGATGACTACTCGATTTTCAAAGAACTCTTCCATCTGGGACACGTTCTCTTGTGAAATATCAAAACCGTATCCCACAAGTACTTGATATGATCCACTACCATGTAGTGGACGACCAGCATAATTCACCTCCATGATCTCAAGGATATTCACACATGCGCTTATATCATCATCAGCCA
>NZ_KV795730.1:185861-186295 GCF_001809115.1 Rothia sp. HMSC071F11
CGAAAAGCCCCTGCCGCATATCCCTATCCCTAATTGAACATGCTTCTTCAGCAGCCCAACGCATATTAAAACCTTCGGGAAAACTGTAGGTAGGGTCGATAGTTTTAACTAACCGCTTGGCGAAGTCCATGTACGATACCACCCCAGCACAATCAACAGTAATGACAGCCCATCCCTCCGCTTCCAGATAGGGCAGCATATGGTTCTCCCAGTACCCGTCCTCACGGATGAACAAAGGAGCGGTAAATTCTACGGCAGACCGTTCTTGTTGATAAGGCATGTTTCTCTCTAAAACACAGACAGGAAAAGGAGTCTAACTATTTACTCAGATAAACTTTCTCCCTCACGACCGCCGGTGTAGGATGTGCTCTCGGGGTACTCATCAGGATCGTCAATCCACTCCGTACCATCCTCATACAACGGGTCAGGAAAAC
>NZ_KV795730.1:186395-331645 GCF_001809115.1 Rothia sp. HMSC071F11
GTCAGGAAAACCCTGAGGAAAAAACACTTTCTTAAACCTTTCCACACGTGACCAAGGATATTCGACCCCGTCCATGGCGAACACAACCTTGCCGTTGAAAAACTCTTCTACACGCGGCACACTCTCCTGCGAGATTTCGAATCCCCACCCAAAAAGAACTTGGTAAAGACCACTACCATGAATCGGACGTACTGTATAACGCGTATCCATCTGTTCAATAATATTTACGCATAGGCTCACGTCCTCGTCATCCATCACGAAGAGATCATCAAAATTCTTGTACAACACAAAGAGTCCCTGGCGCATATCAAACCAGTTAATCAGGCAGGCATCTTCTGAAGCCCAGCGCAGGTTAAAATCATCCGGAATAGCATAGACACTCTCAATACTCTCAACCAGACGGTATGCAAAATCTAGTGTGGTTTTTACCCCGGCACAGTCAACAACAATAACTTTCCATCCTTCTGCTTCCAGATAGGGCAGCATATGGTTTTCCCAGTATCCATCCTCACGGATAAACAAAGGGGCAATGAACTCTACAGTTCCGTTAAGCGTGTAACTCATCTTTTTTCTCTTCGAATTTTTAGTGGAAGATATATAAAGTTTTACTTAGACAAGTCTTCTTTATTATCTCCAACGTAGGACGTACTTTCCGGGTACTCATCAGGATCCATAACCCATGATCCATCCTCATAACGAGGATCCGGAAAACCATTGGGAAAGAATGTTTTTTTAAATTTCTCTGCACCATCCCACGGATATTTAACATCACTCGCAGCAACAACAATATTATCTTCAAAAAATTCTTTCACATGAGGTAGACTCTCTTGTGAAATTTCAACCCCATACCCAAAGAGAACCTGGTATAGACCGTTACCAAATGATGGGCGAACACTATAATATTCATCCATAGTTTCTATAATGTTGACACATGCAGTTAACTTCCTATGATCGAGTACCAGAAGATCCTCAAAGTTTTTATACAAAACAAAGAGCCCTTGACGCATATCCCTGTTCCTGATGAGGCATGCTTCTTCGGAAGCCCAACGCAGATCAAACCCTTCAGGATACGAGTAACCGCTGTCAATACTTTCCACAAGACGATAAGCAAAATCTTGTATAGAAGTCACACCTGCACAATCAACAACAATAACAGCCCAACCTTCTACCTCAAGATAAGGTGCCATATGATTCTGCCAATATCCACTCTCACGGATAAAGAGAGGAGCTTTAAAGAGGCCAGGGTATTTTGATGTATAACTCATCATTTCTCGCTAGTCTATTAGTAGAATAAATTTATGATAATGATCTAAAGTAAGGTAAATACTTCCATTGCCACCTATTAACAGGCGTTCAGTACATCGTGTCATTTCAGGCTCCCCATCAGCCTTGAGAATTACTTTACCATCTTTATCTATTCTGGGTCGTCGAGGCATAAAATCCATTTCAGTGTAGGTTATATTGCCTCCTTTAACATCAGCTGTCGGTAAAATATTTCCTATACCTTCACCCTCCTCTGGAATATTGTCAAAATTCCTACCCTCATTAGCACCAACAATAGGATCACCCTCAACCTTGAGATAACAAACGACACATAACTACTCAACACTTAAACACGACTAATAAGTTTAAAATACAAAAACACTGGCCCCTGCAACAAATCAAAACCGCAGGAACCAGTCGAGATTATCTCCACTAATTTACCTGAAGAGAACTCCACGTGAATAAATATTGTAAAATCTGGCTAAAGAACCAAAAAATGAGAACCCCTGGTATTACTTACTCTCATATTTCCAGCTCTCCAAAACCTCATCCTTATTCTTCACATACACAACTGAGAAGAAGCTATTGCCCGCCCATCGTCGTAATAACCCATAAATTGTTTATCTCTTGGCTATCAGTGTCTTGTTAGCTGTTCCCGCCGGTATAGGTGGTGCTCTCGGGGTACTCATCAGGATCATTAATCCAATCCGTACCATCCTCATACAACGGGTCAGGAAAACCATTCGGAAAGAAAAACTTCTTATACTCCTCCATACTTGACCAAGGATATTCAACCCCATCAGCAGCAATCACCACCCTGTTGACAAAGAACTCTTCCACCCGAGACAAACTCTCTTGCGAAAGTTCGAATCCCCACCCAAATAAAACTTTGTACAGCCCGCTACCATGAATTGGACGAATACTGTAGTACGTATCCATCTCTTCAAGAATATTCACACATGCGCTTATATCATCATCAGCCATAGTAAAAAGCTGCTCAAAATTCTTATACAAAACGAAAAGCCCCTGCCGCATATCCCTATCCCTAATCAAACATGCCTCTTCGGAAGCCCAACGCATATTAAAACCTTCGGGAAAACTGTAGGTAGGGTCGATAGTTTTAACTAACCGCTTGGCGAAGTCCATGTACGATACCACCCCAGCACAATCAATAGTGATGACAGCCCACCCCTCCGATTCTAGATAAGGCAGCATATGGTTCTCCCAGTACCCGTTCTCACGGATAAACAAAGGGGCAATGAATTCCTCAGCAGACCGTACCTGCTTGTAAACCATGGCTATTTTCTCCCTTACTCTACTAATAGAATAAACGTGTGATAATGATCCGGGCTGTAATAGATACTGCCATTACTACCCACTATCAACCGGTCATCACCACGAGTCGTCTCAGGCTTCCCGTTAGGCTTCAACTCAATTTCACCGTTTTCACCAATCTTCGGTTGAGGAGCCATGAAATCCATTTCCGTATACGTAATAGGATTCCCCTCAACGTCGGTAGTGGGTAGGATTTTTCCTTCTCCTTCTCCCTTCCAAGGTTCATTATTAAAGACCCGACCCTCATTAGCGCCAGGGTAATGCGGAGGGGAGCCATCCTTCATAATCTTCTGTACAGCTTGTCCAAGATGTTCAGCAGTATCTTGAGGAATCTGACCCTGATAGTCCTCGCTCTTCACCACACGGTGGTGCTTCAAACCCTCCTCATCAAGCTGCATTGCAGTCTGCAAATCTGGCGCAAATCGCTCCTCGGCGTCTTTCCACAACGCATGCTGAGGACGAGGACCCAGATCTTTTGGAGGTGCCTCGGTAAATTCTCTGCCCTCAAGCTCAGCTTGTCTTTTACGTTCGTTATATTCTTTGAGATCTTTTTTGTATTTTAGCTGTGCTTCACTATACTCTTTATCTTTTACTTTGAAGTCATCATGATCGTAGTAGTCAGTGCGTGGGCGTCCTTTCTTATCCTTCCCCCTCCATTCTTTGCGACGAACACCCTCCAACTTCTCATCCAGACGAGTCTGCACATCACGCATCGAAACCGTCGGCCCTTCAGTGGCACTAGCGCCCCTTGCCGGAGGTAGGTTCTCAATCTTTGGTTCCTCAACAGGTTTCAGCTGCACTTCAGGCTCACGCACACCAGCAGAACCACGAGCCGCCACAGCATCATCAGCCACACCACCAGGCTTAACAGCCTGCATACCAGCAGCACCGGACCCAGTACCCGAAGCAGGCGGAACCTCACCCACCTGCGGAGCCTCCACCGGCTTGAGCGGCACTGAAGACTCCTGGGCTACCCCACGGGTACTATAGGGCAGTGGGGTGTGTGCTCCGGCTTCAGGAGCCGCAACTCGCGGAGCAGCAAAACCATATCCTGTGGTATTCAGGTGCGACCGGTCGAAGAGATTGCCATAACGCCCCTGATAAGAAACTGCCTCTAAACTTTCTTTAGAAGCCGCTTTTTCAGCACCTTCTTGAGCACTCTTGCGGAAAAGCACAGGATATTTGATCGTTATAGCATTTTTACGTAGCATCTCTGTCTGAGCGCGAACACTTACAGCATCGCCTGAAGCTACACTTGGTCTCATCACAGGAAGATGACGGACCTCATAACTTCCCCAGCGAGCGAGCAAATAATCAACAGCAGGCTTAGCAGCAATTTTGAAAATCTTCCCCAAGCCCAATGTGGCCACATCAAACAAAAGACTGGTGAGCCCCTCACGCGTTACTTCACGAGGATCAACATGCCCTGTCTCCCAGCGCTGAAAGACTATGGAAGTATTCATTGAAAGAAACATGCCTCCACCAATGAACCATCCAGCGGGGCCTCCAACTAGAGCAATAAGGCCAGCGAGTCCATAAGTAAGGACAACATCCACCTCGTCAGGATGCGAAGCTATCCATCCAGATGGATCATTCCAAAACTCACGATTAAAATTGTCAAAATCCGCTGCAGCAGATATCCAGTAGCGGATAAATTTATCCTGAACTGTCAGCTCAAACCCAAAGAAATCCCTATACTGACGGATAGCATCAATAGATAATGGTTGTAAACCTGTGGGGTCGTGCAGGTTCACCGGATCACCCGACGCAAACAGATACGACGCACCCATATACCCCGCCCCGACCACAGGCTCCACAGGATCCGGCGACAAAAACCCAGCCGTCACAGGATCATACAAACGCGCACCCATCAACTCACCGCCAACGGTTGCTAACGCACCCTGAGCCGTCAAACCCACATCAGCAGGCAAACCCGGCAACCCATTACCAGCAGCTGCAGTGGTGCTGGCGCCCCAAGTCACCGGGGATGCGGCACCGAAGATATCCGTGCCAAAACCATATGCTCCCGCACCTGTGCCGGTGAGGATACTATCGCGCCCGCCAAACACAGACCCCGCCGAAACCGCCTCGGTAACACCAACACCCACCAACGAAGCAGCATCAGGTACTGTCGTATCCCACACCAGCGGCGAGACAACAGGATCCTGCCTATCCTGCTGACTCCCAACAGCTACCGGCATATTCCGAACCGACGATGCCGCAAACCACACAACCGAGTTACCCGTCAGAGAATCCTCACCACCAGCAGCCACATGACTGCCCAGCAAAGACTCAGGGGTGTGGTTGATACGCTCCACCCGCTCTAAAGAACCCAGAGCATCCCAGCCCCACGTCACAGCAGCACCAGTATGATCAGCCGCCCCCGTACGGAAACCCCGCACATCATAGGAATACTGAACCGACCCCGTACACACCAAAGATGACGTATCTAACCCGGTTAGATCCTCCACCACACCCGCAACAGGTGCAGCGGAAGAACCACCATCCTCTAGTGCCTCATACAGGCGTACCGTCTGTACCCGCTCCCCCGCATAGGAAAACGCACGCACCCGAACCAGGGCACCTTCCTGATGGGTTTCTTCCCTCATAAGCAACCCGACCGGATCATACACCCACGCCACCAACACATCATCCGAGCTCACCGCACGAATCAACCTGCCGGAAGCATCATAGGCGTACTCACACCAGGAACCCTTAACGGTATCTTCCACTCGAGTAATCTTCCCCGCAGGATTCCGGCGTACCCGCACACCCTGCACCATACCCGACGATGAACCACTAGGCTCGTCGGCCTCACCGAGAACTTCCTCAGTGTACCCCATAACGGCTCCGGACGTATCACGCACCCACGAAGAGACACACTCCCCAACCTGAACACGTTCCAAATACCCCAGCGCATCATAAGCAAACTCAGCCACCCCAGGCTTATCACCAGCACTCGATGAGTCCTCTACCCCGATACCGGCAGGGACCTGCTGTGTAGACCTAATACGCCCGCCCGGAGAATACCCATATACGGTAGAACCATACGGAGTAGTACGCTGAACCACATTCCCATCAGCATCATAGGAGTACGCTAGGCTCCACGCACCCGTAGATGCAAACACCTCAGCCGCAGAAGCATCCCCGGCAGCACATACTCGATTACCCGATGCAAAGAACGCCATATCAGAAACCTCATCCCCGAGTTTCGGGGCAGAATCCACCCTCACCAAACGTCCCAAAGCATCTGAGACATAGGTCGTCTGAACATACACATCAGCTTCGGATTCCGCGCCATCCGAGACACCGATAGAAGACCTACCAGCAGCCGTTGTTGCACTCGCGTTAGCAGAACCAACGGTGGTTGTTGCTGTAGCGACCGTAGCAGCTGCAGACCGTTGAGCGCCCAGCCGTGCCAGATTCTCCCCCGCCAGATAATCCTTCACCGTCAGGCACCGACCGGCTCGATCCCGCACCCACGCACACGCCAACCGACCCAAGCGCTCACCTGGCTTAGCCACATGCATACTCGCCACCTCGCCGGCACCATCGTATGCATACGACACCCGCGAACCATCTGGGTTCATGACTTCAGTGCACCGGTGCGCGCCATCATACGCATACTTGGTCACCGCCCCGAATGGGTCCGTCACCGACATCACATTCCCTACCGCATCATAGGCATACGAGGTTGTCGCAAAGCCCTCAGACGTAGCTACCCGACGCGCTAGCAAACGCCCCGCACCGTCATAATCAAAAAAGCATGTTCCACCCACGCCGGAAACAGCTTTAACCACACGCCCACACGCATCATAGGAGAACGACCGGGTGCCCCAAGCAGCATCCACACACCGCACCACACGCCCACACGCATCATAGGCATACCTGCCCACCAGCTTAGTCCCAGCACGACGCTCCAACACACGCCCACACAGATCATACACAAAAGACTCCACTACCACGCCAGCACGAGTCTTCGCCACCAAACGCGAATCCGCATCATACCGGTACTCAGTCATCACCCCATCAGCATCTGTCACTGAGGCAACCCGACCACACGCATCATACGAATACTCCGTCACAGCCCCCGAGGCACTCACCTGCCTGAGTAACCGCCCAGCAGCATCACACACCTCACCCGAAACCTGACCAGCAGCATCAGTACACGTCCGCAACGCATGGGCACCGGGGACCCTCACCAGATTCTCGGTCGGATCCTGCACGCGAACAGGCTCTGAAGTACCCTGATGATGCGCGGCACCCCGATCCCCTTCACCCGAGGAGGCAGTCGTAGTGTTAGTCAAAAACTGATACGCCCACGACGTGACTGCCCCGGACGGGTCAATACTGCTCATCACCCGGCCCAGCGCGTCAAATCCCACCGTCGCGGTGTTCCCAACACCGTCCTGATGCGTGATCTCACCGGCAGCACTATCTCGACTTACCCGTGTGAGCACACCCGTCGGATCGGTATGCTCCACCAAAGTATCAGCAGCGTTATACCTGCTCGCCCACACATTCCCGGCTGGGTCAATCTTTTCTGTAACCCTGCCCATACCATCATGGACAAACTTCGTCACATGCCCCAGCGGATCAGTCTCAGCAACCGTGTATCCCAGCTCGTTGATCTCACGCACGGTACGGGCACCATCAGGTGCCACCTGCGCAACCAGTTCCCCAGCGGCGTTGTACTCAAACCGGCGCACACCCCCAACCGCATCCGTGATACTGGCGACTTTACCCGCAGGAGTATATGTATACACAGTTGCGTTCCCCACCGGGTCAATTACCCGAACAGGACGCGAGGCAGCGTCATACTCCACACGCATAGTTGCCCCCGATGGAGAGATCACCGCCACCGGTCGATCCTGGGCATCATACTCAACCTTGAGCATGTCGCCCACAGCATTAAGCACTCCGGTCAGATTCCCCCGAGCATCGTAGGAAAGCCGCGTCACGACCCCTGTCGGATCTGTCACTGACGACATCTGTCCCGTCGATGTATAGGTATACCGGCTGGTGGCACCATCAGTCGTCACCGCAACCGGCTGACGCGAAAAACCCTCCTCAGCATACTCATATGAAACAACCTTTACCGGAGCATCTTTACGAATCCACTCATCCTTCGAGCCATATGTCCGCTTGTGAACCGGTCGGTCCAAGTCGTCATACTCGGTAATACTCATCGAACCTGTAGAAGCAAGCTCCTTCACCACAAGCCCACGAGTATTCGCAGACCGCACCGTCCGCGACCCTTCAAGATCGGTCACCTGAATCCGGTTCCCAAACGCGTCATAAATAAACCGAGCCGTAGACCCTTCTGCCGACGTAACCGAGACTAAACGCCCTTTACTATCAGACACCCACGTATTCGGATGCAGCGCCCGTTCAGCAGTGTCCGCAGCATCAGAGCCATCAGAGTCAGCCGCTAGAGTGTTCTCATGGGTACCGGTGGTAATCTGCGTAATCCCACCCGGCAAATACGTATAGTCAATCACACGACCATGCTCACTGACCTGCTGGGTAACACGCCCCGGATTATCCGGATCCCCATACACATTAGTCACCTCACGCACGCCACCAGTGCCCGTGACCGTCTGCACCAAACCATCCTCGGTATGCGTATACACGCGCGAGGCAACCACAACGCCGCAAGCCGCAGCAGTACCACCCTTGACAGCACTCTCAGGCTCATCCACGGGATCGGATGTTGTCTGCGAGGCTAGGGCGTAGGTTGTCGCCTCTGCCAGATGTCCCGTCTCACTATAGGCATACTCCACCCGAGATCCAGCCCCAGTAACAGCCACCGCACGCCCAGAAACATCATCATACGAGAGGCGGATAGCCTTACCGAAAGCACCCACCATAGCCCGCACACGAGAGGAAGAACCACCATTGGAAGCATCCTCATAGATAGCGGCAACCGCAGAACCAGGTTCCGAACCCCAAGAGCCCAGCCAGGCACCGCCCCGCGTATAGTAATGGTACTGCCCGGCATTATTCGACACCGCATAAAACTCACCGCCAGAGACCACTTGGTCAGAATGCTCAGCGGCCAAAGAAATCACAGCAGCAAACCCAGCACGCGCAGCCTGCGCACGCACATCACCGTTAGCCTCATCATGAGCAGCACCATTCTCAGAGTCAGAAGCCTGAGACGCAGACGAATCCGCTGGGTTCACCGTATATCGATGCAGCCACCACGCCTCCCCAGCAGCCCGAGTAAACCCAGCCCCAGCACGAGCAAAGAAGACCTGCCGCCCATCAACATCAGCCCACACCACACCAGAAGCCGTAAACCCCAAATGCGTATCCACTGTAGAAGACCACCCAGGCCCAAACGCGCCTACCGGAGCCGTATACCCCTCATGCGTAGACGCCGCCCCAGCAGCAGCGATACTGTTATACATCCGCACCAACGACACAGACCCGACAGAAAGATCCCGCTCTTCCTCAATGAAATTCCCCGTCGCCACATTCACCGGATCATTCGCATAGCCACTCGTAGGCATAGTTCCATAAATTGAAACGTCAGGAATTACAAGGTTTTTACGCCCAGGGTTAAGACCATTATCGTTTAAGAAAGCCGTAAGCGTCGCATCCGCAATAACATACTGCCCATTACTACCAGCAATCCGAAATGCATAAGCAACAGCATCAATCCAGGCTGCATCGTGGTTATTATCATTAATCCACTCAACAGTTGCTTTTAAAAGACCGGTAATATCAAGAACACCCCACTTACATGAGCTTAAATACCGCTCATACGCTGTATTAATAGAGGTGAAGTAATAGGTCATGTCTTCATAGACAACTTGCGAGAGAAACTTTGCATATCTCTCCAAAGCTTCAGGCACAGCGGACGAGACACCGCCAGAAGAGGCAAGGCTGTCAGCATATTTCTCGCTATCAGAACGAGAAAGAGACGAAACAAATTCGGAGGAACCACCTTCAGGCGCTTTGCACATTCCCCGTTCTAGGTCATAAGTATCGATTCTAACGTTAGGTTCCTCAGAAGGAACATATGCTGGACCATTCAGAAAATTCCTTTTGATCTGCTTGGATACAGACAATCCAGATAACACATTAAACAGATTATTTTCGTTGAGTTTTCTGTTATACTCTTCTTCTGCTTCTCGGGCTTTCCTACGGTTATCTTGTTCTATTTCAGCATTCCGGGAAATCTGCCTCACTGCATGAGCTGCTCGACGGCACGCATCCTCTAGTCGATGCGCATCATCTATGCACTGTTTGTAGTTCTGTACGAAGAGGTTTGCGTACCGCCCCCGAAATTCCTCGGCCGCCCGTATACCTTCTAAACGAATTCTTCCGTGGTACTCCTGAAGTTTGGAGGCAGCGCTGTCAAATGTATTTGCAAGCGCGGCAGCATCAGTAAAACTGTACTCAATGGGCTGGGTGTTAGAGTGAAAAAGGATAGAAGGCATGGCTTCGTAGGTCTCTCCGGAAGTTAGGTATAGCTAGAGTTACTCTTCATCTTACAAGGGTTCTTGAAAATAATCTGTACTTTCGGTAGAGAGTTATAAAAATGTTCAAAAATTTTTGTACTACGATTTCATATTCTTGAAGTCCTCCTTCTCTGGAGTTCAAAACCCTATATGCCATATGTGCATGCACATAGAAGAGCGGCCCTTCGGTCATGGTGACCGGAGAGCCGCTCGATGGGTGAAGCTATGTTTTAGGGTCAGCGCAGCAGCCAACCATAGGTGCGTCTATTTCGTGCTTGCCACGCGAGCCGCCTCTTCGACTGCCACCCACGAGAGCATCGCACATTTGACGCGGGCCATAAACTTTGAAACCCCGGAAAATGCCGCCATATCGCCGTATTCTTCCTCATCCAGAGTAATCTGACCGCGCGAGCGCAACATCTCGCGGAACGCATCTACATGGTTCTGCAGCTCCCCCACGGTCATACCCGGTGCCATCTCGGAGAGCACCGATGCCGCCGCCATCGAAATGGAACAGCCGTCGCCTTCCCACGAGACCGATTCGACAACCTTTTCACCGTTTTTCTGCTCATCAGATAGCACGAGGCGCAGGTTGATTTCGTCTCCGCAGGTGGGGTTGTACTGGTGGTTGTCGGCGCTGGCGTGCCCGGCGGGTACCTCCACCAGATGTTCGCCGGTGCGCTGCTTTGAGTGTTCCAGAATAATGTCTTGGTAGAGCGATTCTAGCGACATGAATTATCCAATCCTGTGTATATGAGTAACGGCTTCTTTACAGCCCGAAGTAGGGGCGCACCTCGGCGAGCGCGGCAAGGAACGCATCTATGTCTTCGGTGGTGTTGTAGAGGTATGCGGAGGCGCGGGTCGAGGCCGTCAGTCCGGCGCCGCGGTGCAGCGGCTGGGCGCAGTGGTGACCTACGCGCACGGCGATACCTTTCGTATCGAGCAGCTGCCCAGCGTCATGCGGGTGTACCCCGTCGATGCCGAGGGAGACGAGCCCGGCGCGTTTGTTCGGGTCGGTGGGTCCTAGCAGGCGCACGCCCTCGATGTTCTGCACTCCGGCCACGAGCCTCGCGCCGAGTTCTTGTTCCCAGGCGTGTACGTTGTCCATGCCGAGGTGCTGCAGGTAGCGTACTGCCTCAGCAAAGGCAACTGCTTGGGAGACGCGCTGGGTTCCCGCCTCAAATTTGATGGGGGCGGGCATATAGTCGGCGTCTTGGAGTTCGACGCGGGTGATCATGGAGCCGCCGGTGAGGAATGGGGGCAGGGCGTCGAGGAGTTCGGTGCGGCCGTAGAGTGCGCCGATGCCGGTGGGGGCAAGCATTTTGTGCCCGGAGAATGCGGCGAAATCGACACCGAGTGCGGGGAAGTCTACTGGCATGTGGGGTACGGATTGGCAGGCGTCCAGGACAGTGAGGGCACCGACTTTTTGGGCGAGTGCGACGAAGCGCGGCACATCCGCAATGGCGCCGGTGACATTGGAGACGTGGCTGAAAGCGAGGATGCGGGTTTTCTCGGTGACGAGTTTGGCTGCGGCTTCGTAGTCGATCTGTCCGTCGTCGGTGGCGGGGATGTGTTTGAGGGTTGCGCCGGTGCGTTGGGCTAGGATCTGCCAGGGTATGAGGTTGGCGTGGTGTTCGATTTCAGTGGTGAGAATTTCGTCGCCGGGTTTCAGGGCAAAACGTTGGGCTTTTTCACCGCCGAGTCCTTGGGAGGCGTTGCCTATTGAGTAGGCGACAAGGTTGAGCGCTTCTGTAGCGTTGGAAGTCCAGACGATGTTTTCGTCGCGGGCTCCTACGAAGGCGGCAACGGTGGTGCGGGCTTGCTCGAAGAGTTCGGTGGCTTCGACGGCAAGGGTGTGCGCGCCGCGGTGTACCGCAGAGTTGGCGTGCAGGTAGAAGTTGCGTTCAGCATCAAGAACTTGGAGTGGTTTTTGGCTGGTGGCGCCGGAATCGAGGTAAACGAGCGGGTTGCCATTGACGACGGTGTTGAGAATAGGGAAGTCTGCGCGCAACGCTCGCACGGTGTCATCGTTGAGCGGCGTGTTGGCGGGGACTGAGTATTCTGCCACGGTTGTTCCTTTTCTCTTGACCGGTTTCAGGCACGCCGCATGGCGTCGAGACCCCTGCTGCTGGCACGTTAGGTCGGGGCTGTACGCCCGGGCTTAGTGTCTGTGGGGCTATAACGTCATGCTTTTCTAGCTTATTCCTTGGCGCGGGCAAAACCTAGTTAGGTGTGTGCAACAGCCTAGGAAATCTGCCTAACCATAGCTACGGGCGTAACGGGGCGTCATGTTTGCTGCTAGGCGCACCCGACAGATGTAGAGGCACCGAATTATGCGGTTTGTCGAGTGCCCGTGCCCTGCGCATATTTAGGATGCGCTGTGAAAGCGCTGCTGCGCCGCCGTCAGCCCGTCGGTGATAAGCATGGCGACCGCGTCAACGGAGTTGTCGATCAGGAACGGCAGATCTTTGACTTCGGCTGCCGTGAAGGGTTTGAGCACGTAGTCGGCGGTGTTCATGCGCCCGGGTGGACGACCAATGCCAGCGCGCACACGGTAATAGTCTTTGGTGCCCAGCGCCTTGGTAATATCGCGCAGGCCGTTATGACCGCCTTCTCCCCCACCGATTTTGAGTTTGATGGTATCGAAGGGAATATCAAGCTCGTCGTGCACCACGATTATGTGATCGGGGTCGATGCCGTAGAATTTTGCGACCGCAGATACGGGCCCGCCCGAGGTATTCATGTATCCGAGGGATTTCATGAGTACGACCTTGGGACCGCCCATGCCTAAGCGGCCTTCGACAACTACGGCGGATGCTTTGGAATGCTTCTTAAAGGTGCTGCCCATTTCACGGGCGATTTTATCGAGCACCATCTGCCCGATGTTATGGCGGGTTTTCGCGTATTGCGGTCCGGGGTTGCCCAGGCCTACGATGAGCCACGCATCAGACATGTTCTCGTGTACCTTCCTGCGGGTTATAGGGTGAGAAATAAAAAAATGCTCGGTAGAGATTACTCGGTAAACCGGATAAAACTATGGGCGGATTAGGCGGTTACTGGTCGGCTATCTCGCATCTGAGCCAAACGGTAAAGATGGGTGTACGCCGTAAGTTGGCGGGAAATATGGAAGCGGCTCGCACCCGCCAGAAGCAGATACGAGCCGTACCGTTGCCGAAAAACCTCTAAAACAGGTTCCGGCGTAAACGTTGATGCGCCGCGCGCTCCTTCGTCTACCTAACCTTAGTCGACGAACAACAGGTCGATGTGCTGCAGTTCGGGGCGGATCGGGTGACGCTGAATATCCTGCACGCGAGTCTTGAACTGCTCACCATCAACCTCGATCACCAGAACAACGTCCTTGTTACGAACAGCCATAGTGGTCGCGTGGCCGGGGAGGATCACGTGCTTAGGCTCTTTACCATTGCCGTAGATAACGGCGGGGATATCACCAACAGCGCGGATGCGGCGTGCATAGCCCTTACCGAAATCGGTGCGGGGCTCGGCAGTAATTTTAATTTCAGACATGGTAATCTCCATTCTTTAATCATGGGTAATGCGCCAAGAGAATAATGGCGCAAATCATGGGATTCCATGCGCCACCTCGTCGATAACGGCAGAACCTGCCCTCGCCTTGGCTAACACTATATTCTTACAGATTTTCCAGATACGAGCAAGGATAGTTTTTCCTAGGTCCAGGCTCGCACCCCAGCACCAAGTACTGCTGAGGGTCCCCAGATGCTCGGCGAGCGCATCGCGGTGATCGCAAGGTCGTCTGAAAACTTAAAATATATTAACAAACCGCCCTCGCCCCCATACATCATCAAGATGTGACTTGACTGCGTTTTCCGTTTTGCAAAATTACATATTTGGAATTTCGAGAATGCTTTCATTTTTAGCGCTTGAATCGAAACAGAAAAAATACTACCCTGTTTTCAAATGACGTTGAATAAACGACTTAAAACCCAATAAAAACAACTAAAACCCAATAAAGACAACTTAAGGAGACAGCATCATGGCAAAAGATTTGAATGTGTTCGATAAAGAGTACGGTCTTTTGATTAACGGCGCGTGGACGAGCCCCGGCACGCTTTTGGATTCCTACAATCCCGCCAACGGTGAAACACTGGCAAAATTTACCGACGCGTCCGACGCCGATGTCGATGCCGCCGTCGCCGCCGCGCAGGAAGCGTTCAAAACATGGCGCAAGACCACCACAACCGAACGCGCCGCCATACTCAACAAAATCGCCGATGTGATTGACGAAAACTTGGAATTGTTCGCCTTGCAGGAAACGCTGGACAACGGCAAACCCATCCGCGAAACCCGCGCCGCAGACATCCCGCTGGCTTCCGACCATTTCCGTTATTTCGCCAGCGTCATCCGCGGCGAAGAAGGCACCGCAACCCAACTTGACTCCGAAGACCTGTCCATCGTACTGCGCGAACCTATCGGCGTCGTCGGTCAGATTATTCCGTGGAACTTCCCCTTCCTGATGGCGGCTTGGAAAATCGCACCCGCACTTGCCGCAGGCTGCACCATCGTCATTCACCCGTCCTCCAGCACTTCGCTGAGCCTGTTGTCGCTCGCCCAAAAAATTAACCACCTACTGCCTAAAGGCGTGCTGAACATCATCACCGGACGCGGTTCGAAATCCGGCGAATACATGCTGCACCACAAAGGCTTCAACAAACTCGCCTTCACCGGCTCAACCGAAATCGGCCGCCGCATCGGCATCGCTGCCGCCGAAATGCTCATTCCCTCTACCTTGGAGCTGGGCGGCAAATCCGCCAACATCTTCTTTGACGACATGCCGTTCGACAAAGCCCTCGAAGGCGCACAAAAAGGCATTTTGTTCAACCAAGGCCAAGTGTGCTCCGCCGGTTCGCGCATCTTCGTACAAGAAGGCATTTACGACAAATTCGTCAACGCCTTGGCGGAAGAGTTCAAAAAAATCAAAGTCGGACTGCCTTGGGAAGACGATACCCAAATGGGTTCGCAAGTCAACGCCGGCCAGCTTGAAACCATTTTGAAATATGTCAAAATCGGTGAGCAGGAAGGCTGCCGCATTATCACCGGCGGCAAAAAACTCGAAGGCGAATTGGGCAAAGGCGAATTTGTCGAGCCGACCTTGATCGAGGCTGACAACAACAACGCCCGCGTTGCCCAAGAAGAAATCTTCGGACCGGTTGCTACCGTGATTAAATTCAAAACCGAAGAAGAAGTCGTCAAAATGGCCAACGACAGCGAATACGGCTTGGGCGGCGCAGTTTGGAGCAAAGACATCAACCGCTGCCTGCGCGTCTCCAACGCGCTGGAAACCGGTCGTGTCTGGGTGAACTGCTACAACCGTCTGCCCGCAGGCGCACCGTTCGGCGGCTACAAAACTTCAGGCATCGGCCGCGAAACCCACAAGATGATGCTCGCCGCCTACACGCAGGTGAAAAACATCTACATTTCCACCCGCGAAGAGCGCGAAGGGTTATATTAATTGCCTGCTGAACGTTGATTGACGTAGAGAAAAGGCTGTCTGAAAATCCGGAGTCGGGTTGAACTGCCCCTCTCCATTCTTAGACACTCATAAAAACCTCTTCAGGTGCTCTGCATAAGCTGGGTTCTGTACGCAACAGAACCCAGCTTTTTCAATTTCAAGCTGCGTCGCTCCCGCAATCCCCCTGCGCTACATGCTTTGAACCATGAAATGGCCGCACGTAAGTTCCTATACCCTGGCGTACGATATAGTACGCCTTGATCGGAGTGCAGCATCGTTCCTTTGTCGGCAGGCTTTGTGCAGCATTTTCTCCACCATGTCGCTGTTGGCCCTGCGGCTCACGACGTAGGCGACAATTTCGCGGTTGAACAGGTCCACTACCGGTGAGAGATACAGTTTGCCATCGCTTTGGCCAACACTATATTCTTACAGATTTTCCAGATTTGAGGTGGGTGCGCAAGGATTCCCAAGGATTTCGCTTTTGCTCCTCTGCGCTTGCCGCGCGCCGCTTTACCGGTAGCGCCGCCGAGGCGAGCATCAAAAGCACACAAACCCAGAACATAACCTGCAGCTGATTCTTATAGGGTGCATCATAGGTCAAATTCACCTCATATGTTCCTGCGGGCAGAACCGTCTTGATGTATCGCCCCGGTCCGGCAGACAGCGCCATCGCGTGGCATTTCTGGGTGTTTTCAGCGTCGCAAAGTTTGCCCGTCCAGCCGGTGTAATACGATTCGTTCAGGGCGACTTCGGTTTGATGCTCAACCTCAACCCGGTACGATATCTTGCCGAACCTGCTGTACGAGAGTGGGGTGTACTCTAACCCTGCGCAGCGGCCTTCCTTGAGACATGCATCGGAAAGATCCGCGAAAGATCCGCCCGAAAGCGGCACCACGGCACCGGCAGCGGCATAGAACCGAATAAAGTCATTGCCCTTTTCGCCTTTGAACGCTTCATGCTGTTCGCGCAGTGCCGAGCTTCCTTGAACATTGG
Organism: Rothia sp. HMSC071F11; assembly: GCF_001809115.1. Classification (NCBI taxonomy): domain Bacteria; kingdom Bacillati; phylum Actinomycetota; class Actinomycetes; order Micrococcales; family Micrococcaceae; genus Rothia; species Rothia sp. HMSC071F11. Next base: position 202,944 of record NZ_KV795730.1, read on the forward strand.
CGTATCCGCTCAGGGAATCGGTGCAGGTGAAGGCGCCTCCCAGGGCAATATTATCGTGGTCCCAGTTTTTGACGGGCTGATCAGAAACACGACGTTCAGGGCGACGCGTGTAGTTCTGCTCGCACGCCTGGTTTTGGTGCATAAGCTGCGAAATCTCAGCCCCGTAGTGCCCGACCTCAAGCCGTTCACGCGCCGAGGCCCACGTGCTTGTCACCGAGTAGGCGAAATTTAGCCCGGAGGCTACCGACAAACAAAGCAGCAGGATGCCCAAGGTTCGGGCTGAGCTCTGCCGTGCAAACCGCCATAAACCGTGTGTATAGTTCGTTACAGCAACCGCTGTTAGAGCAAAAAGTATCACCGGCACGAGCATCAGCACAAGGCGAGGAACGCTTAGATTCCACGACAGCGATAGGCCGAAAATCACGATGGCGGCAGCAACAATCGAGCATCCCGCCAGGGTGCGACGGCGCGACACGTTGCCCTCAAAAAGCCGTTTAAGCCCCAGGCTGCCCAAAATAATCATGGTGAGCGGAACGAAGTTTTTGAAATCGTTAATCCAGAAACGGCTCAGGCTCATACCCGGAATATTCCACAGAAGCTTAGGTGCGAAGGTCGCCAGCCCTAACAGCAGAATTGACAGCCCGCCCAGCAGATAGAGCGGCAGGTTACGCCGTGAACGCCACGGCACGAAGGTGAGAGCGAGCAGAAGCGGAATCACGATAAAGAAGGGGCGCATCGCAATATCCGAGCTCATGGCCGGGTTGTCGTACGGGTAAATGAGTGAGGCCAGGTTCGGGAAAGTCAGGTGAATGCGCTGCGGGCTCCAGTCGCGCTGCCCGGTTCCCGACAGTAGCGCCGGAACATATTTGACGACGCTCAACGGTACCGCAATGAGGATGCTGACGATGACACGCCATATCCAGGCGCGGCTTCGAGAGACGATTATCCACCCGATACCCCACCCACCAATGCATACGGCGGCGGCGATAAGCTGCCCCGGGTATATACCGACGAAACTCTGCCACAGGATTAAGACCGCAAGCGGAATCCCGTAGCGTTTATGCCACGCCCATAACGGGGAAATGACGAGCAGGACCCAGGGCCAGTAGGCGGCGGCACGGTGAAAATCCAGGAATTGGGCGTTTGCAAAGATTGCCGGGGCGAAGAATTGCCCCACGAGGGCGATCAGCGAAACAAGGTGGCGCCCGGTCAGCTGACGGACCAACAGGTACATGCCCACCGCGCCAAGACCCGCGAGCACCGCCGACGTGATAGACGATACCGTAGGGCTCCACGGCGAAATACCGTTTGCGATGCCCTGCGGCAGCACATACGATCCACCCTGAATATTGCTCCCGGCGGGGCGACCCATCCATGTGTAGGCAACCCAATCGGGTGGGTTGAAAATCCCGCCGTTATTCCACCAATAGTAAGAATCTGAGAGGTAGTGGGCATTCGCATCGCCGTTAACCACCGTCAGATGCATGAAGTATGACCAGTAGGTAATGACCTCAAGCGCGATTACAAGGAGTGCAACCTGTATGCCCTGGCGCGCGAGAAGGCCACGGATTTTAGTCTTCACGTGTCCCGCCTAGCTGGTGCAGATACTCGGCGAGCGCATCGCGGTGATCGCGAGGGGTGAATCCGGCAGCAATAAGTTTTGAAAGATCCAGGGCAGAGTTGGCGGGGCGCGGGGCGAAGACCTGGGCGTTGGCGAAGTATTCCTCAGTGGTGGTGTTGCTTACTCGGGCAGCATCGTGACCGGTGCCGGTGTATACGGCGCGGGCAAGATCTGCCCAGGTGATAACCTCGCCGCTATTTGACACATGGTAGGTGCCGTAGGGTGCGCCGGTAAACAGCAGATGCAGTGCTGCACCCGCCAAGTCTTGGGTAAAGGTGGGGCGCCCCCACTGATCCGCCACGACGGCAGGATCCACACCGCGTTCGGCCAGCGATGCCATAGTCGCCACAAAATTTTTGCCCTCGCCAACTACCCAGCTGGTGCGCAGCAGGTAGTGTTTGCGCCACGCGGTCGCGGCGCTCTCCCCCGCCGCCTTGGAGGCGCCATATACGCTCAGCGGGGCGATGGGATGCTCCACCGAGTATTCCTGCCCTACCGGCAGATTTCCGTCGAAGACGTAGTCGGTGGAAACGTGCACGAGAGGAAGATTCGCTTCTTCGCAGACGCTCGCTAGGGCGGCGACTCCGTGAGCGTTGGCGGCCCAGGCTTCGCGGCGCCCCTCGGGGGTTTCGGCGTTATCCACTGCGGTGTAGGCGGCGGCATTGATGACCGCGCGGTATGACCGCCAGCGGAAAGTGTTTCGCCATTTTTCGGGGGTTCCAAGGTCGAGCCGATCACGGTCCACCGCCTCAAAAGGGATGTTCTGCGCGGTCAGCTGGCGAACGAGTTCACGCCCGAGCTGCCCGCTTGCACCAACAATCAGAAGAGGGTCGGGGGTAAGCGGGGTGATCTCATGTAAGCGCGGGTGTTTGCGATCTTTCTCGGAAAGCTCAGCCTGCGCCAGGTCGATAGGCCAGTCGATGGCGGTGCTTTCGTCCGCGAGGTTCAGGAAGCTGTAGGCGGTGAGAGCATCTGCCGACCAGTGATCGTTCACCAGGTAGGTGTAGGCGGTGTTTTCCTCTAGGGTTTGGAAGGCGTTGCCAACCCCGCGCGGAACGAAGATAGCGGTGTCGGGACCGAGTTCGACGGTCACGACCCGTCCGAAGCTCTCCCCCGCACGCAAGTCTACCCAGGCGCCGAAAATTCGGCCGCTCGCCACCGAAACGTATTTGTCCCAGGGTTCGGCGTGAATACCGCGCGTGGTTCCTACCGAGGTGTTAAAAGAAATATTATTCTGCACCGGGTCAAAATCGGGCAGACCGGCGGCACGCATTTTCTCACGCTGCCAGTTTTCCTTAAACCAGCCGCGATTATCGCCGTGCACGGGCAGATCGATGACGAGCAGCCCCGGTATATCGGTTGCCCTTACGTTCAGTTCTTTCGTCATTTACTGCCCCGCCTTCGCGTATTTAGCCTCAACTTCTGCTTTGAGCGGTTCCCACCAAGAACGGTTATCGGTATACCACGCGATGGTATCGGCAAGACCCGCCTCAAAGTCGGTGAACTGCGGTTCCCACCCGAGCTCTTCGCGCAGACGGGTGCCGTCAATGGCATACCGCATATCGTGCCCGGGACGGTCTATCACATGTTCAAAGTCGTTCTCGTCTTTACCCATGAGGCGAAGAATAGTACGTAGCACGGTAATGTTATTCTCCTCGCCGTCTGCACCGATGAGGTAGGTCTCACCAATTTTCCCAGATTCAAGGATGCGCAGCACCCCCGAAGAATGATCGGATGCGTGAATCCAGTCGCGCACGTTCAGACCCTCGCCGTAGAGCTTAGGGGGCAGCCCCGAGAGGATATTCGTAATCTGCCGGGGAATAAATTTTTCGATGTGCTGATACGGCCCGTAGTTATTCGAGCAGTTCGAGATGGTCGCCTCAATCCCGAAAGAACGCACCCAGGCGCGCACCAGCAGATCCGAACCTGCCTTGGTGGAAGAATACGGGGATGACGGGTTATAGGGAGTAGTTTCGGTGAACTTTACGGGATCATCTAGCGCCAAATCACCGAAGACTTCATCGGTTGAGATGTGGTGATAGCGGGTTCCGTGCCTACGTACCGCCTCCAGCAGGGTAAACGTGCCGACCAGGTTGGTGTGAATAAAAGGTTCTGGGTTCGCCAGGGAGTTATCGTTATGGGATTCTGCGGCGTAATGGATGACTGCATCCGCCTGCGCTACGAGCTCATCAGTGAGTTCACGGTCTGCAATATCGCCAACCATAAGGTTAAATCTGGTGCCGTCAAGACCATTAAGCGAGGCTTTATTAGCGGCATAGGTCATTTTATCGAGTACTGTAACAGTGTGTTCAGTATTATCCAATAGATAATGAACAAAGTTAGAGCCAATGAATCCGGCACCGCCGGTAACGAGTAAGTGAGACATACTTTAGATTTTAGCGGTCAAAACCGAGTAATTTATACACAGGTTACGAGAGAAACATGACACAATAGATATTATGAAGGGAATTATTCTTGCCGGTGGTACCGGCAGTCGTTTACACCCCATCACTCAGGGTATTAGTAAACAACTCACTCCGGTTTACGATAAACCAATGATTTATTATCCGCTTTCCACTCTTATGCTGGCGGGAATTCGTGACATTCTTATTATCACAACCCCCGAAGATCAAGAACAATTTAGACGTCTTTTAGGGGATGGAACTCGTTTTGGTGTACATTTCGACTATAAAGTGCAACCTTCACCTGATGGTTTAGCCCAAGCATTTATTTTAGGGGCAGATTTCATAGGCGATAATCCCGTTGCACTCGTTCTAGGTGATAATATTTTCTATGGTCCCGGTTTAGGAACCCAGCTTGGAAAATATGAGCAAAAAGACGGTGCAACCGTTTTTGCTTACCAAGTTGCAGACCCGCGCGCCTACGGGGTAGTGGAGTTCGACGAAAATTTTCACGCCGTCTCCATTGAAGAAAAACCGCAGGTACCGAAAAGCGATTATGCTATTCCGGGACTATATTTCTATGACAAACATGTTGTGGAATATGCGCAAAACATTAAACCTTCTCAGCGTGGTGAACTAGAAATTACCGACCTCAATCGTGTATATCTAAAACAGGGTAAACTAAAGGTTGAGGTACTGCCTCGAGGCACAGCATGGCTTGATACCGGCACCTTCGATTCACTCGCAGATGCCAGCAACTTTATTCGCACCGTCCAAAAACGTCAGGGACTTTCTATCGGATGCCCTGAAGAAATTGCATGGCGCGCAGGTTGGTTAAGCAATGATGATCTTCACAGTATCGCCACCAAATTCGCCAAAAGCGGTTATGGGGACTATTTGATGCACCTGCTCAAATAGTCACAAAAAACTCACTGCCCCGCACGGGGTTCACCACTCAAACTCAACACTCTGGAGCAATTTCAGAAATGACAATTTTAGATTTTGTGCGCACCACAAGAGCCAATCTCTTGTTGCTCATTGCTGGCATCGTAATCGGTGCCATCGCAGGGCTCGGCTATTCCCTGCTGCAGCCTAAAGTTTATGCCGCCAGCGCCTCCGGGTACGTGACCGTCGGTCAGAGTGGCACTATTGACGTACTATCCGGCTCAAACGCCGCAAAAGAACGTGCCCGCTCATACTCGGCAATCGTCTCATCAGAAGCCGTCGCCAAGATCATTCAGGAGCAGAACTCTGACCTGAGCATCGGGACGATTCGCGGCAGCCTGAGCGCAACTACCGAAGAAAACAGCTCACTCATTAAGGTGCGGGCGACCGCTTCCAGCCCTGAGCAGGCACGGGTTTTGGCGAATTCGGCGCTTCACGCCACCGCTCAGTACATCGAAAATATTGAGAAGAACGGTTCGGGGAACAACAGTACCGCTACCCCCACGCCTGCTGGGGAAGAAAACCAAGAAAGCGCTCAGAACAAGGTTTCTTCAACCAACCCGTCCGATACCACCAATACTCTGATTCGTGTGATTCCGCTGGATAACGCCAGCGTGAACCCGCCTCTCGTATCGCCCAACTACATGCAGAACGGCCTCATCGGTGCCGGTGCCGGGCTGGTGCTCGTGTACCTGGCGATCTTCCTGCGCCGTTCCGTGGATCAGCGCATCCGCACTCGTGACGACGCCATTAAGGCGACAAACAGCAATATTCTGGGTGTGCTGCCCGTCAGCGATGATCTGGCGGAAGAAAACATCGTGCGTGCAAGCAACGATGACCATATTGCCCACGAATCTATCCGTCAGCTGCGCACGAATCTGCGCTTTGTGAATATTGATAACCCGCCGAGCTCCTTCATTGTGACCTCCGCAGTTCCTGGCGAGGGCAAGTCTACGGTCTCGCTGGCGGTGGCGCGCTCTATGGCAAGCTCGGGGCAGCCGGTCATCCTGATCGACGCCGACCTGCGCCGTCCCACCGTCGCGAAGAAACTACACATTAACGCCAAAATTGGTTTGACGCAGGTTCTTGCCGGTCAGGTCGATATTGCTGAGGCCGTGCACCAGGTAGAGGATTCCAAGCTCTTTGTGCTTCCCGCCGGGCGTATTCCCCCGAACCCTTCCGAATTGTTGGGTTCCGACAAGATGCGCCAGCTTATTGAAGAGCTCTCCAAGGAATTCCTGGTCATCGTGGATGCTCCTCCGCTGCTGCCGGTGACCGACGCATCGCTGCTCTCCCACGCCGTGGACGGTGTGATTATGGTCGGTACCGTGGGCAAGAGCCACCGCGAGCAGATGACCGAGGCTGTTGCCGTGCTGGAGCGTGTGAATTCACACCTCTTCGGTGTAGTACTCAATAAGGCTCCGCGTAAGGGCTTGGGCAATTCCTACTATGGATTTGGTTATGCCAATAGTTATGTAGGTTACGCCAGCTACTACGGTTATTCCAAGGATGGTAAAAAGAAAGTTTCTTCCGGCGCGCACGGGGCTTAAGAAAATTTCTGAATCAGATTCTTGAGTATAAGGGCGGGAAAATAGGTGGACTATTTTTCCCGCCCTTATATTCAAAGGTTTTCGTTGTGTGAAAGGATATCGTGCACACTACACCACAGCACAAACCTGGTACGCCGCTCAAGGCGCGTATTATGCTGGCGCACGCCTACTTTCAAAGGCTCGCGAATCTTCACGGAATAGATATTTTACATATCAAAGGATATGCGTTTAATTCCGAAATTTTTAAACCTGATAGACATAGCACCGATGCAGATCTTTTAGTACGACCTTCTCATGTAGATACTTTTGTTCACATACTTTTAGCTGATGGCTGGAGTATTCAGGCGCATTTTGACACCGGATCCGTTTTTGAACATGCAATGACGCTTTATCACGAATCCTGGGGTCTCACCGATATTCACCGTTTCTTTCCGGGGCTCGGAAAAGATCCCGAACGTGTTTTTCAACAGCTCTGGTCGGCACACATGCAGCGCGAGATAGCGCACCGTTCCTGTGCCGTGCCTTCAGTACTCGATTCCCGGCTGATTGTGGTGCTGCACCGCGCTAGGGCTAGTTCCGCCTATAACCCGGATCTTGAGTATCTGCGCGATATTCTCGACTCCTACGACTGGGCTAAACTGCGCGCCCGCGCCGCCGAATTGGATTCTTCTCTCGCCTACTCCGCCGCAATGGGTGGCTTAGAGGCGTACCGTCACGAACGCGACTACCTGCTGTGGAAGTCGGTTTCCACGCAGGTGCCGAGCTATATTCAATGGGTGGGCAGGCTGCGGTCGGCGCGTGGATTCGCCGAGAAAATGCGCACGCTCAAGAATATTCTTATGGTCAATCAGGATCATTTGGCGATGGAACTGGGGCATAAACCCACGCGCGCCGAAATTCGCACTAGGTTCTTTGAGCGTTTTGGGTTGGGAGGCGGCTCCTGATGAGTACTACTACCGCACCGGTGAGGTACCGCATCCCAGAGTATGTTGCCTTCGTACACGCTGAGGAGATCTCCGAATATGCTTCCGTCACGACGTATCTTGCCGACACACGGACCGCGCAGGTTTCGGTGTTGGAGGGGTCAGCATCCATTATTTGGGGTATTTTTGAGGAACCGTTTTCCCTGCCCGAGGCCCTTGAGCTGATCGCCGAGCTTACCGAGCAGAATCCAGAGGATATTCGCGGGGAGGTTGAGGATTTTGTGCATCAGCTAGTCGAAGACGAACTGCTGGAAGCCGTCTAAACCCGCCCTGCCCCACTATACGAAGAGCCTTGAGAGTAAAGATCTTTACTCTCAAGGCTCTTCATATAGCCCCGGCGAACCGAGTCTACGCGCCCGAGGACGAGGATGCGGTAAGCTCATCAACCGCCTGGCGGATTTCGTCGATAAACCGTTCCTCGCTAAAACGCGCGATGTAGTTCTTAATCGCCTGCTTATCCCACTCTTCGGGGTTGAACTTCCGTATTGCCGCCTCAATCTGTTCCGAGGTCGGCTGCTCAATAAACACGCCGTTGAGGCCTTCGCGGATGGTATCGAGGTACCCGCCCGCGCGGTATGCGATCACCGGTTTTCCGCTTGCTCCGGCTTCTAGCGGGGTAATGCCGAAGTCCTCATGAGATACCGCGAGAAGTGCCAGACAATGCCGGTAGGCAGAACACAGCTGCTCATCGGAAATCCCGGAAATAATGCGCACATTGGGCCCTGAGAGTTTGAGGAGCTTATCTTTTTCGGGTCCATGCCCTATAATCAGCAGCTTCTTACCCGCTCGATTGCACGCCTTAATCGCCTCATCCACGTTCTTATAGGACATCAGACGTGACACCAGCAGAAAGTAGTCTCCCGCAGCCGTGAATTCCTGCAGACCCGCGATCGGTTCTTCCACGTGGGTTGCACCCCCGGAGTAAGGCGGGAAAATAATGGGTACGTCTTTGCCGTACACCCGCGCAATACGTTTCTGAATTGCGGTCGAGTTCGCCACGTAATGTTCCGACCGCGCCGCCGCGCGCTGATCCCAGAACCGCAGCAGCGGGTTTATCACCCGTAACCCCACCCCAATCACACTGTTCTTGTTCTCGTCGCCCAGGTATTGGTCACGCAGGTACAGCCAACGCGCCGGGGAATGGCAGTACACCAGTTTCTCGCCGGTGAATTTGAACCCGTGCGCCCATCCTGTGGTCGAAACCACCGCAACGTGCGCCGGAACTTTCAGGCAGGACGCGGTCAGCGGCAGCAGCGGCAGCGCCAGCCGGTGGTAGCGCCGCAGCAAGCCCACCCGATTGAGCGGACTGGTGATGATAGTCGCATTCTCAAACTCGGGAAAAGTACCTTCAGGATTGTAGAGGGTCGTGTAGATAGGGGCCTCAGGGAACGCCCGGTGTAGGGCCAGAACAACCCGCTCCGCCCCACCGCGCTGCGTCAGATAGTCGTGAGCGATAGCGAGCCGAGGGGCGGTGACAGAACCCGTATCTACCGAACCTGCAGACCGAGATTCCGCCGATGTCGGGATTTTTTTCGAGGCCAAAGAACGAATGTGAGCGGATGCGCCGCACCAGGATTGTGCTACTCGATTCAGCATTAGAACACCTTCCGTGCACGCTGCGGGTACTTCACGCCTGCGTAGGATGCCGCCTCCACCTGCAGCGCCACCAGCTTCTCGGCGATCTTCGCGGGAAATTTCAGCAGTACCGCATCGAGAGTATTGCCTATCCGCCGGATATTTGCCTCGGTACTGACCGCCGCGAGAGCCTTCACAGCAGCACCCCAGAGCCCGGCAGGGTTGGGAGCCGCATGCGCATTTTCGCCGTGTTTACGCACGAAAATGGTGCGCGCGCTGCCCGCGTGCAGGGCACGGAGAGCTCGCACGGCGGTCGTGGTCGCCTCAGCATAATGCTTCGTTTCAACCGCATCGGAAATTATGATTTTCCCGCCGGCATCAGCGATCATCTTCCCCAGATCGACGTCTTCCCAGCCGTAAAGACGATAGGCGGGATCGAAGCCGCCGATAGTTCGGTACAGCTCTGCAGAGACGGACGAGTTTCCATTCCAATAGTGCCAACGCTCAGATTCAGGGGTACGCAACGCCTCTTCCTTAAACTTTGCATCGCGGTAGGTTCCGTACACCTGAGAGTAAGCGGTCTTGGGGAAAATATTGTTCAGGGTGCCGATCACCCCGTCATAGTCGCGGTGTAAGCGAAGGTGATTCTCCACATAGTCGGGACCGGGTTCCAGGTCGTCATCGCAGCGAATCAAAATATCCGCATCCGCCGCATTATGCCCGGCGTTGAGAGCCGCCACGCGCCCAAGATTTTCGGGGAACACAATCTTAGTGAGGTTCAAGGTTCCGCGGGCGATATAGTCGTCAACAACTTTTTCGCTCTGGTCGATGTCACCATCGAGGACAACGATAACTTGAAAGTCTCGTTCCGTCTGAGCAGAAAGCGCGTCTAAGGGATAGTGTAAAACCCCTGCTCCACCCCGCGATGGGATGATGACGGCTGCTTGATAGTGAGCCATAAACTGTCCTGTAGTTGTGAGAGTGAGTAATTGGCGAGAACAAGCGTGAGCATGATAGAGCCTCTAGAGATATTTCTCTAAAAGGTGGCGAACTCGTTCTCTGCCTGAATCGGGTGAATATAATTCCTGCCAACGCCAAAATGCCGCAGAAATAATGTCATTAAGGTTATCAGATTCTTGATAGAAAGCCTGAGTTAAATGTCGAATCTTTTCAACGAGGGCCGAAGGATCCTGGGCAGGGTAAATATACGGGTAGTCCTCCCCCACGACTTCGGGAAGGGCACCCGCATCGCTGACGATTACCGGCACGCGAGCACTCATCGCTTCCGCAGCGACCAGCCCAAAGGATTCCGGGGCTTGCGAGGGCACTACCAGCATATCGACCGTGTCGAAGAGCTTTTGCGGGGTACTCCAACCGAGACGGTCGGTGTAGCGTTCAATGTTCTCAAGGGCATGGGACACTTCGCGTTCTTCCTCCGCGGAGGTGAAGACGGGCGCTCCGGCAACCACGAGGCGGTATTCGGGGAGGGTAACAGTACTGTTAAGGAACTCAATCGCCTGGCAGAGGACGCCAATCCCTTTGGAAGGTGTTAATCTGCCAAGATAACCGATGCGCACCACCCCGGGGACGGTGGATTTCGCCAGTGAGAGGGGGACTTCCTGCACCCAATTGGGGAAGACGGTGGCACCGGGTACGGATGCCGCAACATACTCGCTGGGAACGAGGGTTTGAAGGGCCTTTTTGCGAGCGAACGGTACTAATTTAGCGTTGGTACCCGTCGGCAGCTGATGTAGGTGCACGATGCGCCCTGCCCGTCCCCCGGTGGCGGCGGCAGGAACCAGCCCGTTACACCACAGGAGCGCATCCCGGTGCGCCCGGTGCCAGAGCCGCAGCTGAACCATATACTGCATGCGCGTTTTGGCGGGCAGTACGATGCGTGTGAACCCTTCGTCGGCGGCTGCTTCAATGAGATCCGGCGGGTTTGCCGGGCCTATGATGACAACCTGGTACCCGAGCCCTCGCGCCGCCCGCGCGATATTCAGGAGCATGACTTCGCCCCCACCTATATCGCCGTTATTGGTAGCTAGATAGAGTTCTTTACTCATCTCGGGTGTATCTTTCTAGGTTTTCGGTACCGATATGCCAATTATCATAAGTGAATAGTCACACGTTTGCGGTGGTTCTAGGAGTTTTTGATCCGGTTCGCGATATAGGCGGTGATTTTTTCGGGTGATTTTGGCATCTCGATACGCCGGTCTACCCCCACGAAGTTTTCCGCCTCATACCCCGGCATACCAAGTTCTCTGTTCCGGGCTATAGCGCCCGCGCGAACCGCATAGGCCATGACAATTGCCCAGGTAAAGGTGTAGAAAACCTCACCCAGACTCAAACCACACACGAGCAGGGCTATCGCTGCGCCCTGTCCCACTCTTTCTTCGACGGTCCAGGAGGTTTTTGAGACGAAGATGCGCATCCCCACGATAATCGTGATAGCGATGACGAAGACTGTCCAGACCCAGCCACCCTCGGTACGAAGCACTAGATAGGAGTTATGATACACCCAGTTCCTATCCTGCAGGGGCGCGTAGGCTTCTCCGAGTCCGCTTCCAAAGAACCCCGCAGTTTCGGCTTTTTCCTGTGCCACCGCGTCAATACGTTCACGAAGCATATCGGAGCCCACACGCGAGGCGAACTGCCCTACCTGGGCATAGTCCGTGGCGAGCGTCTGCACAAGCGCCCAGACCCCGCCCAACAGGAACATCCTCACCATAAAGTTGAATCGGGAAGCGAGCAGTACCCACAGCACGCCTACCAGGTACGCCGTGATGGAGGTACGCGAGTTCGTCAGCCACACCACCGAAGTTCCCAGCACGAAGGCGAAAATACGCTCGGGCATAGTGCGCATAATGGCGAAAGCGAGTACACCGAAGATAGCGTACGCCAGACCCGCATAGTTTTTATCGTGAAGGAAACCCACCAGAACGTTGCCGTCCGAGCGCTCGGTAATTCCCAGATAGAAGGCGGGAACGTTGATCAGAAGCGCCGTGAGGTATCCGGCTATGGCGGACCTAAAATGCAACCGCCCCTCAGCAAGATTCCACATCAAAATGGTGGTGAAGATCATGCGAACTAAGCGTTGTCGCCAGTCGAAAGCATCAGCACTGGCAGTATGCAAAAGCGATACGAACATCATGTAGGCCAAGCCCAGCCACATAATAGTTTTCAGAGATTTAAACCTGCCAAGTTCATACTGTGCAGGCTTGGTAAGCCCGTAGAGTGCACCAATAACAACGGCAATCTGGCTGAGGGGCTGGTTAATGATCGGCAGCACGGTAGCGAACACCATGGCACCGAAAATTACGAATTCGGGTATGCGCAGCTGATTGCTGTTGTCCCGCACGTAGTCACCGCTCTTTTTGAGCCCGTGACTAACGCGCGCAGAGAGGTTTGCGCTATCGTTCCGGTGCTGCGAGCTAGGCGATAGCGATGTTCCTAGGTGAGTGCTCATGCTAGTCCTTGATGCTTTTGTGTTTGAGTGTAGAGTTCTGCGATCTGCGCCGTCATCTCGGCGTTGGTTACCCACGTCCATGCTGAAGGGGCCGAGGCTTCACAGTTCCGCATAAGAGCTTCTAAAACGCTATCACAGAATGCGTTCTGGCGGCGGTTAACAAGCTCGTTGGGGGCAAGAATTTCGGGGTTTCCGCCCACGTTGGTTGCCACGGTTTTTAATCCGGCGGCTTTAGCGTCCAAGAGCGTATAAGAACAGTTCTCCCAGAGGGATAGCTGAACCACCATATCGCTGCGACCCATCGCTTCTAAGGGATCGACGAACCCGCTGAAGGTTACGGCATCGCTGATATGCAGCTCCCGCACCTGCTGCGCCAGGGTATCGGCAAGGTCACCTTCCCCCGCGATTTCAAGGTGCGCCTTGGGGTACACGGTGCGCAGCTGGGCGAATGCTTCTATCAGCACGTCAATACCTTTTTCGGGCGAGAGCCGTGAGAGCGAGAGGATGCGCGGTGCATCCGGTTCGGTCGGCACGCGGTGCTTGTGTACGGCGGCGCGCAGCCGGGGCGCATCCACCCCGTTATAGATGATGCTCACCCTGCGAGCGCCCCATTTACGGCGCATCTGCTCGGCGGTAGAGCGCGAAACAGCAATAGCCGCATTGGTGCCCCACAAACGCACCCGGTGCACCTGTTCCATGAGTTTAGAACGCCAGGAGGTGCCGTGGTAGACGGCATCATCCCCCGCGATTCCGTGCTCGGTAGTGATGAGCGTGGGAACGGTCAGTGACGGGTTTGCAAGCCGCCGTATCTTGAGGGAGTTGACGACGGCGGAGGCGATAACATCCGCATAGGCAAGGTGACTGTGTACGATAGCGGGCTTCTCTTGTTCAATAACGTGTGTGAGCGAAGCGAACGAGGTTCTAAAACCGCGGCTCGGTCCAAAGGGCACGGCGTGAACGGGAATATTAAGCTCGCGGAGGCGCTCGGTGAGTTTTCCCTCGGGCGCGCAGACAACCAGGCGATACCCGGGAATACCGGTTCGGGCGACGTCAAGAACATGTCGCGCCACTCCCCCGAAGTCGGGAACCGGAACAACCCAGAGCGCGGTCAAAGTCTTGGCTGTACTCATGCCCTCACCAGCTTTCGTGTCATAACGTTACGCAGGGCGGCAGAAACTCGTGTCTCAACCGTACTATGCACGCACCACGCCCAGAGTAGAACCAGCGCGAGAGCCAATATGCGTGCGCCCCACGCCCCCACCCAGGGGTAGAACATATCGATCAGCATATAGCCAAGCATCGCGTGCCCCAGATACAGGGGGTACGATATTGTGCCGAGCGCGTGCAAGGGTCCGCGCGCCAAAAACGGCACGTGGCGCACATAGATAACGGCGAAAAATACCGCACATATGATGGCGACTCCCACCCCGTGGGCGCTATCGTGCATCAGGAAGGCATTGATAGAGGCCGCCGCAGCGCAGTACGGCATCAGCCAGGTAAACCTGCGGTCGTGGCTGTACATAAAGAACACCATGCCCAGACTAAACAAAGCCGCATGCTCGGCAACTACGCCCCACACCAGCATTTTGGGGGCACCCGTCAGGGACGCCTCCGGGTGAAATATGCAACAGATGAGCAGCCCTAAGGTTGTCCAACAAAAAATACCGATCGTGATCTCGCGGCGATATATTTTTCCACGCCGCACAGCCAGATAGACCCCCATGAGCAGATAGAACTGTAACTCGATGGCGAGCGTCCAATACACTTGATCGACATTATCGACCAGCATAAAACGCTGCATCATCGTCGCGTTAACCAGGGTTTGCGCCACCGTAATATCCCTGCCGGGATTACCGTAGAGAAAATACACAGCCGCGGCAACCGCAAGCGCCAACCAGTAGGTTGGGTACAGGCGGGCGAAACGCGAAATACCAAATTTTAGGGCGGAACCGCTTTTGATAGCGCTCAGCAAAATTACGTACCCCGAGATGATGAAGAAAAGCTGCACCCCTAGTTCTCCGAGCGGAATAGAGTACGGTTCGGGGGCGATGCGCGGGTAATTCTGCACGGCGGGGTACCCGAAATGGTAGGCCACAACGGCCAGTGCCGCTATTCCGCGCAGCCCGTCGAGTTCGCTAAATCGTCCGGGGGTGATGAAGCTGTTATCGAGTACTTCGCCGGGTTTTCGGGTGTGTTGAACGGTTCTTGGTGGTGTCACGAAACCGACCTACAGCCATTTTTCGAGGCGGTCTAGGGCGGTGAAGAAACCTTCGCCGTTGTTGATATGCCCCTGCCAGATTTCGGGGATAAACGATGCTTTCGGCGCCAGCTCGCGCAGCTGCTTGCCCAATGCAGCCCAATCGACATCGCCTTCGCCCACCTGCACGCCTTCGCCATCTACGCCGATACCGTCGACCAGGTGCAGGTGGATAGAGTGCGGTGCCAGCTGTGCTACCGCCTCCGACAGAGGAATTTTGAGGAAGTTGCATGCGAGCATGGTGTGTGAAATGTCCAGGCAGAGAGCGCTGTCGTAGGCGCGCGCAAATTCGGCGGTGTCCTGCGGGTCAAGGAAGAGGTTATGGTATTGCTGCCCGCCCATCAGCCACGGGTAGGGCGGCAGAGTCTGTGCCGCTAGACGCACCCCGGAGGTATCTAGCCGTCCCAGGGCTTCGCCGATGCGCTCGTACTTTGCGGCACGGGCGCTCGCCGGGATGTGCTTATCTTTGGTGAAGCCGCCCATCGTGACGACCATAACGGGGTCTTCGTCCACCGTAAAGTAGCGGGTCAAATCGCGGGTAATGTCGATGGTGCGCTGCACCTCGGCGATGGAGCGTTCCCAGACTTCGGGGTCGCGGGAAGCCAGATCGACCAGGAAGTCCCCGGCGAAGAGGTCGGGCAAGTGGGTCGTGAAGCTCATGGGCAGTTTCTTCTCAAAGACCTCGTCAATGTTGATATCAAGGTCTTTGTAGGAGAAGTGGAATTCGAGGAAATCCGGTGTTGCCTCTTCGATCAGGGGTTTGTAGTCGTGGTACCGTACCGGCAGGCCCCAGGGGCGCTCGAAGGTGAAGTCGCGGCGGGTTACGAGGTCATCCTTCAGATCGCCCTCAAAAAAGAACGATCCTTCTTCAACGTCGCGTTGGATAGTACGCCCGAGCAGCTGCGGAAGGTAGTTTGGCTGCAGGCCGCGGCCGGGCGACTTGACGGTCACATCCGCCTCGGTGATTACCTCGCCTTTGGCTATGCTACGGGTTGCAACCAGTGATTTGGCCAGGTTCACGCGGTTCATCAGTTCACCGGTGGAAACCTCGCGGGGCGCGGCCGTGCCGATGGATTCCTCAATGTCACGAATCTGCCGCACCATCGCCGCGAACTCTTCGGGCAGCAGCGATACGGTGTGATCGTTGCCTTCCAGGGTTTTATCGGTCGTGAAATGCTTTTCGATAATCTTTGCACCGCGCGCAACAGCGGCCACGGGCACATGGTAGCCGCGTTCATGCCCGGAATAGCCAACCAGGCATTGGCCGATCTCGGCGAGGCGGTCCATATACGCCAGATTCACGTCTTTGAAGGGTGCCGGGTAGGTGGATTGGCATTGCAGCAGGGCGTAGGATGCGCCCGCCTTGCGCAGCAGGTTCACCGAGTCCAGGATTTCTTCTTCGCGGCTCATACCGGTGGATACCAGCATGGGCAGCCCGCGCGATGCAACATCGCGCAGCAGTTCGTGGTTCGTCAGGTCTGCGGAAGCGATCTTCATGCCCGCAATACCGTAATCGACGAGCGCCTGCACGGAAGGCGCATCCCAGGGGGTGCACAAAATATCCAGGCCATGCTCCTTAACGTGGTCGAATACCTCGTACATCTGCTCAACGCTCAGTGAGAACCGGGAGAGCAGATCCAGGGTGTACTGCACGCCCAAGTCTTCGCCCGCGGTGGAGCCGCCGCGCTGGCGGTAGAGCGCATCCAGATCGCGCAGCTGGAATTTCACGGCGTCCGCACCGGATTCCACCGCGAGGTCCACCAGCTCTTTCGCGAAGTCCACGCTCCCCTGGTGGTTATTACCGATCTCGGCGATGATAAAGGCGGGCGCATCCTCGCTGATGGTGTGCTTTCCGATGCGCAGCACGTTCTGTTCATCCATTGCCAAAGCCACCAGATGGCCGCGTTCGTCAATGAGCGGAATGTGCTCGATACCGCGCGCAAAGTAGCCGCGCAAAGATTCGGGGTCGCTATCGGCGGGGGCGGTCTGCGGGTTCGTATTCGCCGCCGCCAGTGCGCTGGTCTCTAGGGATGCGGTGGGGTTGGCAATCAGCCAGCGTCTGAAGTCCCCGTCCGAGAGCGAACCGCGCAAAATGCCGGATTCATTGACTAAAAAGATGATGCGCTGACCGTTGGCAGAAATTTTGTGAAGCGCAGTCAGAATCGGGTCTTCGGCGAAGACCACATAGGGCGCGATATTACGTTCGATAATCACGGTTTATGATGCTTTCTTCAAGAAAACTTGTGTTTAGTGAGAGTGAGTGTTGAGTCTTTTGACGCTGAGGCTTAGCTTCTTACACCAGGTTGTCCCTCAAGAATTTGCTTGAGCTGATGCTCGGCGACCGCAAAATCAATAGGAGCATCAATATCGACGCCCTCGACCTCATGAAGCGTGAAAAGATCAATGGTTCCTCCAGGATACCCCGCCAGACGGTTGTGGTGCTCGGTGTACACGTGAGTTTTGGTGATGTAGAGCGAACCGTTTTCCCGGTACCGGAAGGTCTCCTGTGTGAGTTCCTGGCGGCGCGGGCGCGCCATAATCTCGAACTCTGCGGTAGGTTCGGCATCCGGGTGCCATCGCCAAATAAACGGGCCGATCGGGATAACCCCAACCAATGAATCTTTGCCGTTCTCGGCAAATTGACGTACCGCACGGGCCAAGGTGCCGGGCAGACGTACCGGGCTGGTGGCCTGCAGCAGCATGACCGCATCCGGCGCCCAGCCCTCACCCGTGTAGAAGTCAATGGCGTGCTCGATCACCGGTTCGGTGGCTGTGGCATCTTCGGCAAGATGCGCGGGACGCATGAACGGAACCTCGGCTCCGTAGTGGCGGGCGATAGCGGCGAGTTCTTGGTCTTCGGTTGAGACCGCAACCCGCACCTCGTGCTCCCCCGCCAGTTCGTCGCGGGCGGCGAGCGCCTGCAAAATAGTCCACGCCACCAGGGGTTTTCCGGAGATCTCGCGCAGGTTTTTACGCGGTATGCCTTTGGATCCGCCGCGCACGGGAATAACGCAGAGAACTCGCATTAGTATGCCTCCAGGTAGTCGATGATGAGCTGAGCGATAGTGTGGGCGGGCTCGACTGCGGGTTGTTCGGGCGCCAGCGTGGGGTCTTCACCCCAGCGGTTCATGCCGTAGCGTGCCCAGAATTCTTCGAGCCAAGCGGGCGGGTTCGGGTGGTATACCCATGCCGGAATACCGCGTATTGCGGCCTCAAGCACGCCGGTTGAAAAGACTGAGACCACCGGGTTCGGCACCTCGTTCAGGGGCGTGGAAGAGCGATCTATGGCTATGCCTTCTATCTCCCAGAGCGCGTGGGTGGCGCGGGAGAGTTTATCGGTTTCGCTCGGGTGCGGCCGGTAGATGCCGTCGTGACGTTTCAAAAAGCTGTGCGCGGCGCGGGCGAAGGATGCGCGCGGTAATTCCGCGCCGTGCATCTGCCCCAGAAACAGGATTTTGCCCAGGGATTTGGTGGTTTCGCCGTGCGTATTTTGGATAGCGCGGTAGAGCAGCTGTGAGCCGACGGTATGCGTCTGCACGTCGCGGCGTCCGGAAGCCCAAAATTGGGCGTCCTCGTCGCTGAAGGCGAGCAGAGTTGACCCGATGGGCAGCGGCGGGGCGTGCGGAACCAGCAGCCCGTGCTGTACTACCCAGTAGGCTATGCCGCGTTTGCGGGCGAATCGGTAGGCCGCGTGACCGCGCGGCAGGTAGTGCCCTAAGGACAGTACGAGGCGCACGCCGGGTAGTTTTTCGGCGAGCTCATCGGCGCGTATCGGGGTTGCGGTCCAGTCTTTGCGGCTATAGCGTGTGCTGGCGTATTGTCCGTTGAGATATTCTGAAGCGTCGCTCGGGCACCAGAGCGCAACCCCCACCCCTTCGAGGTGTTTGAGCGGTTCCAGCAGGGCGTTGCGGCTTGTGGGTGAGAACGAGTCGAGCACGATCAGTACCCGCGGTATTGCCCCACGCGTATAGAGCATGCCGGAAACCATGTCCTGTTGGTCACCTCTGCGGGCGCGCACCATATTCTGCGCGCGTCCTTTCACCCAGCGCAGAGTGTTTTGGCGCTGCTGCCAGGCATGCCAGGCTTCGAGATCGACGGGGTAGTTTAGGCCCATAGTTTCTCCAAAATTTTGACGCGATCATCGAAGGTATGCTCGGCGAGGGTGCGTCGCTGCCCGGCCTCACGGATTGTATGCGCCCAGCGGGGTTCACGGAAGATACGGGCGCACAGGTCAATAAGTTCTTCGGTACTCTCGTAGACCAGTACTTCGCGCCCGGGTTCGTAGTAGCGCGCCACATCGGCCCGGTCGATCAGGTGAAGTGCGCCCACACCAGGGGCTTCGAAGGTGCGCATCGTGAAGCCGTCTTGGTTGTGGTGGATATTCAGGGTCGCCGGTGATGATGCCATGACCCCGTAGGCAGCGGATCGGTCGATATCGCGGTGTGCGGGAATTCCAGTGCCCTTGAATCTGCGGGTTCGGGCTATATCCCAGGGGTGGCGCGACCAGTCTCGCCCGTAGGCGCGCACGGGTATCCCCGCCTCGTGCAGGGCACGCAGCGTATGCTCACGGTTGGGGTAATTCGCCCCAACGAAACTGATGGCGTCTTCGGTAACCGGTGCAATCGTGCAGTGCGAATCATAGGCGTTGGGCATATCCAAGACGGCGTACCCTAGGGAGCGCAGGTATTCGGCATCCTGCGGGCTATAGCTTGCGAGCGCTCCGAGGCGCGGTAAATCTTCCAGGGTGTATGACATGCGACGCAGCTCGTCGTAGAGCCAGGTTCCGTAGCGCACCCCGGATTCTTCAAGTTTTTGCCACCATATATCCCCCAGCAGGTCGCCTTTGATGACGAGCACAATATCGGGGCGATACTCTTCAAACGCGGCGATAGCACGGGCGGTCGCCTGGGCTGCGGCGGATGCGGGCCGATATTTTTCGGGCAGTTCGTGCGCGAGTTTATTGCGGATACGGTCGGCAACTGTGCCGGGAGCATCGTAAATATGGGTGCGAACCTCGTATCCGGCAACGCTTAGCGAAGCCTCAATAGCCTTCCAATACCCGTGGAACGCTGGCGAAACCAGCAGAATCGTGGGGGCTCTCATCTCGTGTATCCTTTGTGGTTCTTCTCTGTCCTGTGGTCCTTCGTGCGGGAAAGCCAGGTTCGGCGCGATTACCCGACTAGTTTTCGTGCCGCGTTCCCCGCCGGATCAGCTCTAGTTCGTGGCTCAGAATCTCGCGCGGGTTCACTCGGTGGTTTCGCAGGGATCGCACCAGGTTGAAGCCGTAGTTGGCATAGCTGGTGAGGGTTAGGGCGCGGCGCAGGTTTTTCTCGAATCCCCATTTTTCGGCGTAGATAAACCGTGCGGTGGTAAGCCATTGGCGGCGCCGGGCTGAGGGGCTGGATGCGCCTCCTTCGTGGGTGACCGTCACCTCGGGCACCAGGATGCGCGGCACCCCAATCTCGGCAAGGCGGCGCTGAAAGTCTACTTCTTCGCTGTTCATGTAGAAGCGTTCGTCCATGCCTTGTACCCGTTCGTATACCGTGCGGGGCACCATCATGCAGGCGCCCATGACCCAGTCTGTTCCGTGGGACCTCACGGCGGTGCAGGCACTTATATCGTGCCCTGCCCCGAGATGCCACAGGCGCGTGGGTTTGAAGCGTGCCAGGGGTGTGAACCATTCCCATGCGATATGCCCCACGGTGGGGAATTTGCGGGCTACCCACTGGTGTTTTCCGTCGTGACCGACTACTTGGGGGCTGGCGAGCACCTGCGGATAGGCGGCGAGCGCCGTAAGCATTGAGCTGATGAAGTTTTCGCCGAGTTCAAGGTCGCTGTTGAGGATTATCAGCCAGTCTCCATGTGCGCGTGCAGCCCCGGAGTTTACGGCGCTGCCAAATCCGCCGTTGCGCTCGCGGCGCACGACGCTCACGCCTTCGGTGTCAGGAAAGGGTATGGGTGAGCGGTCGTCAGAAACGATAATCTCAAGATTTTCGGGGGTTATTCCCCGCTGCGCGCGCAGGCTGGCAATTAAATCCAGCACGGGAGCAGGTTCGCCATAAAAGGGAATAATGGCGGAGATAGTTTCTGCTGACGAAGTCACAAAAATGCTTTCTGTTGCGGTTTACATCTATGTTCCGGTCATCAAACATTGTCTGTAAACGTATGTGTTTATTCGTGAGGAAACTCTCGGCATACTGCACATAGTTGTTGCCGTCATATCCTCGTGAGTGAGTGTTACTTTATAATTCTAATATAGTATCGACATATCAGGTGACTACACAGCGTATTTTGCCTCATAATAAAGGTATTGCGTGTGTAAATCCCAGGGAGTTATGTGTGAATCGTCGTTCTGAATCTGAAGATAAAACCCGGTTAACAGAACTTGAGGGTATGCGCCCGCCGCATGTTGAAGCTTATTTTCGTGTGATGGGGTTTTTACGCCCCAGTATTGCACGGGTTTTGGATACAGTTCGCCACTCTCGCGAGAAAGTGTATATTGCGCCTCCTTTTTCTCGCGGCGGTAATTGGCTTTATCTGTTGGCGGCCGTTGATGCTGACCGTCGCGCCGATGCCGGGGATTTTTCATATATGCTCGATACTGCCGGTTTAGAACCTTGGCTTACAGAATTTCCTGCTTTGCAGGAACTCATGATGGATCCGAAAGATTTTAAGTTTTTGCACCGGCGTTATTCTGGTCTTGATACCAATGTGGAAGATAGTTTTGCACCCGGTTCTCTTGAAATTTTTGCCCGCGAACGATTACTTTCTTCTGAGCATTTTAAACAGCGTATTCTTACAGTAGGAAATATTGTAGGAAGTAATACGGTGGTGCTCAGTATTCGGCGCGGTGATTATTATTCTGTTCCCGCAATTCGGCAGCGTTACGGTATTGATACCGTAGCCTATGTACGTGAGGCCCTGGATCAGGTGCTTAAACGTATGAGTCCCAGTAATTTTGTAGTCACGAGTGATGATCCGCAGTGGTGCCGTGAAAACCTGAGTTTTCTCGAAGATATTGCTCCGGTGCTCTACGATAAGACCGGCGAGGGTATGTTCGCGGATTTAGCGGTTCTTGCTAAGGCGCGCTGGCTTATTCTTACAAACACCACGTTCGGGTACTGGGGCGCTTATATGGCGCAGGCTGATCACCCCGTTGAGGTGTACGTACCGAATGCCCACGAGTACGATGCGAAAACCCGCCAGCCTATCGTGGTGCCCGGAACTGTGCGTCCGCATCCGCATTTCTCTCGCTGGCATGCGGTTAAGCCGCCGCATGGGGGAACCTGGCTTCTGTCTGAAGAAGGCGATATCGCGTAAAACCCTATACTTCACTCTTTCACAACTCACTCATACTCAAGCACGGAAGATAACCCATGAACATCAAATTTCTCGCGCCGTTTAAATTTTCGCAGCGAATCGTATCTAACTCCCGTAGTTTTTTCTCTGGACGCCTTGAAAAATCGCGCTTTAAACCCCGTTTTCTAGACCCGACGGTTCGCGGGCTTCGCACTGGAAAACATCGGCTTTTTCTGGCGCAGCGCGATCTGCGTATCCGGCGTGAGGCACGTGCCCTGCTGAACTCGGGGGATTTTAAGAACCGTTACCGGGCGCTAGAGAAGACCTTCGAGATCCCTCCCCTGCCCACAACCAAGGGCGTGTGGGCGGTCGCGATGGTCAAGAATGAGGCGGATGTGCTCGAACGTTCCCTGCGGCACCTGCATACCCAGGGAGTGGCGCGCATCCTGGTGGTCGATAACGGTTCAGATGACGGTACTTTTGAGCTTCTTCAACGGCTTAGCCGCGAGCTTCCGCTAAGTGTTGGGCGCGATCGGGAGCCCGCCTACTATCAGTCCGAAAAAATGACCTATCTGGCCCATCGGGCCCAGCGAGCCGGTGCCACCTGGGTGGTACCTTTCGATGCGGACGAGTTTTGGTTCGGCGTTGAGGGTATGCTTGCCGAAGTTCTGGCCACCAGCAAAAATACCGTGGAAATCTCGCAGCTCTACAACCTGTTTCCTACGGCTTCGGGTGACCTGGTGCTCGATACAACCGCGCATTTTGACCCGAAGGTGTGCTTTAAATCCTGGCGGTCATCGGTCGTCACTATGGGCAATCATCGGGTGCTTCGACCTGGGGCACAGGGCACTAACAGGGTGATTATCTTACATTTGCCTTGGCGTTCGCGGCAGCAGCTGCAGCGCAAGCTCATGCAGGGGGCAAAGGCGCTTGAGCTCACCGATTTGCCGGAAGATTTGGGGTATCACTGGCGCAAAAATGGCGAGCTGAGCGAGAAACAGCTTGCCGATATTTGGTTGGATCTTATCGCAGGCAGACCCATTCCCGTAAATCTTGCGTGGCAGCCGCGCGGAAGCCTCTACCCCCTAGGCAGTGATATACCGCAGAATGCGCACAGCATTAAACCGTTCCTTGAAGCCCGGTCAGAGACCGTCTAGAACCAGCATCCGCATAGATTGTGCCCGCCTCCCCAAGATTGGGAGGCGGGCACAATCTTAATGTTTTTCAGCTCGATTCGCCCGACTATTCGGGAAGCTGCCCTAAACGCACCAGATTGGCGAACTCTTCATTCTGCTGCTGAACCTGTGTGAAAGTACCCCGCGCAGCGATTTCACCCTGCGAAAGGTAAATCAGCTGATCCACATTGCGCACCGTCGAGAGGCGATGCGCCACGATAATCACGGTAATATTCCGCGAGATACGCTCGATCGCCTGGGTAATCTTATGCTCGGTCTCGTTATCCAGGGCGCTGGTGGCCTCGTCCATTATGAGCACGCTGGGGTTGCGGTAGAGCGCGCGGGCAATGCCTAGACGCTGGCGCTGACCGCCCGAGAGCCGAACCGCATTGTGCCCGATCATCGTCATCAGCCCGTTCTCCAGGGAATCCACAACCTCGGTAAGCTCAGCGACAGCCAAGCATTCACGCACCCGCGCCTCATCAATCTCATGAGGTTCAAGCCCGAAGGCAACCGCCTCCAGCACCGTAGAATCGGCGATGAAGACATCTTGAGGCACATACCCAATACGCTGAAACCATGCGGGTAGATCCTGCTCGATCGGCACTCCATTGCACAAAACGCGCCCCTGTTCGGTGCTGAAAAGCCCCAAAATCAAATCGACCAAGGTGGTCTTTCCCGACCCGGAGCCGCCCACGAAGGCGATCGACGTACCCATAGGAATCTGCAGGTTAATGTTCTTGAGCACCGGCTGATCGCCGTCGGGGTAGGTAAAGGAAAGGTTCTCCACCGTAATAGTGATAGGCTCAATCTCACGGTTTACATACTCTGCCTGAGCATCAGCGGCGGGAGCATGCGGAAGATCGAGCTTCTTCCCCTGTTCATCAAGCATCCCAATTTCGCGGACAAGCTCATCACTGGGTTTCTCACCGGCACGAATATTGCCCAGGGAGGCCACAATGCGCGTGTAGTTCGGCAGAATACGGATGCAGGCACCAGCGAATAGGAGCAGATAGGGTGCACTGTCGGCGCCCTGAGTCATGCTCATGATCGCTAGAAGTGCGGCGATTCCGAGGATAAAAATAATTTCAAGGGTATACTTTGGAAGTTCTTGGAGGAAAACGTTCCGCATATTCGCATTTACCGAGTCCATGCGCTTGCTCTGGTACCGGTGTAGGTACCGTTCGGTCACACCGTGCATACGAATCTCGCGGAACCCAACCACAGCATCAAGCGCTGCATTCATCGAGCCGCGCGTAGCTTCCAGGATAATCTCGCCCTGCTCCTTATTTTTCCTTCGCAAAACGTATTGAAGCGCAAAGGCAGCCACGCCGAAGTAGGCAAAAGCGAAAAGCGCGGGAAGCGGCATAAGAACCAGCAGCATCACCATGAGCACCACGATGGAGAGTAAATCCCCGATAAAGCTCATGACGCCATTCACGAAAGCGCTGTATGCCTGCCCAACAATATCAGTAACCGAGTTCAGCACCGCCGCTGTACCGCGCTTACGGTGAACCAGATAAGGCTCACGCATATAGCGGTTAAGCAGATTCACCGAAGTCGCGCTCTGCTGAGTAGCGATAAAACCTAGGCTCCAGCGTTTAATAACCAGCGAAAGTACGCCCTTAAAGACAAAGGCAAGAACCAGCGCAACACCAAAAATCACGATAAGCTGTGTGCGATTGGGATTACCAAAAAGATCAGCGACGGACTGCAAATACCCGGTAATAGGGGCGCCCATCGCCAGGTTAACGATAGGAAGAATAGCCGCCACACCCAGCATCTCGAAAAGAGACACCACGAAAAGCCCCAGAATATTCAGAACCAGAATAGAGAACTTTCGCCCTGGGAAAAAAATCCTCAGTTTACGATAAATATTTTTCATCAAACCTCACAGGGTACGGGTGGAAGCCTTGAGAATCATAATACGTGCGGGACGTTCGATCGCATGATGCGCAATAATCGCTGCAAGTATAGAAATCACCAAGATTATGAGCATCATCAAGATTCCCCGTGCATCCACGCGAATCATATCGCGACCTAAAGAGGTCTTGATGAATCGGAAAATAACAATTTCATGGACCAGATAGAAGGCAAAACTCACCTCACCGAAATACACGAGAGAGCGGCGTATCCAATTCCCCGGCACCGGCGCACCAACCTGATGATGCGATTGCGCGCGCTGTATATCGTGAAGCGCAAACATCCCAATCAGCAAGAACCATACCGGGTCAAGAACAAACCCGTTGATGGTCTGCGGCAAACTAACTTTAGAAACACCAGAAATCCCGGCTAAAGCAAGTGCTGTTACCGCACACAGTTGCCAGGTACGTATCCGTGGCATCGCTAAATCGCCGTCACGAACTTTAAGCGCCAGCAGCCCTAAGAGCATGCCTAAGGCGAACTCACCCGAACGAAGCAACGGGTTAGCGTACACCACAACATCGGCGTAATTAGAGGTAAGTGCTATAGCGCTCGCCACCGCCGCCGTCAGCAGGAACCAACCCGCCAAAACGGGATATCCCGCCTTCGGGGAGCGGCGGCTGAGCCACCCCAACACGAGCGGAGTACAGGCATAGAAAAAAGCCTCGCAGCCTAAAGACCAGCTCACCCCATTGACCGAAAAAATATAGTCCCAATTCGGCACCCAGGTGTGGAGCAGAATCAGGTTGCTTAATGTAGCACCCGCAGATGGGGCTTCCTGAGTCAGGACGAGAATTGCCAAGGCAAGTGCAAAGAAGAAAAGGTGCAGCGGGTATACACGCGCAAATCGACGCAGGTAGAATTTCTTGGCTCCGTCGGCGGGCTTATACGACCAGGTCAGCACAAAGCCCGAAAGCACGAAGAACAATGCGACTCCTACATATCCCACGGATGCGCTAGGAACCACATGCGCCCACCTCGTATGGTAGAAAAAGACGAATAGCGCAGCCGGACCCCGCAAAATTGTCAGGCTATCCAGCATAACGTACCTAGTACTGGGTACTCCTGCCATAACGGGTGCAGATTCTTTACTCATGATGAGCCCCCAGCATTACCTGAGGCATCAGAAGAGAATTTGTTCAAGGAACCGTCTTCGTTCCAGCTTTTCCACCGCAAAAATTTTCCGCGCGCCATAGGACCTTCAGCTTTGAACTGGATGCGATCATCCGGCAGACCGTGAGAGATATTGGTCCATACCTCTTGAATCTCGCTATCGCTGAGCTTACTGCCAGCAAGCCAATGCGGAGTAACCACTGTGGCGTCTCGGCCTGTGCTCACAGCACTAGCGGCCCCTTGCCGAACTTTTCGCGTAATCTGAGCAGCCCCCCGATACTGCACATGCACGATCTCAAAGGAACGTTCATGAGCGCCTAAACGGCATACTTCGTGGTTACCACGTACCACAACAGCAAAAGGATGGGCACGAAAGGCCACCTTCCCGGGGAAGGAATCTGCCGTATCCATCACAAGTTCCGTGTTGATAACATCACTCGGGTTCTCCGTGACAGGTACCGAATGATGGAATCCGGCATAAATTACCGAGCTTTGGCAGGTCTGTAAAAATTTTGCGAGCGTATCTGAAGGCGCATACCAAAATTCGTCTGCATCGAAAGGAATAACCCATCGCGCACCGTATCGCCAGGCCAGATGCGCTAACCACGTCATTTTCTCGGATTGTACATACGGAATGTAATTATCTTCAGCATAGATAATTCTAGAGTCGTGAGTTGATCTTTCACGAATATATTCCCGGGTACCATCATGCGAAAGATTATCCGCAATAAGCAGCCGATGTACTCCCTGTTGAAACATATGGTCAATAACAGAAGGCAAAATATCTATTTCATCTTTAACCATCGCAATACCCCATACTTCTGTACGGAGGCCTCGATAGTGTATAGATGGCGTGTTAAAAATGCGGATACCACGAATTGCGGCGTATTGATCTCGCCATTGTTGAGGGGTTTTACGAGCTTTGAGTGAATAGCTTAGCTGCCCCAGTTCAGTCCGCAGTGCGGTGAGGAATTTCATGAATTGTGCTTTCGTGAAACGGCAGGCGCCTATAAAAATACACGTAAAATACGTATGTAGATTTTAGCATGCAGATCAGGATTATTTTCAGATTATGCATATTTCTACTTAATCTTTGCGGCGTATAAGACGTATTATGATACATAGTTTTTTCGCGAAAATTTATCCGAGTAAACACTACCGTCGTGTACTCTGCTCGTGCCTAACACAACATCGAGATACACGCTAGGAACCCTCCAAAGACTGACAAATTGTGTTCTACAGGTAAAATAATAGGTGAGTAGCCCTGCCCTGGAGGCAATGCAATGCGCTTCTGGAGCGTCCGAGACTCTGAAAGGTATCCATGGGAATTTTTAATATTCAGTCCCTCAGGGACAAATATCTGTCTGACTCTGGTGTACCTGCCGGGCAGGATAACCGTGAGTCCCCCTCCGCCGATACCGCTTCCGGACGCCGCCGAGCAGGGGAATCCTCAAGGTCTTCCCTTCAGGACGGGGTCGCACGTTTGAGCGCGCGACATGACCTGCCCCAACGTTCCGCACGCAGCGCTTCCCGTAGGTCACAGGATCTTCCACAAGAAGTACGCTCGCTCGCAGCTCAAAAGAGGAAAGCGCGAGAGGACGAATCTCGCTCCCAGGGTTTGCATCACACTGGGCCGGTAACATCCAGCATTAACATACGCGCGGCACGCGATATTGCGGTCGCCGAAGCAGAAGAACGGCGTGCTGCAGAACGTGCTGCAGCTGAAAAACAGGCCGCAGAGAGGCGGGCGCAGCAGGCAGCCGATGCTCGCCGCCGTGCCGCGAGCATACTTTCTTCCGCTACGGGGGCACAGCGTTCCGTGGGCGGCAACCGTAAAAATTCTCAGGCGGCACCGCAGACGCAGTCAAGCCCGATGGTTCGGAAAACTAGGTCGATTAACATCGGCGAATTCCACGGCAAGATTTCAAAGCATAAAAAGAAGCCAGAGCAGCAGATTACCAAGCCGACCACGAACAGCGCAGAGCTGGATCAAACGGTTCTCATGGATACCAACGATGTGCAGGCTGCGGCACAGCGTTACGCAAAACAGCATAAATCTCAGCAGCAGACTCCTCGCGTGGAAAATACTGCTGCGCGCACGAATTCTCCGCGCCCGAAGACCGCGCGGATACCCATAACCCAGCGTTCCACCTCGTCTCGTTCACAAGCACCCGGCGCAGCTGCGGCGCAGAACAAGCGCCCCAAGTCTGGCACAGCGCCGCAGAGGTCAGCTCAGGCGCGCACCGCATCCGCAAAAACAACCGGCGCAAAAAAGGTACGCCCCAAGAATTCGATTGCCAAGAACCCTGCAGCTCGGAATGCTGCCTTGAAGAATACGGTGCGCACCAACCTTGCGCGTCAAGCAAATGAGCAAATGGCGCAGCGCCAGCAGAGTCCTTCATCGGCGCAGCAGAACCAGAGCCAGCCCACCCAGCAGCGCGCCCAGGCACATCAACCGCAGCGAAGGATCCACCAACAGCCAAGGCCCGCTGAAGTAGCTTCGCGTTCCTCTGTGCAGTCTAAGCCGGTTCAGTCGCATCTTGCGCAGTCCGACCCTGGCTACTCCCCCGCCAAAATTGTTGCTGCGGCGCAGGCTCGCGCACGCCAAGATGCTCAGACTCATAAAAAGCCTGAAACTCCCCAGCAACAGACTCAACAGCAGAGCACGGCAACGGCATCTACAGCAGCAACCCATAACCCGTGGAACAGCATTCCCACACCCCAGAAAAAGTCTGCTGCCGCTAATCCGTGGAATAGCCTTCCGGCAACATCCAAGCAGACCCCGGAGGATATTCCAACGAGGCAAAAGCAGAGCGAACCCTCTATCAGCGAGAAACTTGCGAACAAGCCCGAGTTCGCGGGCTTCGATATGGAGAAGCTTCTGCAGCCTGGGTATAAGCCGCAGACCCGTAAAGAGGCAATCGCCATTCGCCGCGCGCAGGAAGAACTGAATCTTCACAGTGGAGAAAATCAGCAGTCTCAGACAGAGGAAACGCAGCGCCAGGAAGATGAAGCGGCCCGGCGCGAACGTGAACGCGCGGAAGTTCACCGTCAACGTCTAGAGGCTCGCCGTCGCCGAGAGGAACAGGCTCAACGCACGCGCGCTGAAGAATCCAATGCCGGGCAGCAGAACGAGCAGACTCAGTCTGAACGAGAGCAGCGCGAGCAGAATCAGGCTCAGCTGGCGCGAAAACTTGCTCAGCGTGATAATGCTCGTTCCACTTCTAACGAGAACACCCGCACAGAGCTCTCGCGGCCCACTCACCAGACCTTGAAGGTGCGTGATGGCGCAAACAACGCGCTCTCCACTTCCGCCCAGGATGCGCAGGATACGGATACGCAGAGTGCCCAGTCAGCAGCCCAGCCGACGGGTTTCCGTTCGGCTCCTGCTCAGGCATCTGTGCATCCGACAGCTTCCGTGCGTCCCGTAAAACGCGCAGCATCCCATGCTTCTCCGTTTAAGCTCGCGCCGGGCGAAGTTCGCTCGGGCGTGGTGCGCAGGCGCAGGCTCGCTCCCCGGCTCCAGGGGCCTATGGAAGCGGTCTTCGTGTGTACCGGGAACGTAGCGCGCAGTGCGGCGGCAGAGATTATTGCAAGCCAGCTCTCCGAAGAATACGGTCTGACCGATGACTGGATTTTCACCAGCGCCGGAACTTCGGCACTTTCGGGCTCGCGCGTATACCGTCACGTGGGTAAACAGCTTGACGAGCGCGGCTACGATATTTCCGGGTACCGCGCCAAGCAGCTCACTGAAGACATGGTGGAACGCGCTACCCTGATCCTGGTGGCGGAGGCGGAACACGCCGATTGGATTATCCGCGAATGGCCGCAGTACCACCATAAGGTTCATCTCATCAAGCAGGTAGCTAACCTGAAGCAAGAAGTCGGTTCCGAGGCAGAACCGATCTCATACCTGTACAGCCATAATCAAGCACCGCGCTCAAGCGATAACATTGGTGATCCGTACCGTCAGGGTAAAGAGGCGGCACGCATTGCGGTCGATGAGATTGAAAACTCGCTCTTCGAGATTCTGCCGTGGCTCTCGCAGGCACAGGTGCAGAACTAAAACAGCAGATTATGAGGTGCATAGCCTCTAAGTAGTTAATGTCCCCGTCTGAGCGCTAGCGTTCTCAGACGGGGACATTTTTCTGGGCCCAATAACATCACCCCGTGTCCGAACTGTCGAAGCTCGGCCACGGGGTTAATGCGATATATACGATTTAGGCGTGATCGTTGAATATGTTGGTCACGGATCCTTCGTCGAAAACCTCACGGATAGCACGTGCTATCAGCGGAGCAATCGATAGAACCGTCAGATTATCGAAAGACTTCTCGGCAGGCACGGGCAGCGTGTTAGTGACAACCACTTCGGAGGCACCGCATCCGGAAAGGATATCGACGGCTTCACCGGAAAATACGGGGTGGGTTGCCGCGATAATGACTTCTTTCGCGCCCTTATCCTTCAGAACCTTAACCGCGCCAGCAATGGTTCCGCCGGTATCGATCATATCGTCGATCAGTACGCAGGAACGCCCTTCAACGTCGCCCACGACGGTTTTCGAGACGGCGTGATTCGGCACGTTAATATCGCGTGTCTTATGCACGAAGGCCAAAGGGGCACCGCCGAGCAGAGCAGCCCAATGCTCAGCCACGCGTACACGACCGGTATCCGGGGAAACGACGGTCACGTTCTCGGGGTTCTCAACGCGCCCGCGAATATAATTCGCTAGAACTGGAATAGCGAAGAGGTGGTCGAGCGGACCATCAAAGAAACCCTGAATCTGCGAAGTATGCAGATCGACGCACATCAGACGGTCCGCGCCAGCGGTCTTGTACAGATCGGCAATCAGACGAGCCGAAATAGGCTCACGTCCCTTATGCTTCTTATCCTGGCGGGCATAAGGGTAGAAAGGCGAAACTACGGTAATCGAGCGGGCGGAGGCACGTTTGAGCGCATCGATCATAATCATCTGTTCCATCAGCCATTCGTTGATGGGTGCCGGGTGCGACTGAATCACGAAAGCATCGGCGCCGCGCACAGATTCCTCGAAGCGCACATAGGTCTCACCGTTGGCGAAGGTATACGCAGAGGTCGGCAGCAGGTCATGCCCCAGTTCAGCAGCGATTTCTTCGGCTAGTTCCGGATGCGCCCGCCCGGACACCACTGCCATTTTACGCATCCCAGGATTGGTAATCTCGCTAGACATGATTGTGTTCGCTTTCCTTGTGAACTCGGTGTGTGAAAACTACTCCTGCGCGGCCTCAGCAGCCTGTGCAGACTCGGTTCCTTCACGATTTTTTAGAACCCAGTCATCAATATTGCGCTGGGAAGTCTCAGAAATAGCGAGCGCGCCCGCCGGAACATCCTTGCGGATCAGGGCTCCCGCACCAGAATATGCGCCGTCTCCAACGGTGACAGGTGCCACGTAGATGCCGCCCGACCCCATGCGGGTATGCGCGCCGATAACGGTTCGGTTTTTAGTAACCCCGTTGTAGTTAGCGAAGATGGATCCCGCACCAATATTGGCGCCTTCGCCGATTTCGGCATCCCCTACGTAGGTGAGGTGGGGTACCTTGGCGTCCTGGCCGATCTGTGAGTTCTTGGCTTCGCAGAAGGCACCGAGTTTTGAGTTCGCGCCCAGAACGGTACCGGGGCGCAGGTATGAGAAGGGACCCACGGTGGCGTTTTCGCCGATGGTCGCGCCGAAACCGTGGCTGCGAATGACGGTTGCGCCGGTTTCGATAGTCATATCGGTCAGGGTTGTGTCCGGACCAATAGTTGCACCGGTGGCGACCGATGTTGTCCCGTGCAGCTGCACGCCGGGCAGCAGAGTTGTATCGTTTTCAAGGGTAACGGTTACGTCGATCCAGGTGTTGTGGGGGTCCACGATAGTTACACCGTTACGCATATGTTTTTCCAGGATGCGTTCGTTGAGTTTACGCCCAAGCTGCGCGAGCTGTACGCGGTCGTTCGCGCCTTCAACCTCCCAGCGATCCTCAATAGCGAGGGCGGCGGTTCGGTGCCCTTTATCGCGGGCTATAGCCAGCACATCGGTAATATATTTTTCGCCCTGTGCGTTGTCGGTCGTGACCTCTAGCAGGGCTTCGCGCAGAACCTTGGCGTCGAAAGCGTAGATACCCGAGTTGATTTCGGTAATCGCCAGCTCTTGGGGGGTTGCGTCTTTGGCCTCCACAATGGCGGTAACTTCGCCCGCTTGGTCGCGCACGATGCGCCCGTAGGCACCGGGCTCTTCGATATTGGTGGTGAGCACGGTAACGGCGTTGCGTCCCTCTTCGTGGAAGTCCATCAGTTCGCGCAGAGTTTCGGCGCGAAGCAGGGGTACGTCGCCGTAGGTGACCAACACGGTACCATCAACGAGATCGGAATTATCGAGGGCATTAAGACCGACTTCGACGGCTCGACCGGTGCCGGGAATATCGTCCTGATCGACAATAGTGACCTGGGCATCAAAGTCAAGAATATGCTGGGCTACCTTATCACGCTGGTGCCGCACTACAACGGCTAGACGCTGGGGGTCTAGGTCTCGGGCGGCAGCTACGGCGTGTTCCACCATGGAACGGCCGCCTATCGCGTGCATAACTTTGGGGGTAGCAGATTTCATACGAGTGCCAGCTCCCGCAGCCAAAACAATAACAGCCGAAGGTGCCTTCCGATTTTCTGCGTTCACCTAGATGTCTCCTTGTTAGGTGTGGGATATAGCCGGAAGTCTACCCCCGAACTATTCGCTCCGCCACCAGGATTCGAACCTAGACAAACGGCTTCAAAGGCCGCTGTGCTGCCATTACACCATGGCGGATTATCCGCATGAACACCCGTCGGATTGACGGACAAAGAAACGGATACTCCATAGTGTAGCAAAAATAGCAGCGTTCTCACACACGCCACTCTGTGCCCTTGGGAAGCCCTAATTTTTGTGTTCATGCGGTGCCTGTGGTGCCTCAGATACCCTGGGATTTATCTCTCACCGGCGTGGTTTTCGCCGGATTTATACGAAGGCTTCCAGGCGTGTGGGAGTCAGGCGTTACCCTGGATATGTGGCACATTTACTTGGCGGCGAAGCGCTGCACCTTCAGTTCCCTACCCGCACTATTTTCGAGGGGGTGACCGTCGGCATTAATGAGGGCGACCGCATCGGCATTGTGGGTCGCAACGGTGACGGTAAATCCACACTCATGAAGATTCTGGCGGGGCGTCTTGAACCGGACTCCGGGCGCGTGACGGCGCGCGGTGGCACGCGCATCGGGTATCTGGATCAGTCCGACGTTCTCAACGATTCCCATACGGTCGGTTATGCTCTGGTGGGCGATACTCCGGAGTATGAGTGGGCCTCGCAGCCGCGTATTCGTGATGTTATTGCGGGTTTGGTGTCTGACCTGCCCTGGGATGCGCCGGTTTCTTCACTCTCGGGTGGGCAGCGTCGCCGCGTGGCTCTGGCGGCTCTGCTGATACAGGAATGGGATGTGCTCATGCTGGACGAGCCCACTAACCACCTGGACGTGCAGGCAATTACATGGCTTGCGCATCATCTGAAAAGCCGCTGGAGCAAGAACGCGGGCGGTCTGCTGGTGGTCACTCACGACCGCTGGTTTCTTGATGAAGTCAGTACCGACACCTGGGAGGTTCACGATAATATCGTGGAACCTTTTGAAGGCGGGTATGCGGCTTACGTTCTGCAGCGTGTGGAGCGCGATCGGCAGGCGGCCGCCGCGGAGGCAAAGCGCCAGAACCTGATGCGCAAAGAGCTGGCGTGGCTGCGTCGCGGTGCCCCGGCGCGCACCTCGAAGCCGAAGTTCCGTATTGATGCGGCGAATGCGCTGATTGCCGATGTGCCGCCGGTACGTAATACCGTGGAACTCAAGCAGATGGCGGTTTCCCGTTTGGGTAAGGACGTGGTGGATCTTGAGAACGTCTCGGTCACCTTTGAGGATTCTTCGCTGCCCGACGGCAAACGTGAGGTGCTGCGTCGCGTAACTTGGAGGATTGCGCCGGGTGAGCGCACCGGTATTTTGGGCGTGAACGGTGCCGGAAAATCTACCCTGCTTGCCTTGGTCACCGGTTCTCTGGAACCAACCGAGGGGCGCGTGAAACGTGGTAAGACCGTCAAGGTTGCCACCCTCACCCAGCAGCTGGATGAGCTGAAAGAGGTTGAGAACGACCGCGTATCTGATGTGATCGGTCGCAAGAAGCGCAGCTATATAGCCGACGGCAAAGAGATGTCGCCCTCGCAGATGTTGGAACGACTAGGTTTTACGAGCGCACAGCTTTCTACCCCGGTGAAAGATCTTTCGGGTGGGCAGAAACGACGACTACAGCTCATGCTCATTCTCTTGGACGAGCCGAATGTACTGATTCTGGACGAGCCTTCAAACGACCTGGATACCGATATGCTGGCGGCGATGGAGGATCTGCTCGATACCTGGCCCGGTACTCTGCTGGTAGTTTCTCACGACCGTTACCTCATGGAGCGTGTGACCGATCAGCAGTATGCGGTGATTGACGGTTCCTTCCGGCATCTGCCCGGTGGGGTGGACGAATATTTGGCACTTTCCGCAGCGGGTCGGGGCGGTTCTGCCGCTGGTGTTACGGGCGGTGCATCCGCCCCAACGAAAAAGAACGATTCTTCGGTTTCTGGTGGCCAAGCTGAACCAACGGACTCTGGCCCTAAGAGCACGCCGAAAGTATCGGGGGCACAGGCACGCGCGGCACAGAAGGAATCCGCCGCGATTGAGCGTCGCCTCGGAAAATTGGGCGAGGAACAGAGCAAGCTCTCCGAGCAGATGAGCATACACGACCCCGCCGATTACGCCGGGCTTGCCGACCTGGGGCAAAAACAG
Source organism: Rothia sp. HMSC071F11 (assembly GCF_001809115.1). Taxonomy (NCBI): domain Bacteria; kingdom Bacillati; phylum Actinomycetota; class Actinomycetes; order Micrococcales; family Micrococcaceae; genus Rothia; species Rothia sp. HMSC071F11. Next base: position 238,112 of record NZ_KV795730.1, read on the forward strand.
CAGGCGCTTCAGGATGAGATCGACGAGCTAGAGATGCGCTGGCTGGAACTCTCGGAACTCCTCGGATAGCCCGCTCCCCTGCTAAAAGAGTCTTGATAGCGAATCAAACGGGTTCCTCAACGTTGCATTCACTATCAAGGCTCTTTTTATAAACTCGGGGAAGCATCCGCAAGTTCCGCAGCCATAGCCTTTAGGTCCGCATCCAGCCGGGGGCTGCGCAAACCCGCAGCCTGAAATAGCTCGGTGAAACGGTGCCGCCAATCCAGTCTTTGCAGCGCCATACGCACCTGGTTTCGACTCTGCTCAGGTGTCCATTCGCTCACAAGCTGCGCCACCGCATTCAGCCCGGCGCGAGCATCCTGCGGGTCAATATCGACGGTCGCTCCATCCCACAGTATCTCGCGCGTACTTTCGGTTTTAGGCACCTGCCCCACCACGGTCACCCCGTGGGCGAGCGCGTCCGTCCAGCGCCCGGTAATGTACTCCTTGTTTGGGTGCGTGTACGATGCGGGGCTCACCAAAGTACTAAAAGCCAGTACAAACTTGGCGTCCGCGAGTGCTCTCTGCAAAGACTCGACGGATTCACGATCGGTTACGCCGAACGGCGGCCGCCCAGCGAAGGTTATTCCAGCTTGCCGGGCAAGTTCTGCAGTGTGTTCATCGTCGTCATAGGCGGGGGGTTGGCGCCCCACACGAAGTACATCGGTGGTTTTCGGATGCTCCAGATGCTCATCGAATTTACTCCACACGTCTGCACCCCAGGGAAGCACCCGCACATTTTTGACCCCGGCACTGCGCCAATCGTGCACGTCGTCGCGGTCCGCCACAAAAACGGTGTTATAGGTTCCGTTGGTGGCGATGGCGGGAATGCGGTCATCCCAGAAACTATCGATAACCCACCCGTAAACCCCAGCATAGCGTCGTGCAGCGAGGCGCGGCTGCGCGATAGCGTAAAGCTGTCCGGGGTCACTGGCGATAACAAGGGCGGTACGTCCTCCGCCGGGAATACGCGGCAGGCGCCCCAAAATTTTGGTAGCGGGTGTAAGCGATGCGCTCGGGTCAGGGGTGACGATGCGCGCGTCCAAGTACGATGCCATCAGGCGCGCCATCTCATGGATGGGCGCCCACCCGGCGCCTTCGGGAACGCCTACGATAATATCTACGTCGTGGGGCATGGGGTATTCATTTCGTGCGAGTTCGAGCGGGAATAGGTCGCGCGTAATTTTGACCTGAACTATGCAAAATGTGCGTCATCACACCGCGCGATATACCACTTAGTATATACGTTTTAGGTATCGTCCGGGATACTTGGTAATCACCATGACGGAGTGGGTTTTATATCACAGACTATTGAGAGACACGGAGGCAATACTCAGTGCATCATAAATTCCAGGAGTGTTTTCTTCATGCGGGTGCCATAAACTGATCCCGTATAAAGAAAACACTCTCGCGTTACTCCCTACCAAAAAACACTCCGCTGACCGCCGCCTGCAGGTAGGCTACAATATCTTCAGACAGGCTTGCCACGGTGGTATAGCCGCATAGGTCACACTCACTCACACGAATTCTCATGATTCAGAAACTCAAAGATTTGAAATACCGCCTGCATCTTATGCGGCGAGAACGCACGAATGCGCAAAAACGACGTGAACTCACCAAAAATGGCATTGTTTTTGGTACCGGAACATATTGCGATCCTAGTTCCACTATTATGCCTAAGGTCGTAATGGGCACGAATTGTTTTGTCAATAAAGAAACTTTGGTGGGCGCGCATACGACTCTGGGAAATAATGTTTTTCTGGGGCCGCGCGTCACCATTTTTGCCGATACCCATGAAATTGGTTCTGCCGCTCAGCGCGCGGGAACAAATATTACTCGTCCCGTACACATCAAAAACGGCACGTGGGTGGGGCAAAACGCTGTCATTACCGCCGGGGTTACGATCGGCGAAGGATGCGTGATTGCCGCCGGTGCCGTGGTGGTGCACGATTGTGCGCCTCATGGTGTGTATGCGGGCGTTCCGGCGCGGCGCATCCGTGACCTTGATGCCGAAGGGAGCTCGTACCCGGTAGCCGAGCAGGTGAAGGGAGACCGGTCGTGACTCGCCCCAAGCCCATTGCAGCATCCGTCATTATTCCGGTGTATAACGGCGCCAACTATATTACGCAGCAGCTTGATGCCCTCGCAGCCCAAACCGGCAACCCCAGTTTTGAGGTGCTCATTTGTGATAACGGCAGTACCGACGGCACTCGCGCTGTGGTCGAAGGCTACAATGCCCCCTATCCCCTGCGGGTAGTAGATGCATCCCAGCGTGCCGGAGCCAGCCACGCCCGCAATATGGGGGCGGTACAAGCCGCGGGTGATGTCCTCATCTTCTGCGATGGCGATGATCTTGTAGAACCCGACTGGGTGGTTTCGCATCTGCACGTGCAAAACCTATATTCCCCTGTCATAGCAAGCGGGTCTCTGCTTCATGATCGGGTTAATACTCCTGAAGTTCTGCGGGCTTACGGTCTTGAACCCGGCGATGATCAGAAAACTCTGAGCACACGCACCAGGATTTTCTACGACGATGAGCTCGCCCCCTATGCTGGTTTTCTGCCGACGGTTGCCGGGGGTAATTTTTCGATTCCTCGCCGCGTATATCTTGAAGCCGGGGGTATGGATTCTTCATATAAGAGTTCCGAAGAGACCGATTTTGCCTGGCGTGTGCAGCTTGCAGGCGTTCCGGCGGCGCTTACGCATGGGCCGCTTCTGCACTATATTCTGCGGGATAAACCTAAACGCATTTTTCATCAGCAGCGCGCCTACCAAAAATACAAGGTACTGCTGTGGGTGCACTATCGGCAGCATGGAATGCGCGGCCCCAGCACGAAGGCATCTATCCTGGAGATTCTGCGGCAGGCCCCTAAGCTTATAAACCCTACGACTCGTTTTCGGGCGGCATATTTGGCGGGCGGCAATCTTGGGGCGCTGGAGGGTATTCTTCAGTACCGCATTCTCAAGCGTATTCCGAAGCCGCTGCGGCTGGATACTGCGCCTATTACAGAGGAATAAGGGACTATTCCCAAGGAATTAGAGCATCGCGGGGGTTTGTGTGGCTATCGCGTGACGGCCTCGGCGGCGAAGTGCTGCGGCGAGTTCATCAGCTGCGGTCGCATCCTCCGCAAGAATAGCCACGGTAGGCCCTGACCCAGAGACAAACGCCTCAACCATGCTCTCATTATCCATGGTCAAAATAGTTTCAAGATCGGGTGCTAGGGTCACGGCTGGTCCCTGCAAATCGTTGCGAAGCTGCCTGCCAATTTCGTGGATGCGCGCAATCGGCGCCTCCGTCTGGGTTAGCGCGTGCAGCAGCCCCGAAGGAACCTGTAGCTCGCCAGCTTCGGGGTAACGCCCGGCGGCGCGTCCCTCATCAAGCTCGCTAAACACCTGCGGGGTCGAGAGTCCTTCTGAGGCGGCGACCAGCACAATATCGAGCGGAATCATGTCTTCAGGCAGCTCCACAATGCGCAGCTCGGTTCCGGTCCCCTCCCCCACGGCCAACCCGCCCAGCGGGAACGCGGCACGCACCACGAAAGGTACGTCAGCACCCAAAGGCGCAGCTAGGGCAAGCAGCTCTTCGAGTCCGAGGGTACGTTCGGAAAGCCGCTTCTCATAGAGATACTGATCGACGGCAAGAAGCGCGGCGGCGGCATCTGCCGAGCCACCCGCCATGCCCCCGGCCACGGGAACGGCCTTATCGATATGCAGGTGCAGGTTCAGATCGTTCACGGTGAGCCCGTGCGCCTGCACCATAGAGACGGCTGCACGATGCGCCAGGTTCGACTCGTCCAACGGCACCTCGGCTAGATCAAACTCTCCGGCAAGGTGCTGCTGATCGACCAGGGAGCCGGGCACAATATCCAGACTCAGGGTAATTCCCGGTTTCTGACCATCGCGTGCGGTTACGGTTTCGTAGATATTGACCGAAGAAAAGAGCGTGGCGAGCGGATGGTAGCCGTCCTCGCGGGGGTTACCCACGGCAAGATAGAGATTTACTTTGCCGGGCGCTTTTGCCCGAGTTTCTAGAACATGCATTCTTTTTCCATCTTCCGGTTTTCCGGTCTTAACTTTCATCCGCCACTAAAGCTGGCACCCGATGCGCCGCCTGGGCAATCCGAATGTACCCGTGAATATCTAACTTTTCACCACGTTCAGTGGGGGTAATACCCGCCTCGGTCAGGATCGCCTCGGCACGAGCACCAGAACCAGCCCACGAGGCAAGCGCGGCCCGCAGGGTCTTCCGCCGTTGGGCAAAGGCAGCATCAATCACGGTAAAGACTTCGTCGCGGTCAATATCGGCGAGCGGTTGCGGGCGCATACTGAAACCCACAAGCCCGGAGTTAATCTTCGGGGCGGGCCAGAATACGTTTTTACCGATAACCCCCGCTTTAAAGACCTCAGCATACCAGCTTGCCTTCACCGAAGGAACCCCGTAAATCTTGGATCCGGGTTTCGCCGCCAGACGATCGGCAACCTCATCCTGCACCATCACCAAGGCGTGGCAAATGCTCGGAAATTGCGCGAAAAGGTGCAGAAGCACCGGAACCGCCACGTTATAGGGCAGGTTAGCGACCAGCGCATCCGGCGTGTGGGGAAGCTCAGTCACCTTGAGAGCGTCCATAAGCACCACATTAACGTTTTGTGCCTTATCGGGGCGGAATTTGGCGATAGTATGCGGTAGCTGCTGCGCTAACGGCGGATCGATTTCAACCGCGACAACGTGACGCGCGGCATCTGCCAACCCCAGGGTGAGAGAGCCTAGTCCGGGACCGATTTCGAGCACGGTTTCGTCGTCGGTAATATCCGCTGCGGTAACGATGCGGCGAATAGTATTCGGGTCAATCACGAAGTTCTGCCCCAGGGTCTTCGTGGGGCGGATGCCCAGCTGCGCGGCAAGGTCACGGATTTCTTGGGGACCCAGCAGGGGTTTATCGTTCAGATTTTCTCTCACCCTATCTATTCTACGAAAGGTTGCAGGTCTAGGTCGAAGGACGTCACTCATTGGTGTGAGTAATTTACTTGAGAACTCTGCGTTTCTTCCGTACCTGCCAGAAAGTCGATTTGACGATGTTTTGGGCATTCTTCAGCCGGGCCTTGGGCGCGGCATAAATACGCAGCTTATTGAGGAGCGGCTGTTTTTTTGTCTGGTTTGCTTTATGGTACACAAAATGCGTCCCGTCTTCCTCGATAAGACTATTTCCTGTCCAACCGCACAGTCCTGGCTGCACAACCTTAATATCCACCCCAAAATCAGCGGCAAAAAGGGGCCAATCATCCGCCAGCCAGTATTGTGAACCGCGCGCATCAATCTGCTCAATAATTTTCTGCGCCGCCGACCGAGAGATCAGATACAGCCCCGTACAGGCAGTCCAGTCGTTAGCGCAGTACCCTAAACGGTGACGACCCCAAATAAACGGAGAAAACAATGACAACCGGGGGTAAGGGGTACGGGCATTCATACGACCCATCTGGGTGGACCAGCCATCCGCAAAATTCACCACGCCAATACTGAGAGATTTTTCAATAACCCGAGAAACAATTTCATCAATGGAGGCGTGTATCAATGCATCGTCCTCAGCAACAAGCGCCCATTCTTCCCCGCTTTCTAGAAAATCACGCCACACATAAGTATGACTCAAGGCGCATCCTACTTCCCCGGGACGGGCTAGACGGCCTGCTCTCTTCTCAAAATAGATGTTATCAAATTCAGGGCTTTCCCCAGGAATAGGTAAAGCACGCCCATCTACTCCCCAAAATATATCAAAACCAGCGCCCCCTGGAGCACTGAAGAAATACTCAAGACGATTTTCGTCTTTAAGAGCAACAACATATTTTTTCATTTTCCCTCTTTATATTTGATGTGACAATGATTTACCGGTATCCACCGGAATATATTTCAAATTGCATACCTGCAATAGTTTTTATATTATCTTTATACTTCAAGCTTAATGGACTCACAATATTCCCTGATAAATCAGACCAGGGGACAGGATACTCTGGCATATATTCAAATGCTTGAGAGTTATAACGCCCCTCTAAAAGGGTTGAAAAGTAATCCATACGGCGATGTATTTCAGAAATCCACTCATCGGTAAACCTGCTGTATGGTTTGCACGCATAAGCAGACATATTCACAATCGACCTATAGTAGTTACGCTGGTCTTTCCCCAATACCCCACTTGCTGGTGACGAATTCCGGGAATTTTTTTCATGCGGCGCGATCACCCACATATCTGGGGTAGCATTAAGCTCCTCAAGAAGAGGTAACCAGGGCTTATCCATAGGTTTTATATCCATATAGACACCACCGTGATGGTGCATCAGGTAGGCACGCATATAGTCGGAACGCTGAATGTAGCTCAACTTCACGTATGAAGGGTGTAAAGGATACCCAGGAACTATATAGTCATCCAGATTATCTGGAGTCACCAGAATAACTTTACTCTCAGGGTTAGTGGAGCGAATAAGATTAAGTGATTTCCGACGGGCAGGCGTTATTTCGTTATCTCCTGTCCACACTACAAATATCTGGTTAGGGGCATCTCGAAGATTATCTTTAGGAAGTTGGGAATCGTAGAATAAGTGATTAACAGAGAAGGTACTAGAGTTTGGCACAACAACATCACCAATACGATGAGTGTATTTCTCAAGGTCATAAGAATATGGGTTTTTCTGCGAGTACCAACTACGTATCTTATCTATCCCTGCGCCATCTTTGACATAATTAATCCATATATAATGTTTTATTCTTTTTGAAAAAGAAATGATTGACACAGCTTTACCCTAGTTCTCTCACATTAACATGCTATTGATACGTTACGGGATAGAAAGCTATTTATCGGGATGCCATATCACACAAAGACAGAATTTGCTCCAGAAATTATGAGGTAAAGCCTTAAGGTGAGATATAGCATCTACCATAATAGCATATACGCGTGATAGTTCATGCAGGCTTCGACAAAGGTGGCACAAAAAATACTTATACCTTATGCACTCGTTACCATCGTCTAGAACCCCTCAATTCCCCAGCTGCCGTACACACGCTTCGAGTTCGCGCGGATAATTCGGCACAGATCCTCTAGGCTCTGCTCGCGGTGCGCCGCCATGAACCGCACCGTATAGTTCGTCATGTAAGAGGCATTCGGGCGACCCCTAAACGGGTGCGGGGTCAAAAAAGGCGCATCCGTCTCGGCAAGAATCAGCTCAGGGCGTGCCACACGCAACGACTCCTGAATATCCTTCGAGTTTTTGAAGGTCACGGTTCCGGCGAAGCTCATGTACCAGCCCTGCTTATTACAGATGCGCGCCAGCTCAACACCGCCCGAGTAGCAGTGAAATACAGTACGCTCGGGGGCGCCCTCCTCAAGGAGGATGCGCACTACATCATCGTGCGCCTGCCGGTCATGAATCTGAAGCGCCAGATCGTGCTTCTTCGCTAGGCGAATATGCTCGCGAAAGCTGCGCTGCTGAGCTTCAACACCTTCCTCCGCGGTGCGAAAATAGTCGAGCCCGGTCTCGCCGATAGCTCGCACACGCGGTTCGGCGGCAAGCGCATCCAAGGTCTCCAGAGCCTCATCGAGGGTACCGGCGGATTCCAGTTCGGGGGCGGTGTTGGGGTGAACGGCAACCGCCGCCAAAACCCGCCGGTCGGCGCGGGCGGCGGCAACCGCATACAGCGAGGAGGGAATATCGCAGCCAACCTGCACAATGGCACCTATGCCGAGTTTTTCCCCGGTGTCGAGGGCGTCCCGGGCAGTAATCTCTACTTCGCCATCAAGCAGATCCATATGGGTGTGGTTATCGACGATGGCGTAAGGCAGGGGCTCGGGTGCAGGCGGGAACACAAGGTTGCGGGACCGTCCGTCACCGCCCTTCGTGGAGCGGCGGCGGGTGCCTTCGCCCGAAGGTTCCTGCGCTATCCCTCCCCCGGTCTCGTCACGATAAAGCTCGGCGCGGTAGGGCGCGGGAGTTTGCCCTTCTTCGATCTGCCAGCCATGCGGAAGCACGCTCGCCGTCAGTTCTTCTTCGCTTGGCATCTTATAGTGTGCCAAGGCTGCAAGGGAGTCTAAATACTCCTGCGTGATTTCGGTTTGCTCGGAGTGGCTATGGCACACGGTATTCTCCTGTGGGCTGTGTTGAGGTGTGTTTAGACGTTGGCATTTCGAGCGGCGAGGGTGGCTTCATAGAGTTCTCGTTTGGAGGCACCCGTTTCGGCGGCGACTGCGGCGCACGCATTTTTGAGGCGTTCCCCCGCATCCACCCGTTCGAGGACGAGGCTCACGATATCTTGCGCCTGCGGAGTTTCGGGAGGCTCGGCGCCAGCAACCACAATCACGATTTCGCCGCGTACCTGGGTTTTGTGCGCCCAGTCAGCGAGTTCGTTCAGGGTGCCGCGCAGGGTTTCTTCGTGCAATTTGGTGAGTTCGCGGCATACGACGGCACGCCGTTCGCCCCCGAAGACCCGGGCAAAATCTGTGAGCGTGGCGGCTACACGATGCGGCGATTCATAGAAAATCATGGTGCGCTCTTCCGCCGCCAGGGAGTTCAGCCTTCTTGTACGTTCTGAGCCTTTACGCGCCAAGAACCCCTCAAAAGTGAATCGTCCGGTGGGCAGTCCCGAGAGCGCGAGCGCAGTCAATGCCGCCGAGGGACCGGGGATCACGGTCGCCGGCAGGTCGGCGTCGGCAACGGCGGATGCGGCAACATAGCCGGGGTCTGAGATGGTTGGCATACCGGCATCCGAGAGCAGCAGAACCGTGTTCCCGTCGCTGACCGCCTGCACGAGCTGGGCGCTGCGTTCCGCCTCGTTATGATCGTGATTTACGATAATTCGTCCCGTAGTGTGCACTCCCAACCCGGAGGTGAGGGTGCGGAGCTTGCGAGTATCTTCGACGGCGATCACATCAGCGGTAGCGAGCGCCTGCCGTAACCGGTCGCTGGCATCTGAGAGGTTGCCGATAGGGGTTCCGCCGAGAATGAGAATACCTTCCTCACGCTCATCAGACGCTAGGGGCTGCATTGTTGTATCGGCGGAGGTGGTACTTTGTGTATCGCGCTCATACATTTCGTTTTCGCTCACTCCCCCAGTGTATCGTGTGTGCTTTTCATCTCGGAGATGCGCTGTGCCGCTATAGCACTCAGTTCCTCATGATGTCGGGGTAGTTTTATAGATTTTATATATGGTGTGAGCCAGATTTTTGTGGTTTCAGGTATTTTCAAGAAGACGTGGAGGCTTACACCCTATAGGATTGATAGGTGATGTTAACCGCTAGTCTTTCTTTTACGAAGTCCAGAGTGCAGTACTCTCTGTCGAATCTTTTCGAGGCTCTGGGCGTCGCCCGTGTTTCGCTACCCCGTTGGGGCTGGCTTGCACCGACCCTGATTGTACTCTTAGCGGGTGTGCTGCGTTTTTATAACCTGGCACACCCGAATGCGATTGTCTTTGACGAAACCTACTATGCCAAGGACGCCTATTCGTACCTGCACTACGGATATGAAGTTTCGTGGTCAAGCGGCGTGGATCACGCATTCGCTTCGGGGGATTTTAGCGGTATCTTACCGAACAGCCCCGAGTATGTGGTGCATCCGCCCTTGGGTAAATGGATGATTGCCTGGGGAATGGCGATTTTTGGCGAGAACGCCTTCGGCTGGCGCGTGAGTGCCGCGATTATTGGTACGCTCTCGGTGGCACTTCTGGCGGTTGCCGGGTGGCTCATGTTCCGTTCGGTCACGGTTGCCTCTATTGCTGCGCTGCTGGGTGCCGTTGATGGTTTGATGTTTGTGGAATCCCGTCTGGCGCTTCTCGATATTTTCCAGATGTTCTGGATTTTAGCGACTTTTGTCTGTCTGCTTCTTGACCGACAGGCGGCGCGCAGAAGGCTCGCGGCGAATGTCATGAAGATTGTGGATGCGCACGGCGAGTCGGGCTTGCAGAAGATTGTTTTCGGCCCCGGCTCGGGTTTGCATCTGTGGCGTCTTGCCGCCGGTATTTGTGCCGGTGCCGCTGTAGCGGTGAAGTGGAACTCACTGTTCTTCATTGCTGCAATGGGTGTGCTGACGGTGTTTTGGGATATGAATGCGCGGCGCATCCTAGGGTTGAAAAATTGGGGTATTGTCGCTCTGATTCGAGAGGGTATTCCTGCGTTTATTCAGATGATTGGCGTGGGTCTTATCGTCTATCTGACCACCTGGATTGGCTGGTTCAAGTCGTCAAACGCTTTCTACCGCCACTGGAGTAACCAGTTCCCCGACTCGGGTGCTGTGAAGTGGCTTCCCGAGGATTTGCGCCTACTCTGGGAATATCATACATCCGCATTTAAGTTCCATTCAGGGCTCAGCAGTGAGCATCGCTACGCGTCGCAGGCGTGGCAGTGGCTTATTCTGGGGCACCCGACGTCGTACTACTATGAGGCACCGAAGTTTGGTGAAAAAGGATGCACGGCACTCAACTGTTCGCAAGCGATCCTCAATATTGGTAACCCGCTGATCTGGTGGGTATTTATTCCGGCGATAATTCTCGCCCTAGTCATTTTTATCCTGAAGCGCGACTGGCGTTTTGGAGCTCTTTTGCTGGTTTTCGCCGCAGGCTATCTGCCGTGGTTCCTCTACCCGAACCGCACCATGTTCTTCTTCTACGCTCTCTCCTTTGAGCCTTTCCTCCTCATCCTCTTAGCGGGTTGTTTGGGCGTGCTTTTGGGGAACCGTACCAGTTCCGTCAGACGCGTGCGCGTGGGCGTTTTGTGCGTGGGCATATACCTGACAGCAGTTCTGCTGGTGAGCGCATACTTCTGGCCTCTGTGGACTGGGCAGGTTATTCCTTACGAGCAGTGGTACGGGCATATGTGGATTCCAACCTGGATTTAGCGGCGGCGTTCCCCAATACCCGGAACCAACAGGATGCTGCACGAAAAAGGCTCTTGAGGTGAATAAGGTGTTAGAAACACCAATTTATTCGCCACAAGAGCCTTTTTATGCTGGAGGGAACGTGTGCCGGGTACCCGCTAAGCTCCGGTATCACCGTCACGTTCGGCGCGCATCGCCTTGATTTTCTGGCGAATCTGGTAGCGCTCCTTGTAATACCGATTTTCCTTCACGAGGCGGTAGCGCGTGGGCCAGGTGAACGCCAGCAGCACACCGATTATCAGCAGGGTTATCACCACGATAGCGAGTGCCGCGTCGATCCAGAATTGCGGCGGGTATAGGCGAATGAGCGTATCACTCATGCGGAACTGCCAGTTGCCTTGCGGGAAGAAGGTCGTATGGAAGGTGGTAAAGAGCCATTCCCAGCTGGTAGCGCCTATGATACCTAGCACCACAAGCATAATAACGGTAGCCCAAGCGCCGGTGTACAGGCTGCGGCGAATAGTGCCGGGGGCGCGCTCCTTCAGCGAAATACTGCCGATTAAGGCCAGCACGCAGAATACCGCCACGGCGATGGTTGCGAAGAGCAAGACTCGTTTGACGTCGTGCATATGCTGGATTTCACTCTGGAGGAATGCCGGGGTGTTTGCCGGTCCGGTGGTGGCTTTCGCCAGGTAGTCTTCGGGGGCTAGGTTGGTCACGTAGTCCAGCCCATAGGAGCCTAACCGCATACGTTCGGCGAGGTCGAATCCGTAGCTGTCTTCGGGGAATCCGGGCCTGCGGTATTCCAGCCAGAGGAATGGTGCGGACGCGACGGCCCGAATAGCGATCATAAACGAGAGGAGCGGTACCGCTGCCGTGATGAGGGCGGCACGGAGCTTGAGCAGGCGTGGGCGTTCGGCGGCGGCTTCTTGTGCCGCATCTTCTTCCCATGCATTTGAAGTTTCGACGGTACGGGTTGTTTGCGTGCGGTATTTAGGGCGTGAACTCAGCGAGCCGGTTGAGATTTTTGTTCCCTTCTCCACGGTCACCAGGGTGGATTTTTGGGTTTTGTTATCGGCATCTTGACTGGGTTCTGAGGCGGGTGTATCCGGCGCAGCTGCCTTTTCAGCCGGAGCCGCGTCTTCGTTCTTTTTCTCGTCAAACTTCTGCACTAAAGTACTGAGCGTGGGGTGCTTCGGAGATCCCTTTGCCTCGCGGATAAGAGGAACAAACCCGGTCGAGACGCTGGTGTAAGTACGTACCCGCTGCCCTACGCTTTCCCCTTCCTGCTGCCTCGTGTCATGTGCGCCGGATGCTAGATCGCTGGGAATATCGGGGTTGTCTGCAAAATCCGGAGCTTCGGTGTACATCTGTGCCGATGCTCCCAGCAGTGATTCGGGTGTTCTTTGTGTTGCGGGGGCGGAAGCACGCGCCGCCGCTTCTTCAACGGTTTCGGTGCCGATCGCGGAGCGTAGCGCATCCCAGGCTCTCTGCCCTGAGGATGCGGTACCGCTGTGACTTTCCTGTGCCATAGGTGTCTTTTCTGAATAGAGTGGTATAGATAGGGTGTTTGTCCTATTTTCATAGGAGAAGAACCTTCCGCTGAGCGGCGGAAGGTTCCTATGAAGGTTGTGAGAGGCTGGCAGTACCTCAGGATCGTTCAGCTTTAAGCTCCACCGTGTAGACGACTCGCCATCCTTGCGGTGCGGTTAATCGTGCCGCATGGTAATCGCAAAGATCGTAAGCGTGTGGCTCGCGGTACTCGGACAGCGGGCCAATCGTCGCCGTAGAGTCAGCGTATGAGTAGCTGAGGGTCACCGTGGCTTCATGTTGACAGGTCTGCCGGGAGCAGTGTCTAACTTTCTGCATGGGTACTGTTGTGCCTTCCTAGCGCCTTAGCTTGCCTGCTTACGTAGCCGGCGACGCTCGCGTTCTGAGAGACCGCCCCATATTCCGAAGCGCTCATCATTGTCCATTGCATATTTTAGACACTCTTCACGAACGGGGCACGATTCGCAGACGCGTTTAGCGTCACGAGTAGACCCTCCTTTTTCAGGGAAAAAGGCTTCTGGGTCGGTTTGGGCACACAGCGCATCAGTTTGCCAGGCGAGCTCTCCGTCATCACCTTCAGTTCCGTACATGCCTGCAGCGGCGGCCCACATATCGAGGCCTTCGACGCAGGTAAACATGTTGCCTACCTCAACTGTGGAAGCCGCAAAGCTGCCTTCCTCAGTGGTTGCGTCAGCAACGCTCAGGAACATATTTGCTTGTTCTTCTAGGGATTGCGCGGTTTGCATAGTATGTTGGCGGGTTCCGCCTGTGCGTTCACCGGCAATACCGGTGCTCAGGCGTGAATACCCAGCACAGGTGTATGAACCCATAGTTTTTCCTTCCGTGTTCTCATTGGCTAGATGAGTCTGCGGTGATTCGTTGGTGTGCAAACGAATCTTTTTTGGCTCTGTAGATTTATAGTTTTTTGGGCATGAAAGATGTTTCCGCAAATAAACCTACATAACTATTAGAAGGGCGACACGCCCATTCGTCAAACTGGACTTATAACTTTTATCCGTGTATGTGCAGATCACCGTCAAATATTTCAATGTTTATACGGTGTTAGACCACAAAATAATTACTTCATCATGAAAGTTTTGGGCGTTATCTTCTGTATATATCTGTTCCTCCATACCCCCTCCAAAACCCCCGAGATTACGCCTCGAACGAAGCTCTATCAAACTCCTAAGCACCTAGTCAAAACAGGTTTTTTATATCCTATTCAAAACCTAATCGTGTCACTTATTACATTTTAATAACCCACCTGCAAGATATTTTATGAACTTCACACCCGTAATGCGCCCGTAATATAACTTCAACATCCTTAAGAGTATATTTGCATCGCACGCAAATTTATGACTACAAATACTTTCTTCTTCAACTGTTATGACGTCAGGAAAAATATCTCATGATGTGGTCGCGTGTACTGCCGAAAGTAATATCATGCATCGAAATTTTTGGGAGTTTACACACGGTAAAGTTATTCTATGGCTGAAAATTTACTCTCGACCGTGGCAAATGCCCGCTCATTCACGCGTATTTTCGATGCTCTCGCGCGTGTGCAGACCCCCGCCCTTATCTGGCATGCTCGCGGGGGTGAACGCATCGAGCTCTCCGGTCGCGTCTTCATGAATTGGGTAGCAAAGAGCGCAAATCTTCTGGTGAATGAGTGCGAAGTTACCGAGGAATCTGGGGTGCAGATTACGGGTCCCCTGCACTGGCGTTTTCTGGTTCTCGCCTGCGCGACTCTCTACGCTGGCGGCTACTTCGACGATGAAGAACCGCTTGTAGGCGCCTCAGATACCACCGAGCACGCTCAGAACCTCAATAACCCCGACTATCTTCTTCTCGTTGATCGCGGGCCTCTCTCGATGCGCTACCTTGGCAATTTTCACGAGGCCAAGTCAATGATTGATGCCGAAGTTATCGACTTCTGCGCGCTCGTGCGCAGCGAGGCTGACCAGTTCATCGGCTTACCAGCTTCGACCTCATCACCCGTGGGCGATAACTTAACATCGGCAGAGCTAACGGCACGAGTGCTCTCTCGGGCACATGAACATGCTGGTCACGATTACCGTCTTCCTTCAGGGGAACGAGCATTAGCGCTTCGTCTTCACCTTCCCTCAGAGTTCGACTCGGCACCCTCAGCCCTCACGATCGTGACAGAGGCGCTTGCCTGCCTCATCGCGGGTTATGCCGTATTCCTACCCGATCCGCTAGCTGACTTTACCGCTACCGAGTTAGACCCGCTCCTGCGTTCTGAGCGAGCTCTAGATCTCACCTTGGGACACTCCTAGAAAACGGCAGCGTAGTTCGCTCAGAGGGTAAAAAGACTGCGACGGAACCTCAGAAAAAGAATCCGCCGCAGTATACAAACAGTCTATTTATTTATGAACGTTTACCGGTAGAGGGCTTATCAATATCGGTAATTTCAACATTCTGTTGCGAACGCTGGGCCTGTGCCGCAGGATCTACCACGGGAACCGAGCCGGTCAACACGCCCGTCGCCTGGTTCAAAATGTACCCCAATTCTTCGTGTTCGGTAGCGTCCCCTTCATCCACCTGTTTACGGTGCTTGCCGTAAACCCAGAAACGGTAGAGGAAGTACCGCAGAATCGTTCCCAGCGCGGTGCCGATAATCGTACCGGAGATAAACGATGCTTCCGGCGAACGCAGCCCCAACACGTAGTTAGTGAAGAACACGCATCCGGCCTCAACCAAAATGCCAAGAATATTCACAAAGGCAAATTCGATGCCCTCACGTTTCCAGTTCTCGGATCGGTCTTCGCGGAAGGTCCACAGGCGGTTCATAATCCATGCAAAGATGGTAGCCACAACGCTGGCAATTACTTTTGCCTTGGTATGTGCGTTCTCGAAAGGACCAAGCATCAGCGCCCACACCACGGCAGCGTTTACCAAGAATGCGGCACCGCCAACGGTACCGAATTTAAGTACCTCTAGACCGTAGGTATTCCACAGTGATTTAAGACGATCACCCAGTGTAGAGCGAGAGTCTGAAGCCATATTCTCCATCTTTTCTGCCCATTAAGATGACCTGGGCGTCTGTGAGTTAAATTTTGATAGCATCCCTAAAATACTAGTACAGCCGATCCCGTTTTACCTTATTTTATTGAGTTTTATCATGCACTTCCCAGGTTATTTTCAAGTCTGCGGCGCGGAATACTACCGGTATTTGGGGGCATAAGAGTACACTTGAGTGATGTGACTTACCCTGTAACTGGACCTGTACTTGGTGTTATCGGAGGCGGCCAGCTGGCACGCATGATGGCGCCCGCAGCAACGAACCTTGGATTTGACCTTCATATTCTCGCTGAAAGCCCTACGGTGGGCGCCGTGGCAGCGGTGCGCAGCGCGCCCGTGGGAGATTATAAGGATTTAGAGACTTTGCGGGAGTTCGCTCGTGGCAAAGATGTTATTACCTTCGATCACGAGCATGTTCCCACCGAATTTTTGCAGGCGCTTATTGCCGAGGGGGTGAATGTGCAGCCGCATCCGGATGCGCTGCAATATGCCCAGGATAAGCTCATGATGCGCCAGGCTGTAGAAGATCTTGGACTACCGAACCCGCGCTGGGCACGCGTTGAAACTTTGGATGAGCTTCTCGCCTTTGGCGATGAGATCGGCTGGCCCGTGGTTTTGAAGACCCCGCGCGGGGGCTATGACGGCAAGGGCGTGATGGTGCTGGATTCTCTTCAGCACGCCCGTGAGCAGGCTGCTGCCTGGTTTGATGAGCTTCCTCACCGCACCGATTTTTCGGCGCTTTTGGCAGAGGAAAAGGTTCCGTTCACCCGCGAGCTTTCCGCTCTCGTGGCGCGCCGTGAGAGTGGGCAGGTTCTCCCCTGGCCTGTCGTAGAGACAATTCAGGTGAATTCGGTCTGTGATGAAGTGATTGCACCCGCGCCGAACCTCTCCCCCGCAATTGCCCAGGCGGCATCCGATGCAGCCGTTACCCTAGCCACCGAACTTGGGGTTACCGGCGTAATGGCGGCGGAACTCTTCGAGGTTCCGGGATCTTCAGCAGGCTTCTACATTAATGAACTCGCGATGCGCCCGCACAATACCGGACACTGGACCCAGGAAGGTTCGGTAACCAGTCAGTTTGAGCAGCATCTGCGTGCGGTACTCGATATGCCGTTGGGCGCAACTACTATGCGCGACGAAGTTGCCATTATGAAGAATTACCTAGGCGGCGAGAATGAAGATATTTTCGGTGTGTACCCGCTTGCGCTCAGTGCCGAGCCACGCGCCAAAATTCATTTTTACGGTAAAGAAACCCGCCCAGGACGTAAAATTGGTCATGTGAATATTACCGGTCGGGCAGCTGAGACTCGGGCGCTACGCGATGCCGCCGCGAATGTGGCATCTATTGTGCGTGACGGCCGCCCGCTCTAAGAGTTTGCCGGTATATTTCGTGTCCGTAGTGTCTTATTAGCTCACAGGAAGGATTGTTCATGAGCTCCCCGTACGATTCAGATAAGCCCGTTGTTGGCGTTGTGATGGGGTCAGATTCCGACTGGTCCATCATGGAAGAAGCCGCTACGGTTCTTGAAGAATTCGGTATCCCCTATGAAGCGGATGTCGTCTCAGCACACCGCATGCCTGAAGATATGATCGCCTACGGCCAGCAGGCTCATCAGCGCGGTATTCGCGTAATCATCGCCGGTGCCGGCGGGGCCGCGCATCTTCCCGGCATGCTCGCCTCGGTTACCGCGTTGCCCGTTATTGGTGTCCCGGTGCGTCTGAAGAATCTCGAAGGCATGGATTCCCTGCTTTCTATCGTGCAGATGCCCGCGGGGGTTCCGGTGGCGACCGTGTCTATCAACGGCGCACGCAATGCGGGACTTCTGGCGCTGCGCATCCTAGGATGCGCCACCGACAACTTCGCGCAGCAGGTGCACTCCGATCTTCTCGATTTCTCGAAGGATCTGCGCCAGAGCGCGGTAGATAAGGGAACGGCTCTGCGCGCTAAGCTCGCCGAGCATCGCGCCCAGGTTGCCGAAGAAGAAAAAGTACAGGCACCGGCGGCTCCCAAACCCGCCCCGACCGCCGACTCTACACGTGATGAAGGGGACGAACCGCAGGCTTACGTGCCCTAATGTATGGTCGTTTCTCGGTGTTATCGAGCCGTTCCGTATCTTCACGGAACGGCTCGTATTTTATCTGCTCCCAAGGTCGCCTTCGCTCAGCGTAACCTGCGGTTGAGGCTAAAATAGTTGAATGAGCAATATTCTTCAATCCGATATTTGGGCACGTTTTCAACAGTCTCTTGGTCATACCGTCATTCGCCACGAGGGCGAAGGCTGGTCCTATCTCGCTACCGTTGAGGGCGGGCGCACCGGCAAGTATCTTTACAGCCCCTACGGCCCGGTGGCACAGAGTGCGCAGGCTTTCGATGTCGCGCTCGACTCGCTGAAAGAAGAAGCAAAGGCTCACGGGTGCCTGTTTGTGCGCATCGAACCAATTGACTCCGCTATCTGGGGTTCGCAGGATGCGGCAGAGTTCCTGAAGGCACGCGGCGCTGCGTTGGCACCGCGCCAGGTTCAGCCTTCACACACGCAGATTATTGATCTTTCCGGCGACGAAGCTGCAATTTTGAAGGATATGAAGTCCAATAACCGCAATCTGCACCGTAATATCCACAAAAAAGGTGTCAGCATTGAGGTGTCTCAGAACCCCGAGGATATGAAGGTGCTCTTCACGTTCCTCTCTGAGACCGCCGACCGCAACGGGTTCAACCGTCAGCAGGACGACTATCTGATGCAGGTGGCAAAGACCCTCATGCCTGCCGATGCCGCGTCCCTCTATATTGCTCAGCTGACCGGCGAGGATGGTTCCAAGGAGCCTATCGCGGCGGCATTTGTCTACGATTCTGATGATACGCGCACCTATGCTCACGCGGCGGCCTCTTTTGCGCATCGTAAGCTCTCGGCAGGCATTCCGGTAGTGACCAATTTCATCTTGGACGCTAAAGCAAAGGGTCTGAAATATGTGGATCTTTTCGGCATTGCACCCGAAGATCAGCCTGATCACGAATGGGCGGGGTTCACCAAATTTAAGAAGTCTTTCGGCGGGCGTTCGGTTGAGTACCCCGGCACCTGGGACATTCCGGTAAACGTGCTAGGCTACCGCGCCTACGGCTACGCATACCGCGCGCGTCCCGCACTCAAGAAAGCACTGGGAATCGCTCAGGAAACCGCGAAATCTACAGTAGCTAAGGTTCGCGCACGCCTGAAGAAATAACGACACTTCGGCAGCCTAGGTTTCCAGGCAGCCCACGCTCACACGATAAGGCCTGTGCCGCGCTCTCAATGATTGAGAGCGCGGCACAGGCTTTATATCAAGACGTTACTTTGTATGCGACAGAATCTCGCGCAGGCGAGAAAGGCGATGCTCAGCCTCCACAATGCGCACGGTTCCCGAGGAGGAACGCATAACGAGCGACTGGGTGGTCACAATATTCTTGCCGTAGCGCACCCCGCGCAGCAGCTTGCCGTCGGTAATACCGGTTGCAGCGAAGAAGCAGTTATCGCTGGTGACCAGATCGTCAGTTGTGAGGATGCGGTCAAGATCGTGCCCCGCAGCGAGCGCCTTCTCACGCTCGGCATCGTCGGTGGGTGCCAGACGGCCCTGGATAACGCCTCCGGTAGCCTTGATGGCGCAGGCGGCAACGATGCCTTCGGGGGTTCCGCCGGTACCGAGCATTACGTCAACACCGGTTCCTTCACGGCAGGCCGCAATAGCTCCCGCAACATCGCCGTCAAGGATAATGCGGGTACGTGCACCGGCATTACGAATCTCTTCAATGAGCTTAGCGTGACGCGGACGATCCAGAACGCACACGGTCAGTTCGCTTACGTTCTTACCCTGTGCCTTAGCGACCAAGTGAAGGTTCTGTTTGACGGGCAGGCGAAGATCTACGAACTCTGCGGCTTCGGGCCCAGTCACCAGTTTTTCCATGTAAAACACGGCGGAGGGGTCGAACATAGAACCACCGTCTGCCACCGCGATTACGGAGAGGGCGTTGTCCATGCCCAATGCGGTCAGACGAGTTCCGTCGATGGGATCTACCGCAATATCGAGGTTGGGGCCGATACCATCGCCAACAACTTCGCCGTTGAATAGCATGGGAGCCTTATCTTTTTCGCCCTCGCCGATCACAACGGTTCCGTTGAAGTGCACGGTCGAGAGACGGTAGCGCATCGCGTCCACGGCGGCACCGTCCGCGCGGTTCTTATCGCCTGCGCCCACCCAGGGACCGGATGCGATGGCTGCGGCTTCGGTGGCGCGCACCAATTCCATAGCTAGGTTGCGGTCGGCGTGGTTATTGTTTTCAGTCATTGCTCACCTTCGAGGTCGTTGTCATGGCCGGCTGGCTGGTTCGTTCCAGCGCTTTGAACCGGCACCTCCTGTTTACTAGCATAACGCGCCCGGCGGAATGTTCGCGTGTATTGAACGGGTTTGCGTGGGCGCATGTACCGTGGTGAACATCCGCCCAGGTGGGTGTGGGAAACGGTATGTCTTAGAGCGTATGAGAGAATGTGTGAGTGGAAAACTCTCAGAATCACGCGCATACACCGGCTGAGAGCGATGGTCAGAACGCTCATGCGCCGAAGGCTCACGCAGATGCTTCTGCCGATTCATCTGTTGTGCCACAAATTACACAAAAACAGGCGAAACGCATTAATGCTCCGGCGCGCAATATGATTATTTCGATGCTGGCGATGGTGGCTATTCTCATTCCGGTGCTCTGGCTCATGCCGCAGCCGGATAAGAATCCGTACCGCCCGCAGGTGAATTTATCGCAGGTAGCGGCTGAATCTACCCAGCAGGCGGGTTTTCCGGTGGCGGTACCGCAGCTTGAGGGTTGGCACTATAACTACGCGCGGTGGACGGGTAATACTCCCGATAATATCCCGTACTTTAAGAGCGGACAGGTGACCAGTAAAAATCATTTTATTGAGTTGATCCAAGCGAAGGATACAAACCCTACCTGGGTGGCTCAACAGGTCGATAACGCCGCGAAACAGGGCACCGAGTCTATTGGCGGTGTGGAGTGGGAAGTACGTTCAGCCACCTCTAAGAAGAACAGTGAAAAAGTGTATTCCTATGTGGCGCAGGTGCCTCACGGCAACGGTGAGACGACAACCGTGATACTCACCGGCACGGCAGACCCGGCGGAGTTTGCCCAGTTGGCGGATGCGACAGTCACCTATATGAAAGCGCCGACGATGACGGCCTCCCCGGGTGCATCCAATACTTCTAATATTTCGTGATCTTCTCTAGCAAAATGTACGGTCTGTTTTCGGTAAAATAGAGGGAAGATACCTCTCACTTTAAGGAGCCTGCTCATGGGTTCTCGTCCGGTTCAACCCACCGCTGAGTACGTTTTGGAACGCCTGCAGGAGGGTAACGCACGCTTTGTACGGGGCGAGCTTTCGCATCCGCACCAGGATGTGGCACGTCGCGACGAACTCACGGGTGGGCAGTTTCCTTTCACTACGATTTTTGGGTGTGCGGATTCGCGTACACCACCGGAACATATCTTTGACCTGGGTCTTGGCGATGCTTTTGTGGTACGCACCGCGGGGCAGGTTCTTGATGACGGTGCCCTTGGTTCGCTGGAATATTCCATCACCCAGTTCAAGACGCCGGTACTGATCATTATGGGACATCAGTCTTGCGGGGCTGTTCAGGCTACCTGCTCGTCGGTGGAATCGGGGCAGCTTCCGGGCGGCTTTATTACACGAGTAGTTGAGACTATTCAGCCTACGGTGCTGGCCCAAGAACTTCCCCACGGCGAGAAGCCAAGCCAGCATGTGAACGAGATGGTACGGGCTCATACGTCTGCGACGGCTTCCCGTCTGCTTCAGGAATCGCGCATTATTGCCGATGCAGTTACTCGCGGCGAGACCATTGTGGTGGGCTGCTTCTATCATTTGGATTCTGGCGCGGTCGATATTGTCTTTGACTCGCGCGAGGTGAAGTAGTTCCCACGCGTTTTATATACGAGGAGGCGGTGACCACCGCCTCCTTCGTGTTATCTACCCGAGAAAACCAACATAACCCCAGAAGTTCCAACAGGCTTTACTTGATTTCATACGGTACCGCCACACAACCCCACAGCGTGGTGAGTATCATCATGCACGGTATTCCCCAAATGTTCCGATTTTTACACGAAGGGTATGAAAACCCGCCATTTTGAGCCCTAAACTAGAGTTATGGCTGAAAATATTGAATACCGCATTGAACATGACACCATGGGCGAAGTTCGCGTGCCCGCCAACGCACTCTACCGTGCACAGACCCAGCGCGCGGTCGATAACTTCCCGATTTCGGGGCAGACCCTCGAATCAGCCCATATTCGCGCTCTTGCCCTCGTTAAGAAGGCAGCCGCGACCGCCAATGAGGAACTTCAGGTGCTCGATGCTGAGCGCGCCCAGGCTATCCGCGAGGCGGCGGATCTGGTAGCAACCGGTGAGTACGACGAGCATTTCCCCATTGACGTCTTCCAGACCGGTTCGGGCACCTCGTCGAATATGAACACCAACGAGGTTCTGGCAACTTTGGCAACCCGTTCCCTGGAATCACGGGGCATTGAAGTTCACCCCAATGACCATGTGAACGCCTCCCAATCTTCCAACGATGTTTTCCCCACCTCCGTGCACGTTGCCGTGACCGAGGCACTGGTCAAAGAGCTGATCCCTTCCCTTGAAGTTCTCGCTGCTTCGCTGGAAAAGAAGTCCGCAGAGTTCAAGGACGTCGTCAAGTCCGGACGCACCCACCTGATGGATGCAACCCCCATTACCCTGGGCCAGGAATTCTCGGGCTACGCCGCTACCGTGCGTTACGGCATTGAGCGAGTGAACGCATCCCTGCCCCGCGTGGCTGAGGTTCCCCTGGGCGGCACCGCCGTGGGTACCGGTATCAATACCCCGGCAGGCTTTTCGGCACGCGTGATTGAGCTGCTTGCTGAAGAAACCGGCCTGCCCCTGACCGAGGCACGTAACCACTTTGAGGCGCAGGCAAACCGCGACGGTCTGGTTGAGGTTTCCGGTCAGCTGCGCACCCTCGCATACGGTCTGATGAAAATCAGCAACGATATTCGTTGGATGGGTTCAGGCCCGAACACCGGTTTAGGCGAGCTGCACATCCCCGATCTGCAGCCCGGCTCGTCCATCATGCCTGGCAAGGTAAACCCGGTGATTTGTGAGGCTACTATTCAGGTTGCGGCGCAGGTAATTGGTAATGATGCGACCATCGCGCTTTCCTCCACCAACGGAGCCTTCGAGCTGAACGTGGGCATTCCGGTGATGGCGGCTAACCTGCTCCAGTCCATCCGCCTGCTCGCCAATGTTTCTCGCGTGGCGGCAGAGAAGATGATCGACGGCCTGAGCGCCAACGTAGAGCGCTGCCGCTTCCTAGCGGAGGCATCGCCCTCGACCGTAACCCCGCTGAATAAGCTCATCGGGTACGAGGCCGCCGCGAAGATCGCCAAGTATTCCGTAGCAAACAAGGTCACTGTGCGCGATGCCGTGGTAGCTTTAGGCTACGTTGAACGCGGCGAAGTCACTGAGGCTCAGCTCGACGAAGCCCTAGACGTCACCAAGATGCTGGGCAATTTCTAGTCCGAGCATAATCGTTTTCACGCGAACAAACACTCCTAGAACATAGTTGAGGGGCCTCTACACGATGTGTAGAAACCCCTCAACGTTTGAGCTAAGGCCCGCGGTGCGGACGGATAGATAAATCTCTATCTCAGAATTTTGCTCGGTCTATTTGCCTTGTTCGTACTGATAGATAAGTTCCGCAAAATCGGCGCGAGTAACGGCACCATCGGGCTGGAACCAGCTTTCAGACCAGAAAACAAGACCCTTCTTCTTCAACCAGGTACTCTCTCGGTAGAACGGGGAATCAGCCGTCATATCGGCATATAGGGATTGTTCCGGTAGGTTCACGCCAGGTTCCCCAGCGTAACGGTACAAAAACGCAGCCATACTGGCGTGAGATGCAGCCGCCTCGGGGCGGAAATGACCGTCACTCCAACCGAAGCTGATACCACGTTCGCGTGCCCAAATAATCTCCCGGTAGTGCGGGTGTTCCGGGGTAACATCCACATAGGGAGACTCCTGCGGAAGAGTAACCTGAGGGCTTCCTGCCAGGCGGTAGAGGGTCACAACTGCCTGTTCGCGGGTTATAGCGTCGTAGGGGCGGTAATAGCCGTCCGCGCTATCGACGAGCTGTCGCTGCGAAGCCCAAAGAATCGCATCGCGGTGTGCGGTACGATCGTGCACATCTTTGAAATCCGATTCGGGTGTAGGTTTCTCACCGGGTGCGGGCTTGGGGTTTGGCGCGGGTTCGGGGCCCGGCTGGGGCTCTGCCGGTTTGGGATTTGGAACCGGTTGATCCGCAGTCGTTAACGGGAGTTTTTGGTGGGCTTCGAAGATAACATCGTCCTTCAGGTCCTTTGGATATACCCCCGTACTAAGCTCGTATACGTGCCCGGTTTTGAGGGTATTCGCGGGAATGGTGAAGGTGGTCTGGAAGGTACCGTCGGTAAAGCCATCGTAGAGGTCTTTCTCTTCCACCCGGTAGGTATAATCCACTGGATGAGTGAGAACTGCGCCCGTTGGTTTGCCAGTCTTCGGGTCTATCTCGTTAATAACGAGGTTCATACTTTGCCCCTGTATCTCGGCGTTCCCAGAACCGTAATACCCGGTACCGGTCACGGTGATCTCGGTATCGGCAGTCGGGGTCACGGCGGGAACGCTCACGTTCAGCTGCGGTGCTTTACTCTCCGAGGAAAACTCAACATCCAGGTATTCGGTCAGAGCGTTGTTTGCCAACGTTCCGTCGGGATTAATGACCTGGGTTCCGATGCGGTAGCTGCGGCGTGCATCCAGACCTGCCGGATAGGGAAGCGCAGTTTCAAAGAGGCCGCTCTGCGAGAGCTCCTCGGCAGAAACTTTCACCGATGACACGGTTCTTTCCTGAGTAACAACCTGACCTCTGGGCCAATCACCCTCAATAAGAGAAACCTGCAAGTATCCGCCTTGAGGAATAAACTTTGGGTCATAGCCGGTACCGCGCACCTTCACGGAGTCTTCCACCAACGAGTTAGGCTTACCCTCGACTTCCAGATTGGTGTTCTGGCGTGCGATCAGCACCGGTGCCTGGGTGTTGTATGCTGTGGTGGGCAAGATTTCATATCCTTGCGCCTGCTGCGTTGTCGAGGTCAGGGTACTGGTGACGACATAATCGAGTTCCGGATGGAAATCATTCAGCGGCAGCGGCTGGGTATTCAAATAGACCTCAAAGGTTCCGTCATGAATCTGCGATGCGGGAACATTCACATACCCCAGGTTATATACGCCGTATTCCGTAGTGAAATATGGGGAATTAGCTGGTGTATCTGAAGGGGTAACTTTGAGGCTGACCTGCTGATCTGCCGCCACACCGTAGAAACCGGTTCCTTTGATTTTGAGCGTCTTCCCGTAGTAGGGGTTGACTTCATCGGGGGTTTCGACCACGAGCTGCGGAGTTGCTTGAGGTTCCTGATCGGCCACAACCTGCGGGGTCACCGTAGCGGAGGATGCAGGGGTTGAAGCACCAGGATCGGTGACAGCTCCCGCTGGGGTCAGCGGAAGCACTAAAGCGCCTGCCACCACGAGGGCACAGGCGCTACGTCCGAGAGCATTTCTGGCTCTTCCGGGCGATTCGTTAGGTGAATTGTTTGTAGGGTAGATAAGAGACATTATTATTCTCCATTTGTATAGATGTGGTTGGGAGTGAGCGAGTTAAATCTCTCAACACTCATATTCACCTTATCAAACCTTTAACTCAAAATACAGGGTTTTCCCATTTAAAAATTTCTTTTGGAACATAATTTAATTCTTATCCCAGCAATGTACACGCTATAAATATTACCCCATCACACAACCTACTTCGCTGATATATCAACAATATCTACCCCATAAAGCAACATATACTTTTCATAAATACACCACATGTTCATTATCACAATATTACGCATAGGCTTATTTTTTAACGGTGTGCTACATCTGAAAAATTTATAGATATTTTCGGTGGTAACCTTCTATAATTTATAGATTTTAGATTTTTACAAGAAACCGAAATTAATGCATAAAACCCCCATTTTTATTTTTCTCAGATATGAACAACGGTAAGTACGAGAAAAATACTCAGATACAACCTTGGGAGTACACATGGTCTTCAACGCATAGCAAACAGGTATTATGCGGGCGCGCGGCTATCGGCTTAAGGGTGTATTAGAGGGAGTATTGACGGTTACCGAGAGGATTCAGGTTCATCTTTGGGAGCGTGAGATACATAGTCAAAACGGCAATGTCCGTCATAGTTCAGCGCCGCATCAATGCGGTCAAGCATCCGCTCAGAGAGCATAGAACGCTCCTGAGGATCCGTCACATCTACCCATCGCACCTGGGAAGATTCCTCGTCATTCACTCGTGCCTGCCCGGATACCCACCGGCACAAAAACGTGTGATCTAAAAACTGGCAGCGATCCCCGTTGCTAAAGCGCATCGCGGGGTCAGCCTTGACCTGAGCAAGCTCTAGAACCTCAATACGCACGCCCGCCTCCTCATAGGCTTCACGTATGCAGGTAAGCGCCGGGTTCTCGCCAGGATCGACAATACCCGTCACGGGAGTCCACCTGCCGTTATCGCTGCGTTTAACCAGCAGTACCTTGCCATCCTCATCGCGACGGATCACTGCGGTAGCGCCCGAAAGCCATAAATATTCGTGACCAATTTTCTTGCGTAAATTCACGATGTACTCGGGGGTAGGCATCAAAGATCCTTTCGTCGATCGGTGGTTTTGGCCCGAGGCCTTTAGAACGATAGGAATGAGTAGCTTGGCACCAAAACCGCCGCTATCATTCCTATCAGCATAAACGGTCCGAAGGCTATGCGGGTGCGCCGTGTAACGGACCTGCTCAGTACCAAGACCACGGCGCATAATCCGCCCACAACAAAGGTAACCAACGTCGCCCACAATAGGTTAGCCCACGAGAAGTAGCCAATGAGCCCGCCAAGCGCGAGAGCAAGTTTCACGTCCCCTCGGCCCAGCGCCCCGAAGGAGAGCATCCTCATCAGGACGTAGAAGGCCCAAAGTACAAGACCACTCCCCCATACACGCAGGATAGTTCCCCACTGACCGCTCAGAGCAGCAATAACCGGCAAAGCGGTGTGGGTGGCAAACACGAAAGGAAATACGATGCGGTTTGGTAGCCTGTGTTTTCGCAGATCCCAGCCCCATAGTTTTACCGTACACCCAGCTGCGTACAGCAGGTAAAGAATCAGCAGAATACCGGCGATCCAGCCGGATACTCCCTGTGTAAAGAGTTTCGAGAGTTCTTGAAGCATGAGTGGCTAAGATCCAAAGCGGCGGGTGCGACCCGCATAATCCCGCAGGGCACGCAAGAAATCTACCCGCGTAAAATCAGGCCAGAGAGCCTGACAGAAATAGAATTCCGAGTAGGCGCTTTGCCAGGTCAGAAAGCCCGAAAGGCGCTGCTCACCAGAGGTACGAATCAGCAAGTCAGGATCGGGCATATCGCGGGTGTACAAGCGACGCGAAATATCCTCAACGTTCAGGGTATCTGCCAGGTCTCGCATCGAGCGGCCCTGAGCCTCAGCGTCAAGAATAAGTTCACGCACCGCATCCACAATTTCTTGACGTCCGCCATAGCCAACCGCGATATTCACGCGCACCCCAGGCAAGGGCGCGGTCTCTTCTATAACCCGCTCCAGGGTGTTGCGAAGCTCGTGGGGAATAAGGGAAACATTACCAACCGCGTGCACGGGCCCCTGCTGCGCGGTATGCAGCCGCTGCAAAAATTCGTCGATAACGGCAATAAGCCCGGTAAGTTCATCGGCGGGTCGCTTGAGATTTTCGGTTGAGAGCATATACAACGTGACCTGCGGTATGCCCAAGTCGGCGCACCAGCCCAGAAAGTCAATGATGCGCTCGGCTCCTGCCGCGTGCCCCTCACGGGTGCTCAGCCCCCGCTGTGCGGCCCAACGCCGGTTGCCGTCCACCAGCACACCGATGTGTGTAGGAAGCATCTGCGGGGTTAAAGAAGTTGCCATAGAGCGTTCATAGACGCTCGGTTCCGGGGAGGTTCCCGGTTCAGAGGGAACCCCATGCACGGTAATAACGGGCAGCGCCAGAGTATCAGCGGGCGTCATGCTGATCGTCCTCGGACTCTGCATCCTGCTGGGCTTGAGCTTGCTCAGCTTCTTGAGCAGCAGCGTATTGTGCGCGGTATCGTAGACGGCGAGTGCGCCTGGTCATGTCGATGCCAAGAATAATGACAAGGAGGGATAGCGCCGCAGTTGCAAAGAAACCGCCAATACCGGGCGAACCTGCAACAGACCCATCGGGGTTGGCGGCTGGGGTGTTATCTGCTGCAAGCGCAACACCGTGAGCGGCAAATGCCACAAGGTCGGGGACTGTGGCGAGCGTATCAAGAATGAGGTGGCTCATGACTATCCTTCTGAACATTCCGGTTTCTAGCGGTAAGCCGGTCATG
The DNA here is from genome assembly GCF_001809115.1 of Rothia sp. HMSC071F11. Classification (NCBI taxonomy): domain Bacteria; kingdom Bacillati; phylum Actinomycetota; class Actinomycetes; order Micrococcales; family Micrococcaceae; genus Rothia; species Rothia sp. HMSC071F11. The sequence goes on from NZ_KV795730.1 coordinate 266,142, forward strand.
TGTGATTGTCTAAGTCTTCATTCTACCGCGTGACATCTTGTATATTCCCGCCTGAGGTTCATGTTTCAGCTGGGAATGCGCCAAGAGTTTAGCTATGTTCACAGTACTCAAGGCCCGCAAGCCTCTGCATCGCCAAGGGGCACCGCATGATCGCTTACGGAGGCTATAGGCTAGAAAAATATACCGTCACTCAGGGAATGCTCCGGCAGGGTTACCGGCACCCGCGAGTCGATAAGTGTATAGTCCTCCCAGGGCCAAATATGCTTCTGCTCATCGGTAGAGATCGCAAAGAAAATACCTTGCGGATCCACCTGTGAGGAGTGCGATAAAAGCGCCTGATCGCGATGGATGAAGTAGTCACTGCAGAGAATTCGCGTGGTGGTTTCGTGCCTGGTGCCGTCTTGTGCATCATTGAAGCGGTGCGCCATATGTTCGATGAAACCTTCAAAGACGCTCTCGCCCCGCTGATCGAGCAGGTACTCGTGCAGAGCGACGGTGCGTTCGGGGTTGAAGGCACGATCATAATAAAGCTTTAGGGGTTTCCAGGGCTCGCCTTCCCCCACGTATGCTTCGGGGTTACCAGCCTTTTCGTAGGCCTCGACGGCAACCTTATGGGTCATGATGTGGTCGGGATGCGGGTATCCCCCCACCTCGTCATAGCTGAGAATAATATGAGGCCTGTACTCGCGTACGAGTCTTACCAACGGTGCGGCGGCCTGTTCGAGAGGCAGTGTACCGAAGCTGCCGAAAGAAAGTGGGGGAAGAGGGTCGCCTTCGGGCAGACCGGAGTCCATGAGCCCTATCCATCGATGTTCGATGCCTAAAATCTCAGCAGCACGAGCCATTTCGGTGCGGCGTAATCCGGGCAGGTCACGGTGTGCTCTGGGAGCGTTACGAATTTCTTCGTTGAGGATGTCCCCGCGTTCACCGCCTGTCATAGTGGCAACCATATAGCGGGCGCCGCGGGAGGTATAAGCGGCAGCAGTCGCGGAACCTTTAGAGGATTCGTCGTCCGGGTGAGCGTGGACGGCTAGGATACGCAGCCCTGCGTATTCCTCATCAAGAGGTTTAAGATCCTGCACTGCGGGATGTTCAGGCAGAATTGCTTTGATTTTTTCTAGCGCGTCGCTCACGTTAATCCTTATGATGACAAAGGGCTTATACTGTGGGGTTTAAAATGGTAGAGATTAAGAGCATCTCCTAAAAGTGTAATCATACAGAAATAGCGCAAGAAAACCACCCTAAATGAAGCATTATGACGGTGTAAAGTATCGTGGTGCAGACCATCTTCTGTACCGCATCGTCCACTAGACACCACGAGAAGAAAGCTATGACAGATCCTTCACACACGCAGGCGAGCGAAACGGCAGCTACCGGTTCTCATGCCGATACCCTAGCGCAGCGCTATGGTGCCAAACCTGTTCGGCAGCGTGCCCTCTCCACGCGAATGTGGGTGCTTCTTGCTGCCTGTGTTACGGTTGTGGCGGGCGCTTTTGTGGTGTGGGTACAGATGGATTCTCAATCCCGCCCAAGTGCACGCGATACCGGGTTTACCCTCATCAGCAATGACGAGGCACAGGGGCGTTTTGAACTCTCTAAAAACCCACAAGACACCGCGGTTTGTTCGCTTAAGGCGCTTAATTCTTCCCGTGTTGCGGTGGGATGGGCCGACGTCGAAATTGGTCCTAACAGCGCAGAGCAGGGCAACACCCGAGTCACACAACACAGCGCGAACCTGCGCATACTCTCGGAGGCAACCACGGTTACCGTGGATTCCTGTCGGCTTAAATAGCCGTATCACACCCACGATTCGGTGAGCGCTCAGCGAAATGATACACGCCCTAACACTCAGATATTTAGGGCATGTGTACTTTCTGCCCTAGAATAGGGTGATACTTTCCAGGGGAGAACCCCCAGACCAACGCGCCGGTTTTATACCGGAGCATAACCAAAGGAGAAGCATGGCTGAAAGCAACGGCGCATGGCTCACTCAGGACGCATACGATCGGCTGACTCAGGAGCTTGAATATCTCTCAGGTCCGTATCGTCAAGAAATCGTTGACCGCATCGCCGCCGCTCGCGACGAGGGAGACTTGCGTGAGAACGGCGGATACCATGCGGCACGCGATGAACAGGGTAAAAACGAAGCTCGCATCAACCAGCTTAAGCATCTTCTGGAAAACGCCCAGGTAGGAGACGCCCCCAGCGATGACGGTGTGGTTGCCCTCGGCATGGTTATTGAGGCCGAAGTAGCTTCCCGTTCTATGAAGTTCCTGCTGGGCTCTCGCGAAATCGAGGAGACTCTGCCCGCCAACTCTGATTTGAAGGTCTTCTCGGAAAAGTCTCCGATGGGTGCGGCGATTCTGGGGGCAAAAGAAGGTGATGAGGTCACCTATCTTGCCCCTAACGGTAAGGAATTGACCGCGAAGATTGTTTCAGTCAAGCCTTTCCAGGGTTAGAATCACGAAGCTTTAAACGCACGGTGGGGTTCGGTTATATGACCGAACCCCACCTTTATATCCTGCGCAGATGACCTCTCAAAATTAGTACACCACGATGGGTTTGAAGCCTTCTTCCTCCAAAGCCGAGATAACCTGACGGCAGTGTTCCACGCCTTTGGTTTCCATATCGATCGTAATGGAGACATCGCCCATCGACAGAGAACCGCCTACGCGCGTGTGATCCACGCCAGTAACATTCGCGTCATTCTCCGAAATGATGCGCGAGATCGTCGCCAGCTCACCCGGACGGTCTGAGAGCATCATCTTAATCGTCATATACCGACCCGCCGCCGAAAGACCACGCTGAATCACCTTCAGCATGAGCATCGGGTCAATATTGCCGCCCGAGAGCACACATACGACAGTTCCCAGATCGCCGTATGTTTCCTTGAGTTTGCCGTTCATAAGCGCCGCCACCGGAACCGATCCGGCGGGTTCAACCACCAGCTTATTGCGCTCCATCAAGAAGATAAGGGCCCGGGCGATATCGTCTTCACTCACCGTCGCTACATCGTCGACAAGCTTCTTGATAATGGAAAACGGCAACTGACCGGGGCGTCCCACCGCAATGCCATCTGCAATCGTCGAGACCTTCTTCAACGGGACAAGCGCATCCGCAGCCAAGGAAAGCGGATATGCCGCCGCATGCTCAGCCTGCACACCAATGATGCGGATCTTTTTACCCAACTGTTCTTCCTTCGCACGGACCGCCGCCGAAAGACCAGCAAGCAGGCCACCTCCGCCAACGCCCACAATGATGGTATCGACCTCAGGCACCTGTTCCAGGATTTCTAATCCGATCGTTCCCTGACCCGCAATAATATCTTCGTTATCGAAGGGATGCACAAACACCGCGCCGGTCTCTTCGGCATAGCGTTTTGCTTCAGCCAGCGCCTCGTCCACGGTCGTACCGTGCAGTTCGACCTCGGCGCCGTGGTCGCGGGTTGCGGTCACCTTCGGAAGGGCTGCACCTAGGGGCATGTAAATACGCGCCTTGATACCCAGTTTCGCCGCTGCGAGAGCAACACCCTGTGCATGGTTACCCGCAGATGCGGCCACCACGCCGCGCTTCTTTTCTGCATCGCTGAGTTTTGCCATGCGCACATAGGCGCCACGCACTTTGAAGGAGCCCGCACGCTGCAAATTCTCACATTTGAAGAAAACTTCCGACCCCAGTTTGAGGCTCAGGGCACGAGAATGCGCCACAGGGGTTCGCTCGATAACCCCGTCGAGGAGCGACGCTGCTGTCTCGATATTCTCCAGGGTTACGGGTAGATCGGTTAGGGGTGCGTTCACATCGGATCCGTTCTTTACGCTCTCATCAGCTTCTGCCCTCTATTTTAGGCGATGAAGAAGCCTAATACAGAACAGAAAAGCCCGCGTTGTTCATCTCACGCGGGCTTTTCTGGAGGGGAACTGCACAATTACGTATCGTCCTTGGAAGGCGAGACGGTTTTAGTCGCCTGTGTAGAGCTAGTCTCAGGTACGGTGCCTTCGGAATCGTCTTCACCACGAATCGCTTCCCGCGCCTGCGCAACAACCTTCTGTGCTTTTTCTTCACGCTTTTTTGATTTCTCACGGCGCTCAACCTCATACGGGAAGAGGAACTCTTCACGGCGCAACTCCGGGTCATTCTCCCACTGCCGTGCAGCCAAGTAGCGCACAACCGAGTTCACAACGGCGAGCACGGGAACCGCAAATAGTGCACCCGCTGCACCGAAAATCATGGACCCGCCTGCCACCGCAAAAATCACGGCGAGCGGATGCAGCGAGACCGCTTTACCCATGATGAGCGGCTGCAGAATATGCGATTCGAGCTGCTGCACCAACAGCACAATGCCGATCATAATGAGCGCCTGAACCGGCCCCAAAGCTACCAGTGCCAGCAGAACGGCGACCGCCCCAGAAATAAGAGCACCAATAACCGGGATAAAAGACCCTAAGAAAACCAGAACGCCCAGCGGAATCGCCAGCGGAACCCCCAAAATGGCGGCGCCAACACCAATGCCCACAGCGTCAATAGCGGCCACCAAGATCTGCACCCGCACATAAGCGCCCAAGGACTTCCACCCTGCACGGCCCGCGCCGTTCACCGCATCGCGTGCCTGTTGTGGGAAGAGCTTGACGATAAACAGCCAGATGCGCTCTCCCTCCATCAGGAAGAAGACGAGGGTAAAAAGAGTAATAAGCACGCCGGTGGCAAACTCTGCAGCGGTAGAACCAACCTCTGATACGCTCCGCAAAACGGTTGAGGGGTTATTGCTCACCGCCTGTTCTATCTGATTAAGAATCTGGTTAAGCTGATCAGCGCCCAGCTCATACCCCATGCCCTTAAGCCAGTCCACGAGCTGCTGATACCCTTGAATGGCGTTGTTGGTAAGCGAGACAAACCCCCGCACAAGCTGCTGCCCGGTAAGGGCCAGTAAAGCGGCAATTCCTAAAATCATGCCGAGTTCGGCAATAGCGGTCGCGCCACCAGCACGAATACCGTGCTTACGCATAGCGTACACGGCGGGGCTTAGAAGCGCAGCCAAAAGCGCAGCCACCATCGCCGAAATAATCAGCAGAGATACCTTTGAAAGCCCCTGCCATACAAGCCACACGGCACCGACCACTACGATCAGACGCCACGACCAGGCCGCCGCAGTATTAAGAGCGTAGGGTACGCCGGTACGGGCTAATTTCTGTGCCCGCACATCCTGTTCACTCTCCCCTGCCGTTAGGTTTTGATGCGTGCTGCCGGTGCTCTGTCCGGCTACGGATTCGCTCACTCAAATCTCCTGAAAAGTCGGTGCTATAGAAATCGTCTCTCGCCCATGCCGTTGCTGCGGCATATAGTTATTCCGCAAGTCTAGCAGGCTCAAAACAAAGAATCGGCGGCACCCACCGGTTGTGAGTACCGCCGTATCCTCAATGCTGTTAGTCCCTGTTGACCATCTCGTTGATGTACATGAGAATACGCAGAATCTCAATGTACAGCCAGACCAGCGATGCGGTCAGGCCGAATGCCAAACGCCATGACTCGCGCTCGGGAAGACCTGCTTCCACCGCCTCGGCAGTGTTGGTGAAGTCCAGCAGAAGCGAGTAGGTTGCCATAGCAACAGTAAACAGCCCCACAATCAGACCCAGCGGAATACCGCCGATGCTCAGGCTGCCCAGGGGCGAACCAAACAGACCCGCACCAAGCCAGGAAACAATGCCGTAGATCAGGTAAGCGAACATACCGATCATGAAGATCTTGGTCATCTTCGGAGTAGCACGGATCTTACCGTTTGCGAAGAGAGCCAAGGTAAGACCGGCGACAATCACGCTTGCCAGCAAAGCCTGAATAGCGATGCCCGGGTAGCTCTTATTGAGCAGACCGGATATACCACCCAAAAGCAGGCCCTCGGACACGGAGTACAGCATAACCAGAGCCGGGGAAACCTTACGCTTGACGGCGTTAACGATACCCAGGATCAGACCTGCGATAAGTCCCACGAACATGAGGTAGGGCAGATACCAGGAAACTGCGGCACCGAGCACCACAAGAGCCAGGTTCAGACCGGTCTTCATGATCACATCGTTCATGGTGAGGCGGTCGCCCTCGGCAACGGGAGCATAGCCGGGCTGTGCATACGGATCGTACTGCGCCTGCTGGTACTGGTCATAGTTCGCCTGCTGCGGCTGAGCATAAGGCTGCTCGTACTGAGCATACTGGTTCGGCTGCGGCTGACCATACCCGTAGGTCTGCTGACCGTACTGCTGCGGTTCACTGGAGTAGTTCGGCTGTGCCTGATACTGACCCTGCGACGAGGAACCACCCGCACCAAAACGCCCGAAACGGGGATCGCCTTGCCTATTTTGCTTGGCGATTGAATTAATAAACGGGTTACCCGCCATCATTCTCTCCTTCGGTGAGATTTACAAAGAGTTTCTCAATATTCTATCGAATTCTGAGAAATTCCGGGGATTATTCCTCCATAAAAGCTCATATTCCAGGGTAATTTTGAGGTGCCATCATGTCTTTTTCACCCTAAGCTGTACTCCCCCACAGTTTAAGACTTCTGCAGGGTCTCAAAATCATGATCCTCCTCAAACTAGCCGGTTGTTGATTCGCGAAGCAGCCGCGAGTGAAAGCAGAGCCAGAATTAGGAAACCCACCAGCAAAAGTATGAGAGTGGTGAACGCTAAGGGTAACGCGCCGATAACAGGGCCCAGGCTTGCTCCCACGAACAGAACAAAACCGTTAAGCGCCATACCGCTGGCACGATGCGGTGCCGCCGCATCGCCGTAGAGAGTAATCATCGAGGGAATCGCTAAAGCAACACCCGCAACATAGATAAGGCTGCATACGACGATGCCAGCAAGTACCTGCGCGCACAGTACCCCACCCAGCAGCCCAAGAACAGATAAAACGTATCCAAGCTGCGCCACGCGAAGTACCCCATATTTTTTCGCATAAGAACCCGCATAAAGGCTTATCAGCATTGCCGGAAAGGCAGCAAGACGCACCCAAACAATGCCGGATGCCGCAACGCCTAGGGTTTCAAGATGCCGCCCCAGCCCCGTATACAAGGCTACGAAGACGAGAAGAAGGGTTATATGGGCAAGACCGTACAAGAGGAAAATAGGCTTGATAGAGAGGGAACCGAGAGTCACATATTGTTTCCACAACGATGTCGTTTGTCCAGTGCGGGGGCGCTCAAGCATCGTACACAGAACCAGAGAAACGGTTCCGATAAAGATAAGACCGCACACCCCGAAGAACCATCGCCAGCCAAGGCTTAGGGCAATAATAGAGGCGAATACTTGCCCAAAAATTCCAGCCGCCAAGAACGCAGTGGACATTGCACCGATAGGTCGTGCTCGCCCGGCAGGCAGTACAGATTCCGTGAGATATGCTAGGGCAACGGGTGCAAATCCGGCGGCAGCCATCCCCTGGCAGGCCCGCAGAATAGTGAGCACGCCGAGCGTAGGGGCGAAGGCGCATCCAAGGGTAGTGAGGGTAAGCACACTCAGGGAGAGAACCACAACCTTTTTTCGTCCGTAACGATCCGAAACCGGTCCCCATATAAGAAATCCCACGGCGTAAGCAAGGCTGAAGCACAGCGACAGGGCGAACGTTGCGTTAGCTCGAAAGGCAGACGAGACCGGGGCGAGCAGCGGTATAGAAGCATATAACTGTGCTAAGACGAACAGTGCCGTGGATACCAGAATTACCACCGCAGTTCGTGTAGCAGGATATTCTTCGGAGGTTGAAGAGGCCGATGTAGTGGTCCTTGTTGTCGTGTTCTCTGCATGGTGATACATGAGTAAACTCCAATCCAACGAAAGCGTTGGAATTAACCCTAGTACCATTAAGGCGTAAATTGCAACCATAACGTTGGAAGTGTCGAAAGCGAGTATTACAGATGATGGCTTGGGATACCGAAAGTACGAAACAAAAGATCAAAGATGCGGCTCTCGCCGAATTTACCGCGCACGGCCCCGATGGGACGACCGTGGAGCGTATCGCCAAGAGGGCGAAGGTCAATAAGGAGCGTATCTACAACTACTTTGGGAACAAACAAGAACTCTTCAAGGCTATTCTGCACGAAGAACTAGACCAAGTTGCCGAAGTCGTCGGTCTTACGTCGCTTGCCACCGAAGATATTGGTGATTACGCCGGACGCATGTACGACTATCACCGTGAACATCCCGATCTGTTGCGTCTGCTGCGCTGGGAATCCCTCACAATTGATGGTGAAGTCCCCCATGAGAAATACAGGCGCGGTCACTACACCTTCAAAGCGAATGCGGTGCGCGCTGGGCAAGAGGCAGGTTCCGTCACGGACGATATAGACGCCACCTATCTTGTACTTTTTATTCTCGCTATCGTGGGGTGGTGGTCGGCCATGCCGCAGGTATCTCGCATGCTCTGCGGCGAGCCCACCGAAGAGGAGCACTGCAAACGTCGCGCCGCCGTGGTGGAGGCAGCGCGGAGGCTAGGGAACCCACATTGCAAGTCGGATAAGAGCTAAACTCCTTTATTGGTACGGGGGCTTACCCGTCTAATTCGTCGAGCATGCTCTCTAAATAGTCGAGCACCGCACCGTCATTATTCGAGCCAATCACCCGCTGAGACACGGTCTTGAGCTCGTCTGAAGCGTGGGCCATTGCCACACCGGTACCGGCGAACGAGAGCATCTCAAGATCGTTATCGCTATCACCGAAGGCCACTATCTGAGCAGGGGTTATCCGCAAACGCTCACACAGATCTTTCAGCCCCGTTGCTTTATTCACACCAGCACGCACCAGGTCAATGGCACCGAAACCACTAACGAGCGGGGTTACCGTCTTCGGCAAGGTGCGCCGTAACTGTGCTGTAGCATCCGGCAGATCCCGATGCGTTACTTGCAGAGAAAATTTGATGGGAACACCACGCACCTGCTCATAAGAGCTAATACGCTCGGTTCCGGGATAAAACATACTGGCAAAAGCGAAGGGATCGATATTCTGCGGCAACGGCTTACCCTGCACCTCAAAATAGTCCCGGATAATGTTCATAACCGTTTTTTCGCGGTTTTCCAGTATAAAGCTGCTCTCTGCCGTACACACAACGATCCCAAACTGAGGCATACCGTTCAGTATCTCGTACACACGCGGCAAGTCCTCAGTAGCAAAATGATGCACCGCAAGTTCCCCGGAATCATCCGCTACATAGGCACCATTTTCTGCGATATAAATAATGTCTCGATGTTCAAAACCATGCATATACTGGCGTAATTTCGTGTAGGTATTTCCGCTTGCTACCACAAAATAAATTCCATGCCGAGACAAGCAGGTTAGGATTCTCTCAAAACGCTCAACATCGAACGTCTTATCATCATTCAGGAAAGTACCATCCATATCTACGGCAACCATACGCACGGGCTTGTTGCTGCGGTTTTCCTGCTGTGTGGGCATCGGGGTTCCTCTAATAATCGGCATGTACAAAGGCTACGTTTATAAACACAAGCTGACTGTATGCGAGAGAGAATATCGTTCTGCTCCGCACATTTTTCCATTAATTTTAGTTTCTTTATATACATAAATCGCGTGACATCACCAAAATTCCCCCTTTACAGACGTTTTCTTTCTATACTGTGAAAAGCATTCACTCTATGCACACATACAATCTCTAGGAATCATTGATGTTAAAAATACTGTCATCGCGCTCCAATGCGCATGCTTTTTGGTCCTCTGCATCAGATCAAGGGCGTTCCTTGAAACTCGGCACAAGATTTTCCGCAGCTTTTCTAGCCCTAGGACTTGCACTGAGCGGATGCTCCTCTGAAACTATCACAATTTCTGAGTCTACCGTCTCTGCGTCCAGCACCTCCTCAGCTGAACATTCTTCTGCTTCTTCACAAAGCGCGGAGGCCTCACAGCAACCCACGGTTTCCGCGCAGGATTCGGAGCAAACACCCACCGTGACCGAGGTAGGCGAATCACCTGAAGAGAATAATGCCGATACTTCGACGGCTCATCAGGGTTCCCAAGTTCGCCCCGGAACCGTCACTATAGTCAATCCTGATACCAGCTCCATCAAGCCTCAGGGAACGGCGCCTATAGGATCTGACGAGGCTAGTGAGGCCCTGCGCATCCTCAATACCCTTCCCGTTAAAGGCCGCGCTCCTAAGACCGGGTACTCCCGTGCCCAGTTCGGAGATGCCTGGAGCGATATCGACCATAACGGATGCGATACCCGCAATGACATTCTCAACCGGGATCTCACCGCAAAACAGCACAAAAACTCTCGCGGATGCGTGGTGATCTCGGGCATTCTTAACGATCCTTACACCGGGAAGGTCATTAATTTCATGCGCGGGAAAGATACCTCGGAGCAGGTTCAGATCGACCACGTGGTGGCGCTTTCTGATGCCTGGCAGTCGGGCGCTCAGGAGATTTCGGCTCAAGAACGCTTACAACTCGCCAATGATCCCGAAAACCTTCTGGCAGTTGATGGCCCTGCGAATCAACAGAAAAGCGATTCGGATGCCGCCACCTGGCTGCCAGCAAACGCATCGTTCCGCTGCTCTTATGTGGCACGTCAGATTCGGGTGAAAGCTAAGTACCACCTGTGGGTCAAACCAGCCGAAAAAGAGGCTATGATCAACGTTCTTACACCCTGCGCAGGAGCCGCAGAAGCACCCGCTCCGAAGCCTGTGCCTGATGCCCCCGCTCCTGTGCCCCAGGCAGATTCGCCGCAGGAGCAGAACCCCGCCCCGGCCCTAACTTTCCAAACCTGCGATGATGCCCGTGCTGCGGGGTATCGTAATATGCACCGAGGCGCACCGGGATATTCCGAGCATCTTGATCGTGACGGTGACGGCATAGCATGCGAGTCACGCTAAGTCTCTAAGCCTTACCTCCGTCTGCACTCCCCTACAGATACATATACCCCCGCCTTGACAAGCAGTAAGGACGGGGGTCTACTGTCACAATTCTTCATCTTGAAACCCATACAGGTGCTTTAAGAGTGCAGCATCACGCCGAACCTGTGTTTAAGCTGTGTAGAACCTGTGTAAAAAAGATTTATAGATGTTTACCTTTACTTGATAAAACTTTACGTGACAACCTTGTAGTCATGGAGAATGAAATAACTAAATCTATTGGCACCCTGATTTTCCGTGTAGCGTTGGGCTTCACCTTTGTCATGCACGGTTTCCAGAAGGCATTCCTGATCGGTCCCGCAGCAGAAGGTGCAGCGTTCGCCAAAATGGGTATTCCTGCGCCCGAGCTTTCGGCGTACTTTACCATTGGTGCCGAGCTTATTGGCGGAACTCTCTTAATCCTTGGTTTAGGAACTCGTTTTGCCGCAGCTGCCATCGCAATCGCTATGGCAGGTGCTTTTATTTTTGTTCACATCAACGACCCATTCATCACCGACCAGAAGACCGGCGCAGGTTTCGAGTACGTTTTCGTCTTGGGTATGGCAGCCATCATGTTCATTCTGACCGGTGGAGGCAGGTACTCACTAGATTCGTTCTTCAGCCGCAATAAGGCTTAACCGCCTGAGCGTTCTTCTAGAACGTATCTATCACTCATTCATCTACCCATCCTGAAGGCACCGTCATCGCTGGCGGTGCCTTCTTTATATACCGTGGCTTCTCTTCCCCTACCCGGCGATCCCATGCTTCTCATAAGGTAGAGACACATTCGTCTCCCAAGGCATACAAATAGCCCGTCACATCCGAATACACATTGGATGCGACGGGCTATTATAGTGTGCCCCCAGTGGGACTCGAACCCACACTGGACGGATTTTAAGTCCGCTGCCTCTGCCAATTGGGCTATAGGGGCAAAGTCTAAACCCGCAAGACCACTACTAAGAATAGCATTAGTTTGCGGGTTTCGACGCTATTAGGCTCGTTTAGAGCTTTGCCTTAGTCTTCGCCGGTGCCGTTCCGGTGGCCTCTTGGAAAGCGAGACGCGGGGAACGTTGGTGGCGAATCGTCGTGGTGTCACGGCCAAAGAGCTGGTTGAGTGCCCAGGTCGTCATAACGCGCACAGTACGCTCGGTCGTGGGAATTGCAGAACCGTGGTAGCCGCGGTGCATGATCCACGCGAGCGGACCTGCAAAGGTCTTGCCTTTGAAGTTTGCAACACCCTTCCACAGACCTAGACCGGCAACCACACCGATGGTCTCATGGTAGTAGTCGGTCAGAGGCTCGCCACGGCGTGATGCCAGAATATTCTTGGCGAGAACCAAAGCCTGGCGGGATGCGTGCTGTGCGTTCGGTACGCAGAAGCCGCCCACGCCGCCTCCAGAAAGGTCGGGAACGGCAGCATTATCGCCAGCAGCCCAAGCGCCCTCGACCACGCCATTATCGCCAGCCACACGCAGATCTGCGTTCACGCGAACGCGTCCGCGCTCGTCGATCGGGAAGTCGGTATTCTTGAGCATCGGCGATGCAGCAACACCAGCAGTCCAAATGAGGGTATCGGTATCCATCTCACCGGCGGGCGACTTATCCGCCATGTTGATGAGCTGCAGGTGACCGTCGGTAGCGTCTGAGAGGGAGGTATTGAGCAGAACCTCAATGCCGCGAGCGCGAAGCTCAGCCACAACCTTCTCGGCGCGGTCTTCGGGAACCTCCGGCATGATGCGCGGCGCAGCTTCGATCATCACGAAGCGCAGATCGGATACGCTCAAACGGTCGTTACGATTAACGGCTTCGCGAGCCATGTCTTCCAGTTCGGAGATGGTCTCAACACCGGCGAAACCGCCGCCGACGACGACGACGGTCAGGGCACGGCGGCGTGCATCGGGGTCATCAAGTACGGATGCAACCTCAATACGCTCCAGCACCCAGTTACGCACAGAGACGGCTTCTTCGACAGTCTTCATGCCGATAGCAACTTCGGCAAGACCGGGGATTGGGAATGCACGAGTCACGGCACCAGCACCAAGAACGATCTCATCGTATTTCAGCTCGAAGGGTTCGCCATTGTCGATAGGCTCGACCGTAGCGGTACGCTCTGCATGGTTAACGGAGACAACATGCCCAGGAATCAACTCGGTATCGCGCAGATGCTGGCGGAGCGGAACGGTAGCGTTACGGCCTTCCATCGAACCCGCAGCGACTTCGGTCAGGAACGGCTGGTAAGTCATATAGGGGTTAGGCTCTACGATGGTTACCACACCACCGGTCTGCTTGATAGCCTTCTGAATTTTCTTGGCGACGGTAAAGCCTACGTAGCCACCACCGACAATAAGAATACGGGGACGATCCTGTGCCTTATGAAACGACATATATTGCTACTTCCTAGATTTTGTTTACCCGCCACGCTTTAGCGCGCGAGCACTCAATGATACGTTCACATGCGCTTCCCGGGGGTGCAGGATACATGGACATGTGAACGAACAGAAATTCTTAAGCTTTCTCCGCAAGCCTCGACACTCGGTGCCGCAAACGCGAAAACACTATTTTTCCTGCATGTTGTATACCACTATTTTACGCGTTTATCTCGAGGAAAACACATTTATGTAGGCATGCGAAGTAAGGAAAACTGCTCATGAATGATAACGCTTCGCGTTTATGCGCCGAAGTTCTGCTCCGTCGGTGGGGTTGCGTTCCGCATCATGTAGCGCGTCCTTAGGGTGTTTTAAACCTTTGCTCTACCCACAGACCGGGTGTTAGGAGTCACGAAGTTTTCTTCCACATTTTTATCTGAGTTGTTTATTAACTGCGTGCTTTTCACCACACTATGAGGAGCTAGGGTTCTGTGGCTCAGGTTCGTGAGCCGATGAAGGCTCTGGAACGCCGGATTCCGGCGCGGCGGGTATTGAGGAACGCCCCGAAGCGGCACCCTGCAAACGAAGGCACGACGAGTTAGCCGTCTTCTTGCGCGGCGTGCGAGTACTGTGTTTCTTCTGGGCGGAAGCGACCTTTCGCGGTGCTGAGGCCGGGCGACCGTCCTGCCCCGTAGGATTCTGTACGGATGCTGAACTCGCTGCCTCGTCAGGAACATCTGGAACACCTGTTTGCGGAACTTGGCGCTTAATCCCGGAAATATGAGGCAGACGAGGTTTCCGATGCGGAGGTAACGGACCCCTACTTAAACGGTGGGCTCGATGCTGTGCCGCACCGGTCTTCTGAGCGGGCCGGTGCGAAGCTTTCCCGATCGTATCTGCCGATACCTGTGACGCTTCAGGATCGGAGGATTCCTGCCCTACGGTCGAGTCCTTAACCGGCTCGGCGGCGGGAATCTGCGGGGTGCGAGATACGCCCTCGCTCTGAGCTACAGTCTGAGCCAGGGCAGGTTTTTCTGATTCCTGAGGTTCAGGTGCGACGGGTTTTTGCTCGGGCGCAGGCGTATTCCCCTGGTCTGCCGGTTGAGTCGCTTTCGCGGGTGCGGCAGGAGTCTGCGCTACCGTATTGTGCTGGGCGGGCTGCTGAGGCTCTGCCGGTTTCTGCGTCTGCGGTAATGGCTGTTCTGGATACACCGGGGCCTGTTCAACCGAGCCTGATGCTGCTGGCTGCGCTGTGTCGAGGCTTTGTGTCGAGCCGACGTTCTGTACCGTATCCGCATTCTGTACAGAACCCACATTACCCGCGTTCTGCACGGTGGCAGGAGGTTGCGTGGGCACGGCGCTCTGCTCGGTACCCGCTGCGGCTACGCTCTTCTGGACTGCAGCCACATCCTGCTGTTTGTGTAAGTTCTGATCTGCCTCAGGTTGAAGCCCGGAAGCGGAGGGTGCTGACGGTACCGCGGCTGCGGCATCCGGTGCCGAGGAGGAAACAGGTGCAGGTGCAATCTGCGTTTGTGCCTGCGCATTAGGCACAGCAACCTCAGGTTCGGGGCTCTGGGGTGCGCTGGCAGCGGGCGGCTGAATAACGGGAGCGACCGGTGCGGAAGCCTCCGGAGCAGCAACCGAAACTGCGGAAGGCTTAGAGTGTGAAGCTTTCTCTCGCTCACCGTGGTGCAGATGAGGATGCGGCACTACATCGCGCACATTAACGTGCAGGCGATGCAGACGACGAACGCTGCGCACCGTGAGCAGCCCCAAAATGACGAAGAGAGCGCCCACGATGATAAACGGTAAAAATCCGCGATCCTCAACCGGTCGGCTGGGCTCTGGAATCTTCGCCTTAACGATAGTCTCGCCTTCTTCATGCACCGGAGTGGCCGAAGCATCGGCGGGAGTCGGAGCAGGTACTTCTTGGCGGCGGTGTACGGCGATCCAAGCCTTCAACGACCCCAGCGGATTCTCCGTAGCATCCTGCGGGGTTGAAGGGTCCAGGGCCATCAGCGGATTTATGATGCCAAACCCGTACACCGGGTCACGCCCGGCAGCACCGGTGTCGTCGGCGCTTTCGGTAATACGCTGAATAATTTGAGCCGCACTCAGATTGGGGTACTTAGACTTAATCAACGCCGCAAGACCAGAAACCAGCGGTGCGGATGCCGAAGACCCCGACCATATCATGTACTTATTCCCCGGCGCGGCAGCAATCATATCGTTGCTCGGTGCCGTCACGCCAATAGAAATACCCTGAGTCGAAGATCCCTTGGAAGCCTCACGCTGACGGTCCACGCCGCCAACCGTCAGTACCCCCGGAATAGTCGCCGGGGCACCCACCTGCGTGATACCGCTGCCACGGTTACCGGCGGATGCTACGACGACCACGCCCTTCTCTTCGGCGTAGGCAAAAGCATCGTCCCAGCTCTTGGGCCAGGTTGTCTTATTCGAGCCGATAGAAAGATTGATTACCTGCGCGCCATGATCTACCGCATAACGTACAGCGGCGGGAATCTGCTCATCAATACTTTTCTCAGCATTCGAGACCATGTTAAGGGAGATAGGCAGAATCTTGGCGTCCGGTGCCACGCCGATAACGCCCGCAGGTTTACCGGGCTGACCAGCAATCTTAGGAATACCGGAAACATTATGACCGTGACCGGCAATCAGGGATGCAACTTCGGTGCCGTGCATGGGTTCTACGCCCAGCCCCTGCCAACCGTTAGGAGAGCCCTCGCCGGAGGCGTCATAACCCTCCAGCACGTTATCTACGAGATCCGGGTGGGTGCCGTCGACGCCGGTGTCAATGACGGCAACCGTCACGCCCGATCCCGTCGATTGTTTCCACGCATCCACAATCCTGTAGTCGGTGAGCCAATATTCGTGCTGACGAACGTCGTCCTTACCTAGAACGGCAGCTTCAGCGGGAGTGAGCGTTATAGGGGTTGGTGAGGCTGTCGGAGCGGCAGATGCAGGAGCTCCGGACAGGGCTAAGCTAGTCGCAAGCGCCCCGCATCCGAGAAGCGCTACGACCCGACGTATGCTTGTGCGCGTCATCATGGCGATGTGGTTGGAACGCGTCATACCTGTGTACCTACCGTCGTTGGGTGTTAGTTGTACATGCTTAACGTACCTGGGATAGTGCTATGCCGTCCAGAATGTCATGTTCGCTCACCGTCACAGAATCGATGTTTCCTTCGGTGATCTCACGCAGACGAGTCATGATACGGGCATAAATGGTAGCCCCGGCGCCAATAACATCAACTCGACCGGGGTGCATATACCCCAGCGCGGCGCGCTCATCGCGGGTCATAGAGCGCAGCATCTCTGCCGTTTTCTGCACCGTATCTACAGAGATGGAAGAACCGTTAATAGCCTCGGAATCATAGGTCTTTAGCCCCAATGCCGCGGCAGCGATCGTGGTTGCAGTACCGGCAACGGCAACGGCCCGGGTAGCCTTTTCGAGAGGAACGCTCTGCAATACGGTGTCGATTGCCGCATCGGTGTCAGCTTCAACACGTTGAATCTGATCCGAGGTTGCGGGAGCAGATGCCATATGCCGTTCGGTCAGGCGCACGCATCCGATATTCACGCTTCTTGCCGCCTGCACACCGTCTTCGGTCCCAAGCACGAATTCGGTAGACCCACCGCCCAGGTCAAAAACTACGGTCTTAGACTCATCGGCACCGACCGCCAGTACAGCGCCCGCAAACGACAGTTCCGCCTCTTCGTCGCCGGTAATCACCTCGGGCTCAATGCCCAGAATGTCACGAATACCATCCATAAAAACCTGACGGTTTCCGGCATCGCGGGTGGCACTCGTCGCCACGAAACGAAGCTTCTTGACCTTGTGTTTACGCAAAAGTTTTGCGTATTCCCGCGTTGCCTCAAAAGTGCGGTCCAAGGCCTCTTGAGCAAGCCATCCAGTGGCATCAACCCCCTGCCCCAGGCGGACGATACGCATCTGCCGCACCACGTCGTTGAGACGGGTTACCGTGCGACCGTTAACGGTTTCGGTGCTGGCGTCAGCGATCAGAAGACGGATAGAGTTGGTACCGCAGTCAATTGCGCCAACACGCATAATGGGCTCCAATCCACGCAAGGCGTGAGGTTCTAAAGTTATCTAGCCTGCCGCAGATTAATGCGTCGAGCTACTTACATATTAGGTGCCCGTACCGGTTACAGGGAACGGCACGGGCAAAGTTATTAAAAATGGCTGAAATTAGGCATCCCGCCATGATGGTTCACATGCGCAAACCTGCGGGGTCCACCAATCGGTGATTTCATCCAGACCCCAGTCCCCCATAGGGTTAATGCCGCGGCCCACCGCCAGGGTGTGACCAATCACGGCATGCAGGCATTTGACGCGCGTGGGCATCCCGCCCGCCGAAATATTCTCAATTTCGGGCACCTCATCGGTTCCGCTGATCAGACGTATGCGCTCACGCTCGGCTAGGTAGTTTTCGTGTGCTAGGGTGTACCGGCTCGCAAGTTCGGTATCGTCCGCGAGCGCATCGGTCATCTCGTACATGAGGCCCCCCGCTTCCAGGCGGGATGCGGCCGCAGTAATCGCCGGATGCGCCAAGTAAAACACGGTTGGGAACGGGCTTCCGTTCGATAGCCTCGGCGCTGTGGCGGCAACAAGCGGGTTACCGCATACGCAGCGTGCGGGAATCTCAATAACATCCCGCACGGTACGGCCCAACTGTGCTGAGAGCACTCGGATATCTTGGTCGGTGGGCGTCAAGGTTTCTACGGTAACGCCGAAACCCTGCGGGGTGCGGTTTTTGAGGTCTTCTACAGTGCTCATAGATCTTTCTTGAAGAATCGGTACGTCAGGTTTTATCGTACAGTACAGTTCACGTGTACAGCCGTACCGGCGTTACTTATCAGCAGGTTTAGGCGAAGGAGCCTTACCATCATTCAGGGACCCCCAAAGTTTGTTCGTCCACGAATCTTCGGGAGCATTTTTCCCGGAGGCAGAGGTGCTGTCAGCCCGGCCGTCATCCGAATCTATACCGGTGACTGTGTACGGGGTATCGCCCGGCGCCACATAGAATAGGCGGCTGCGCGCCTGCTGGCGCACATAGTCGTCGTCTTGCCACCAGGTTTTCTCGGCTTGAAGCTGCACGTTTTCCTGTTTGAGTTCAGCAATGCGGGCGCGGGTAGTGTTAATTTCCCGCTGCTGATCAACATAGTTAGTCAGCGGGTATGCGGTACCCAGCAGGAGCACTGCGATCATAATAAGAATGCCCAAAAATTTTCCGCTAAAGCGATGCGCCGCGACGGGAGTCTCGTAATTCTCATCCTCATCGTGTTCGCGGTGAATGCGGCGTTCACGTGCATCGCGTTCCCTATCGGTGCGATGTGCCCGGGTACGGGCACCGAAGAAGCTGTTAGCGGCGCGCATCCAGGCGGGGCGCTGCAAATACGAGCGGTCTTCAACGGTTCGATGGGTTGCGGTGCTGTGGGGTTCCTTTGCCGCAGGTGCAGAAGATTTGACGTTCGCGGACGTAGCCTGCCGCTCGTGTGCCTCACGATGCGCTGGCTGCGGGGGCGGCAGGGTGGCCTTCGAGCGCCGCGCAGTTGGCTTCTGCTGAGCCCGCTTATCTGCGGTGTTGGTCGTGCGGGATGAACCGGGTTTATGCGCCTTCTGCTTGCGGGCACGGGATTTACGGGCAGATGCTGGAGCATCAGAAAGACTTTCGCGCGCGGCGGCGGACTGGCTGCCACGTGATGTGCGACCTCGACGCGGTTCCTGCCCCGCCGGGCTTTTGCGTCGTTCACGTCCGTCGCGCTGAGCCATCATGTAGTGCTTTCCTTCCCTGCCCCTAAGTCTTTGATTACCATTCTAAGCTACCGTGAACGTTCAGACGGAGTTATCCCCCGAAAAAGTGATATACCCGAACTATTGCGAGTGCATTCCCCTAACCCCTAGGGAAAACTGCGCTATTAGATTCGGAGGGATACATGTTCAAGAACCATAAAGCGCGCCATCGTTGTATGCGCCCTTCTAGAGAGAAGTCTACGAAGAAAAACAGGAGATAAAAAATCTGGTGCTCTCGCAGGTCATGGACCAGTCGAGAGCACCAGATTACAATGTATACGGTTCTAGCCGTCCGTATATTATCGCGTTACGCCTTCTTGAAGCGGGGGAATGCTGACTTGCCAGCGTAAACAGCGGCATCGCCCAGCTCTTCCTCAATGCGCAGCAGCTGGTTGTACTTTGCCACGCGCTCGGAACGTGCGGGTGCACCGGTCTTGATCTGACCCGCGTTAGTTGCCACAGCGAGGTCGGCAATGGTGACGTCTTCGGTCTCGCCGGAACGGTGAGAAACCATGCAGCGGTATTCGTTGCGCTGTGCCAGTTCCATAGCGTCCAGGGTCTCAGTGAGCGAACCAATCTGGTTGACCTTCACCAGCAGAGCGTTTGCCGCACCCTCGTTGATGCCCTTCTCAAGGCGCTCGGGGTTGGTCACGAATAGGTCGTCACCGACGATCTGAACCTTGTCACCAATCTGCTCGGTCAGGGTCTTGTAGCCTGCCCAGTCGTTCTCGTCCAGCGGATCCTCAATGGAAACCAGCGGGTACTTCGCCACAAGATCAGCATAGTATGCGCTCATCTCTTCGGCGGACTTCTTCTGACCCTCGAAGTCATAGGCACCGTCATTGTAGAACTCGGAGGACGCAACATCCAGTGCGAGAGCAACCTGCTCGCCGGGCTTGTAACCAGCCTTCTCGATTGCCTCGATAATGAGGTCAAGAGCCGCAGCGTTGGATTCAAGGTTCGGTGCGAAGCCACCTTCATCGCCCAGGCCGGTGGAGAGGCCACGGTCGTGCAGCACGGACTTGAGCGAGTGGTAAACCTCAACACCGGCGCGCAGAGCATCCGAGTAGTTCTCGAAACCGATGGGAGCAATCATGAACTCCTGAATATCAACGTTGGAGTCTGCGTGAGAGCCACCGTTGAGGATGTTCATCATGGGAACGGGAAGCACGTGGGCGTTGGGGCCACCCAGATACTTGTAGAGGGGAAGGTCTGCGGACTCTGCGGCTGCCTTAGCGACGGCCAGAGAAACACCCAGAATTGCGTTAGCGCCGAGTTTGCCCTTGTTGTTGGTGCCGTCCAGAGCAATCATGGTTGCATCAACAGTACGCTGATCAGCGGCGTCGATACCGATAATTTCTTCCGAAATCTCTTCAATAACAGATTTGACGGCACCCAGAACGCCCTTGCCTAGGTATACGGACTTGTCGCCATCGCGACGCTCGACTGCCTCCCACTCGCCAGTGGATGCGCCCGAAGGCACAGCGGCACTTGCGAAAGCACCATCTTCGAGCAGAACCTCAACCTCAACGGTCGGGTTGCCGCGGGAATCCAAAATCTGACGGGCGTGAACTGCGGTAATAACAGCCATGAAATTGCTCCTTAGAGAGTACAGGATATGACGGCTCGCTCCTGTGATGTTGGGCGAGTCCCGTTGCCCTAAATTTTACCAAAACTCCCACACAAACACACTAGTTACCACGGGATTTTTTGCGATTCCTGAGGGTATCCAACACCTTTAGTCCCTTGTAAACTCGCCTCTCAAAAGTCATTCCCCCTGTGGACGCAGCATGTCCTCGCACCGCAGGCACCAATTCGAACCCCAACCGATAACGACAAAGTTCTTTATCACACTCTACTAAAACGATTGAACATCTTTAGAGCCGGTTTCTACATCGCGCAACACAGGTGTGTAGTGCTTTATGCCCCACCCACGAATGTAACCAGTGGAGCTCTATTTCAGGGCATAAAACAGACACCTTTAGATGCGAAAAACTATCGCATCTAAAGGTGTCTGATAAATACTCTTCAGCCTACGCGGCCACGAGGCTATTGGTTGTACTCAATAAACTTGCGGGTGTAAGTACGCAGGGCACGTTCCGCATCCAGCCCATTCTGACGCGCGCGGCACACAAGCGAAAAAAGTAGCTCACCGAATTCTTCCTCACTATAGGTAAAAGGAAGATCATCGTCCAAGGAGGTAGGCTCCGGCGGAAGCACAATGTCGGCCTTGCGGGCCTTAGCAATCGTCTTCTCCGCTAGGGCCAGTGCAGGAAGATGAGGGGGAATGCCGTCAAGCGGACCTCGATCGGATTTCTCCGTCTTCTTAAGCTCATCCCAGAAAACCTGTTGTTCGGCGGCGGTCATCCGGGACTCGTCCGAAGAATCACTGAAAACATTCGGGTGCCGATCGTGAAGCTTTGCGTCCAGACCCTCGATCACCTGCTCGATCGTAAAGCCGCCCGGTTCTGCCGCCGCAATATCGGCATGGAAGAGAACCTGAAGCAGAACATCGCCCAACTCTTCGCGTAGAAGCTGCAGGTTTGTACCCTCGGGTGCCTCGACAGCCTCCACGACCTCATAGGATTCCTCAATGAGGTATCGAATGAGGGACTGATGAGTCTGTTCGGCATCCCAGGGGCACCCATCGGGGGCGCGCAGGGTTGCCATCGTCTGCACCAGACGCTCGAAGGCTTTCCCCGCGCGTACGGCAACTTCAGCTACCGTTTTCTCAGAAACTCTATCTTCATTCACGGGCAGGCTTCTCCTACATGCTCCAGTGAGTCAGAGCATTCGCCATATGCGCCGGAATCTTAGCCCCCAGACGCGGGAACATGCGCAGTTCCTCTACGTAGCGATCGGCCTCAAGCTGGCGGGGGTACCTTACGAAAGCCTGCTCATTCGAGTAATCGAATGCAGACTGCACGGGCACGCCCGGGGTGAAGGTCAGGCTCATGGCGAGTGGCGACCCTTCACCTTCGCTGTAGGAATCGGCCTTGAGCGTGGGAATACCCAAATCTTCTTCCGAAACTAACTCGAAGGTTCGTACCTGCTCCCAGAATCCGTTGCGGCGCACGTGGGTGAGCACATCGTAGTAAGAGCCCACCGAACGCACCCGGATCAACACGGTCGTTGCGTCCTTGGCGCTGCCATTCTCGCCGAAAAGAGCTTCGGTCACCGGTGCCAGATGCTCGATCACCTTGGCGTCGGTGAGTACCAGGTTACCCTCGGCAAGCGCATCGCCAGCGAGCACGGAAGAATGTGCCTGATGCGCGGGGGTATCCGGCTCGGCCTCTGCGGGAGGCAGATCTGCGGATTCGTGCTGCGCGGTCTTACCGTCTGCATTTGAGGTTTCAGACTGAGCAGCAACAGCGGTTGCAGACTGCCCGGCGAGAGCATCCTGCTTATTCGACGCCGATTCCTGATGCTTCGTGTCAGTCGAGCCTGTCAGCGAGTCCTTCTCGACTTCGGGGACGAGAGCGAGGTCATCCACATGCTTGGGCAGTGCAGAGGAACTGTGGGTACTGGTGGTGTCAGCCTGGGATTCCTCCACCACAGCCTGAGTTACATTCGCACTCTGATTCTCTGAGGTGTAACCCGCAGTAGTCTTGGCATCACTCTCAGCCTTGACGGTGCTTTCGGAATCAGCCGCCTTCTGTGAGTCCTCGCTCGTCTTATCAGCAGCGGACTTCGAGTCGGTACCCGAGGTCTTCACCGCAGCGGAAGTATCCGCAGCGTCTTCCTTCGCATTCGATGCAGTCTTCTTTGCTTCGGAGGATGCCACGATAGTCGCCAAAGCCGCCTGCATGCTGTTGAGTTCTTCTTCGTCTTCAGAAGATTTCTCAACCTTGGTTTTCTCTACCTCAGCTTCGGGAGTGGAGAGATCGGAAGAGTCCTTGGCTACGGATACGCCAGACACCGACGATTTCTCGGATTTATCGGAGACAGCACCGGCTTTAGCACTGTCAGTCTCGGTCTTGCTCTGCTCAGCAGCTTGAGCATTGTGACGACCGGTGACATTCTGCGGATCCGCATCGTAATCGTATTCGTAGCGCGAATCCTCGCGGTCGCTCTTCGACGATCCCGCGATCCCGGCAGCCGTCACGCCTGCGGCGCCAAGGGTACCTGCAGCGAGCGCGCTTGAACTGCTCTTGGTCGATTCTGCTGTAGCAGAATCAGACTTTGCAGTATCTGCCTGAGCCTTCGCCGAAACTTCCTGCGCCTTGTCCTGAGCCTCGGAGGACTTCTTCTCGGAATCTACGGTATGTTCGGATTTCTCAGACTTCTGTGAATCTTGAGTATCGACCTTGTCGGCATCAGCAGACTTGACGTTCTGGGTGTGGTCATCAAGATCTTTCGCCTTCTGAGACTCAGCAGTCTTAGCCTGTTCATCGCTCTTATCCTGAGCGAGCTTTGCCTCAGATTCCTTCTGTGAAGAGGTATCATCGGCGGAATCAGCCAGCGCTGAGGTCTTCGCGGTCGACGTTTTCTGATCTGCAGCATTGGTGGATGCGGTGCTCTGGTCAGCGGAGGACTTTGCCGATTCGGCGCTTTTCGCTGATGAGTCTTTCTGTGAAGCCGAGTCTTTCTCGCTCGTTTCGAGAATGTAATCCGTGGTGTAGCTCGATGCATCGGCGGTGTTCGTGTACGAAGCCTGTACCGCTACTAGCCCGTTCTCACTGGGGTTTGCTACCACGAGGGCACGGTTCCACACCCTGCCCGCGT
This sequence comes from Rothia sp. HMSC071F11, assembly GCF_001809115.1. Lineage (NCBI taxonomy): Bacteria > Bacillati > Actinomycetota > Actinomycetes > Micrococcales > Micrococcaceae > Rothia > Rothia sp. HMSC071F11. Next base: position 289,945 of record NZ_KV795730.1, read on the forward strand.
CCTGTGCTCGCACGTAGAGCGAGGCAATCGACGAGAACCACGCATCGGTCGGAACCACAACACCCTGTTCGACTTCGCTGCCGCGATGGAAAATCCGGTAGTGCATATCGTCGCCCAGCTGACGCAGTTCGTAGGACACCTTCCCGGAGCCGTATCCGCGCATCGCAGTTACGAGGTCGTGCAGCGGATTCTCGGGGGTGAGAACCTCCGCTTTTTCGTTCCCTTCAACGGATGCTGCTGCATGTGATGATGCGGCTGCGGCGCCGTTCTGAGAAGCTTTTTCATCGCGCGCAGTTTTTTCAACGTCCTGTTTCTTGGAGTCTTTATCTGTGGAAGAGTGGGCTGAGACCTCATCTGCCACGGTCTTCTCGTGCTGTACAGCCATCTTCTCGGCAGAGGTCTTCTCAGCCGAAGTTTCGACGCTGCGATTCTTCTCGGGAGCCAAGGTTTCAGGATCGTTACGGTCATCAAGATGTTTGGCGGAGCCCGTTGCCCCCGAGCCGACAAACTCGATCTTGTCGGACTTCTTCGAGGCTGACGGGGTGCCCGAAGACTCCAACCCGCTCGTCGCCTGAGCCTCAGGGCTAGGTGACTTTTTCTCGTGTGCAGAGGCTTTTACATCCGAAGCAGATTCGGATTCCTGGGGTGTGGCCTCAAGCGTAGACTTCGAGTCGGCATTCGCGGTCTTCTTATCGTTTGAGTTCTTAGACTCAACACCGGGCGCGGGAACGAAAGCAGGCTTCTCTTCGGCGTCGGTTGGCACGACTCCTGCGGCAAGTTTCTCTCGCTCACGATCCTCAACGTTCGGAGTCTTGATGTCCACAGATTCTTTCTCAGCAGCAGAAGACGGGGAGGCAGCCGCATCGGCGTGTGAGGATACTGAGGAGGTATTCCCCTCGTGCTCGGTGCCGTATTTCGTCTCGTTAAATTCTTTAAGTGCGTCCTGCACGTTTTGCTTCTGGGAGCCCTCTTCGGTCTGTGCCGACGCGGTACCCGAAACCGACGCTGCGTTCGATGAGGGAACCGCAGTGGCGGAAGAGTTAGTCTCAAAGGCGTCCGCAGGCATACTTGTTGCGCGGTACTCAGAAATCTGGGGTGCACGTTTCGGGGCAGAAGCGTCGGATGTATGGGCTGCTTCCTGTGTGAAAGAACCCGTCTGAGCGGCATCTGCGTTCGCAGCCTGTGAGGAGGCACCCACGGTTTTCTTGCTTTCTGCTGACCCGGAAGTCCTAGCTTCGCCTGCTGTGGATGCCGAAGGCTCAGCAGAAGAGCCGCTGTGCTGTGCAGACTGTTTCAAAGCATCGACGTTAAGGTCAGAAGTATCTTTGCTCTTCTGCTCTTCCTGTTGCATGCGAGTGCTCTCAGCCTGCACAAACCGACGTAGGGAATTCTCCCAACGCTGCTGTTCATTCACACGTTCCGCGAGGGTACGATCCGATGCCTCTGCATCGGAGTTAGGGAGGGCGGATTTTACGTCGTCAGCCTGCGCTTCTGCATCAGCCTGGGCGGCTTTCGCCTGCTCTTCCCACTTCTTCTTACCGATTCCAAAGAATCCCACAGAGTTCTCCCACTCGTCAGCTGTTCGGCGCCCCGCAATGATGCGGCGCGGTTCGGTCATCCCCTATAGTTTATCCTGCAAATGTTGTTCATGAGTGGGTATGACGCAGGTTTTGACGTTCATGCGCGGCTTAACACCGTTTTTTCTAGGGTAGACATCACTATTTTGGTTTTTCAGGCGCAATCCCACTCCCCCGGCAGATGCCCGCTATTTCGGCGATGCACCCGCACTTGACGTATTCCTCCTGTGACGAAACCCGTTCTTTCATAAAGTTTTCGTAAAGATTTGGCGGAGAGCCCCATAAATATTTCTCGGTGCTGCGTGCTTCGGCGCCAGTGCCCGGAATATCCCCTATTACAGGTTATCCGTAATATTAACGCGCCTCATCCCGCACCGGGTTCGCGGCCTTCGCAGCCTTCGCGAGCTCAAAACGCACGGCACGCAACGCGGTCGCCGCCATCACGCGCACACCCACGCCAATCGCCTGCTCATTAGGAGCGTAGTCCCCCTGATGTAAGTCGTAGACAGGATCTTCCGGGGCGCGAGTTCCTAGGCGGAACATCGAGCCTGGAACCTCCTGCAGAATCCACGCGAAGTCTTCTCCACCCATTGATTGCTCAACCAACACGATGGACTCTTCGCCTAATTCGGCGCGCGCCGCGTTTTCCAACATGGTAGTTTCCGCGTCGGTATTGACGACCGGGGGCACACCACGAATATGCTCAACCCTCGCCTGCACGCCAAAGGGAACCGCGACCTGCTCAATTACCTCGTCCAGCAGGTTACCCGCCTGACGCCACACCTCAACATCCAGACATCTCATGGTGCCCGCCAAATAGCCTTCAGCGGGAATAGCGTTCGGGGCAACCCCGGCGCTCACCTGCCCCCACGCGACCAGCACGCCGGAACGCACATCGGTACGGCGCGTGAGCACGGAAGGAACCTGCACGGCAATCTGACTCATCGCGTAGATAAGGTCCTCAGTCAGATGCGGCCGAGAGGTATGACCACCATGACCACTCAGGTGAATCTTAATCGTGTCTGAAGCACTCGTAATCGCCCCGATGCGCGTGCCAATTTTCCCCAGTTCGACCTTCGGATCGCAATGCAGAGCAAAAGCACGCGGGATATTGCGTAAAAGACCTTGCTCAATCATCTGCACAGCCCCGCCCGGCAACTGTTCCTCGGCGGGCTGGAACAGGATACGCACGCTGCGCCCCAGTGGAGTCTTTTCGTTCAGCTCGTGAAGCGCTAAAGCAACCCCGAGCATGACGGTCTGGTGAATATCGTGCCCGCAGGCGTGCATCACCCCGGGTATGGTCGATGAATAAGGCAGATCCGTCTGTTCGACGATGGGAAGCGCATCAATATCGGCGCGAAGAGCTAAAGCAAACGGTCCGTTTCCGATATCAACGTAGCAGCCGGTGCCTTCGCAGGCGATAGGGTTCAGCCCTGCCTCACGCAGCGTCGTCATAATGCGTTCAGTCGTTTTCACCTCGCGGAATGAGAGCTCCGGGGTGCGGTGCACCTCGCGGCGGAATTCCACAAGGGTAGGCATCATGCGAGCCACCCAGTCGTCGAAGACAGGGGTCGAAAGATCGTAACGTGAGTTTGCAAAAACCATAGTTCGAGAATAGCGCGAATCCGCAGCCAGTACACACCTTCCGGCGGTCCTCTTACGTTCGTTGAAGTTTTTGTACGCGACGTGACGAATCATCGCGTTGTGTGGCCGGTTTATGACATTGTGACGGATTGTGACGAGACTGAAACCGCCGCCTGCAGACGCGGAAATTATCTAGCGAGCATCAGTTCGTCCTAATATCGCAAACAAAAATGTGGTGTGGGCACACCAACCTTGCGCCCACACCACATATCTTGTGTCTCTACGAGTTCTCCAACCGCTAGGCTTAGAGGGCTCGCGCCAAAATAGCCTGCTTGACCTCGGCAATAGCCTTAGTGATCTGAATGCCACGCGGGCAAGCCTCGGTGCAGTTGAAGGTTGTGCGGCAGCGCCACACACCTTCTTTATCGTTGAGGATTTCCAAGCGCAGATCCCCAGCGTCATCGCGCGAATCGAAGATAAAACGATGCGCATTCACGATGGCAGAAGGACCGAAGTACTGGCCGTCCGTCCAGAAAACGGGGCAAGAGGAGGTACAAGCCGCGCACAGAATACACTTTGTGGTGTCGTCGAATCGGGCACGTTCTTCCGCAGACTGCAAACGCTCACGTTCCGGTTCATTCGAGTCATTGATGAAGAAGGGCATGATCTCGCGGTACGCCTGGAAGAAAGGCTCCATATCGACAATCAGGTCCTTCTCGCAGGGAAGACCCTTAATCGGCTCAACGATAATGGGCTTGGTAATGTCCAAATCCTTGAGCAGGGTCTTGCACGCTAGGCGGTTACGTCCGTTGATGCGCATCGCATCCGACCCGCAGATACCGTGCGCGCAGGAACGACGGAATGAGACCGAGCCGTCGAGCTCCCACTTGATCTTATGCAATGCATCCAGCACGCGGTCGGTGCGGTACATGGTCAGATTGAAGTCATCCCAGTATGCTTTATCCGATACTTCGGGGTTGTAACGGCGCACGCGAATCGTCACGTCATAGGTGGGGATATTCCCGGAGTCTGAACCGGACATACCTTCAAAGAGCTTGACCGATTCCGGTTCGGGAGTTTCGTGTTCAGCCATTTTAGTACTTACGCTCCTTGGGCTCGTAGCGAGTGTAGACAACGGGCTTGGTATCAAAACGCAGACCCTGCACACCCTCAAACTCAGACTCGGGATCTAGATAAACCATCGAGTGCTTCATGAAGTTCACGTCGTCGCGCTTCGGGAAGTCCTCACGGTAGTGACCGCCTCGGGATTCCTGGCGGTGCAGTGCGCCCACCGACATCACCTTGGCGAGCTGTAGCAGGAAGCCAAGTTCAACGGCCTCCAACAGGTCAAGGTTGAAGCGCTTGCCTTTATCCTGAATCGAGATATTTGCGTAGCGCTTTTCGAGCTCGTCAATGGCGGCGAGAGCCTTGCGAATGGTTTCTTCGGTACGGAACACCTGCATATCGGCTTCCATTACACGCTGTAGCTCGGTGCGGATAGCGCCAACCTTTTCGGTGCCCTGACCGTCACGAATACCGTCGAGCATTGCGAGAGTGCGATCGGCAGCATCGTCCGGAACGGGCACGAATTCTGCGGAGGCGGCGTATTCTGCGGCGCGACGACCAGCACGCTTACCGAACACGTTAATGTCCAGGAGTGAGTTGGTTCCCAAACGGTTTGCACCGTGCACCGACACGCAAGCAACCTCACCGGCTGCATATAGTCCTGGAATAGTCTCTTCGCTGTTGCGGTACACCTCGGTATCGTTGTTCGTGGGAATACCGCCCATCGCATAGTGCGCGGTGGGGAACACCGGAATAGGCTGATGGTGCGGCTCAACTGCCAGGTAGGTACGCGCGAATTCGGTAATATCCGGCAGCTTCTCGTCGATATGCGCGGGTTCAAGGTGAGTGAGGTCTAAGAGCACATAGTCTTTATGCGGTCCACAGCCGCGACCTTCACGCACCTCGTTCGCCATTGCACGAGCCACGATATCGCGGGGAGCTAGGTCCTTAATGGTCGGTGCGTAACGTTCCATGAAACGCTCACCCTCGGAGTTACGCAGAATACCGCCCTCACCGCGGGCACCCTCGGTCACGAGAATACCCAGGCCCGCAAGGCCGGTCGGGTGGAACTGTACGAATTCCATATCCTCTAGGGGAAGACCTGCGCGCAGGGCGATCGCCATGCCGTCGCCGGTGAGGGTGTGCGCGTTTGAGGTGGTCTTGAAGATCTTGCCGCATCCGCCGGATGCGAAAATCACGGATTTCGATTGGAAAACGTGTACTTCTCCGGTTGCCAGGTCGTAGGAGACAACACCTGCAGGTCGGGGGTTTCCATTTTCGTCTTCTGACATAATGAGGTCGAGCACGTAGAACTCGTTGTAGAACTCGACATTGTGACGCACGCAGTTCTGGTAGAGGGTCTGCAGAATCATATGACCCGTGCGGTCGGCAGCGTAACATGCGCGACGCACGGCGGCTTTACCGTGATCGCGGGTATGCCCGCCAAAACGACGCTGATCGATGCGCCCCTCGGGGGTACGGTTGAAGGGAAGACCCATTTTTTCAAGGTCGAGCACGGCGTCAATGGCTTCTTTCGCCATAATCTCTGCCGCATCCTGATCGACAAGGTAGTCGCCGCCCTTGACGGTGTCAAAGGTATGCCATTCCCAGTTGTCTTCCTCAACGTTGGCTAAAGCGGCGCACATACCGCCCTGTGCCGCACCGGTGTGCGAGCGGGTGGGGTATAGCTTCGTCAGCACCGCGGTTCGTACGCGCTGCCCCGCCTCAATAGCGGCACGCATACCTGCGCCGCCGGCGCCAACAATCACTACATCGTACTTATGTACCTGCATGATGCTCTCTCTCGTATGTCAAAAATCTTTAGTGTTTTACCCTTAGTGGGCCGGGCAGAAGCTAGGCAGCAGATTAGCCGCCGCGCCCGAGGGGCAGGGATCAAAAGCAAAGATCGTGAGGGTTCCAACCAGCAGCACAAAAGCGGATGCTGCGAAGAGGATAATCTTCAGCCACACACGCACGCGATCCTTTTCGGCGTAATCGTCAATGACCACGCGGATGCCGTTGGTGCCGTGGAGCATAGCCAGCCACAGCAGCAGCAGATCCCAGATTTGCCAGAAGGGGTTTGCCCATTTACCGCCCACGAAACCGAAGTCGATCGCGTGAATGCCGTCCCCCACCATGAGGTTCACGAAGAGGTGCCCGAAAATAAGCACAACCAACACGACGCCAGACAAACGCATCCCCAGCCAGGCGAACATTTCAAAGTTGTTGCGCTTGCTGGAGGAGCGGTTGTATTTCACACCATCAATCTTGTTATCGCGCAGGCGAGGAACCGAAACGCGTGATTTGAGTGGAGTAGACATGGCTTAGTGACCTCCAAGGTGTGAGAAGACGATCGGCAGGTGGCGAGCCGCGAATCCTGCAACGGTAATTGCCCACAGGAACAGAACAACCCACAGAATCTTAATGTGCGGGTAGGTAGCCTTCTGGTTGATTTCGGGAGAACCGTCTTTGCCTTTGCTCATCACGTGCTCGACTTTGGCGTTAGTAGCTGTTCCCCAGAAGTCGATAAGAATAATGCGAATACCGTTGAAGGCGTGGTACACGATGGCTGCCACGAGCGCGGTCTCTCCCAGACCCATCACGGGGTTTTTGTAGAGACCGAGAACGCTATTGTATGCCTCGGGAGAGATACGGACAACGGCGGTATCAAGTACGTGAACCAGTAGGAAGAAGAATATAGCGATACCTGTCACACGATGAGCGACCCAAGACCACATGCCCCATCGGCCGCGGTACAGGGTCCCCTTTGAACTATTCAGCACTGAATAACCTCCTGTCGCCGCTGAGACGACGTCGGGGTCTGTGTGTTTAACCTCGGCGGGAAGCGCGCTCAGCAACTCCTGTGATTTCATATTGTTAGTTTCAAGATACCAGGTAATTCACAGGCTTATTGACACCTCGTCTCCTTATTTCACAAGAAACTACAAGGTTAATTACGAAATAGTTATTTTGCGATACCCCTCCGTGAGCTGAGTTCATGCGGAACTAACCTTTACCTAATGTGATGCATCTCTTGATATTTTTTATCTGAGACTTTCCTGGAAATCACTCTAAGAATTCGGCATATTACAAAAGCCCCCGGTATTCTGGAACTGATGAATACTGCATTAACCCGTTTCCGCCCGCTTATTCCAGCTGGCGGTGTTGGTTCGCGTTTGTGGCCGCTTTCGCGTGCTCAGGCGCCGAAGTTCCTTCTCGACCTCACAGACTCAGGTAAATCGCTCTTGCGTGATACTTACGACCGTCTCATTGATTTGAGCAACGGCTCCGTCATGGTCGTGACCGGCACTTCTCATGCCAACGCTGTAACCCAGCAGATTCCCGAATTACGAGCCTCCGACCTCGTCTTGGAGCCCTCCCCGAAGGATTCTGCAGCCGCTATTGGTTTAGCGTGCGCTATTATTCACGAGCGTGAACCGGATGCGATTATTGGCTCCTTTGCCGCTGATCACGTCATCAACCCCGTTGATGAATTTCAACGCGTGGTGACCGAGGCGGTTATCACGGCAGCTTCAGGAAAGATTGTCACCATCGGCATTACCCCCACCGAGCCGTCGAGCGCGTTCGGATATATCAGAGCGTGCACTCCACTGGGGCTTGCTCACGCACCGAACGCCCTTGCGGTCGAGTCTTTTGTTGAAAAACCCGATAGCGAAACCGCGCAAAAATACCTAGACTCCGGGGACTACACCTGGAATGCCGGCATGTTCGTGGCACCCGTATCCCTGATGCTGCAGCATCTCGAAAAGAACGAGCCCGAACTTTACACCGGAGTTATGAAGATCGCCAAGGCTTGGGATACTCCCGAGCGTGAGAGCATTATGGAACAGACTTGGGGCACTCTACCCAAGACCGCAATCGACTACGCCGTTGCTGAGCCCGCTGCTGCTGCTGGCGATGTTGCGATGGTCCCCGGCTCCTTCAGCTGGGACGACGTGGGAGACTTTGATGCCGTTGCCCGTCTTAACCAAGAGAAGCATGGTGAAGGCCTCACAATTCTCGGTGACGAAGACAATGTGATCAATCAAGGCTGCAGCGGCATTGTTGTCGCGAACAGCAACCGCAAAATCTCGGTGATTGGCCTTGAAGATATCGTGGTGGTTGATACCCCCGATGCGCTCCTCGTCGCACCGCGTGAGCAGGCTCAGGCTGTGAAAGACACAGTTGCCGAGCTCAAAGATCGCGGCTTGGCTGATCTTCTCTAAAAGCGGCCATCGTTTAAATAACCACGCCGTATGGCGTTTATAACATTCTCAACACTCACTCATCGGGTGGATCGGCATGATATTCATGCTGATCCACCCATTATTTATATCCCGACTCTTACTTATTCAATAATGATTCTCATGTGTGATAGTCTCTGTGTATGTCCAACACACGAAAATCATTTTTGATGTCACTAAGTTCACTCGGTCTCGTATCCTCCCTGCTCCTTGCAGGATGCGCAGGCGGCACATCCTCTGGCTCCTCAGAGCCTTCTGCAGGAGCATCCTCAGGGGATTCAAACGCAAGCGCCTCGCAGTCTCCCATCGTTGAAGGCAAAGGCGCGTCAACCCGCCTAGCCATCACTTATGACGGCGGTGTGATGGTGTACGACGGTAAAGATATGAAGCTTCTGCAGGATATTCACAAAGATGGTTTCCTGCGTCTGAACGATGCGGGTGATAACCGCCATCTGATCGTAGCCGACGGATCCAGCTACACCTTCCTCGACACCGGCGCATGGTCGGTAGCACACGGCGACCACTCACACTACTACACCACCGCTCCCAGCCTCTCGACGCTGTCGCTTCAGGCCGACCACACCGGGCATGTTATTGCCGATAACGGTAAGGTTGCGGCATTCGCAGACGGTACCGGTACCTTCGACGTATACGACCCCGCAAACCTGGTATCCAATAAACGCACGGCAACTAACCTTGAAACCAAGCAGATTAAGCTCCCCAATCCTCACCACGGATTCGCTATTCCTCTGCCGAATGACCAGTACCTCGTAGCAGTCGGGGATTCCAAAACCCGCACGGGCGCAGCCGTGGTAGACGCTAACGGTAAGACCATAACGGAGAACAAGGAATGCCCCGGTGTACACGGCGAAGCTATCGCGCGGGATAATACCTTCACGATCGGATGCACCGACGGCGTACTCATCTACCGGGACGGCACTTTCACGAAGGTGACAAACCCTCAAGATCCCTATTCACGCTCGGGCAACCAGGCAGGAACGGCGGACTCCCCTTACGTTCTGGCGGATTATAAGACGGATAAGGACGCAAAACTTGAGCGTCCCGAGAAGTTTGCCATCATTGATACGGTCGCCCGCACGCGAGAGGTATACTCACTCCCCAAAGGAGTCAGCTACACCTTCCGTTCCATGGGCCGTGGGCCTAACGGCGAGGCTCTGCTGCTTACCACGGACGGTAAGCTGCGTATCTACGACCCGGCAAACGGCACCGAACTTGGGTCTGTACAACTAATGAATACGTGGAGTGAGTCAGAAACTTGGCAGGATCCTCGCCCGGCATTGTGGGTAGACGGTAAAACCGCCTACGTGACCGACCCTGAGATGAAGAAGCTTCACGCGGTATCGCTGTCGGATGCTTCTCATCCAAAGACCCTCATGAGCATTGATCTGCCGCAGGTTCCTAATGAACTCAGCGGTGTCTCTTCCGCGAATGCGGCGCCCGTACCTGCGGACTCCCACTAGGAAGAAGTTAGAGAGCCCAAGCCCCGATACCTGAACCGGTATCGGGGCTTGCTCTGTAGGTATATATATTTAAGATTTTGGGGCACAGCTAAGACTTAAGAGATAGTGCTCCCAGAGGTTCCCAATCCGCGCCATCATAGGCATATACGTGCAGAGTATCTACCGTGAACGAGCGTTCTTGTTCCGTTAAATCGTCGAAGAGCCGATGCGCCTGCCGCACCTGATCCGGCGTCAAAGAACGCCCTAAGGTAATATGCGGAACGTAAGAGAAAGGCGATGCCCACTGCCCTAACTCCTGCACGCATGCACCATGAAGTTCAGCAAAAGTATCGGCGCCTAGAATAATATCCAAGTACTCCACCTCTGAGTTGGGACGGAAGGTGCACACTCCCCCAGCACAAGCCTGCACCGTACCAATTGCGGCGAGTGAATGCGCCAATACATCCGAACGCCAGTCGTTCTCATTCTGCTCGGTCAGCTCACTAACATACACGGTCACATGATTACTCAAATCAGTGGGAAGAGCCATACCGGTTCTCGTCTTCCAGTCCACAAGATGCTGCCCCAGCGGTCCGTTCACATGGGCGATCAGGCTCAAATAACGCTGCCCGGGGTGAAGAGTGGGCGATTCCTCAGTGTGTGATAGATTCTCGCAGGTGTTCTTAACAGTCACAGCGTACCTCCTTCGGTTTAGCCGCGCTGTGCGGGCAAAAAGCCCACTTTATCGTAGACATTCTCGATAGTAACGGTCGCTATTTCACGAGCTTTCTGAGCGCCCAGTGCCAGCAAGCGGTCGAGCTCGGCGGGGTCCGCCATAAGCTCTAGGGTACGTTCACGCAGGGGCGAAAGTTTCTCGACCACAACATCCGCCAAATCAACCTTGAGATGACCGTACATCTTGCCCTCATAACGTTTGACGAGAGAGTCGATGCTCTCGCCGGTCATCGCGGAATAGATCGAGAGCAGATTAGAGACGCCAGGTTTCGCCTCACGATCATAAGCAATAACGGAGCCGTCGTCGGTCACGGCAGACTTAATCTTCTTCACGGTCGCCTTCGGCTCATCCAAAAGTTTGATAAGGCCTTTATCGGAGGCGGCAGATTTCGACATCTTCGAGGTCGGATCCTGCAAATCATAAATCTTGGCGGTTTCCTTCACAATAATGGGTTCGGGCACCACGAAGGTTTCGCCAAAGCGCGAGTTGAACCGCTGCGCCAGGTTACGGGTAAGCTCTAGGTGCTGGCGCTGATCCTCTCCCACCGGTACGCCATCGACCTGGTACAGCAGAATATCAGCCGCCATCAGCACCGGGTAGGTGAATAACCCCACCGAGGCGTTATCGGCACCCTGCTTCTGCGATTTGTCCTTGAACTGGGTCATGCGTGAGGCCTCACCAAATCCCGTGAAACAATTCAGTACCCAGGCAAGCTGCGCGTGCTCGGGCACCTGCGACTGCACAAAGAACGGGGAACGCGCAGGGTCAATACCGGCGGCAATATACTGGGCAGCGGTCAGGCGGGTGCGTTCGCGCAGGGACTGTGGGTCTTGGGGCACGGTGATAGCGTGCATATCGGGAATAAAGAACAGGCACTCGTTGGCGGGGTCCTCCTGCAGGGCAACCCAGTTGTTCACCGCGCCAATATAGTTGCCCAAATGCATCGAATCTGCGGAAGGCTGCGCACCGGAGTAGACACGCACACGATCCAAAGACGCATTGGGAATGAGTGATTTATCCTGTTTCTTTTCGTCAGACATGATAGATACTTTCTTCAAGGGGCGCACGATGCGGACGGCCGGTTAGCCAGCGCATCCGGCATCTTATCGGCGGGTGAATTCTAGAACTGATAATCGACGACGAGCGGCGCATGATCGCTGAACCGTTCATCATAGGAGGCGGCACGATCGACCGTTGCTTCCACGGCTTTCGCGGCGAGCGCTGGGGTAGCCATATGGTAGTCGATACGCCACCCGGCGTCGTTATCGAAGGCTTTGCCGCGGTAGGACCACCAGGTATAGGGCCCGGGCACCTCACCTGCGAGTTTGCGCGCCACGTCTTCATAGCCAATTTCGCCAAAGAATTTATCGAAGTATGCGCGTTCTTCGGGCAGGAAACCGGCGCGTTTCTGGTTTGCCTTCCAGTTTTTAATGTCGAGCTCGGTGTGCCCCACATTGAGGTCTCCCACAATGAGCACGTGATCTGAGTGCTGAGCGAGTTCGGGCAGGCGCACGAGCATGCGGTCGAGAAAGCGGTACTTGTCATCCTGGCGGGGCGTACCAACCTCGCCGGAGTGCACGTAGGCGCTTACGACGGTCAGGGTTTCGCCGGTGGGCAGGGTGTAGTCCGCCTCAACCCAGCGGCCAGCGTCCGCGAAATAGTCTTCGCCGATCGTGGAACGGGTAGCGACAGGCTGGTTTTTCAGCAGTTCACCGTTCGCGTTGGGGCGCCTGCGGGTTGCCACCAATACCCCGGCGCGTCCTTTGGCGGCGGCTTCGGCGTGCAGAATATTCCAGTCGTCTTCGTTGAGAAGTTCGCGCACGATCTTATCGGGGGCACGAACCTCCTGCAGACAGAGAATATCAACGTCGCGGCCAGCGAGCCACGTGGCCATATCTTTCCTGTAGGCGGCACGAATACCGTTGACGTTCACGCTGGCGACGCGCAGAGTTTTAGCGGCGCGGCTCATTCTTCACCCCTCATTTCGTCGTTGACCATTCCCATCCCATTGGACGCTGTGGTGTTAATAGTATCTAAAGCCCGTTCTATCATGGCGCGAGATTCTTCGCTGTCGTCCGTGAGGTAGTTGGCAATTTCGCGTGACTGCACAAGCACGATCTGAAAGCTGTGGGCAAGTTTATCGGCGAGCATCGCATCCGATTCTTCGCGGTGGATGCGGCTAAATTCGGCACGATCCTGTTTGATGGATACCAGCACGATACGCACTAAGTAGACGGCGAGCGCCAGCCATCCAAGAATAAGGCCGGCCAGGATCCAACCGAGCACGCTGTTGGCGTTGAAAATTGCTAGAACGAGAAGAAGTACAAGGAGCCCAACGCCGATGCAGGACCCAACGATGGCTTTACGCACGGAGGCGTTATCGGAGTCGGCGGTGGTCACAGAATTTTGCTCGCGTGTGTGCATAACATCAATTATGCCAGGATAAATGCCTCGACATACACGTAGTGCAACGCTTTTAGGGCCGGATAGGCGTAAACTATCTGTGATGACTCATTCACTCAACTTTTCAGGTTCTGTCTCTAACTCGGGTTCCCACGAGGCACCCGAGGCTTCTGCACGTGGTTCTATGATGGAGAACGCTGAGGAACTTCACGACGATCCCACCATGCTCCCGCCGGTTCCTGGCCCTAAATATGAGCAAGTTATTCGCTACCTAGAACAAAAATATGTAATCCCGGGTTCTCCCGGAGATAAACTCCCGACTGAGCGCGCTATTCAGGAGAAGTTCAAGGTAAGCCGCCAGACGGTGCGCAATGCTATCAAGGCTCTACTGGAACGCGGACTTATCTATAACGTTCAGGGTTCTGGAACGTACGTTGCCGATCGTTCTCAGGGAAGCTACATTCCGCGGGTATGCTCGTTCGCCGAAGATATGGAGCGGCGCGGGCTGCAGGCTTCGACCAGAATGCTTTCAACCCAGTGGGTTGAGGTGACAGAAGAAATTTCACGTTATTTGAGTGTCACCATAGATTCTTCGGTGCTTTTGGTTAAGCGTCTGCGCTTGGCTGAGGGTGAGCCTATCGGTTTTGAGCTCGCCTATTTGGCGCCTGAGGTTGCAACATGCCTGCTTGAAACGATGGCCTCTGGCGGTTCACGCAAAGATCCTCACGACCATTGCGAGTACACAATCGAACACGGCATGATGCGCATGGAAGCAACCCTGATGACCGAGGCGGATGCGGAAGCCTTCAATCATCTGCCAACCGTGGGTGCCGCCGCGTTCAAGGTGACCACCACCAGCTATACCTCGCAGGGTTCACCCGTTGAGCACAGCGTGACGCTCTATAAAGGGGATGCCTATTTTTACGAGATGCTGCTGTAAAAAACTCCACAACAGGCATAAGACGTGCGATAACAGTGCCCGAGTGCGACAACAATATGCACCCGGGCATTGTCGTACCTAGAGTGTTTCATAATGGCGCGCGGTTATCCTCAGAGCCTTCTCACGTGCTGCGGCACGGAACGTTGAGCTGACGGCCAGGCTAGTTCTTCGCTGCCTGACGTTCTGCGGTCTCCACAACGTTAACCAGCAGCTCCGCGCGGGTCATGGGGCCCACACCGCCGGGGTTCGGGGACACCCAAGATGCCTTCGCGGCCGCCTCAGGAGAAACATCGCCGAAGAGTTTCTTCTTACCGGTTTCGGGGTCTTCGGCACGGGAGACGCCCACGTCCAGCAGAATTGCGCCATCCTTCACCTGATCCGCCTTGAGCACATGCGGCACACCCACGGCGGCGACAATCACATCCGCCTGGCGCAGAACCTCGTCAAGGTTCTGGGTACCGGTATGCGCCAAGGTCGCGGTTGCGTTGATCTCACGGCGGGTCAACAGCAGCCCTAGAGGACGACCCACAGTAATACCGCGACCGAGCACCACCACATTCTTACCGTTCCAGTCGATGCCGTGGCGTTTCACCAGCTCAATCACGCCGTTCGGGGTGCACGGCAGGGGTGAATCCAAAGGCTCCGAAACGTTCAGCACCAGCTTGCCAAGGTTAGTGGGGTGCAAACCGTCAGCGTCCTTCTCAGGCGCGATCTTCTCCAAAATACGGTTAGTATCAAGGTGCTTGGGCAAGGGAAGCTGCACAATATAGCTCGTGCAGGCAGGGTCGTGATTGAGCTTATCAATCTCAGCTTCAAGCTCTTCCTGGGTAATATCGGCAGGCAGATCCACACGGATCGAGTTAATGCCAATCTCCGCGCAGTCGCGGTGTTTAGCGCCTACATAGGAGTGTGAGGCGGGATCATCTCCCACGAGTACCGTTCCCAAACCGGGGGTAATGCCCCGTGCCTTGAGCGCCTCAACGCGCTCAGTCAGCTCGGATTTAATGGCGGCTGCGGTTGCCTTACCATCAAGAATCTGCGGCATAGCAGTTTTTCCTTTCTGTTCATGTCACGGATTCATCCGTGAGAGGTTTACACTGGGCAAAAGACCCCGCAGACGCTTCATAAAGCGTACAACGGGGTCTTCATAAGTTTTACCAGCTCTCACTTCCCACATAGAGCGGGTACTTACCGCAGAGCTTATTCACGCGCTCACGCAAGGCGGCGATATCGTGCTGCGGCAACAGTACCGAAGCGATAATATCGGCGACCTCGGTAAAGCCTTCGGCGTCGAAACCGCGGGTTGCCAGGGCCGAGGTACCGATGCGCAGCCCGGAGGTCACCATCGGCGGGCGGGGATCGTTCGGCACCGCGTTGCGGTTAACGGTAATACCCGCATCGTGCAGCAGGTCTTCAGCCTCTTTACCGGTGAGCTCGTGGTGGCGCAGATCGACCAGTACCAGGTGAACGTCGGTACCATCGGTGGCGATGGAAACACCCGCATCGCGCATATCCTGGTGGGTTAGGCGCTCTGCCAGGATGCGCGCTCCCTCAATCGTGCGTTTCTGACGGTCTTTGAATTCCTCGGTCGCGGCAACCTTGAACGCGGTCGCTTTCGCGGCAATCACGTGCATGAGCGGCCCACCCTGCTGCCCAGGGAATACAGCCGAGTCGATCTTTTTCTTGAGCTCTTCGGTGCACAGGATAAACCCGGAGCGGGGTCCACCTAAGGTCTTATGCACGGTCGAGGAAACCACGTGGGCGTGCGGCACCGGATTGGGGTGCAAACCCGCCGCCACCAGACCGGCAAAATGGGCCATATCAACCCACAGGTAGGCACCAACTTCATCGGCAATCTCACGGAATTTCGCGAAATCCAGTTGACGGGGGTACGCCGACCATCCAGCAATAATAACCTTGGGACGCTCCGCAAGTGCGAGCTGCCGAACCTGTTCCATATCGATCCGACCGTCTTCGCCTACCTCGTAGGCAACAACCTCGTAGAGCTTACCCGAGACGTTCAGCTTCATACCGTGCGAGAGGTGCCCACCGTGAGCCAGCGAAAGACCCATGATCTTCTCACCGGGGGTCAGCAGGGCGTGCATGACGGCGTTATTCGCCTGGGCACCGGAGTGAGGCTGTACGTTGGCGTGTTCGGCACCGAAGAGTTCCTTGACCCGTTTAATAGCCAACTCTTCGACAATATCGACGAATTCGCAGCCACCATAGTAGCGGCGGCCCGGGTAGCCTTCCGCATATTTATTGGTCAGCACTGACCCCTGCCCCTGGAGTACGGCACGCGGCACGAAGTTTTCGGAGGCGATCATTTCCAGGGTGTTTTGTTGGCGCTTACGTTCCAGATCGAGTGCTTCGGCGACCTCGGGGTCAAGCTCCGCGAGGGGAGCCTCAAGCACGGTTCGAGTCTGCTCGGTCATACCACTCCTCAAAGTGTGAATCTGCATAAAATGTGATGAGAGCTTATGATGTGACTCTCATCTTACCGTATAGGTTAGCGCCTGCACAGATATGACGCCCACCGTATGAGACGCCATACCAAGGGCTCTTTGGCATGTTCGCGGCGATCCTTGCAGCGAGTTTTCCATGCCGAACCGTGAGTATTGCCCCGAAAGATGCAGACACGCGCAGGCGGCGCATCTACACCGGGTTATTCCTGGGTCAAAATAGCGGTTGCATACGCGAAATAGGCTTCACGGTTTTCTTTCCCGAGAAGCTGAGTCTGCACCACATACCCGCTAAGCACCGAAAGCACCGCTGCACCCATGACGTTGAGCCACTGCTCAAGTTCCTCAGTGGTTACATCGAGTTCATGTTCGCCCCAGGCACGGTAGCGTTCCATCGCCATGGCGCGCAGCTGATCCATCTGCTCCCCCACTACGGCGTTGATAGCGGGCATTGAGACGGCCTCGCCCCAGGTGGCGAGCAGAAAGCGGCGGGTTTTTGCCGTGTCAAGAATCTTCAAGAACCCCAGAACATAATCCCACGGAGAATCCGCACGCACTTTCTCAAAGGGAGCCATGTCAAGGCGTGCGGCCTCTACCATGATCTCTTCTTTCGAGGAAAAGTGGTTGTAGATAGCTCCTGCGGAGAGCCCGGTGGCGGCAATAATCTCATTCATCGAGGTCTTTTGATACCCGCCTTTAATAAAGCATTCACGGGCGACATCGACAATCTGTATACGCCTGTTCTTTTTGTATTCTTCACTGACTTTAGGCACGTCTTAATCCTATCGAATATTTACCCCGTATGCGTGCCAACCCAACCCGTGCACACCATAAGTTTTGCAGACGGATTGGGTTGGCAATATTCACCGTGCACCAGCCTATCTAGCTGGCGCATTCGGTTGTTGAGACAATGCCGGAATTTAGTGGAAGAAGTGGCGGGTTCCAGTCAGGTACATGGTGACGCCCGCATCCTTTGCTGCCTGAATCACTTCGTCATCACGGATCGAGCCGCCGGGGTGCACGACCGCACGGATACCGGCGGCGAGAAGAACCTGCAGGCCGTCCGCGAAGGGGAAGAAAGCGTCGGATGCGGCAACCGCACCGCGGGCGCGCTCATGACCTTCTCCGCCGAGTGTATTGGCGCGCTCAACCGAGAGTTTGCACGAATCTACACGGTTAACCTGCCCCATACCGATACCCACGGCGGCACCGTTATTGGCGAGCATAATCGCGTTCGATTTAGGGGCACGCAGGGCACGCCACGCGAACTCAAGGTCACGCAGAGTGGCTTCGTCGGCAGGTTCACCGGCGACCAGCTGCCAATTCTGCGGGTTATCACCCTCGGCGTTAAGACGGTCGGCTTCCTGGAAGAGCGCACCGCCAGAAATCGAACGGTACTCGATAGCCTCACGCCCGAACCCGTCGGGAAGCACCAGCAGGCGCAGATTTTTCTTGGTTTCCAGGATTTCGAGGGCTTCCGGCTCGTATCCGGGTGCCACAATAACCTCGGTGAAAATATCTTTAACGGCCTGCGCCATATCCTTGGTGACCGGGCGGTTCGCGGCAATCACGCCACCATAGGCGGACAGCGGATCGCAAGCATGGGCCTTAGCATACGCATCGGCAATCGGGTCTGCGGCGCCAGGGCTTGCAATTGCAATACCGCAGGGGTTGTTGTGCTTGATGATGGCGACCGCAGGCTCATCAAAATCATAGGCGGCACGCAGGGCAGCATCGGCGTCCACATAGTTGTTGTAGCTCATCGCCTTGCCGTGAATCTGCTCAGCCTGGGCGATACCGGGGACTGCTGCGGGGTCTACATACAGAGCCGCGCGCTGATGCGGGTTCTCGCCGTAGCGCAGGGTCTCGCTGCGTTCAAAGCCCAAACCAGCGTATGGAGGCCAGAAGTTAGCGTCTTCATCCTGCTGGAACTGCGCGGCGGTCCAGGTAGCGACGGCGGTATCGTAAGCGGCGGTATGGGCGAAGGCACCGGCGGCCAGACGGCGGCGTTCCTCCAGAGAGAACCCGCCATCCTGGGCGGCGGTCACGGTGCGTTCATAGTCTTTGGGGTCTACCACGATGGCGACCGCATCGTGATTCTTCGCGGCGGCACGCACCATTGAGGGACCGCCGATATCGATTTTCTCGATAATAGCGTCTTGGTCGGCGCCGGATGCCACGGTCTCTGCGAAGGGGTACAGGTTCACAACCACCAGGTCAAAGGGCTCAACGTCGAGTTCGTTGAGGGTATCGATATGCTCCTGTTTGCGGCGATCCGCCAAAATACCGGCGTGGATGCGCGGGTGCAGGGTCTTCACGCGGCCCTCCAGGCACTCGGGAAAGTCGGTAACCTCGGTAACTTCGGTGACGGGCACACCGGCGGCGGCGATCGTGGATGCGGTCGAACCGGTAGACACCAGCTTCACGCCTGCCTCGTGCAGACCGCGGGCGAACTCCACCAGATTAGTCTTGTCGTACACGGAAATGAGGGCGCGGCGCAGGGGCAGACGATCGAGCTTCTTCATAGACACTAATTACTCCGTTGCTTCTTGCTCGGTGAATGGGTGGTACCCCATGGCGGGGTTTTAATACTGCCCGCATGCACCGGGATGCGGCGCCGTGCGGGCAGGAAGTTCTAGGGGTTTTGAGTTTTGGGGAGGGCAGCGAATTCTGCAAGGGTCCGCACCAAAAGCTGACGTTCCTGCACCTTGATGCGCTCATGCAGGCTTTCTTCGGTGTCACCGTCCTCGACGGGCACCGCAGCCTGGGCGATAATCGTGCCGGTATCAACCCCGGAATCCACGAAATGAACCGTCAGCCCGGTGATTTTAACGCCGTGGGCGAGCGCATCCCGCACACCGTGTGCCCCGGGGAATGAGGGCAGCAACGCGGGGTGAGTGTTGATAATCCGGTTCTCGAAGCGGGCGACCAGCTGCGCATCCACAATGCGCATGAACCCGGCGAATACAACGTAATCGGGGGTGTAGGAGGCGATTTTCTCTTCGAGAGCGCGGTTCCATTGCTCGCGGTCCGCATAGTCTGTCGGTTCGATCAGAAAGGTTTCAACCCCGGCTGCGGCGGCTCGGTCAAGGCCGGTACAGGGCTTATCTGCGCCTACGGCGGCGATCTCTGCGTTTAGCTCGTCAGCCTTCACGGCATCGAGAATAGCTTGCAGGTTAGTACCGGATCCAGAGACCATTATCACAATTCGCACAGCAATAGTTTAGCGCATCACATAGCGGCTGGGTAGCACCTATGCCACGGGCACCGCACCAGAAATTCTGTAGTTAAGCCAATTCCGAAACGATAAGCTAACGCCCCTCCCCCAGTCCAGATTTTCAGAGTTTCACGGTGATTCTCGTGACCGCAGACCGCCGTAGGGAGGTACCCTTAACCTATGTCAAATATGCCCCCGTCGTACCCCCAAGTGCCGCCGCAGCAACCGATGCCGCCTGCGCCGAAGCGTCCGCAGCTCACTCCCGAAGAACGCCGCCGCAAGCTGATGCGCAGTTTATGGCTGTTGCTTGCGGGTTCTATGCTGACCCTATCGGGAACCCCCTTCTTGCTGAGCCCCTTCCCCCTGTTTCTTCTGCTTTTTGTCTTGGTATTTCTGGGGATTGGGCTGACCATTATGGCGATAGTGCGTAATGCCCAAGGGCGGGGGCCGTGGATTCTCTACGTTGCCGCGGGGCTAAGTCTTCTTTTTGCGGGGTGGACGCTTCTTTCGGGGCTTGTCATGGCGTTGAACCCGGATGCGCAAAACTATCGGCAGTGTTACTCCCACGCGCTGACGGATACCGATATGAAGCAGTGTCAAGAATCCTTCGACCATGCAGTGCGCGCCAATACTTCTGTGTCGATTGGCGAACCTGCCCCTTAATCTCTTCTTGGGGGAGCTTTTCAAATAATTGTGCCGAGTGAATCTTATGGATTCACTCGGCACAATTGCTATATTCCGCTGTACTCCCAGCCCTCTAGGTGTTCCCGATATATCGACATATTGGGCGCGAAAGTTATTTCTTCCTCTTCTTCTGCGAGGAATCCTGCCCCGTGGCGGGTTCTTCCTCCGAAGATTCATCCTCGGTCGATTCAGGGGTTCCGAAGATAACAGCCATCGCCTGAGTGGGCGTGAGCTGACGCTTCTCCTGAACGGTAGTCTCGTGCGACTGCGCCGAACCTTCCGTACTCTCCTGATCGGATGCGGGTGATGCGGCAACCGGGCGCGGCACACCAAAACGCTTATACCCGGACTCGTGAAACTCCGCTGATGATGAGGCTTTCTGCGACCCAGACTCCCCTGTACGAGCGCTCTGCTCTCGTGTTTCCCGATCGCCCTTAGTATCATCACCATTACCGGAGGTTTCGGGGCGGGGAACGCGGTTAAAGACCGGTTTCCCCGGGGCTTTCTCACGTTTGCCGGGCTTGACCGTGCGCGGCGCATCCTCGGTACCCCCACCGGATTTCTCAGAGGTATCAAGCTCTACGGTGGGTTCATCCGCTCCCGCCAGCTCGATGGTTTGTTCGTCAGATGCCGCAGCCTTCGAGTCTGCAGCTTCAGCGGAACCATCTTCACGCAAGGATTCTTGCTCCGTTTTGATACCTAAACTATGCGCTCGCTGCGCCTCTTCCTGCTCGGCAAATTTATTGAGTTCTGCACGGCGGGCATGCACCTGTTTGACGCGTTCACGCCGCTGCTGAGCCCGCTCACGCGCCTGCTCTTCACGTTCTTGTGCCTCGCGTTCCTGCTCATCATTCCTGAGCTGTTCACGCTCCGCCCGCGCCGCGCGGCGCTGCTGCAGCATCTCGCTCATGCGACTGCCCAGATTGGGACGTTCATCGGCAAAACGCGGCAGCTCACGACTGCTGTCGGGCAGAAGCACATGGCACAGCAGGTTACCCAACGCAGTACCCGCACCCAGGGTTATTGCGGTCGCCACGGCAAAAGCTGCGGGCGATGCGCCTACCTCAGTAAAACGCCCCACACCCAACGATCCGCTGGAAATCCAACCCAAAATATAAGCCCACACGCCACAGAGCACGCCCACCAGCGAACCCAACACGAGCGAAGAAAGCGGCAACGCAATCACTCGGTAACGTACCTTCATGGTGATCCACTCATCCACGTGGTCTTCACCTTCACGCAAGAACCACCAACCGGCAACGGCTCCGGCGCCCAGCGAAACCGCCAGACCCGCATACCCGATCCAGCCCAGGCTCTCAGGGATAGCACCCAGCACCGGAAAGAGCGGAAGATCGCCCATCGTCGTCTGCGACCAGCCCACATGCGTATCCACGCCGAACGCAAACCCGGCGCCGGTAGTCCACGACATCGCGTAGATCACCAAGTTCGGAAGGTAACCCAGCTGCAGCAGGGTCACCGCGAGCGCCCCCACCGGCCCGGCGTGAAGTTCCTGGTAGATTGTTGCGATCTGCGACCAGCGCATCATCATGGCAACCACCAGCACCAGAGCACCGCCCATAATGAGCGAGAAAATCGCCACCATGGAGGCACGCACAATCGACCACACATAGGAGCTCGCCCACCGCGAGTACTGGCTCATCTGCGAAATCTGTTCAGCGGTGTTCACGCCCACCATACGGGCGAGCGAACGCGATTCATAGTAGCCGCCCCAGATCAGCCCGACCAGCACCACGATCTGTGGAATCAACGCCGCACCAACAATACCCAGCAGATGCCGTTCGGTGCTCGCCCATGCAAAGGCGACGGCAGCAAAAATACCGTAGGCGGCGCACCCTAATAGTACGGGTTTGAAGAATTCCCCCTCATAGGATGCGCGCGCCAGTTTCCGCCCAGACCTAAAGCATAAGAGCACCGGAATAATGCTCAGCCCCATGGGCACCAGTGTGAGCATGCCGTGCGGCAAGATAATACCGAAAGCATTCGGAATATTCAGCGGCACACCGTGCATGAGCAGCCACAGGTGGGAGGCAAGAGTTGCGAGCGCGGGAAAATCCATACGGTTAAAACCGTTGGTAAACCACACCGCCATGAGCAGAACGAGCACAAGCCCGAAAGAAAGCGCGGCGGTAAAAACTAATTCAACGATGCCCTGCAGCCAGAGTGGCATAGGGGCAGAATACCGGGATGTAGAAGAGCTACTTTTCATCGTTCTTCCATCATGCCATGAAACCTGCCAGCGCGTGTGAGCCTGCTGGGCTTTCGGGGAAATAGTTCCGGTTAATTGGCGGCTAACCTTCGTTAACCGCTCACCGTGAACAGAGGGGTTACACGAACGTTACCGATGCGCTCTCACCGCCGCGGCAACGCATACAGCTAACTGTGCCGAGCATTTCTCACGACCTTCTCAAACACGCAGGTACTCCCCCGGCGCTTACGGTGAAATATTGTGCGGAAGATTTAGTCTTCAATCCACGGATTCACCGCGGGTACGCCCCAGGACCGGTACACCTCAGCTTTTGAAGAAACGATTTCGAGGTCGTGAGCTTGGGCGCTCGCCGCCATCAGACCTTCGAGGGCGGCGGTGGGCAGGGGCTCGGCATCTTTACGTCCGTGACTGTGAGTGCCGCGCGGAGCGCTGCGTCCCGCCCATTCGAGGCTTACGCGCGCATCCACGTTGATGATGTGGTCGGCGAATCTGTCGAGAAGTTCGGCAATCCAGCGGTCGGTCTCTGGGTAGGGGTAGAGTCCTTTGAGCTCGCCTACGCTCAGCACCGAAATGTAGAGGTGTTTATAGGCGCGGCGGCGCAGAAAGGCAACAACTTTGGGATCTGGCGTGGCTTTGCGGATCTCGGCGAGTACATCCGAGTCGAGAAGCAGTCCTGAGGCGCTCATACCCCTATGCTACGCGCAGACCGGCATATTCGACGGCGGGAATACCCTCGGGGTTGGGAAGAAGCAGAAAATTGAGGAATTCGTCGCGCTTAGAAGAAATACGTGCGTAATCCTGAATGCTTACTGCCTGGTAACCGCCGCGTGCGGGCACGGATGCGGCACGCAGATTTTCCTGATAAGAGCGTGCAGGAGTAAGGGGGGATGCTGGAGATGAAGAGCTGTTGTACATTGACAACCATGCGCCGAATGCGCGTTCCTTTCGCGTTGCTCTTGCCTGTACCAAGTGCCACCTGAGGCGGCGAATACAAACCGCTTCGTCATCCGAGCCACCCGTGAACATGGGGTTGGCGTTCGACCATAGTCGGAGCTTATCAGTCGAAACTCTTGAAGCTGAATCCAGGTTACAACAGCTTTCAGGAATCTGTAAACGTGCGAACCCGTCAAATTCTTGTGATTTACATAACGCGATTATGAATGCATACCTGTATATAGCTGCCTCATGGCGGCGTAGTGTGAAGTTTTGGGCCTTCAGAGCAGGTCTACACATTCGAGAAAAATCACGGCACACTGGGTAATGTACAGAAATTTATCTTGCCTCTGATATATCACCATGTCACGCCCACTTTACGCTTCCGGAAAGAAAGAGTGATAACTGTGAAAAAGACTGTACAGATCATGGGGATAGTGGCCGCAATTTTTCTGATCATTGGGTTTGGCTTGTTCATCCTGGCCGGTTGGGGCTCACTTGTAGAGTATCATGCCCTCGAATGGAGGGGCGTGCAGCATAAAGGAGCAAGTCCCCTAACGCGAGCAACCGCCAACCTCAGCTACTGGTTCTTAGGCACCGGTTTTCTCGCCGGGCTCTTCACCTTTATTCTGCGCTTCACAACGACGACTAGGAATACACGCAAGGCACAAAATAAGCACAGTGAGCAGAATAAAACACCCTTGGTAGAAGGCGACCATAACCAGGTTGATTCATAGAGTCAGCATCTAAGGAGTGCTCATGAAAAAAGCTATATACATCGTTGGAGCAGTAGCCGCAGTACTTCTGGTTATCGGGTTTGGATTGCTCATCCTAGCCGGCTGGGGCTCACTCGTGGAATACCACGCCTTCGAGTGGAGGGGTGTCGATCCCGCAGGAGCAAGTCCCCTCGTCATGGCGACTAATAATCTGAGCCTATGGTTCCTAGGCATTGGTTTCCTCACCGGCATTATCACCTTTATTCTGCTCTTCACAACGGCGACCAAGAAGGCACGCAAGGCACAAAACAAGCATGCTGAGCAGAATAAAACACCCTTGGCAAAAGAACGGGACCAGATGAATCCATAAAGTCAGTTACTCAAGGGGAAAGCATGAAAACTGCACGTATGGTCGGGGCAATAGCTGCACTATTCCTCATTCTCGGTATTGGATTGTTCATCCTAGCGGGCTGGGGAGCAGTCGTTGAATACCACGCCTTCGAGTGGAGGGGCATCCAGCCCAAGGGGTCGAGTCCTCTCACACAAGCAGCCGCGACCCTCGCCATGAGTGTCTTATGCGTTGGCTTCCTGACCACCATCATCACTTTTATTATGTTCTTCACAATAGTCATCAAAAATGCACGTAAGAAACGTACAGCCCATCTTGGGTAGACCTCATAACGAATTACCGCGCGATTCTTTGACACCCTTGAGATAATAGAACGGTGAGCACGCCAAACCCTTTCCCCGATATCCCCGTCACCGTTGCGCAGATTATTCGGCAGGCGGGGCATAAGGCATACCAGCGCGGGCTTGCTTATGCCCGTCAGCGTGAAGTGGTGCGCTACACCTACGACGAAGACGAAAACACGCTGGAAGGTCTGGTGAATGGGAGCACCCCTATTCCCTATGAGGTAGATATTCGCTTCTTCCCGGGTTCTGACGCCGATTCCAATCTTTTCAACGCACGATGCACATGCCCAGTCACCGCCGACTGCAAGCACGCCGTCGCCCTCATGCTCACTGCACTCGACCGTGCCAAGACTGCGCGGAAAGCCCTCGACAATGCGCCTGGTGGCCGCATCCGCCAGTCTATGAACCCGGAGAACCCAGAAGATACCGCACAGCAGGTTGCGGAGGCAGCCGACGATCCCCTGGCGGCGTTACGCGCATCCGGGGCGATTCGTTCAGCAAGCTCGCTCACCACCGATCCCAAACCTCTCTCCCTGAACGACCACGAGAATATGCATTCTTCGCCCTCGAAAATTTCGGTGTGGCGGCGCGATATGGCACAGGTTCTCGCTGCCCGGGGCGAAGCATCCGGTATTGATTCTGCACGGGTTCCGGGGGCGCTCGACCTTTCCTTCAGCATTTCGGGTTCGTATGCGCGCGGGCGCAATATTCCCGGTGCAACCCCGCCTATCAATTTGCTGGCGCGACCGCTCATGCAGTCCAAAACCGGGCGCTGGATCAAGGGCGGGCTCAGCTGGGAGACCTTTGCATCCAGCGTGGGTGGGCCGGTCGGTCGTCACGAAGTGTACCCTGAGCACGAACGGTTCTTCGCCGAAATATACGCTATCGCACGCCCGTGGCAGAATATGTATTCTTCGCATCGGGACTGGATTTCGCTCACCGCCACGAACTCCACGCTGCTGTGGGATGTTCTGGCTCGTGCAGAGCAGATCGGCCTGCCGATTCTTCTCGAAGGGTTTGAGGTAACCACGGCAGTTCTACCACCCGCCCAGGTGAGGGTACATGCCGGAGCTGTTGGGGCCGAGTCCCGACAGAACGCAGAGGCTGCCGTGAGCGAAGATTCCACCCCCGACTTGGCTCTTCATGCCGCCTTGGGGTGGGAAACCCGCGAAGATAACCGGGTGCGACAGCTCTGGTTTGATGCCGCACACTGCCACCCTATCGGCTCGCCGCGCTCAGGATTTTTCGCGCTCGGCGGTCTTGTGCAGCGTATTTACGAAGAACAGGCGCATCGGGTGCATTGGAAAAGCACGCGCAAGGGCGCCTTAGACGCGCCGCATCGCGATGTTTTTCAGGCTCAATCTTCGCAGCAGGCGGAGGAGAGCTCGGACGAGAGCGAAAATTCTGAGACACAAACGGGTGGGCTCATTCCCGAGCTATCGCCCGAAAATGCTGCGACGCCGACTATTCCGGATCTGCCGGAAGGTCTTAACCTGGCGTTTATTCCGCTTGCCGAGCCTTTGGACGCAGCCGCAGAATCCTTGGTATCTCGCGGCGAAATGCGTATTCCGGCAGACGAACGCGAAGCTTTTCACCGCGAGTTCTTGCCTACCCTCACGCGGGCCGTCCCATTCCTTACCCCAGACCCGGCTTTGGCGCTGCCGAAGGTTCGTTCACCCTATTTGGTGTTTGAGGCGCATTTTGATGATGAGATTTCGCACGATGCGCTCCTGAATTGGTATTGGGAGTACCCGAAGAACCCACTCGATGAAGAAGGCACAGACTCGGAAGTTCGCCGCCTGCCGGCACTGGGCTCGGGCGCAGAACGCGACGAACGTTTTGAGGCACGGGTGCTGCGCGCGGTACGGTCAGCGACCGCATCTAACCCGGTGTTGGCAGGCGGGTTCGGTGAACGCCGTTCTCAGGGGTGGGAAACCCGCGATATTCTCGCCCATGTGCTGCCCGCCTTGCGGCGTATTCCTGGAGTTCGCGTGCGGCTGCTCGGTCCCGTGCCCGAGTTTACCGAGGCAACCGACGCCATGATTGAGGTCAAGGTGACCGAGGGTAATTCGCGTGACTGGTTCGGGCTGGGTATCGCTATTAAGGTCAATAACTGGACTGTGCCTTTCGCCCAGGTTTTTGAGGCGCTCGATCGGAATCAAGATCGTATTCTGCTGGGTAACGGCACCTATTTTTCACTCAATCGCCCGGAGTTTTCGGCGCTGAGAACCCTCATTGAGGAAGCCCGCACGCTCAACGAAACCGGCAGTGAGCTGCGTATTAACCGGCATCAGGCGGGGCTGTTCTCTGAGCTGGAATCGCTCGCTTCGAGTGTGGAAACCGTGGCTTCTTGGGATGCCCAGGTTAAGAGTCTGCTCACCCTCGTGGAGGCCGCCGACCGGGCGGGTGAGACTGCCGGTTCCGAAGAAGTTTTAGAGAACGAACATTCCGATTCTTTATCTGTTTCTTCCGGCGTATTTTCAGCGAATCACCTGCCCTCTCCCCTGGGTCTTACCGCAGTTCTGCGACCTTATCAGCTTGAGGGTTTCCGCTGGCTCGCGTTCTTGAGGCAGCACCGGCTGGGCGGGATTCTTGCCGACGATATGGGCTTGGGCAAAACCGTGCAGGTGCTCGCTCTGCTTGCCCAGGCGATTGCCGAGCATGAGCAACGCGCCGATAACCCCGAGTTTGAGCCTTTTCTCGTGGTTGCGCCAACATCCGTGGTGGGTAACTGGGCGCAGGAGGCCGCGCGATTCGTGCCGAGCGCGAAGGTGGTGACTATCACCGAGTCTACGGGCAAAAGCGGCAAGAGCATCGCCGAGCTGGTACAGGGTGCGCATCTGGTGCTCACAAGCTATGCGCTGTTCCGCCTCGACGAGGATGGATACACCGAATTCGGTAACCATGTTCCCGAAAACACAGAGAACGGTGCTTCCCCGCGTGCAGGGTGGGGTGCGTTGATTTTGGACGAGGCGCAATTCGTGAAGAACACGAAGACTCGCGCGTGGAAGGTGGCGCGTGCCCTAAACGCGCAGGTAAAACTCGCCATCACGGGCACCCCAATGGAGAACAACCTCATGGAGCTTTGGGCGCTCTTGGCGATTGTGGCGGATGGGCTGTTCCCCTCGGCGCGCATGTTCCGCGACCTATATGCGCGCCCCGCCGAGTCTGGTGAGGACCCGCAGGTTATCGAAAAATTACGCCGCCGGGTTCGCCCTCTGATGCTGCGCCGCACGAAGGATGTGGTCGCTGCCGATCTTCCCGAAAAGAACGATGTGCGGGTAAACGTGCCGCTCACGACGGCGCATCGGCATATTTACGATATGCATCTGCAGCGTGAGCGGCAGAAGGTGCTCGGGCTTTTAGAAGATATGGATAAGAACCGGTTCACGATTTTTCAGTCGCTCACGCTTCTGCGGCGGCTGGCGCTTGATGCCACGCTGATCGACCCTGACGAATACGCCGGGGTGGCTTCCGCCAAGCTCGAATATTTGGTGGAGCATCTGCCCTCGCTCTTAGGCGACGGGCACCGGGTGCTGGTGTTCAGCCAGTTCACGGGGTATTTGCGCACAATTGCTGAACGGCTGCAGACTGAAGGCATAGACTATCTGTACTTGGACGGCACAACCCGCAACCGCCCGCAGGTTCTGAAGGAATTTGCTGAGGGTGCGGCGCCGGTGTTCCTTATTTCGCTCAAGGCGGGTGGGTTCGGGCTGAACCTGACGGAGGCAGATCACTGTTTCATCATGGATCCGTGGTGGAACCCGGCGGCTGAACAGCAGGCGGTAGACCGCATCCACAGGCTGGGGCAGGAACGCGATGTGCACGTGTACCGACTGGTGGCTGAGGGCACCATTGAAGAGAAGGTCATGGATTTGAAGGCATCGAAAGCTGCACTGTTTGATGCGGTCGTCAACGACGGTTCCTTCGCCTCGTCCCGGGTGGATGCGGAACAGATTCGTGAGCTTTTCACCCCGACCGATTCCTAACTTTCCCTGCTAAAAAGGCTCTTTATAAGCCCATCGCCGCCTTATACGTCAGGTCAAATCCAGCCGTTAGTACGCGCCGTATGAGCAGCCTCTACACGTGAAGTACAGTGAAGAAGATGAATGGCTTCAGATAGGTAATTCTTCACAGTACCGTGAGAAAGGTATAGTTCCCGTGCAATTTGATTGACGGTTTTTCCTTCCATAGTCAGTTTTAGAACATCCTGATGTCTGGGTTTGAGTGGATTAGCTGGCAGCGTAGCACCACTAAGAAGCAGCGCAGAATCAACCACTACCTTCCCAGAATGTATATCCCGAATAATATTTGATACTTCTTCAGCATCTTGATCTTTTGTAATAAAAGCACAAGCACCGCTTTCAAGAGCACGACGAACGTAACCAGGAGATTGAAAAGTCGTCAGAATAGCTATTTTCGTGTTTATGCCTTGCTTCTGAACCTCATCAAGAACATCTAGACCGTTAAGTTTTGGCATTTCAATATCAAGAAGCGCTACATTTGGAACATATGTGACAATACTATCCAGAGCTTCCTGTCCATCTCGACAAACACACACAATTTCCAAATCTTCTTCTTCATCAATGAGACTGGCGAGCGCGCTACCAAACATCGTCTGATCATCAGCTATAAGAACAGTAATCATAGTTTTATGCCCCTCCAGTAATGATGTTAGAAGCTGGGATCCTAGCTTTGACTTGGGTTCCGCCCTCAGGTGCGGCACCAAGAGTTGTCTCTCCGCCTATATGTTGAATGCGGGTATTCATATCTGCTAAACCGGCACCGGTATTCCGCGTAGAACTTTCTTTCAGCCCTATGCCATCATCCGCGATAATAAGCATATAGTCACCCGAAGAATGTTGTTTTAGACTTACCCAGCAATTTTTTGCACCGCTATGTTTAAGAACATTGGTGATAGCTTCAAGAAGCACCCAATACAGTGCTGTGAGGGTACTTGGGTTAAGGACCTTGAGAACATTCTGCTGAATATCCATGTGGGCTTGAATACCACGATATGACAGTAATGACGGTATAGCATTGAGTTGATGCGAGAAATCAACTGTATTAAAGCCTTCCACAACGTCGCGTAAATGAGCTATAGAAGAACGTGTCATTTTCTGTATCGCACGCGCTTCATATGCCACATCTGAATCAAGAGGTTTTAAGGTACGTACCAATTGTTGCAGGCGAATATTAATAACTGTTAAATCATGCCCTATAAGATCATGAAGGTTCGCCGCAATCTGGGTCCTAAACTCTGCCTGTAGGTTCTGTTCACGTAACTCTTGGTTCTGTTTAGCAATATAAAGTTCTTCTTGAAGCCGCCGGTGTGATACTCGGCTAATCCGAAGATTCATGAAGAGAAACCCCACGATGGCAACAATAGCTGGATCATGGGAACTGGTGTTGATCTCCCAGCTAGGTTCTAAAGTCTGCAAATAGTTAAGAGCCACAACAACTGCCAGGGTTGTAATAGCTGCTATTTTTGTATTCCGTACTCCGGTAACTGCTATAGCACAACATAAAATCCCCACCGGGAGCATAGATTGCTTAATGCCTAGAATACCTACTAAGGAAAAGATAATAATAATGATAGAAACAACACTATGGATCTTCCCTACGGTAGGACGCTGGATTCTGAGGTACCCAATCCAGACCACAGCAAGCACAAGAGCACACCAAGCCAGAGCGGTCCATATACCGTAAGTATCAAACATGGGTGTAAAACCTTACCGTAGAAGCTAGGAACTCACGAGAATCTCGCCCACAGGAACCAGTCTATCGGATGAAACGCCTGTGAGTGTTTCAAACGCGCGGGCATCGCCACCGCCTAAAGGGCATACGTTGAGTGGTATTTCTTCCGCAAGCAGGCAGGCCGTTTGCATCCATGCTCCTACGTGTTTGAGGGTAAGAGAATATGCGACTCCTTCATACGTTGAAGTCACAAGGTCAAAATCAGCAGCTAATAAAACAAGCCCCTGTACATCTTCAGTCTTTAGCCTTGCCGAACTTGCATAGGTACGCAATAGACGCATGTACGCGCTCTGAGTTTTCTCCTCAACAGCCGCAACCTGTTCATACTGACGAGTATGCAGGTTTGCATACCATAGCCCTTGTTCCAGCCCTTCGATATTCTGAGCAATGATGAAGGGGTAAAGCTCGTGAAGAGCGCCACCGCTGGGAAAAGGTAGCCGTGTTATATTTTCACTCTTATGGGAAGTTTCACGCAGGCTTTCTTCCAACAGTGTTGTCAGAGATTCAAGACTTAACGAAGATTTTTGCGGTATGCGCCGCGATGTTCGTTGTAGAAGCGCCTGATCTAGAAGAAGTTGGTGGCGGCGAGAATCAACTTTGGGGAAGGAAACTTGTCGAAGAGAAGCCAAGTCTTTGAGCAAGGTTGTGTTGTGCTCACGTGTTCGAGTAGCGCCATACCCTCCGGTTGCCGTATCAAACCTGGAACGTCGGTACATAAAATAGTCATGAGGTTCCCAACAGTCCCAAGGACCATATTTATGATGCTGTTCTTCAGGCGCAAAAATCCCTATAAATTCCAGAATTTTATGGGTTACGCCACCCGTCATAGCATCTAACCAGGCTTGGGCATTGAGAGTTACTCGTAAAGGCCGATGCGCTATTTCAAAGCGAGTATTTCCATTCATCCCGTAAATAACAACACCCGGCGTAAGAGTGCAGTCAGTATGACCAAGCGGATAATTTGCCTCGTCAAGAACAGGTTCCAGCGCGTCTTCAGTCAGCAGGAGCTCAAAGCCAGAAATCTCTATGCTTGCTCCGGTTTCAGGGTTGATAAGACGTTGTATAAGGTTTCTTGACGAGCTCTGTCGTGTCAATATCAGAGCGGCCTGCTGTGCAGATACGTCTAAGTTCTGAGCCCAGTCTTCTAAAGTTCCGAACTTTCCATTGTTTTGAGGATGCGTCTGTTTCAGCTGATATTCACAATGAATCAAAGGTATTTTGTGTGGATTCAGGTGGGTCTTTGTCACGGGGTAACTCCCTCTAGAAGAACATGGAGGTCGGATTGAGGTCAGTTTCTTGGATGGGCTGGGTAAGCCATCCGCATTGAACCGGCACATCGTAGAGTCGTCCCGTTGCTAAGCGCCTCCACCACGGACGCAGCCCCGGGACTAGAGCACGTACTACAGGAAGCCCAATATAAGGACGTGTAAGCTCTTGAAGATACACAGGTAAACCGACATCTTCTAGACGCGCAATAATACGTTGGGGGTCGGCTTGCTTCCACGGTACATGTTCTACGTTAAGTGCCTGTGGATCAGGTACAAGATGAGGATTATCGGCTAGTTTAGCGTTTTGAAGCCAATGACTAGCAGCATCATCTACCGAAATTTTAAGGAGGTCTAGATCCATACCTTCTGCGGTCCTAAATTGCGCTGGCAGGGCACACATAAACTGCAGAGCCTCTGTTACTGCACGGGTTGCGGCAATTTCAGGGTTAGGATGCGCGCCGAACCCCAGAATGATCTGATCGGACACACCCCCAGGTTTAGGGGCTACAGCGGCAGCTACAGGAATACCTATGTCTGTTGTGATATCTAGAATCTCTAGGTTGCGGCCAATACTTTGCAGCCATTCTCGGGTACGCTGAATAAAAGGGGTATCCGTAAACTCGGGTGCCATTATCTGGCGGGGAATTTCGTTGTACCACCAAATGGCAACGGCATCGCGCTCAATAAGTTCAAGCAGAGCCTGCGCGGCGGCATCGCCTGGGGTAGAACCACTTGCGAGACCGTTTGAATCTGAACGCATCATTTTCTGTCCAAGCGGGCATTTTGCACCTGGCAGCATCGCTCCATGATCAAACATGAATAACGAGTACGCTGCAGGAATCCAGGCAGTTTCATCACATGCGGGTCGCCAAACAGGCATCCAATCAATCTCTGCTGTGGGATCGAATTTTTCTGGAACCCAATGATATGGATCCTTCACTTGGTTGAGAACATCCCGTTGCTCGTATTGATCCTGAGAGAACTGTGTCAGGGTTCGAGGGTCTAGAGCCTGCTCCCCCAAGTCTTTATAGCTGGTGTGTAAACGGGCTTCAGTGCCGTCAGAGATCGCACTATGACGTTCAATAGCTTCTGCCAAACCGGATACTCGGGCGCCTAAATCGGTGGTTCCTTTACCCGAAGAACGACCGCGTAAGCTACGTGTGAATTCTTCAGAACTACCGTGATTGAGTGCCCAGTTATGTCCCGCCCCATAAACGTGTACCAGGAGCTCTTCGTCTTCAGGTACCAAACGTTTAAGGCTTGAGACGACTCCTGTTACATCAGATACAAGATGTCGATAGGTTTCCCAGGTCTCTCGGGTAGATTTTGCGCGTCCAGCGTCGTTGACGGGATTGAAGCTCAGGTCAATTTTTTTAGCCTGCGCGTCAAGGTTCAACGGTTGAGCTTTGGTAGTCTTGGCCCCCGTCATGACGTAGTGCTCCCCTTCAAAGAGACCGTTTTTAAAACGTAAGACTGTATTCTCTGCGGGCTCTGATGTCTTCATTCGCTGAATTGCCAACCAGATAAGCGAGTGCACCACGGAACGCGGAGTTACTGCGGCCGCCCCCATAACATTGTCCAGAAGTTTACCGCCCGAAAGAGCATACTGTGCGTTAACTTGAAGACTATGCTTGAGCTGGTCATAAGGTACGCTCGACGAAGTCCCCAGCACTGGGCTTATGAGAGCATCCGCTCCCTGTAATTGCACTAGGCAGTACAGATACCCCGCCGCCTCATACTTCCGAGACAGCTTTTCGACAGCGGGAGAAATCATATCTTCGCAGACAATCACTGTTGGCAAACCCGAATTCACGCTAGGAACCATGTGCCCATCAATAACTCGTATACCGTCTTGAGGCGAGGCAGAGAAAGACTCAAGAACTCGGGCACGAGTAACGTCAATAATCTCAATATTTCCCTGCGTAGTATGGTCTGAAAGTTGAGTCTCAGTCATAATAAGCCCGCGATACTGCAGCTGAGCCGCAAGAGCAAACATGAGTGGAAGATCCGCTGCCCAGCGGGGTAAACGCATCATATCTTCCAAGGTTTTCCCGTCAACTTCAGCGATGAATTCAGCCTCAGACCCTTCAAGCAGCACTGTTGTTTCGGGCGAAGAAGCAACAACTGTCGTGCGATTTTCCCGGGTCTGCTGAGTAAAGTGGAATTGTGGGTTCCTTACATATCGTTCAGTTCCTTGGGAATATAGCTCAGCGGTCTCAGAATGGTTATCTAACGATGCGGTTATCATAGTTCTCTCCTAGTGTTGTCGGGGATCCCACCGGAATTTAGTAATCGCAAAAATAAGTGAAACTGCACACCATAAACCAATAACCAGCATCCCTTGAGTACTGATGAACTGGGTTCCTGAAGGGATGGTTAATCCAGTATCACTTACCTGCGCGTGTGCCACATCGAGCCCGAACCATGCGGAACGTAATGCATCCGTTAAGTGCACAAGGGGGAACCATCCTGCAAAGTCTCGTAGCCCAGCTGGGATAGTCCATACAGGTTGGAAGATACCTGAGAGGAACATCAAAACTAGAGCAGGCGGTAACAGCATAATCTGAGTTGCTTCTGCACTGGGAATAAACGATGCGTACGCAGCACCGATGAGCGATAGCACCACCGTAGTCAGCAGAATAACCAATATCGTCAGTGGAATATTTTTAGGCATAGGCAGGTGATACACCGTCATGCCAAAGACAATAAGGATTAAAGTACAAGCTAGGGCAATGATGGATGCAGTCACAATGTAACCAGCGATTACTGCGGCATCCGATGTGCTCCGAAGTCGCAGACGTTTCAGGAGAGAGGTCGAGCGCTGCGCCGCCATATCACCTGCTACACGCACAAATGTACCCATCAGAAGCGTATAACAGCACAAGCCCACAATAGTCCAGCTTGCCATTGTTACGTTAATTCCCTGCTGAGCGGGAATATCAGCCTGTCCTGAAGATCCACTGGCGAAGAGCACGATCATCATAATGGGGAAGGCTAAGGTGAAAAAAACACTCCGCATATTGCGGATAAAGACGGTCAGCTGCATGGCTATTTGCGCATACAGACTCCGTGTGAAGTTTGAGATTGTGGCACTCACGTAAGTGGCCTTCCTAGTCTGTGCGGGTACTACCTATACCCTGCGGGGCATCCGTAGATCGCACAATGCTGCCGTACGCGTTTTCAAGTGAATAGTCGCTGAGCGCAAAATCAAGGACAGCATCACGATATGCGGATGTTGCAAATAAGTTTTGTAACCCTGTTGGGGACTCTACATCGAATGAAACCGTGGCATCATGAACACGTATATTCTTGTACCCGCTCTGCGAAGAAAGGACTCCGCCAAGAGCTTGGGCGTTCTGGCAGTCCGAGAGTTCTACCCAGCCTTGCCGTGTGTGACTGTATTCTTTAGCAATATGCGCTGGGGTTCCGCTCGCAACAATCTGCCCGTTAAGGAGAATAGAAAGTTGCTGGCAAAGAGCCGAAACTTCATCAAGATAGTGAGAAGTAAGCAATATGGTAGTACCTGTTTCGGCAAGGTTCTGAATAACCTCCCACACATCTCTACGTGCTAACGGATCAAGTCCAGTTGTGGGTTCGTCAAGAATAAGCAGAGAAGGATTTCCCATCATAGCCAGATACAGATCAAGTTTGCGCCTTTCGCCACCGGAAAGCTCATGGATTCTGCGATCCGCTAGTTTCTCAAGATCGAAAAACTCAGGCACTGTGTATTCTGTTGCAGACATATAACGCTGCCAGCAGGTGACAGCATCTTTGACTTTGAGTCCAGTCGGGAATGCCGCTTCCTGCATCACAATACCCATATGTGAACGCACAAGGGCAGAGTTGCGATGCGGATCAACGCCGAGGACCTGCATCGTACCGCTTGTAGGTTTAGAAGATCCGGTGCACAAATCTACAAAGGTGCTTTTCCCCGCGCCGTTAGGGCCGAGAATACCGTGAACTGCTCCCCTTTCGACCGCGAGGTTGACGCCTTTAAGCACCTTCACATCACTATAATTTTGGTGAATGTTCTCAGCGATAACACTGTATTGCTCATATCCCTGCATAAAGATTCTCCCCAGAGATTGAAGGTATAAGGTGTACCGGCATTTGGATCCACGTAGAGTTGATCATTTCCGGTAGTGGTTCGGGATTTTCACCAAGCCGTAAAGTACACGCAGATTCTGCGATTTTATGGGTAACTGCCCCCATGAGAGGACGGGCGATGGGGAATCCGAGGCATGCGTGAGGTCCCATCCCAAAGGTTACTTCTGACGCATGCGGCCTGCCGGGCGTAAACTCATCGTGGTTTGGGAACATTCTGGAATCGTGTTGTGCGGCATGAAGTAAACACACGATTAATTCCCCCGCACGAATGGACGTTCCATCTATTTTGGTATCGACAGTAGCGAGGCGTCCTAACGCTGCGGTAGGCGTGTATAGGCGCAGTGCCTCATCAACCATAGCGATAGAGTTCTCGTAATTTACTGTTTCCCAAAGGTTACGCTGTGTCAGTACGGTCAAAACGTTAGTCATAGCCCATTGCAGGCTCTCATGGGTGATTGAGGCGAGCATACTGACAATTTCGACTGCTGCATCGTGGGGCATACCGTCATGACGATACTGTTGGTAGAACCCTCCTGCACCCATAACGTCTTCGGCGAAGAGCTGATGCGCGTCTGGAGCAGAGAGTTTCCCTTCTCGTTTGCTCGGGACTGCGCCCCGTTTTCGGCACCATCGAGAAAGCTCGATAATATCTCCTTCATACCCGATAAGAACACTAATCAGGGATACCGCGAGATCATCACACCACCCTGCAAGATCTAGCTTTTTTGACTGCGCGAGCATCGTGACGGACTGCTCGATAGCATCTCGACAACGTTCTACCGCTTTCTTAGAATTCGCAGCGGTAAAAGGCGTGCGTAGCCTTTTGCGCATCTGGCGAAGAGGGGATCCATCCATATGCGCTAAGAACCTTTGCTGAGTTTGAGGGATCTGAAAATCTGCAGGTTCAGGTTTCGCGTAGTGTGCCTGGGACTGCATTTGACTCAAATATTTTTGTCCTACAGCAGAGAACCTTTGGTCATCATGCAAAACCGTTTTAACACTCTCAAACCGAGTGGCCAACAAAACGCCAGAAATATCTGATGCCCCAATACCCTCAGGAGCGTGGCTCTGCCAGGCTAGAGCACTCGAAATAGGAGATTCGTACCAAGCGGATGTAAAAAGATGCGGGGGTTCAGGCATCTGAACTAATCCGTTGTCATATGTAAAAGTCATAGGAACGGCCACCAATGATTGGCTGAAGCGTTAATAAGCAAAAATCCGACGAGTAACGCTCCACGAAAAACCCAACGACCTGTTGAACGCTTTTTCATGATTTTCCTTCACTGTGTATCCAGAGCGGGAACCAGGCTAGTACTCAAGCTTTAATAGCCTGGTTCCCGTCGTTGTTTATAGCCCTTCAGAATTTAGCAAGGGCAGCAGCAGCACCAGCAAATGTCAATATCTTCAGGTGAATCGGTGGTATCAAGATCTTCTTCGACTGCGGGAGCGATTGCGATGACGAGTTCTTCCCCGTCATCAACAACCTTGTGGTGCCCCAGAGTTAGGGTTTCATCTTCTACCAGGCGGACCTGAGTTCCTGAGGGAACAACGCCTGCTTCAGCCAAAACCTCGCTGGGATTTGCCACAAGTGCACGGCGGTGAGCGGGGCTACCCGCTGCCGTCCCGAAAGTACGTGCGGCTGCAAGAGCGTTGACTTTAGTGGTGACTAGTGCAGTCATCATATTCTCCTTAGAACACCGATTGGATAGAAGCCTTTTCTATCCCGGCTATTCCAGTCTCTCGAAGAAAACTCTTCACAGGCAGTGCCGTAACGTCAGTAAGAATGTATGACTATAGTCATGCGACTTGCTGCTCGACAGGAATCAAATCCTGTTTATCTCTACAGCTCATACTTTTTGTACTTTCTGAATCTAAAAAGGCTCTTGATAGCGAATAAATCGGGATTTTTCACGCTTTATATAAATTACGGGCTCTTTTTCCGCACATGGAAGGGGCTTACCGGTTTCGCGCTGGGCTGGATGCGCCCGTCACCCTAGCGTGCAGCTTCTTTAAGGCTGTGTTCAAAAAATTCACATGTTTTCTGCCAAGTTTCACATGTATCATTCATAGTTCCTTCCCACCGTTGCTAACCGTACCGGTGGTTAGGTTGATAAGCGATCGTCATCATATGTCCGCAAGTATCTACCATAAATAATTCACACATACCTGTGCCGCCGCCCCAAGCCTGAATTCGCTCATTTATACTCTTGATTGCACGTTTAGTATTCCACACCTCATCTCGAGTTGATCCCAACATCAACAAATCCCCTTTAATCTTTTCAACAGGAATAACACTGCTGGGTTTTATAGATAGTCGCTGCACTTTGAATATTTTATCAAATATATAATTCATCAGATTAAATTTTGTATACGGAACTTCATGACCTTTATAAGTCCACGAAGAAGCTCTTGAATTGATTTTTCCTCTAATTCCTTCCAAAACAGCATCGAATGGAGAGTTAAGCACGGTGCAAGAGATTTCAGGAAATATACTACTTGCTAATAGTGCCAATTCAGCCCCTTTAGAACGTCCATACAAACCTATTCTATTAGAGTCTACGTAAGGGTTATTCTGGAGAAATGAAATAGAATCCTTAATAATTTCTACAGGTATTTTACAAAGATGTGATGATATACCTTGCAAGCCGAAGTATCCTAGCGCCAGAGTACTGTATCCATGGCCAGATAATACTTGAGCAATATTTTGTGCTTTCTCTATGCGTCCATCGCTTCCGCTCAGGACAATAATAGATGGCTTTCTACCGCCTAATGGATTGTAGAAAAATCGCCCTTTCGCATGAGAAAAATCAACGTCTTTAGACTCTATACTGGGAAGTTGATAATACCGTGTTACGGTTTTTTGCGCGACAACAATCCCTCGCTCAATAACCTCCACAAGAATGTCATAGCTTGGGTATAGAGAAATATCAGAGATTTTTTGAGATAATTTCTGCGTGTAACTTTTCAGAGGTTTGCACGCCGCAAAGAGCCCCATTGGCAAAACACCTGTATATGAACCTGCTAAAGCAGGATCACGGTCAAGCCGAAGAGACCCATCCCCACGCGTTTTAAACGTTGCTTGAGAACGCCATGGCACCTCTATATTCAAATACATCGGAGCATTGATACAATAATAGTTGTATATAGCCATGCGGATATCCACATAACTTTCTGGAGGGAGGTTGCTAAGCGATATGAAGAAAGGGGTATCCGCTAGGTTACTTTGACTAATAATAGAAATTATATTATTTTGATTCATTTTCACACCTCAAAAAACGTTCTTTATTTCACAGAATCCCACGGAAGATTCAACCACACCTTCATAACATCTTCCATAAAGTCTTGCACATCATTTATGAAACTACTTGGATATTTTTTGAGAACATTCATCATGCTTTGAATAAGATAATCATGTTGTTTCTGATGTTGCTGACAGACATACCTGCCTCCGTTAGTTAGCGACAAAATATACTCAATACGCCCCTGAGAAGTCTTCGTCTTGATAACCAAATCTTTCTGGACCAGACGAGAAACCATCTGAGTAACAGCACTCCGGGAAACTTCCTGAATTTCTGAAAGTCGCGTCAGGTTTATAGATTCATATTTTCCAATAAGAACCACTGTATGTACTTCCGAAAATGTAAGAGTTGGGTATTCTTTAATAAAGTGTTGCTTTTTCTCTAAAGCTATATATTCTGAAATAAGCTGTTGAAATTTAGCATTAACTTCCAGAAAGTGCCGGGTCTCCATAGGAACTCCTACGAATAAAATATTATTGTTAAGTACCTTAACAGTAAGCTTTTCAACAGCTTATGTCAACTACTTTCAGACTTACCTCTCTAAAAGATCTTTCAGAGAGTTTCTTCGGTTTCGCGCTGGGCTGGATGCGCCCGTCACCCTAGCGTGCGAGCGCATCCAGGGGTACCGTTGAAAACGTCAGTCCCCATCAAATCTCAGGAGAAGTAATGGTCAAAAACATCACGTTCAACGACGGCAACAGCATCCCTCAGCTCGGGTATGGCGTGTGGCAGATTGAGGATAATGGTGCCGCCGATGCTGTCGGTACGGCTCTCGAAGCAGGGTACCGCCACATCGATACCGCATCCATCTATGGGAACGAGGTTGGGGTGGGTCGCGGTATTGCCGCCAGCTCCGTGCCGCGCGAGGATATTTTTCTCACCACCAAGCTGTGGAACTCGGATCAGGGTTTTGAGAAGGCTATTGCCGCGCTTGATGCGTCGTTAGAGCGGCTCGGCACCGATTACGTGGATTTGTATCTGATTCACTGGGCTATGCCGCAGCAGGGCACCTATCTGGAGTCGTGGCGGGCGCTCATTGAGTTGAAAAAGCAGGGTAAGGTGCGTTCGATTGGTGTCTCTAACTTTCCGCAGGCTCAGCTGCGCGAAATTATCGCCGATACCAGCGTGACCCCGGCGATTCACCAGATTGAGCTGCACCCGTATTTCTCGCAGGAAGATATGCGCGCGGTGCACAGTGAGTTTGGTATTGTGACCGAGGCTTGGTCGCCGCTCGGTCAGGGTGGCGAGATTCTGAAAGACCCGGTGATCGTTGAGATTGCGGGTAAGCACGGTATCTCTCCGGCGCAGGTTGTGCTCGCCTGGCATCTGGCGAAGGGGATCGTGGCGATTCCGAAGTCGGTTACTCCTGCGCGCATTGCCGAGAACTTTGCAGCCGCTAATGTCACCCTGGATACAGCAGATATTGCGGCGATTGATGGGCTTACGCGGAAAGATGGTCGCATAGGTCCGGACCCTGAGAATCCTAAATTCTAGGCGCAACGTACCGCGAAGCTCTGCCGTGAGTTGTTGCGGATAGCGCAGCGAGGAGCGAACGAACATATCCGCAACAACTTGCGCCGGGTAAGTACACGAGACTCTAAGAAGATGAATGCGGTTCCAGACGCACCGAAAGCGCATTAAAAGAGGACTTGAGGTCGCCCCACGACCGAAGGACGGACATGCGCTAAGGTGTTGTCAGGTGCCGCATCCAGAATACGCGCTACCGGATGCTCGTTCCTGCGACGCGCATTAGGGGTTCAACCCTATCAAGAACGTTTATTCGTTTTCTTATGTGTCGTCTCCGAGCGCTCCGAGTCGCCCTCATCTACCAGCAGCGAGAGCGAAATACGGCGGCGAGACGCATCTACCTCAACAACTCTCACGGTCACGATATCGCCGCTTCGCACAATGTCGTGCGGGTTCGCAACATACTCGCGGCTCATCTGCGAGATATGAATCAGCCCGTCTTGGTGCACCCCGATGTCGACGAAGGCACCGAAGGCCGCCACATTCGAGACGGTGCCCTCAAGCACCATCCCCACGGTTACGTCCTCAAAGCGAGAGATATCCTCAGAGAAGTGTGCGGTACGAAATTCGGGGCGCGGGTCACGCCCGGGGCGGCGCAATTCCTCAAATATATCGCGCACGGTGTATTCACCGATGCTCTCGTTCACATAGTCGGCGGGGTCGAGTGCGGTGAGCGAGTCTTCCCCGTCACTGCCGATAAGCCGCCCGGATTGCCAGAGTGCCCCGTGATTCCGCTGCGCATCGGCAATAATGCGCCGCGCCACGGGATACGATTCGGGGTGCACGGCAGAGGCATCCAGCG
>NZ_KV795730.1:331745-332300 GCF_001809115.1 Rothia sp. HMSC071F11
GCGGGTCACGCCCGGGGCGGCGCAATTCCTCAAAAATATCGCGCACGGTGTATTCACCGATACTCTCGTTCACATAGTCGGCGGGGTCAAGCGCGGTGAGCGGATCTTCCCCGTCACTGCCGATAAGCCGCCCGGATTGCCAGAGCGCCCCATGATTCCGCTGCGCATCGGCGATAATACGCCGCGCCACAGGGTACGATTCGGGGTGCACGGCAGAGGCATCCAGCGGTTCGGTACCGTGCAGAATCCGCACGAATCCCGCCGCCTGTTCATAGGCCTTAGCCCCTAACCGAGGCACGTTCAGAAGCTCTTCCCGGGTGGTGAAAGCCCCATGTTCGCTACGGTATGCCACGATATTTTCGGCAATTGTGCGGTTAAAACCGGCAACACGCGCAAGCAGTGCGGCGGATGCGCTGTTCAGGTGAACTCCCACCGCGTTTACGCAGTCCTCAACCGTGTTATCGAGGGCGCGTCTTAAAGCGGTTACGCTGACGTCATGTTGGTACTGCCCCACCCCCAATGACTGGGGATCAATTTTGACGAGTTCGGCGAGCG
>NZ_KV795730.1:332400-332651 GCF_001809115.1 Rothia sp. HMSC071F11
AAGCTCTTCCCGGGTGGTGAAAGCCCCATGTTCGTCCCGGTACGCCACGATATTTTCGGCAATCGTGCGGTTAAAACCGGCAACACGCGCAAGCAGTGCGGCGGATGCGCTGTTCAGGTGAACCCCCACCGCGTTTACGCAGTCCTCAACCGTATTATCGAGGGCACGTCTTAAAGCGGTCACACTGACGTCATGTTGGTACTGTCCCACGCCTAAAGACTGGGGATCAATTTTGACGAGTTCGGCGAGCG
>NZ_KV795730.1:332751-333667 GCF_001809115.1 Rothia sp. HMSC071F11
TCAATTTTGACGAGTTCGGCGAGCGGGTCTTGCAGCCGCCGAGCGATCGAGACCGCCCCGCGTACCGTTACGTCAAGATCGGGCAGCTCTTCGCTGGCGAGTTCGGAGGCTGAATATACGGATGCCCCCGCCTCTGAGACGGTAACCTTCTGTGCCGCCTTATACCCTTGAGAACGCAGCTTCGCTAGCAGTTCGGCGGCGAGTTTATCGGTCTCACGTGAGGCGGTGCCATTGCCAATGGCGATAAGTTCCACGCCATGGGTGAGAACCGCATCCTCAAGGGCAGCGAGCGCACCGGCACGGTCGTATCGAGGCGCGTGCGGGTACACCGTGAAGGTTTTCAGCACGTGCCCGGTGCCGTCAATAACCGCGCATTTCACGCCGTTACGCAGCCCCGGGTCAAGCCCGAGGGTGACTTTTTGCCCGGCGGGTGCGGCAAGCAGAAGGTCGCGCAGGTTCGAGGCGAAAACGGTGATGGCTTCGCGTTCTGCCATCTCGAAGAGGGCGTTGCGTATGCGGTCTGCCAGGCGGGGGTGTAGCCGTTTACGCCATGCGGTGCGCACGGTTGCGGCAAGCCAGCCGAGCACACGGTCTTCACTGTCGACGGTGTTGAGAACCTGCACAGGTATGCGCAGCGCGGCGGCAACTTCACGCTCGTATCCCGAACGAACGTTCTCGTAATTTTCGGCGATGGCAAGCGCAGCAGCACGCGCTTCTCCGCGGAGTTTGCTCAGGGGCGGGGCTGGTGTGGCACCGTCAATACTGAGCCGCACGATTCCGGCTTCTTTGGCGCGAAGCAGGGCGAGAACCCGGTGCGGGCGAATACGCCTGATACTATCGGAGAAGTCGAAATAGTCGGCGAATTTTACCCCTTCGGCTTCCCGCCCGGCGATAACTCGACTAGAGATCGTTCCGG
>NZ_KV795730.1:333767-334167 GCF_001809115.1 Rothia sp. HMSC071F11
GCAGGGCGAGAACCCGGTGCGGGCGAATACGCCTAATGCTATCGGAGAAGTCGAAATAGTCGGCGAATTTTGCCCCTTCGGCTTCTCGCCCGGCGATAACTCGACTAGAGATCGTTCCGGTGGCAACCATTCTTTCGTGAAGGCGTTCGGCGAGCGTTGGGTCGGTGAGTGCCCGGTCGATCAGGATAGCGCGGGCGCCGTCGAGGGCTTCTTCCACCGTTGTAATTCCGGTGTCTTCGGTTTTTCCGGCATCTGCTGCATGTTTATCGTCGGTTTCATCCGGTTTGTCCACATAGGCTGCGGCAATATCGTAGACCCCGGCAAGGGGAACTTCGAGCAGGTCTTCAACAAGCGCCTCCAGACCTGCCGCCCGGGCACGCTGCGCCTTGGTGATGCGCTC
>NZ_KV795730.1:334267-334532 GCF_001809115.1 Rothia sp. HMSC071F11
CCGCCCGGGCACGCTGCGCCTTGGTGATGCGCTCGCTTCGGTAGGGTGCGTAGAGCGCTTCGAGGTCTTGTTTGCTGGATGCCGCTCCCACCCCTGTGATGAGTTGTTCGTAGGTGAGCGGGTCAATTAGCCCGTCTTCGCGGCGTTGGGCGAGCGAGCTGAGAATATTCTCGCGGCGAGTTTCGAGCGCACGCAGGGCATCGAGCCGGGTGCTAATAGCACGCAGGTGGGTGTCGGTGAGCGCGCCCGTAGCTTCTTTGCGGTA
>NZ_KV795730.1:334632-335036 GCF_001809115.1 Rothia sp. HMSC071F11
TGTCGGTGAGCGCGCCCGTAGCTTCTTTGCGGTATCGAGCGATAAACGGAACCGAAGATCCGGAGTCGAGCAGGTTTACGGCGGCACGAACACGCGTGGGTTTGAGGTCTAGTTCGTTAGAGAGCATCGTCAGGATGCGGGTGTTCGTAGCTTCGGTGCGCTCGTGTTTTTCGCTCATTCTCTCAGTTTCGCATTCTCGGGGGTGCTGTGCCAGTCTTGCGGGGCGTGGGGCGCAGGGTATATTGCGCATCGGAGCGTAATAAATTTTACAGCTATGGTCCCGCATCTAGAATAGGTAATAACATCACATCGCTACTTTTCAGATATTCCGGCGATTGTGCAGACGTTATGCGCCGGGGCATAGAAGATGACATGACGGTAGCCGGTTCACGGTGGACTGGCTG
>NZ_KV795730.1:335136-335726 GCF_001809115.1 Rothia sp. HMSC071F11
GAAAGAAGGTTTCGCATGTATGGTCGTGCTGACGATCGCGCACAGGTGCCTTCACGTTCGTCTTTGCCGCCGGGGTACGCCGAATTTCATCAGCAGTTTGGCACGCTGATTACCGCCTTGGCTGCGCAGGGCTGGACTCCGAGCGAAACGCACCGGCGTATTCGTGTTCTTTTTCCGCAGGTTAACCGGGAACATCTTGATTTTGCTTTAGATTCTGGCATG
The DNA here is from genome assembly GCF_001809115.1 of Rothia sp. HMSC071F11. Classification (NCBI taxonomy): domain Bacteria; kingdom Bacillati; phylum Actinomycetota; class Actinomycetes; order Micrococcales; family Micrococcaceae; genus Rothia; species Rothia sp. HMSC071F11. The sequence goes on from NZ_KV795730.1 coordinate 335,359, forward strand.
TGGGAGTTTGGTTCGCACGGCGAGCAGACTCCCACCCATGTTTTGCTGGCGACCGCCGTCTGGTATGCGGTGGCAGAGGCTTACGGTCTGGCGCCGGATGGTTCCTACGCCGCAACAACTCTGGATGCAACGGTCATGGCGGATATGCTGCGCCTATTGGAGAGCGCACGGGTTTCACCGCAGAATATCGCCCTGATTCTAGGGAAGGTGGGTGCTGGACTCAAGTACCTGGCGCTGCATCCATATACGCAGCTTGACGAGCTTACCTACCGCGATGTGTGCCAGCATCTTCCGGTTGAGTCCCAAGACGTGGCACACGGTTCGTTTGTATGGCCGCCCTCCTGCGAGAGCATTCGTGATCAGCTGGG
>NZ_KV795730.1:335826-337060 GCF_001809115.1 Rothia sp. HMSC071F11
CGCCCTCCTGCGAGAGCATTCGTGATCAGCTGGGTGATGGCGGGTGGTCAACCGCCATGCTGCGCACCGGTGTGTGCCCGCCCGATTATGCGGAGTACAACTGGCAACTGAGCGGCACTTCACTCACAGATATGGAGTTCCGCAACCAACTGGGCAGTTTCATGAGTTACTGTATTCGGTATGATCGGCAGCCGACGGTGCTTGCCTACGGAACCTGGTCTACCATGCGCAGTAATCTGGGTCGGGTGCCGTTTCTGGCGGCGGTGCGCGCGAAGTACGGGTCGTGGCATACCGCCTTGCAAGTGGGCCGCACAATGGTGACCGATGCCCTGCAGATGACGAAGAGTGAGGTCGCGCCGGTGCGGGTGCCACCGCATCCGCCCAGTATTTCGCCCGAGCAGCTTGCGGTGCAGGGTATTGGGGTTGTGAAGTCTGAGCAAACGGTTTCTGCCCGCGACCGTTGGGACGAGGTAGCGAACTCACTCGGTCAGCGTTTGGCGAGTCTGCCCTGGAGCAGGCATCTGCGCACCTACTATGTGCTCACGGGTGCCGCGAATGCTAACGCGATGCCGCTTGTGTGCATCTACCGTTCCCCCGCCGGGTTCCTGTGCGAAATTGCAATGGAGGCTGAGGTTCTGCCCAAGTTCAGTACCGACTACCTGCGTTCGCACGGGTGGGCGGCGCCGACCCCCATGCAGCCTATGTGGAACCGGAATGTTTTTGACCCTCATGAGGCCGCGCAGGATGTGGTGCAGGCGATGCGCTGGGGTATGGGCTGTTCCCGTTGGGACTACTACCGCACAGATGACCTGGTGTTGGATGCCGAGGATACCTCGGGTACCGAGGCCGGTTAGTCATGGGTGTATCCCTATCACGCTAAAAGGCTCTTGATGTGAATAAAGCGTTAGAAACGCCGCCCTATTCACATCAAGAGCCTTTTTATACCGGAAGTAATGTGGAACAGATAACCGCCGAAGTGTCTTTACTTATTATTCTTCGGTGCCTTCATATCCACCACCGGATGCGACTGCGTAATGCTGGTCTCCGGGATTTCGGGGTTGATGCTGTTCTTCACAAACCACCCGATAGTCAGCAGGATGAACCAGATGGGCATGAGCATCAGACCGGTGAGAGTGTCTTTATCGGTAGCAAGAATCCCGATAATGAAAGCGAAGAACGCCAACACGATCCAGCATGCTGCCACGCCGCCGGGCATGGGATAGGTGGTTTCCCG
>NZ_KV795730.1:337160-337793 GCF_001809115.1 Rothia sp. HMSC071F11
TGAGAGTGTCTTTATCGGTAGCAAGAATCCCGATGATGAAAGCAAAGAACGCAAGCACGATCCAGCATGCCACCACGCCGCCGGGCATGGGATAGGTGGTTTCCCGGTGCAGGTTGGGGCGCTTCGCGCGGTAACACAGGTAGCTGACGAGGATCATCGACCATACGAAGATCACAAGTACTGCCGCCATCGTGGTGACCAGCGTGAACGCCTCAATAATCGAGTCGCCAGCGTAGAGCAGGGCGATACTGGAGAGTAGCAGAATCGAGGTGAGGAACAGTGCGTTGCGGGGCACACCGCTCCCGGAAAGGTTACCGAGGAACTTCGGGGCGTAACCTTCCTGCGAAAGACCGTACACCATGCGCGAAGTCGAGAAGATACCCGAGTTCGCCGATGATGTTGCCGAGGTCAGCACCACAATGTTCACGATATGCGCCGCAATAGCAATACCGGCGAGGGTAAACATGGTCACGAAGGGGCTCTTGGCCGGATCAATTTCGCGCCAGGGGTTTACCATCAGAATGACGATCAGGGCGCCCACGTAGAAGATGAGAATACGAACCGGCACGGAGTTGATAGCCTTCGGCAGGGTCACCGTAGGGTTCTGGGTTTCGGCGGCGGTAGTACCTACCA
>NZ_KV795730.1:337893-338518 GCF_001809115.1 Rothia sp. HMSC071F11
GTAAACATGGTCACGAAGGGGCTCTTGGCCGGATTAATTTCACGCCAGGGGTTTACCATCAGAATAACGATCAGGGCACCCACATAGAAAATGAGAATACGAACCGGCACTGAGTTAATAGCCTTCGGCAGAGTCACCATGGGGTTCTGGGTTTCGGCGGCGGTAGTACCTACCAGCTCGGAGCCCATAAAGGCGAAGACCGCGATCTGGAAGGCGCCTAAGAATCCGGTGGCACCGTTGGGGAAGAATCCGCCATCGTTCCACAGGTTGGCTACCTGAGCATGAGCACCGCTGGGTGTCGTGAAGCTCGTAGCAACCATAATGGCACCCACGATAATGAGGGCGCAGATGGCAACAATCTTAATCATGGCGAACCAGAACTCGATCTCACCGAAATTCTTCACCGAGGGCAGATTCAGCGCCAGCAGCGCAATAATCACGGCGAGTGCTGGAACCGCTTTCGGTAAATCGGGCCACCACAGCTCGGTATAGCCCACGATTGCGATAATATCTGCGACCGCGGTGACTACCCACATAAACCAGTACGACCATCCGAGGAAAAACCCCGCGGGGCGCCCGATCAGGTCGGTGGCAAAGTCTGAGAATGACTTATATTTCAGGTTTG
>NZ_KV795730.1:338618-339353 GCF_001809115.1 Rothia sp. HMSC071F11
CCACGATTGCGATAATATCTGCGACCGCGGTGACCACCCACATGAACCAGTACGACCATCCAAGGAAAAACCCTGCGGGGCGCCCGATCAGGTCGGTAGCAAAGTCTGAGAATGACTTATATTTCAGGTTTGATAGAAGGATCTCACCCATCGCACGCAGCACCAAGAAGATAGCGGCGCCGATAACCATGTAGACCAAGAGGATAGATGGACCAGCTTTAGAAATTGCTTTACCGGACCCCATGAAGAGCCCGGTACCAATAGCACCGCCGATAGCAATGAGCTGGATGTGTCGGTTGCTCAGCCCGCGGTGCAGTTCTTCAGCATTATCTGTCGTGTCTGCCGCCGATGCGGCATTATCGTGAGGTTGCTGCATGACAGTTCCTCTTTCGTGGTTGGGTCCCGCAGCCGAGCGGGACAGCCCCGGCTTTCGGGGCGGCAAGTGCAGCACTCAGCCCGTAAGATACGGTGAGCTATCACAACTTTTGAATATATATTCTACATAACAGGGACGGTATTGTGTAATTATCTCCAGGAAGTGTGTCGCGTATCTATAGCATGCGTCACGAACAATAAAATCTTTATATCGAAATTCAAAAAATTTCGGAAGGAATCTGTGAAAAACCCTTGACAATAAGCCTTACTTTCGGAAAACACAGCGCACGTGAGGTACATCCCTTTATTGCCTAGCTCGCCACATTCTCAAAAGAAAAATTCTCATCATATATGATTTCT
>NZ_KV795730.1:339453-340070 GCF_001809115.1 Rothia sp. HMSC071F11
TTCTACATAACAGGGACGGTATTGTGTAATTATCCCCAAGATGTGTGTCGCGCATCTATAGCATGCATCACGAATAATAAATTCTTTATGCCACGATTTAAAAAAATTCGGAAGAAATCTACGAAAAACCCTTGACAATGAGCCTTACTTTCGGAAAACACAGCGCACATGAGGTACGTCCCTTTATTGCCTAGCTCGCCACATCCTCAAAAGAAAAATTCTCATCATATATGATTTCTATACAAATTTAAGAATATCTATACATATTGGGGTCTGTTCTGGTACATGCCGTATGTCATCGCCCCATAAGACACAGCGGGCGGGATGCCGCACGTTTTTTCTACGCACCGCATCCCGCCCGCTGATAAGGAAGAATAGAACTCGCTACTTAGATTCCGCCCGCACCGACTCCGCAAGAAGGCGCTTACGCGCATGACGGCGCACCATAATCTCGTACCCAAGCTCAACCCCGATAAACCAGATAGGGCTAAGCGCCAGAGCCAACCCGGTTTCTGGCTGCAAGCTCAGGGCGTAGATCATCAGAGCGAAGAACACCAAACCAACCCAGCTCATCGTGCGACCAAACGGCATCTTATACTGCGAGGCTTCATGCCGTT
>NZ_KV795730.1:340170-349234 GCF_001809115.1 Rothia sp. HMSC071F11
GATTTCTATACAAATTTAAGAATATCTATACATACTGGGGTCTGTTCTGGTACATGCCGTATGCCATCGCCCCATAAGATACAGCGGGCGGGATGCCACACGTTTTCTATACGTGCCGCATCCCGCCCGCTAATAAGGAATAAATAAGACTCGCTACTCAGATTCCGCCCGCGCCGACTCCGCAAGAAGGCGCTTACGCGCATGACGGCGCACCATAATCTCGTACCCAAGCTCGATGCCGATAAACCAGATAGGGCTGAGCGCCAGAGCCAACCCGGTTTCTGGCTGCAAACTCAGGGCGTAGATCATCAAAGCGAAGAACACTAAACCAACCCAGCTCATCGTGCGACCGAACGGCATCTTATACTGCGAGGCTTCATGCCGTTTAGGGAACTTCTTGCGGTATACCAGGTACGACACCAGAATCATCGACCACGTGAAAATACCCATAATTGAGGCCACCGAAGTCACGACAGTAAACGCTTCCAGAAGCTCACGCCCAAACGCCAGCATCACCAGGCTAAAGAGCAGAAGAACCGTCGTCAGGTACAGGGCGTTCGTGGGCACGCCATTTTTTGAGAGCTTCTTCAGGAAGGAAGGCGCATTCCCCTCCTCTGCCAGTCCATACACCATACGTGAAGTCGAAAAAATACCTGAGTTCGCCGAAGACGTTGCCGAGGTCAGCACCACAAAGTTAATGAGCGAGGCGGCAATTGACACGCCTGCCAGTGAGAACATCCCCACGAAAGGGCTCATATTAAGGTCGAGTTTATCCCAGGGGGTCACCGCAAGAATCGCCGACAGCGGCAGCACATAGAACAGCACCATGCGGAACGGCACAGCGTTAATCGCGCGCGGCAGGGTACGTTCGGGGCTCTTCGTCTCTGCCACGGCGGTGCCCACCAGTTCAGCGCCCACGAACGCGAACAGCGCAATCTGGAACGAACCTAAGAAACCCGTCAGACCGTGAATAAACACGCCGTTGCCCGATGGCCCCGGACGATCCCACAGGTGCGTGATGGAGGCGACCGTTCCATCCGGGCTCGTAAACCCGAACACGACCATCACGGCACCCACGGCAATAAGCGCCAGAATCGACACGATCTTAACCATGGCGAACCAGAACTCGATCTCACCGAAGTTTTTCACCGACGGCAGGTTCAGTGCCAACAGCGCCCCGATCACAATAAGTGCAGGAATAAATGAGGGCAGCTCGGGGAACCAGTAATGCGTGTAATCCGTAATCGCCAGCACATCCGCAATACCCGTGGTCACCCAGAAGAACCAGTACGACCAGCCGACGAAAAAGCCCGCGCGAGTACCCAAAATATCAGATACGAAATCGGTAAATGACTTGTACTTAGGGTTCGACAGCAGAATCTCGCCCATCGCACGCAGCACAAAATAGATAATGATGCCAATAATCGCATAGACAAATACGATGGAAGGGCCCGTCAGCGAAATAGTCTTCGCCGATCCTAGAAATAACCCCGTACCAATTGCACCGCCGATAGCGATGAGCTGGATATGCCTGTAACTTAATCCACGCTGCAGGCTCTCTTCACCCGTGGAACTCTCATTCTCGGTAACTGTATGCTTGGAAGGCCGCTGTGTCACTATTCCTCTTTTCTGTGTGTGCTCTGCCCTGCGGGCTACAACCTCAGCAGGAATCCCTAACCCTCGGGGCATAGCGATACGTTCGGACTTTTTCGCGTAAGCGCAGCTCACGGAAAATCGCATCGTTACGCCATGACTACACAGAATTCTACCCGCAAAAGATGCATACCTCGCATGAACCTTGGCTATGCCTATGCTATCTGGGGGTGGCGACACGCCGACGATGCTTCTCTCAGCCAGCGCTCTCCCCCGCTAAAACGCTGAAAATAATGCTTACCGCAAAAATTATGTTAAAACTTTACGATTAAATAAACTTTCCTGAGGTTTGCCGCTACAATTGCAATGCCCGGTGCGGAAACACCGCATCACTCATCTCATCACAAAACATCAGGAGGACACTCACTCATGGGTAAACTATCAAATGTTGCACTGCGTCTCACTACCGGCGCGCTTATACTCGATGCAGGCATCAAGAAACTCGGCGCCGACGAAGGTACCTACGCATATCTGCAGCAGATGGCGGCATCAGGTGTGCCCGCCGTCGCCAAGCTCGATCCCAAAACCTTCGGCAAACTTATTTCCTACTCGGAAACCGCGCTCGGCGCCACCCTGCTGACTCCTTTCATCCCCAGCCGTCTGGCGGGCGCGGGTCTGACGGCCTTTGGCGCCAACCTCATGACCATGTACTTCCGCAACCCCGACATGCACGATAGCGCATTCCGCCCCACCCAGGATGGGCAGCAGCTCGCCAACAACATCGTGATTCTCGGCGCGGGTCTGGCGTTGCTGTTCTCCGGCAAGAAGAAGTAGCCTGCACGGCGACTTCGCGGTCGTACAGCAAAAGCGGGGGCAGTTTCTTCATTAAAATGAAAAACTGCTCCCGAAATTTTTAACAGTGCCTCCCTCCGCGCGCCGCTACGTTATCCTGATAGGTATGTCATCTCAAGAGCAGAATGCACAGACCGCCGCATCAGCTAACGCCGATGCGCCCCAGACGCCCGAGAAGAAAACGGTACCGCCCGAGTTCTTCCGCCAGCCCTACTCCTTCGTGCGCCGTGGCGACCGCCTGACCTCGCGCCGCCAAAAAGCGTGGGACACCTACTCCCAAACCCATGTGCTCGACATACCCCGGCTGCGGGCAGATACCTCTGTAGCCCCCGAAGCCACCTTCGACCCGGTCACAATCTACGGGCGTGAAGCCTACCAGGTGGTCGAGATCGGTTCCGGGCTGGGCGAAGCAATCGTGCACCGCGCCTCCGAAATGCCCGAAGCAAACTTCCTTGCCGTTGAGGTCTATACCCCCGGCATTGCGGATCTGCTGCTCAAGATGGGGCAGGCCGGGGTTGAGAATGTGCGCGTCGCTCAGGCTAACGCCCCCGAACTGCTCGATAACATGCTGGAAGAAAATTCGGTTGATGAGCTCTGGGTTTTCTTCCCCGACCCTTGGCACAAGTCACGCCACCACAAACGCCGCCTGGTCTCCCCCGCTTTTGCTGACAAGGTTGCGCGCGTGCTCAAACCCGGCGGAATCTGGCGCCTAGCCACCGACTGGGAAGAATACGCCTACGTGATGCGCGATGTTATGGAGGCGCACCCCGATTTCGAGAATCTGCATGCCGGTGAAGGCGCTACCGAAGACGACCCCGTCGGCGGGTGGGCGCCGCGCTGGGAAGGGCGCATCCTGACTAGCTTTGAGAGGAAGGCTCGTGAGGCGGGTCGCCGCGCCCACGACCTGACGTACAGGCGTAAATAAATTATCTGCTAGGGAAAGGGCAACGATACCACTTTGCCCTTGCTCAAACAGTCGGAGGCGTATTCGCTTCACTGCGTTACCTCCGACAACTCGCATATAGGCAAAGGATATCGTTGCCCCGAAAAGGCTTACGCCGTGGTCAGGTCAGGCGCGCCGCCCGTCTAACACTCGTAAAGGGTGAAGTAGGCACATGGCTAAGCTAGCATGTCACGTTACGTTGTCGTTGGTTGAGAACCACCCACGGTAAAACTATTTCTGCCGGTATAGCACCACCGCTGAGGAGCGTTTACGTGGCGCCGGGCGCTGACCCCGCTGGATATTCACCACATCCCCGCGGGTGCTGGCTGCGAACACTCGTTCCGCCAGCCCTAACTTGGCGTGCGCCTCCTCAAGCTGGGCCTGTAGGCGGGCGATGTGCTCCTGGTGTTCCTCCACCATCTCTTCAAGTTCAATAATCCGGCGGATTCCCTCAAGCGAAACGCCTTCCTGCGAGAGCTGCTGAATACGCTGAAGTAAATCCACATCGCGCTGCGAATAGCGCCTGGCTTTTCCCGGCGCACGCGAAGGCTGCACCAGCCCCAGGCGGTCGTATTGGCGGAGCGTCTGTGGGTGCATGCCCGCCAGCTCCGCCGCCACCGAAATCACAAAAACCGGCCTGTCGGCGCTGTAGGCAGACGATGGCTTAGTTTGAGTGCTCATAAGCTACCTAACTTTCTTCAAAAGGTCCTCACGGGGGTTCTCCTGCGGTGCCAGGGCAATGAATTTCTCGAAGGCTTCCTTCGCCTCATCGCTCAGGTTCTGCGGCAGGTGCACCTCAGGGATCACCAGCAGGTCGCCGGTGCCTGACTTAGTTTTGAACCCGCGTCCTTTCGCACGCAGTTTACGACCCACGCTGCCGGGAGTCAGCCGCAGTTTGACGGTTTTACCGCCGGGTACGGGTACTTCCAGCACACCGCCGTTGACGGCTTCCTCTAGGGTCACGGGGGCACGCAGCACCAGGTTGTTTCCTTCGCGGCTGTAGTGCGGGTCATCCGAGACACGCACGGTCACGATCAGATCGCCGCCGGTGCCGGGGCGTCCCTTACCACGCACACGCACTTTCTGCCCGTCCTTCACACCCGCCGGGATGCGCGCCTCAGTACTCGTACCGTCCGGCAGGAACACGGTCGCCTTGGTGCCCGTGTACGACTGCGGCAGGGTAATGCGCGTGCTAGTGGAAAGGTTGTTGTCCTGCGGAGTATGCTGGCGCCCACCGCCGAAGCCTTGAGCGCCTCCGAACCCGGTGGCATCCCCAAAGTCGGCACTCGTGAACCCGGCGGTACGGCGTGAACCGCCCGCGCCGCCAGCGCCGCCACCGAAGAGTCCGCCGAGCAGGTCCTCAATGTTGATACCTTCGGCACCACCACTGGTCGTAAAGTGCACGTTTTGGCCGTTAAATCCACCGAAACCACCGGCACCGCCAAACCCGGATGCGCCGCCTCCGAAACCGCCATTGGCGAACCCTGCGGCACCGTATTTACGAATCTGGTCGTATTCTTCGCGCTGTTTCTTATCCGAGAGCACATCGTAGGCTTCGGAGACTTCCTTGAATTTCTTCTCCGCTGCCTCGTTCCCGGGGTTTAGGTCCGGGTGATATTTGCGTGAGAGCTTGCGGTAGGCCTTTTTAATATCAGATTCAGAGGCGTCTTCTTTCACGCCGAGCGTTTTGTAAAAGTCTTCTGACAGCCAGTTTTCGCTTGCCATTTAAGTTCTCCTTCCCCGTCGTACGGGATTCTTGTAACGCCCTACCGTGGGCACAACCTTAGTTTTTTATCCTATATAAAGTTTAGTCTACTAGACTCAATTTTGGAAGAGAAATCCCGCAGAAAACCGCGGAAATATACGGCAAACGGGCGGGTTCTCAATTCCTCAAGAACCCGCCCGTTGTGTGCTCTACGGAGCGTTTACTCGGCGACAGCCACCGCAACCTGGGCGGTGCGCACCACGCGATCATTCACGCGGTACCCGTATCGCAGAACCATCGCAATGTGGTCCGGTTCTACCTCGCCAGTTGGCTGCTGGAGCACCGCCTCGTGAATATTCGGGTCGAAGGGCTCGCCCACCTCGCCGAAACGTTCCACGCCTTCCTTCTTGAGAGAATCCTCAAGTTTGGCGGCGATTGCAGCGAAGGGACCTTCCTGCAGGTCGCCGTGCTTGCGTGCGGCGTCAATATCGTCGAGTACCGGCAGAAGCAGCTTCACAATATCGCTCGTCACGAAGGACCGCAGCTGTTCCTTCTCGCGGGCGGCACGGTTCTTGAAGTTCGTGAACTCCGCCTGCAAGCGAAGCAGACTGTCCAGGCGTTCTGCCGCGAGTTTCGCATCCTCTGAGGGCGCTTCCTCGCTCGGCTCGGGGGTTTCCCCCGCCGCAGCCTGATCGGTTGCGACAGGGGTTTCCTCAGCCTGGGGGTGCCCCTCGGCGGCGGGGGCGTTGAATGCCTCCTCCAGCGGGTCGCCCGCAGTGTTCTCGTGTTCAGCCATGATTACTTCTTCTCGTCTTCGTCCTCGTCGATAACCTCGGCATCTACCACATCTTCGTCATCTTCCTTGGAGGAAGAAGCGGAGTCTGCGTTAGCCTCTGCCTGCGCGGAAGCATACAGAGCCTCGCCCAGCTTGGTCTGGGATGCCTGCAGCTTCTCAAGAGCAGACTTCACGGCATCGTCATCATCGCCTTCAAGGGCCTTCTTGAGCTCATCGACATCGCCCTGAACCTCAGTCTTGACGTCTTCGGGCAGCTTCTCGCCGTTCTCCTTCAAGAGCTTATCGACGGAGTATGCCACGGACTCTGCCGCGTTGCGGGTGTCGGCTGCCTCGCGGCGTGCCTTATCCTGCTCTGCGTGAGCCTCAGCATCCTTGACCATGCGGTCAATGTCTTCCTTCGAGAGGGAGGTACCGCCGGTAATGGTCATGGACTGCTCAGCACCGGTGCCCTTGTCCTTTGCGGAGACGTGCACAATGCCGTTGGCGTCAATATCGAAGGTGACCTCAATCTGGGGTACGCCGCGCGGTGCGGGGGCGATACCGGTCAGCTCGAAGGTACCCAGGTTCTTGTTGTCGCGGGTGAATTCGCGCTCACCCTGGAACACCTGAATCGACACGGAAGGCTGGTTGTCTTCAGCGGTCGTGAAGGTCTCAGAACGCTTGGTCGGAATAGCGGTGTTGCGCTCGATCAGCTTGGTCATCACGCCACCCTTAGTTTCGATACCGAGGGACAGCGGGGTCACGTCGATCAGCAGAACATCCTTACGGTCGCCCTTGAGCACGCCTGCCTGCAGGGCTGCACCCATTGCCACAACCTCATCGGGGTTAACACCCTTGTTGGGTTCGCGGCCGGTAAGTTCCTTCACCAGGTTAGCCACGGCGGGCATACGGGTGGAACCACCCACGAGCACAACCTCGGAAATATCCGAAACCTTGATGCCTGCTTCCTTAATAACGTCTTGGAAGGGCTTCTTGGTGCGTTCGAGCAGATCGCTGGTGAGATCCTCGAACTTTGCGCGAGAGAGCTTCTCGTCCAGGTGAATCGGGCCCTCAGGGGTTACCGAGAGGTACTGCAGCGAAATGTTGGTGCTGGATGCGCTGGAGAGCTCCTTCTTAGCCTGCTCAGCTGCCTCCTGCAGACGCTGCAGAGCAATCTTGTCTTTGGAGAGGTCTGCGCCGGTCTTGGACTTGACCTGCTCAAGCAGCCAATTCACAATGCGCTGATCCCAGTCGTCACCACCCAGACGGTTGTCGCCGCTGGTTGCGCGCACCTGAATGGTGGAGAAGCCATCTTCATCCTTGCCAACTTCAAGCAGGGAGACGTCGAAGGTACCGCCGCCAAGGTCGAAGACCAGAATCAGTTCGTCTTCTTTACCCTTGTCCAGACCGTAAGCCAGTGCAGCTGCGGTCGGCTCGTTCACAATACGCAGAACGTTCAGACCCGCGATTTCGCCGGCTTCCTTGGTGGCCTGGCGCTCAGCGTCGTTGAAGTATGCGGGAACGGTGATAACCGCATCGGTCACCTTGTCGTTCAAGTATGCTTCAGCATCGTTCTTGAGCTTCTGCAGAATACGTGCGGAAATTTCCTGCGGGGTGTATTTCTTGCCGTCAATTTCCGTTGTCCAGTCGGTGCCCATGTGGCGCTTGACGGACGAGATGGTGCGGTCAACGTTAGTGACCGCCTGGCGCTTTGCTACGCTGCCCACCAGAACGTCGCCATCCTTGGAGAATGCGACCACGGAGGGGGTGGTGCGGGCACCTTCAGCGTTAGGGATAACTTCCGGTTCGCCACCTTCAAGAGTGGATACGACCGAGTTAGTGGTGCCGAGGTCAATACCAACTGCACGTGCCATGTTTTGTACTCCTTAGTGTTATGCCCCGCTTCTTGGCGAGGCGGGTTCCTTGGTTAAATCTTCGGGGCGTAAGGGGTTTTAGACCGAGCGCATGCACGGTGAAGATGTGCTGGGATGCTGCCCGGTGAGTGACCCCTTGAGCCTCATGTACTCAAGTTTTACATATGTTTGGGTGGATGTCAACAGACTTGAGTGAAAAAGACTCAACTTTTTGAAGTGGATGAGGGTTAGGAGTAGGTGACAAGGGGTGATGTGCTGATGGTTTTGGGGCAGAACTAGGCGGAAATTAGGGGTTATTTGGGGCGATAACTTACCTGGATACAGGCATTTCATCTCTACGCTGCGAAATATATGAGGTTAGCAACGGTAATTCCGACAGATGCGGTCACCCTAGCCCTATGATGGAAGGTAAGTATTTGCTCTAGGTTGAAGGAAGGTTTGAATTCAATGAGCCCTGAGAATGCAAAGAATATTCTCTGTCTTGTTACCAGCATCCTAGTCTTGGCACTTTTGATTCTCCATATTGCGAGATACCGCAAGAAACCCAAATGGCTAAGAATGTTCTACGTATGGATTAGTGTACTCGCTGTTCTTGGTGGGGCTTGGGCTTTCCTCTTCCCACTGGCTATTACTGCCGATTTCGGTAAGGACGGTGACGGTGCAGCGCTGCGTCAGATGCTTATCTACACCACTGGTGGAGTCTTAGGTGTTATTACCTTAGGTGAAAATCACCGCAAGAATAGTCTTGAAAAGGCCAAAAATGAACAGGATCATATACGACAGGTACACGCTGAACGGCGTAGTCGGTACACTACAGCAATTGAGCAACTTTCCAACGATAAAGTCTCTATCCGCCTTGGCGGCGTCTACACTCTCGTAGGGCTGGTGGATGAATGGCTAGCAGATGAAAAGACCATCCCCAATACTGAGGAACGCCACAAAGAAGGTCAGGTCATTATTAACAATCTCTGCGCGTATATCCGATCACCTTTCCTTCTTGCAGAACGTACTGAGCAACTAGATAAACCCTACGCAAAAGATCTACAAAAAGATTTCGACGGAGATAAAGAAAAGTTTGATTCAGACAAGCGTTCCTTTACCCAAGAAAAATCCGCATTAGAAGAAGAACGCCAGATACGTCAAAGCATTATCAAAGAAATGCGTGAGCATTTACACAATAATGAAGGACTAGTCCCTTGGTCATATTTTGATTATGACTTCTCAAATGCCTATTTCTTCTACTTTACCGATTTCACACGTAGCCACTTTGATGGTTCCTTGAATTTTACCGAGGCGAGATTCACCGAGGCTGACTTCTCCGA
>NZ_KV795731.1:0-298 GCF_001809115.1 Rothia sp. HMSC071F11
ACCGGGTTGGGGTTGTTTGGTAAAACCACCGTTAAACACAAAAAGCATGGGCAAAAGCTCCCCACAGGAAACCCCCACCCATACTTACCTCTAAACAAAATTCTTATTGCGGCAGCCATCTACTCTCCCACACCCACCAAGATGCAGTACCATCAACACCACAGGGCTTAGCTCACCAGGTTCGAAAAGGATACTGGGCGTTTCCCCCAAGCTATCACCACCGCAAAACCACCAAACAACAACCCACCCCACAAAAACGGGGCCCAGGCTTGTTGTTTCAAAACTATACAGCGAACGC
>NZ_KV795732.1:0-373 GCF_001809115.1 Rothia sp. HMSC071F11
AGGAGAAGGGTCAGAAGTTGATTCATAAGGTTGGGGTGAATAGCATCAAATCTGGGTTCACTGCCGGGGCGAAAACCTATGGCGGCACCATTAAAAATGCTCGTGGGGAATCCGAAGCTCCCGGGGCTACTCTTCAGACCGGCACATCAGGGACGGTAGCTGCTGATGAGCAGTGAACTTATCTTTGGTCTCTTCTGCCTAGTCTTTGTGGTGGGGACGTTTTGGCTCTCAGCAGTATTTGAAGGGCGCCGGCGTGAGCGTGAGCAGAAAACCCAGCAGGTGGTAGAAGAAACTTCTGATCCTCGGGCTGTGGTGCGGGTGTTGGCGTCGGTGCGGTTACAAGCCTCGTGGTTTATCAAAATGCTCTTATGGG
>NZ_KV795733.1:0-427 GCF_001809115.1 Rothia sp. HMSC071F11
TACGGAACTCGGGCCCGAAATCAGGACCACCAGCAGGCCTGTACTCTTGTCCCACCCCGTCGTGGGCTAACCCCGAAACAGTGGGCACCTCCAACAGGCGCTGCACCCACAATTTTTCCCGAATATACTGCACAAGTATTTCAGCATCCTGAGTATTGTTCGGATCAGCCCAATACCCATAATCCAACCGAAACGCCACCTGAGAACCCAGATACCGGCACGGTTCCACATGCGGTTTAAACCGATACACCACCCCTGCGGTATCGGTGAGCTCAAAGAGCCCGTTCTCATCCCCTAATAGGGTGAAATAACTAGAGTCAATCTGCCAGTAGTGCAGCACCTGCTTACGTCCCCGGTTATTGACCCTCATGAGTTTCTCGGGCAGGATTTCCCGGTACGAGACCCTGCACACCCACAAACCCCACAC
>NZ_KV795734.1:0-275 GCF_001809115.1 Rothia sp. HMSC071F11
CTATTAGACACTTTGGCCCGTGAAGAACAGCTTGGTTTCGCGGCGGGAACAACCCTGCGCGCCCTCAAAGCGCGGCGAGCACACAGCCGGGAGCGCATCCGCGAACTCGGCCTGTGCTTACGCATGAACGAAACCACCGGCGCGCCCCTGGCTCAGACCCTACGGGCTGCGGCCGAACACGCTGAAGAACATCTGGATGCTCTTCTCGGGCGAGAAAGTGCGCTGACGGGGCCGAAAACGACCGGCAAGATACTGTCGTGGCTGCCGTTTATCGG
>NZ_KV795735.1:0-2539 GCF_001809115.1 Rothia sp. HMSC071F11
TAGTTTATGTTTGCTTTTTAGTGAGGGTCAAGGATATTAAAGCCTTGTTATTAAAATGTTATTTAAATAAAGCTATGTTCAAATATATAGTTGAACATAGTTATTATCATGAATTACAAGATAAGAATCAGTGTTCATAATTTTTGGGTATTTCAAAACCTTTATATGCATAATTTTTCCCGCGTGTCGTAATATTACGGCGTTCTTGGTAATATACAAGTGTAAAATTTTCAAATATTATTTTATAATAAATTATATATATCTAATTATTATAAATATATAATATATTTTTATATAGGTTTACTATTATTGTCGGATGCACCAAATCGTCATGGTCTGCTACGACATTACGGTGATAGAGGCTGTACCAGCGTTGTACGTTGTGGCACCTGGCATAGGGGCACAGACGGACTCCTGCGATGTTGAATCATGGTGCGCTTGAGCGAAGTGCCTTCTTAGTAGCAAGACTAGCCAACAACCCCGGTAAGGCAGGACTCGCCATACTTAAGTTAACTTTTACCCTCGAAAGTCTGGTCGGACTCACGGGGGAATTCGAGGGGTTTGACCCAAGCATGATCCTGTAAAAACCGTACCCCCGGCCTACCAGAGAGGATTTGCTGGAATCGTTCATCCTCCCACACCTGCACCCAAACCCCAGTCTCCAGGCGGTACTGCAGTTGAGCATAAAGAATCGTCGCATCAAACTGATTCGTATCAAACCCCAACTTGATACGTTGAGGCAGTTGGGTACTTCTGATCTTCACCCACCCGTTCTTACTGGTTTGCTCATAAGTGACTTTGTAGATGCTGTGGTAGTCAAAGTACCGGACTTTGCGTCGCCAGTTACGCCAGCGGATCCCGGTTTCCGTGAAGCAGTGGTAATAGTTATGACAATGAGCCACAAAAATAAAACCAGGTATACCAAAACCAATAAGACTAAGAATATGAGCCTCTACATAAAAACGACCATATTTCATGTCGTAATATATATAGGGAAAGCTATAAAGGCGATGAAGAGTATCCCGTAGCTGATGATATAGGCAATCGGTGGGCGATGCTGTTCCACATTTAGGGTTTCTAGTCCTTTTTACGTTTGGTCCCGGGCATGATGTTCACCAGGAACCCACCGAGCAGGCCGTAGAACGCAGGACCCATAACCCAATACCCTTCATTACACTACACTTTTTGTCGCTGGCAGAAAGTAGCAGAGGATACACTCACGCAGAATTACATGACCATATCTCTAGCCAATATTAGATGCTGGTTATGATTCCTGATGATGCTCTACGTCAGTGATTTCTTGGTCTTCAGGTTCCTGCTCTTTTGGGCGGTTCCGGCCCGTATCCCAACCGGTATAGAACACCCCGATGCTGATCAGCATACTCACAAACATCAACGCCCCCCAGCCTAGCTCTTGACTTATAAAGATATAGACTATGGTGCAAAGGAGAAATAATACCGTGAGTAGTGCCCCTCCGATCATGAGGCTGTATTTATAGATCCTGGTCTCAAGGTCCATCAGAGATACCTTTTAGGGGTAGAAGGTGCGCAATAGTTACACGTATCAGTATAGTTTCTGTGTGTAACTATCAGGTTTTCAGAAGAACAGTACTCTCACTTGGGTAAACGTAGGTTTCTATAGGTACTGAATGAAATCTGTGGGCACTCACCTCTGGACGGTATTCCTGGATGCTCAGGAAAACATAGCTTTGGGATGGTTGATGAGCCACTGTGCATAAATGCTGTCGTCCATAGCGTATATAACCTCTCGCAGGTCTTCCCGCGCGTTCATCACGGCCCACCTTCCATGAGTCTGACGGAAGATTATCTGGCTCATCAGATATGAAAAATCTTGACTGCCGATAGATAGTGTCACACTATTATTTTTGTGATATAAGGTTATTTTCTCTTTGGGTTCTTGAACGTAAGTGTATCCCAGTATTTCATCGTATTGTAAGTGGGTGCTCTTAAACGGTTTATCTCTGTAGGTGAACCCTTGCAGCCTGAAATGCGTATAGGGCCAGCCTCCAACTCGCATTCCTACAATACCGCATGCTATAAGGATGGGATGCATGATTAATCCTGCTATATCTGTAGAGTCCAGGGTTTTATCTTCAAAATATAAGTAGATTGTAAATATAAATATTGCGAGAGAAAGCAAGGATAAACCTGCTCCCACTATAAATAAAATTAAGGAAGTTCGTCGTTTCTTGGGTATGATGGATTTTGCAAATTTTTCAATATTATCATCAGGAATATTTTCGATATTCTTTGCAATGGCAGAACGTTTACGCTTTTTACTGCTTGGGCTGGATATGATGTCGCCAATAAGGTCGGGTATTGCCGATAGTATATCTGTAAGGTCAATGAGACTCACTAAAACTCCCTGATTAGAATTTGAAATACAACTGTGACCGCACATAATCGCGACCAACCCCAGGGGCAAGGATTCCGCTTTCTTTGAGCTCTTCCCAAACGAAACGGGGTCATAGGCGCTAACTCAGTTAGTCTAGTTTGAGTTTTTTCTCATACGCCAACC
>NZ_KV795736.1:0-248 GCF_001809115.1 Rothia sp. HMSC071F11
CCCTGTACCGCCTCATCAAACTGCGGATGTGCCCGTTGCCGATGCACCAACAGCGTCACCGGTTGATCCCGCCATTTTTGCCGAGCGCCCGCAGAGTTCTTCCCCCTCCCCCACCGATTTTTCCGAAGTACACACGCCGCATCATGTGGACTCTGCCGTTCCCACTCAGTCGATTTCTTCTCCTGCAGAGACTGAGGACATTTCTTCCCCAGCTACGGATACTCATACCGCTGTTTCTTCGGATTCCG
>NZ_KV795737.1:0-60457 GCF_001809115.1 Rothia sp. HMSC071F11
ATCCACCGAAGTAAACCCCGCCTTGATACGTGGAACTGCGGAAATCGGCATCATCATGGTAGGTGGAGCCACTAAAGTCAGCATTACCCTTATAGGTGGAGCGGCTGAAATTTACCTTCTTACAACAACGTAATTCACTGAGATTAACAGGTTTTGTATAGTAAGAGTTCGTGAAGTCTATAGGGTAGAAGAATATACTTCCTGAGAAGTTATATTCAAAATCTGACCATTTACCCGGAGTACTTTCTTCTAGACCTTGTAAACGGTCGTGAATTTCTTTAATAATACCCAGACGAACATCTGCTTCAGCTTTGAACTCTGCTTTATCTTTATAGAATTCCTGTTGATTATCTTTATAAACCCCATCAGATGTAGGACTATCTTTATCTTCTAGCTCATCATATCGAGTAGCAAGAGTGAATGGAGAACGAATATAGGCGCACAGATTATTGATAATAACCTGTCCTTCTTTGAGTCTGTCCTCATATTTTCTTATAGACTCTTCTTCGAGCCATTCGTCCACAAGTCCAACGAGTGTATATACGCCACCCATACGGACGGAGGATTTTTCATCGCCCAGCTGTTCTATCGCTTTGGTATACCGTTCTCGGCGTTCTGCTTTACGTTCCTTAAAAGCATTCGCTTCAAACTGTTCCTTTTGTTGAATAAGCACATTTTCTTGATGTGACCGAAGATTCTCGGCAGCTTCACGGTCGTTATCATTTTTTCGGCGAGTCTCACCGAGCGCAATAAGACCAATAAGTCCACCTGTTGCTAGAAGAATTGCTTGTCGGAGCGCCGCCGCTCCACCAGAATTAACGCTGCCTTCAGGTAGGTTCATAACGACAGGTAGTAGGAACGCATATGAGCCACCCACTATGCCACTAGAAAGAATGCGTGCATGGAACCAGCGAGGATCATCATCTTTCTTGAAGATTGGGCAAAATATTAGAGCAAGATAACCACCGGTTAGAATAATCAAAACCAATGCTAAATACACTTGCAGCTGGTGCTCGAAACGATAACCACATACCCACGCAATAACCCAGATAATGCTTAGCAAGACTTCTATTACAAGAGTGCTACCAGCGATACAATCAATAGCACGCCATTTCTTCTTCTGCTGTGAAGCATCTGGCGTAGTGACCTGTTCTAACGTAGCCTCTACATCTTCGTGTTCTTCTGGCATCGACTATCTATTCCTCATGAGTGAGTAGCATGTTCCTTCTCTACTTTATCGCACCTTCAGTCTGTATATCAGATTTTCCTAGATTTTGAGTCAAGGATTATTTTACAAACATATGCTGGTTGATAGATTTTAAATATGTTATATCTTTAACAAGAGGCGCAGGGTTTTAGACCCTGTCCGAATCTCCAAATACTACGTACTATAGGAGGTATCGGATAAATCTGTAGATGCAGTAGCTATCCGAGGAGTGCTATAGAAGAGAACTGGACTAGATTCTAGCTACTGGGTCTTCAAGACTATGTAAAGGTGAGGACACTAAGAAGGTAGAGTATTTAGGTAAAATCCTATTAGGGATTCATCTTCATCAAATGTGATAGAGAAACATGAGGAAATAATGAATATTCTAGATAATAAAAATAAATTTTCCGACATAGATAATTACAAAAATGACATATTATACAATTCATTATTGCGTGTTTTATTTATATGGGTATCGTATATTCTTTTATTAGCTTTAGTAATATACATGTTGGTGAGTTTTACAATACTTGCTAGGGGTGGTCTGAATATCAATCAAAATACTAATGAATTAATTAATATAACTTATAATGTAATTTCCTTTATTCCTTCACTTTTTAAACTTGATCCTTCTATACTCACTATGTTGGTGACAATATCTCTAACAATATTCGTTGGAATGGGGATTGTTGATAGTAAATATAGTAATTTGGATATGTATGATGAAGCAGTATCTCTCGCTCGTCGATTGTTTGCACTAGGAGTTGCAAATGGCGCAGGAGTAATTATGTTTTCTAATTATATGTATGGTTTATTTATATTTCTTTCAGGTCGAAATAATCCCGAATTTGACAAGAATGTGCTTTATAATCCATCGTATATATGGACTTTTTTATTTTTATCTGCATTTGTAATTGTAGTTGGAAAGATTGCGAGCGATTATCCCAAAGATCGTCAGAAGTATACAAATAAAATTTTGCGTCGACTGATATATAGAGAAAAAGCTGGCGGGTATTTAAGTGATTTTTGTATAAAAGATACTAAAAAATTGCGTGAAGAATTTCTCGAAAGGCGTCTTGCTTTCTTTTTCCCTCAAGGGTCTTTTAGGGCAATTTTATGGTACTTCGCACTATCTGCTTCTGGTCAACTATTCTTATTAGGTATATTTTTTAATTGGGTCTGGGAAGGAAAGATATTCTATGGAGATAATATTATACTACTTCCACGTATATTTATTTTAATTATACTTAATTCATTATTTTACATATATTTAGAGGTGTACTACACTCCTTTGGCTCTAAGGAGAAATATATCACGGAAGAAATTTAAAAATACATTTAAATTTATAGTTCATATAACTGCAATATTTATGATTGGAATATTTAATCTATATTGTAATTTGTTGTCAGTTCTTGTTTGTATAAGTAATGGTTATTCGATGCAAGAATGGGTGTATAAGTTCGGCTCAGCATGGTTTATGGTAAGTTTGGTAGTAGCTTGTACTGTGACTATTTTAAGCTCCTTTTTATATCGTAAAAGTATTTTATCTTTCTATTGTAATATATTTATGGGAGAAAAATATGATAAACCCAAAAAATCTATGAATCTTGATACTGTGTACCATCTTATGTTTATATGGAATTTGTGGAGTAAAGCTCGAAAGGCTTATCGGAAAGAGCTTTTTGTGAATAATGAAAAGTATTCTGAAATAAAAATGGTGCATAGATACTGGTATATTCATGATAATTTAAGTGATTTGGATAAATACGATTGCGATGAAGGGGGTGAAATAATTATTATTCCGTGTAATCAAGGTGATCGAGAAAAATAAAATAGTTGTACTATGTACTAAAATAGAGTATTTAAGAATCTCTGGGTTGATAATAATCTATATAGATTTTTAATATCTACCTATTTTCTCCTGTGTAGTATTATCTGGCAAATAGGGTAGTAATTTCTTTCCACCAAACTCGTAGCTCTTCGTTGAAACCCTCCAACCTTTCAAGAAGCTCTCGCCGCTCTTGTGGTACCTGCGAGTCATAAAGATAGGCTCGCGCCTCATACACCTCCCGGAACTTTGCCGCAAGATAGTCTGCCTGTCCTGTAGATAGGAAACCGCATCCCAGAGGAAGACCCTCAGATCCGAGAGCTATAGAGTAACCGCTATCTTCAACCACAAAATCATTGCTGGATGAGCCAAATAACGTTGCCCGCGCATCCTTCTCAGCAACAAAACAGGGTGCACTCTGAACAAACCGCGAAGGGAACGGTTCCCCGAAAAAGTCGGTACCAAAATTCAGGGCACCGCAGAAAACAGACCCGTACAGGGAAACCTCGCCGCCAAAGACAGAATCGCTCACAAAAACTGAGCCTCGGTACAGCGAGCCGTCGAACCCAGCCTCGCCCCGATAGGTAGAGCTATAGAATAAAGCCTCATCGTAGTAGAGAGACTGGTCGAAAAAGACCGATCCGCCGTAAACAGAATCGTGGAAGGAAACCTCACCATAGTAAACAGACCAGTTGAAACGCGCCGAATCATGGTACGTAGATCCGCTCCACTGGGCATCACCAAAATAGGTTGAGTTGTTGAAGAAAACCCAATCGTAATACGTGGAATCGCAAAAATAGGCGCTCCGTTCATAGGTGGAACCGCTGAAATCGGCGCTGGCGTAGTACGTGCACCCGCTGAAATCAACGGAATTCTGGTACCAGGAATCCTTCATATCAACCGGGTAGAAGAAAACACTATTCGAGAAATCGTACTCAAACCCAGACCACGAGCCTTCTACATAATTCCTTCTGTCACCCTGAGGAAAATGGCGCAACCGGCGGTGAATTTCCTGCAAAGCCCGTTGACGAACCTTTGCTTCTGCCAAAAGCTCTGCTCTGTGTACGGAAAACTCTTGGTGGTTCTCCCTGTACGCGCTGTGTGGGTTGGGCTTATTCTGCGAGAGCTCATCGTACCGAAACGCTAGCTCAAAAGGGGAGCGGATGTAGGCGCAGAGAATATCTACGATGCGCTGGCCCTCCGTGTGCTTTTCTTCCGCCGATAAAAATTCATCGGCAAGGTATTCATCCGCCAGCCCCACGAGGGCGTGCACCGCGCCTAGCCGTGTGTAGGAGTGCGCGGAGCCGAGCAGCTCGACGGCTTTTAGGTAACGTTCCTGCCGTGAAGTATTCAGGGTTTTCTCGTCTCTGGCGGTCATGGCGGGCGGCTCCTTGCGTGGTGGTTGGGGCGTGCCTTTTCACCCTACCGCATCCTTGTTTACCGCCTCCAGATTTCAGCCGCTAAAAAAGGCTCTTTATCCGAATAAAGAGGCGAAAAGTACGCTTTATTCGAATAAAGAGCCTTTTTACGCAAGAAGCGCAAGAGACAGGGGAGAGAGCCCCTAAACCCCTACCTGCTGGCGGTCTTGCTCCTGCAGCGGGATCGTCGTGATTTTCTCGCGCCAGGCGTGCAGTTCCTCAACGGTAGACTTCAGCCTGCCCGAAAGTTCCTTGGTCAGACCCAGCTTATCGGTGCTGCGCGCATCGTCGCCGTGAAGATGCTGGGTGATCTCCTGCAGATCCCCGTTTTTATGCGCCAAATACTGCTGATGCTCCACAGCCAGAGGCGGGCACTCGCTCGGCAGCCCGGATGCACCGGTATCGATAGCGTAGCCCTGCCCCAGAGAGAAGACATTCTCTGTCGGTGCGAAGAACGAAATGTACTGCGCCCACGCCTCAACATTCATGAAAGCGGGCACCGCGCCGGTAAAGACAGAACCCTGGAAGGTCACCGCATTACCATATACGGAACCCCTAAAGAGCGCCTTGTCGGCATACGTCGAGTTCTGGAACCCCGCCAGACCGTAGTACAGCGAGCTCGTGTAATTCGCCCACTTGCTGTACACCGAACCCTGAAAATCAGCCCAACCGTTATAAACAGACCGGCGGAAATACACATCGCCACTGTAACGGCAGTGATTGAAATGCACGTCGTCCGTGTAGACAGACCCGCTGAAATCCGCCCGATGATAGGTGCAGTCGCCAAAACTTGCCACCCGCGTGTACACGCAGTTATGGAAGTTCGCCTGATTATGATAAACGGAGTTGTTGAAGGTCACGGTACCGGTGTAGACGGAGTTATGGAAGTTCGCCTGATTATGGTACTCAGAGCGGCTGAAATCCACCGCGCCAAGGTACGTTGAGTTACGGAACACCGCCCAGTTGCGGTACGTGGAATTCACGAAAGTTACCGCCTTATGGTATGTAGACCCGCTAAAGTTCGCCTGATCCAGGTACAGGTTGCCGCTAAAGTCTGCGGTGCTGCGGTATACGGAATCGTTCAACGATGCCGCGCCGTGGTACGAAGACCCACTAAAGTTTGCGTGCGCCAGATAGGTAGAACCGCGGAAATCCGCCCAGTTACGGTAGATCGTGCCGCTAAAATCGGCTTCGTACCTGTAGGTGCACCCGCTGAAATCAGCGGTCTTATTGAAGAAGACTCCGCTGAACTCGATGGGGTAGAAGAAGGTGCTTCCCGAAAAATCATATTCAAAGTTCGTCCACGGGCCGTCCTGGTAGCCGCCCGCATCCGAGGGGGCGCGCAGACGGTCACGAATCTGCTGCATCAGGCCGAAACGCAGCTCAGCTTCTTCGCGCAGAAGGGCGCTATTCGCGTGAAATGCGCCGTGCGTAAGCTCCAGGGCGTGCGGGTCAAAAATCGGCGGAGACTGAATGTATCCGCTGATCTTATTGACGATGCGCTGCCCCTCCTTATTGCGGTCTTCGTAGCTTAAAGTTTCGTCCTCAAGGCATTTATCGACGAGCGCAAGCAGGGTATAGAGACTTTTCTGCCGCGTTTTCGCCTGCTGATCCTCAAGCTGAGCGGTAGCTTGCTGGTAGATAGACTCACGTTCTGCACGTGTAACGCCAAAAATATCAACGCTTTTGTGGGCGACCGTCGCCACGCTTGGCCGGTTCCGGCGGGTGAATATGATGAGTGCGAGAACTGTGAGCACACCGCCGATCGCATACAGCACAAGTGAGAGAGTGGTTTGTTTGGTGAGGAATGGAATAATAATTGCGGCTATTACGCAAAGGATCGCACATATAAGAATCGACCAGGCGATAGGTCTGGCAGTCCGCGGCTTAGAAGGCTCTAAAAGCGGCGGTTCTGTAATGCTTTGTATGCGTGACTCTGCGTTGAGGCGGTGGTCGTCCATGACGGGGCTCCTTGTGGCGAGTGGGTGTCTAATGCCGTACTTGTCGTAGAGCTAGTCTTCAGCAGGAATTTTACACCTTTAAGTTGAATCTGAGACACCCCACGCCACATAAACAGTGTTTCAATATTCCGTGACAAGGCGTTATTTTGGTAACACTGCACTTAACAGGTGGAGCTTTTACCCGCTCTTATGCGCTGTTACGCGCGAGAATATGCGGGGTATCTAAAATCCAGAAGCGAAGACCGTGTTCCCCATGCAATTTTTCGCTATCGCTTTGGTATCGCTGCGAAAAGTTTTGGACAGAGAGTGAGCACCCGACGGAAGAACGAACGTCGGGTGCTCACTAGGGAGGTGCTCTCACTGACACTGTGCGAGGGTCTGGAGGGGTCTACCCATCCCTCCATACCGCGTGCATGTAAAACGTCAAGCACGCCACAAACTCAAGGGGCACGATTGTGAGCGTCCACAGCGCATCCAGCGCCAGGTTACCGCTCGTAAGCAGTCGGAACCACAGCGGAGAAACCGCCACACACAGTACCGCGCCCAAAGCATTGACGGACCGCACCAGCCCGGTGCCCATCCGAAAATTGAAGCACACGTTCGCAACAATATGCCCCAGCGCGTATACCAGAATGAACTGCCCCATCGGGTGGAACAGTATGTGGCTCCAGTCGCTAGTCAAATCGCCACTCACCAGAAGCGCGAAGAACGTCATCACATACGGGAGTACCATAAACAGAACGCGTACCGTGTACCCCACGGATGCCAACGTGTGCCTGAAGGTAACCTCACCCGAGCCACGCTGCGGGATGCCGTGCGCACGCTCAACGCCGCCTAGGGCGGTGTACGCTCCCGCAGATGCTGCTCGTGTGCTCATGATTCCCCCAAAATATGGTTCGCAAGCATGTCTGGTGTATAGGTTGAGTTTCTATACTATGCCTTTGCGGCATTAAAAACCCTCATACTCAGGGATGATTTATCAAAACTTAATGTTCGTAAGCTAAATACAGCTCAGATATACACATGTTCAACCGAGGGTCTGAAGGCGTTATACCGGGGAAGAAGCACGAGTGTCTAGTAAATAAGGCATGACGTCACAGTCTGTAACAAATCGGCCGATTAGGCAGGTTTTTCTAGGACTAGAAGTGTCTGCAGTCCTTTGACGGGGTACACAGGCATTTAGTCCCAAACCGTGCCAGCCGGTAGTTTTCCGCTGTAGAGCCTGGTGTTTTTCACAAGAGCGCACATAAAGGTCGGATGCGCCAGGATCGTACCCGGCGCATCCGACCTTAGACTGCGAGAAAGCGACCGCCTATTCGCGTGCTAACCTCTCGGGTTCAACATCGTCCTTCGGCTGCTCGATGATTGACCGAGCCGAAGCAATAATCACGCTCAGAATAATATCCGCCATGATGAAGATATAGGCTCCGGCTGAAGAATCCTCACCCGACCAGCCAGCATAGACGATCGCCGTGACGATCAGCAGAATAATACCCAATCCGGCGCTAATTCCATTCAGGATGCGCATGCCCTTCGTAGACTTCGAGCGCACCGCGAAAATGCACGCCGCAATCTGCACGAGCATATACACTGCGCCGCCGTAGCCGAGCATCATGTTGAAGGTTCCGCCGCCGCCAAAGCCGAAGCCATACATCACCAGGCATGCGGCAAGCAGAACGGTACGAATCGCGGTTACCGTAACAATGGTCTTGAGCTCGCGCGAACGTTTCTGCTCGGGGGTTTTCTCGGCACCCGCAGGCACCGCCCCTGTAGTTGCGGCTATCTGACCGCTTGCCGGTGCCCCTACCGATACCGCTGGGGTGTTTGCCGTAATGATCGGAATTGCGGATGCGGGCATGGTGTCTTCATACACCTTCTTAGCCCCGGTTTTCTCTGTGGAAGCCTGTGCCTCGGATGCGGTGGAGTCGGCAGGGGCACTAGACCCGCGCTCTGCCCGGGCGGCAGACATCGTATCGGCGATGGACGGGAATGCGCCCTGTTCCTGGGCCTGGGCGGGAAGCTGGCGGGTCCTCACGTCTTCCGCGTCGCCAGCCTCGTCAGCATCCGGGCGTGAGATGGACTGCGGAATGTTATCGGCAGGTTCAGCCTCCAGTGCCTCCGCGTGTGCGACGGCGGGTTCAGGAGCCTCAGAATCCTGTGGTTTCTCCGAAAGATATGAGCTTAGCGGGCCCTGCTCAGGTCGGCTCTGTACTGGCAGCTGACGGGTCTGCGTATTTTCGTGGTGCACAGCCTCGTCAGCGTCCGGGCGTGAAATGCTCTGGGGAAGCGCCTCCGCAGGGGTGTTCGTATCGATCTCAACGGCGGCGGGTTGAGCGCTCGCGGCCTCGGCAGGCTGGGGATTTGAGGTCTGTGAGCCCCACGGTGTGGACTGGGTAGCGTGAGCGCTCTTGGCCGGGGAATCCTCGGCAGATTTCTCAGCGGACTCTTGAGTCTTCGCGTCTTGCGGATCCTGCGCTGCCTGCGAGGTCTGGGTGTGCGCATCCGGCCCGGCATCCTGAGGGGGCAGCGAGTTTTGGGCAGGTGATTCTTCCTGCGCGTGCTGCACAGTCGTCGAAGTCTGAGAGCGTCGAGGATTGCTGAAAGGCGAACCTCCCTGGTGGTGCGAATCCTGTATGCGCTCAGAGGTATGAGGATTCTTATCGCTCATCGTGTCTCCCTCGGATGCTGTGGCTGGTGTTAAAGTCTGTGGGCAGGTGTTGAGCCGGTGCGGGCGGGGTGGTTTTCCGCCTAGAAAATCCAGCGGGTGCTAGGCACCGGTAAGAGCTCAGCTAAGGCGCGGTCAGCGGTATGGCTAGGCTGCGAACTGGAATTTCGCGGGATAACCTCTGCAATAGTACCCAAAACGGGCACGAGTTGCCTAAACACCCCGGAAATATTGGGCTCTTTAAGGATAGCGAGAGATATCTCCAAGTCAGCGTACAACACGAAGTTACCTTGCACAACACCATATGTATAGTCGAGCTTGAGCCTGCAGTCGGATGCGCGGCAGGCACCCTTTTTCGGGTGTGTGTATAGCCCGGAAAGCCCGGTGAATCTTCGCCCGCAGTACTGTAGTTATGAAACCGACGGCGGGTAGAAGAATCTGAACACGCCTAAAATAGATGCACTGTAAAGTAAATTATTATAGCCGCATCCACGCAAGAAACCTGTGCATGCCGCTTGTGCGACACGCGTAAAGCACGCGAAATTCCCTTACAGGCGCTCAGCCAGCCGATCTTAACGCTGGCCATACGGTCTGCGGGATGGTTGTGTTTTGTTGCCCAGGCGCATCCACAGGTATTTGACACCCCATGCCGTGCCGACCGCTACCGCGAAAGGTGCATACGCCTGCCAGTCTTGCCCGGCGAACCCGAGAATCAGGGCGCAGGCACTTAGCGGGGCGTTCATCGACAGGCTCAGGAAAGTGACCGCACCCAGCAGCCCGGCTATCCCGAGAAGTTCTGATGCATGAAGCGCTCCCGCGCCCGGTTGAAGCTGAATCAGCGTCGGGAACACAAGGATTAGAGCGCCCGTAAGCACGAAACCGCAGGCGGAACCCAAGGCTAACCCCGGTGTGAGCGTGCCTCCGTATGCACCGTTGCGCAGGCTCGCCACCACCAGGATCGCTTTGGCTGCCAGCAGCGCGAGAGCATAGAGAAGAGCCTGGCTTAAGGTGGCCGTGTCAAGCCTGCTGGAGCTCGAAGACAAACCGGATGCGGCATCGAAAATATGCTGGGTCAGCGGGCGGCCGTTCCCCAGAATCTCCGGCAGGAAAATCGAGGTCACCGCCACCAACGCAAGTACCAGAGGAAGTCGCCAGAGCACGTTCCGATTCGTGGTCTTGAGGCTCTCTGCGCGTTGAGACGCCGCCCGGAACCACAGCGCCAGGGGAGTGATAGCCAGACCAAGAACAACCGCGAGCAGCAGCGATTCACCGGTGGTCTGCAGCTGCGGGACGGGGTAGGTGGGCGCATCCGGAATCACCAGATGCGCGGTGCAGGTTGCCACAAAAATCAGGGTCGCACCCGTGAAAATATTGCGCAGCGACAGGGCTAAACCGAGAGCCTCAAACAGGAAAACAAAACCGCCCACCGGAACCTGGTACACAGCCGCTAAACCCGCCGCCGCAGCCGAGGCTACCAGCACCGGGCGCACGGTCTGCGGGATGCGCATCAGATCCGCCAGATGCCCAGCAAACAGTGCGCCCAGCTCGCGCGGGGCAACCTCTTTACCCACCGGCGCACCCGCACCCACGGCCACAATCTGAGTGAGGCTGTGCAGGGTTTGCCGTAGAAATCCCGGGCGGCGCTCCTGCGGAGTTTCGCCGCGAATCTGCGCTTTAACAGACGCCAGCTTAGTGCGCCGCTGAAGCAAAAACCAGATGATAGAGACCGCCGCGCCCACCGCGATCAACACCAGCACACGTCGAACGGTATCGCTGTGATCCGTCACGATCGGATGCTCCGCCTCCGTATGCCCGAACGTGAGCTCCTGCATGATATCCAGGAGGTAGTGCAGAATAATCGCCCCGCCACCGGTGGCCGCGCCAACCAGCACGGTGCACAGCAGAAGGTGGGCACAGCGAATCAGACGTGTTTTCATCGTTTTACATTCTAGTCGCGAACCGCAACCCTTTTTTGTATCGGAATACAGGCGGAGAACAGTCGGATCCGGTGTTGGATTGTATGCTAGATAACAAACCCTGTGGTGCGGGCGGCATGCGCCCCGCGACACGAACGAAGCAAACAGTAAGGATCGAAGATGACCGAACATATAGCATTCCTCGGCACCGGCTCCATGAACGGTTCCATCGCTGCCGGGCTCATCGAGGGCGGGTACCCCGCAGAAGCTATCCGCGCCACCGTGCGCAGCAAAAACTCCATAGACCGCTTGCGCCATCAGTTGGGTCCTAAAGGGCGAGATGCCGTCGTGATCGGGTGCGAGCTCAAGCCCGAAGCCAACCGTGAGGCGGTCAGCGGCGCATCCGTAGTGCTTCTGGGGGTTAAACCCTATGGAATCGTCGAGCTGGCGCGCGAAATTTCGCCCGCCCTCGCCCCGGATGCACTCGTCATTTCGGTGGCGGCAGGAGTCACCCTTGATACGCTGCAGAAGGCTCTTCCTGCGGGGCAGCCGGTGATCCGCTGCATGCCCAATACGCCCTCAAGCGTGGGCAAAGGCGTGCTGGCGATCTCTGTGAGTGAGGCAGTGACTGAGAAGCAGCTTGCGCTCGCCGAGAAGATCCTAGAGACCGTAGGCCTAGTAGTGCAGGTGCGAGAAGATCAGATGGATGCTGTCACCGCCGTTTCGGGATCCGGCCCCGCCTACGGGTTCCTGCTGGCGGAGACTATGGCGAGTGCCGGTGTGAAGCTCGGTCTGGATGAAGAGACCGCACAGAGGCTCGCATCCGCAACGATTGCGGGAGCAGGGTACCTGCTGGATAGTAACCCGGATGCCGCTGCCCTGCGTAAGGCTGTTACCAGCCCGAACGGAACCACTGAGCGCGCTATCAATACCTTTATTGACAAGGGACTTTTCGATCTCACCGAGGACGCGATGCGCGCCTGCGCCGCCCGCTCCGCCGAGCTGAGCGAACAGTACACGGCTGACTAGCCCCCGCCTCCTGCCTTCTCCCTACATAAAAAGAGCCTTTATTTGAATAAAGGCTCTTTTTATGACGAAGAAGGGGAAGACAGAACCTACGGGCGGGCCGCGAAACGCTCGATCAGATCCACCTGCCCCGAGACAATCAGAATATCCCGGGAATGGATGCGCGTTGCCGCATCCGCATAGGTAAACTCCTCGCCAGGAGATTTAATACCCACCACAGACACCCCGTATTTCGCGCGAATATCCGACTCCGCCAGGGTGAACCCGTGAGTTTCCTTCGGCGGGCGCATCTTGGCAATCGCAAAATCGTCGTCGAACTCGATATAGTCCAGCATGCGCCCCGACACCAGGTGCGCGGCGCGGCGGCCCGCATCCGCCTCCGGGTAGACCACATGATGCGCGCCAATACGCTCTAGAATCTTGCCGTGTGAGGGGGTGATCGCCTTCGCCCAAATCCGCTCAACCCCCAGATCGACTAGGTTCGCGGTAATCAGCACGGAAGCCTCAATCGAGGTACCCACACCCACAACCGCAGACCCGAAATCACTTGCACCCAGTTGCCTGAGCGCGTCAATATCGCGAGCATCTGCTGAGACCACGTGGGTGAGCACGCCCGTCCATTTCTGCGCAATCTCGGGGTCTTTCTCAATGGCGAGAACCTCTTTATTTTGGGCGTGAAGCTGGGCGGCGGTCGCCGAACCGAACCGTCCTAACCCAATAATCAGTACGGGGGCGTTGTGGTTACTAGCCAATGACGGGCCTTTCTTCGGGGTACTTATACAGGCGGCGGCGAGACCTCAGCGCCAAACCGGTGGCGGCGGTAATGGTGCCGATTCGCCCAATAAACATGAGCAGGGAGAGCACATAGATGCCCGAGGGCGGCAGTTCCGTGGAGAGTCCATTTGATAGTCCGCAGGTTGCGTATGCGGAAATGACTTCAAAGAGCACGCGCATGAGCGGCTGGTCTGTTATCGCCAGCAGAACTCCGGTGCCCACAAGTACAATTCCGGTACTCATCATCGTCACCGAAATGGCGATGCGCAGCGCCGACACCGGGATTGTGCGCCCGAAAGTCATCACGAATTGGTCGCCGCGTGCCTCCGCAATAATTGCAAGCATAATCACGGCAATCGTGGTGACTTTCACGCCGCCTGCGGTAGATGCTGAGCCGCCGCCGATAAACATGAGCACATCGGTTATGAGGCCGGTAACCGGGCGAATATCGTTCATATCGACCAGGTTGAACCCGCCCGAGCGCGTCATGATGGAAGCGAAAATCGAGCTGAGAATTTTCTCACCCGCGCTGTAATTGCCAATAGTACGCGGATTTGCCCATTCGGCTATGCCCCAGAGCAAGGCACCCAACGCAAACAGGATGCTCGTGGTCGTCACCGTGAGTTTGGTCGTTAGAGTCCAGTCGCGGGGCCGGAAGGGTTTCTGCTGAATCGTCATCAGCACGGGGAACCCGAGTGCCCCCAAGAACACGGCGATACTGACGGGTGCGAGCACGAAAAAATCGTGTCCATAGGGTACTAAGCCATCGGAATGCGGGGTGAACCCGGCGTTATTAAAGGACGAAATGGCGTAGAAAATACCGTGCCACAGGCTGGTGGGCAGATTCTCGCCAAGAAGCAAAAAACGCGGGGTAAGAACGAGGGCGATCGTCGATTCGATCCCGATTGAGGTATAAGCGACGGTACGAAGCACGCTGCCGACCTCACCGAGACGCCCGATACTGAGCTCTTCCTGCGCGATAAGTTTAGAGCGCAAACCCATTTTCCGCCCGATCGCCAGGGCAAGAAGCGAGGTCATGGTCAGCGCCCCTAAACCACCAATCTGACAGGCGAGCAGAATCATAACCTGCCCGAATACTGACCACTGAGCCGCTGTTGAAACGGTCGTCAAACCGGTCACGGTCACCGCACTGGTGGCGGTGAAGAATGCGTGGTGAAATGGCGCAGGTTCGCCCGTGACCGAAGAAATCGGCAGGCTCAACGTTACGGTGAAGAAAATGATCACCAGAAAGAAGGACGCGATAGCGGTTCGCGAAGGTGAGGAGAAGACAGTCGTATCAATAAGGTTGCGCAGCTTCTCGTAGCTTCGGATATCGAAGGGGTTGAAGCGGCGAGTAACCTCTTCCTGTTCATACATCATCGGCGATGTAGACGGAACTTTGCCGATAGCGGTGGAGATGCGACCCTCAGAAAAATCGCGCACCCGTTTGCGCTGATGCGCGCGCAGACGACGTAGATAGCGTCCCACGGGTGCCTCCTTTCCGATCGTGCGCAGAGTTTGGGCGGGGTACGGTCTTGGTGGGGATGTTTAGCTTTCTCTAGTGTATCGCCCAGGCATGCAGCTGAGCGGAACATCATAGGTATTTCTAGGGATAATGTTGGAACGGTTGTTGTGGTGCATGCACTGTGTGGGCGTGTATATGCCATAAACGATATATAGCTAGAACGGAATATTATGAGCATTTGGTAATATACGCGGAAAGCTTAGCGAAAAACCGCGTAGTTTCGGGCTAGAACCCATAAAACAGGTATCGAGCATCCGCCGAAATATGTCATAATCGCTATATGCAATCAGACGTTTTTTCAGTGATCGCGGACCCCACCCGCCGCAATATCGTTCATCTTCTGGCTGAACAAACACGTACTGTTGGTGCCGTTGTTGAGCACTTGAACATGAGCCAACCCACTATTTCAAAGCACCTTAAGGTTCTACGTGAGGCACGGGCAGTCACCGTGCTGGTCGAGGGGCAGCGCCGCCTCTATTCGCTGAACCCTGAAGTATTTGACGAGATCACCGCCTGGGTTGCCGATATACAGGCGATTGCACACAGCACGAAGGAACAGCGGGAGTCACAGATTAAACAGGCTTCTGTGATTGAGGTTGTCGATGTTGTCGAGTCCTCAGGCGATGACACCGCGAAAACCGAAAAGACTGAAGAGCCCAGCGCCGAGGCCAAGACTGAGAAAACTGCGCACGCTGGCGAGTCTGAGACCAACGAGCAAAAACAGCAAGATACAGAGCAGCGCCCTAAAGCTACCGGTAAAACCACCGATGAAACCGCTGGTGAAGCTGCCACTGCCCATGCTCAAGACGTACAAGATCAAGACAAGGCCTCGGATTCGGATGCGCCCGCCCAGCCCGTTGAATCCTCCTCCGTCGTTGAGCAGCCCGAGCCGACACCTCAGGAACGTGTATCCAAGACCCTTTCGCAGCGCAAGCGTTTCGAGGCTTTCCCGGGTTCTACCGGTTCCGCGAACGCTGGTGTGAAGCCCGGAGCAAGCCCTTCGGGCGAGCGGGATGCCGAGAAGGCTTCCGGGCAGAAAGATCGCGATGGGCAGGGCGCTTCCCACGAGACTGGCGCTCATGATTCGCACGCTGAGGGCGAATCGTCGGCTAAGAAGACGACGACGACCGCCGCGATTGCAAAACCCGCCATTTTTGATGATGAGGCACGTTCTGCCGAGAACTCGGTGACCTCCGGTCTGGGACCGAAGACCTCGACTAAATCCGCCGCGCGCATCGTGTCAAAACCCGCTCAGCAGGCGGCACCCGCCGCATCGGAAGAGGGCACAGAAACCGCCGGAACCGTTGAGGAAAACGAATTTATTCCCATGCGTCCTTTCACGCCTTCGGGGTCTTCCTATCAGGAGAAACCGCAGCAGTCCTATGGGTATGACGACGGAATTGATGACGGTCAGCAGGGGTTCTCGCCCGAGGCTCGCGGCTTTGTTCCCCGGTCAAAGTCGCAGGATAGGACCACCGCACAGGCAAAGCCGGAGGCAGTGAAGACCGACAAGGACGCGTCAGCTCAGAAGGACGCTGAACCGTCTGTGAAGAGCACCGAGTCGGCTAAGGCTCCCGCGCGTTCCGCGCGTTCGCACGATACGAAACAGCTCCACGCTGAGGCACAGACTCAAGAGCGCACGCACGTTCCGGGCGCTCAGCAGCCTGCCCAGCAATCCGAGGGTGCTAAGCCCGCGAAGCCGAGCTCCGCCGAGTCTAAACAGACCTCTCACGCCGCGAAGGCCGAAGCGCAAAAGCCCGTGAAGGATGCTCACAAGAGTGCTCAGACAAAGCCTCAGAAACCCGAATCACCTTCGCCGCAGGCTCAAACTGCCGCGAAAACAGAATCGGCTCATGCACAATCGGTCCGTGAAGAGGTTTCTGCCCCGAAGCCGGGTTCGGAACGGGCGGCGCAGGCGCATACCGGAAAACCCGGTGCGAAAACCGAAGCGCACACTGGTTCTCAAGAAACCCCAGCCCAGGCTGCGAAACCCGCCGAATCCCCGATGCAGGCGGCTGCATCCGAGAAGAAACCCGAGGATAAGCCCGCCGAAACCACGGCGACCAACGCACAAACCGCCACCCAGCCCGGCACATCTTCTACCGTGAGCTACGGCATCGACACTGCCGAAAAGAGCACGGAAAATGGGGAACGTGCGGTACAGGGTACTGCGCAGAAAAAGCAGACCGAGAAAGGTCAGGGGAACGCTGGCTCGCCCGATACCAAGGAACCGGCAAAACCCGCAACGGTTAGGTCTGCTAAAGGTACCGCCTCCACAGGCGCTGCAGCAAAAACTCAGGAGCCCGAGAAAAAACCGGCGGCTCAGGTGGAAGAGTCATCGTCAACCGCTCAGGAACCGCAAAAATCGGGTGCTGAAACCCCAGCAGAAGCCGCCCCTGCCGCCGCACAGAATATGACGCAGGCACAGTCCGAAGAGGCTAAGGCAGTGGAAGCTAAACTCGCCGAGAATGCGCCGGTCAAATCAGATTCCGTGACCTTCACGGCGGTGCTGCCCGTCGTCACCCCGGAAATGAGTTCCGTGCAGGGTGCCCGTCCTCAAGAGGACGAAGAGGCAGCCGATGCCTCTGACAAGACGAAGAGTGCGGCATCCGAAAAATCTGGTAAGAACGAGGAACTTCCGTACCAGACACAGACGGAATACACCTCAGCATTCGGCACTGCAGATACCCCGAAAGAACCCCCGCGCGGGCTGCTTTCACGCGTTTTCGGAAGGCGCCGGTAACATGGATATTTCACAGCATACGTCTCGTGGTGTTGTGCGGTATAGACCGCACGCGTGCACGACGGTTCTCATAGCATCCCACCTCTAACTCGTATAAACGGAGTTCTCATTGGCTATTCATCGCAAGATTCTGCGCTGGCTTGAGACCGAGCTTTTTGAAGGCAATATTCAGCTCGGTCAAAGCCTTCCTGACGATCAGCGGATTGCCCACGCCATCGGTGTGGGGCGTTCCCGAACCCGAGATGCACTCAAAACCCTTGAAGATATGGAATTGATGCGCCTGTACTCTGGGCGCGGTAAAGAGATCATTCCTTATCTCTATGAGGAACCGGCGGCGGCGGCTGCGGGGCCCATTCGTCTGCACATGTCTACATCGCGTTACCCAACCCGCGATATGCTGCAGACCCGCATCCTGCTTGAGAGCTGGGCGGTATCTAATATTGACCCCGACAAGGTCTCATTTGATGAGGTTGATGAGGCCCTTGAGACGCTCCAAGACGATACTCTGAGTATTGGTGAGTTTCTTGACCAGCTTTTGACCTTCCACCACCGGCTGGTGCGTTTGGCGGGTAACGAACTGGTCGTGGGCTTGCTGGTTGCGATCCGCCAGTCTTCCTTCGATTCCCTGCTGTCGCTTATGGGACGTTTGCCGCTGTGGAGCAGCACGATGACGCGCATCCGGGTGGAAAACCGTGCCATTGTAGATGCTGTCAAGGACGGCGATGCCCGCACCGCGCGCGAGCTAATTGCCCACCAGCTGCAAGAGCTATACTCCGAAGCTGGCATAGAACTGGATCAGGCGGCAAATACCCCGAACGGTATGCCTGCTGACCCCTCTGAGGACGACGAGGAATTCCAGGAGGAGGAATACTCCGAGGAAAGCACTGATTCTTCCGAAGAGCCCGAATCCGACGCTGACGTGGAAGAACACGAGGAAGCGGAGCCTGAGCAGGATATCGACGAGAGTATTCCCGAATCAGAATATAAGGCTGAGCAGGAGAAATCTCCGGCCGCGCAGCTTCCAAAAATTATTCGTGAAGGAAGCACCGTTTCACGCCGCCGTCAAGGGCGGGTGCGCGTGCCGACCCCGGTGGCCGTGGGCTTCGAGGAAGATGAAGCTGGGGAAACCGCATCCGCCGAGAACACGGGTGATACCCCCACGGCTGACATTCCCGAGCAGCAGGAAACCGTGGAGAGTACCCACGAGTCTCCGATCGATCCCCTTGAGGAAACCGCAGCGCACGAACCCCAGCTTGAGAGCGTGCAGCCCGAATTTGAGGATGACGTCCTGCCGGTTGACGAGCCCAGTGAGTCTGTATCTGACGATGCACAGGACAAAGAGTCTGCTAAAGAGGTAACTGCAGAAAAGGCTCCCGACAAGTCTGCTGATGGATCCGAAAAATCCAAGTCTTCGGAAGAAGCACAGGATGACTCTGCCTCTCACGAAGACTCGACCGAAAGCACCGACGATAAGGACGCTGAAGAGACACCCGACGAACAAGAACCCGTTCGGGAAGTCTATGTTGAGAAGGCTCCGGTAGGTAAAATCTCCGCCGAAGAGCTTGTGGCGACCGGCCTTATTCCGTGGCGCACCATGGGACAGCAGGCCGAGAGCGGAGCCTCAGCCCAGACCGAGGCTGAGGGGGAGGACGATGTTATTCGTGCGCCCCTGCGCCGAAACGTGCCGCCCGTGCGCCCCGCGCAATTCTCGCCGAGCAAGTCTGAAAAGTCAGAGAAACAGGAGAAGCCCGCGAGCGAGCGCATCAGCCTGATTCGCCGCGTTCGCCATTACTTCGGTCTTGATTTGCCGCATACCCAGGCGGTCAAGCTGGTTGAGGCGCAGGAGGCGGCCGAG
The DNA here is from genome assembly GCF_001809115.1 of Rothia sp. HMSC071F11. NCBI lineage: Bacteria > Bacillati > Actinomycetota > Actinomycetes > Micrococcales > Micrococcaceae > Rothia > Rothia sp. HMSC071F11. Next base: position 18,919 of record NZ_KV795737.1, read on the forward strand.
CAGAAAGCCGCAGACAACGCGAAATTTGCGACAGAACCTCCCAAGGTAGAGCCTAAGTCCGCTTCTGCTTCATCGCCTGAGGATGCCCCTGCCGCTGCCTCCGCCGAGGCCTCCAAGTCTTCGGCGGCTGAGCAAGAGCGGGAAGCTTCCACAGAACCGAAGAAACCAGCGGCGGAGCCCTCGCTCGCGAAGGCGGCAGAGGCTCCCAAGCCTGCTGAGGCGTCGAAACCCTCGAAGCCATCGAGCGATGTAACTTCTAAGAGCGCCGAGCCCGCGCCGGAGGCAGCACCTTCGGATAAGACAGATTCGAAGCCTGCTAAGCCTGCGGAAAAGCCCGCATCCGCTCCCGCACAGAGCGTAGATTCGGCGAAGCACGAGAAACCCGCCACAGAGACCCCTCAGACGGATTCTTCTGACTCTGTGAAGGCAGAACCTTCGGATGCGCCCGTTCAGAGGGCGGCGGCGAATGTCGAGTTGGAGGAAACTCCGGAAGAAATACGTTCTGAGCTGCAGAGCGCGATTACTCTGGACGAGCCTTCACCCGATTCGGTGCCGACCCCGACCGCTGAGCCCGTGGCGGTCAAACGCCCCAATCGCAAGGACTCAGATTCTCAGGCTCCGGTGAAGAATGTTTCGGTTGCGGCTGCAGCCATACCGCAGCCCGTTCCAGCGGTTGCCCGCCCGGAAACGGCTAATCTGAGCGGTGTCGATTCGACTCCGGTTGCTCCTGCGGTGAACGAAACTAAGAATAAGCCTGTGGAATCTCAACCCAAGCAGAAGGCTCAGGCAGATACCGAGAAAACACCGGTAAAACCCGCCCCGTCACCTTCGGAGATTGCCCAGGCATCGGCAAAACCGGCTTCGAAGAAACCCGAGACGAAAAAGCCTGCGCCCGTAGCAGGTAGCGCCTCAAAGTCTGCATCCGCTAACAAGAAGGCTCTGACGGCGGTAGACGCTAACGGTGCTCCGAATCCTTTTGAGGGTTTCGACGTCCTGGGAGCTGTCGAGCGTGCGCATGCGGCGGAAGCGGCTGCTGCTCAGAAGAAGCAGGCAAAGAAGCAGAACCCCGCAAGCGAAGCTAAAAAACCGGCTCAGAACGGTGCTTCTAAGGGTGCCAGTGCCCTCTCGAAGGGGAAGAAGAACCGCAAGAGGCGCCACTAGCGCTATCACGCCACCATCTGGGGCGGCGGGAACTCGGGATTATGTACCCGTGGTTCTCGCCGCCTCATGTATATCCGCTGCGGTGGAAAAGACACCGGGGGCGAGAGAAAGTTCGCAAAATCGAAGGTTTTCTGCCCTTCAAATGGTGAAAATAGGCTATTACCTTGTACCCTAGGAAGGTAGCGTTCTCAAAACGCTTGGGTACTGCTGTGCCTAAAATGCCTTTTAGAGCGTTTATACCGGTATAAACATACCCGGGTAGCTACCAAACCGGTTTGGTTTGGCCGGGTCTAGAAAAGTGAGGAAATCCTATGGGTTCCGTTATTAAGAAGCGCCGCAAGCGTATGTCCAAGAAGAAGCACCGTAAACTGCTTCGCAAGACTCGCCACCAGCGCCGCAATAAGAAGTAATTAAGGCTTCTGCGCCCCGCATCCAGCAGGTTAAACCGCAAGGATGCGGGGCGTTTTGCCTCTGGCGCACCAGTGCGTGAACCTAGATGTGGCGCTGTGACCTGTATATATTCCCGACCGAGCATATATGCGAACAAGAATATAGAGCATAGGGGAACATAACTATCAGACATATATCGCGTGCAGACGTGGGCACACAAGATCGCGCGGTAGAAACTCAAGAAGCTGCACGGGTATACACTGGGAACTATGCCTGAACCTGTCATTGAACTTCTGACCCGTCCCGGATGCCATCTCTGCGAAGATGCGCGCCTAACCGTAAGCGAAATCTGCGCCGAGTACGGCCTAGACTATACCGAGCTCGATATTACCGATAACCCGGATCTGCTCAAACGCCATGAGACCGAAATTCCGGTGCTGCGCATCGACGGCGAAGCGAAGGATTTTTGGCGTATTAACCCCAAACGCATGCGCAAGATTCTCGACAAGAGACTTGCCCGCTAACCGGACACTTCGCAATATATTTTGGGGTAGCGCCGAAAGTCTGAGAAACTGAGAGAATGACTACTCAGCCCACGGTTACGGTTCACCTGATGCGCCACGGCGAAGTTCACAACCCCGAACGCATTGTCTACGGCCGTCTGCCGCACTACGCTCTCTCCGAGAAGGGGCAGCAGATGGTGCGCATGAGCGCCCAAGAATTTGCTCAGCGCGCCCAGGACGGTGCCAAGATTGTGCATCTGGTATGCTCACCCTTGCTGCGCACCCGCGAATCTGCCGCGCCAATCACCGAGCTGCTGGGTCTGGAGGCTCATGCGGATCAGCGGGTTATCGAAGCCGATAACTATTTTGAGGGCGAGCATGTCACCAGGCAGGGTCTTCTGCGCAATCGTAAACACTGGGGCAAACTCTACAACCCTCTGCGCCCATCCTGGGGGGAACCGTACCTTGACCAGGTAAAACGCATGGCATCCGCTATTCAGGATGCGGCACGTACCGCCTACGACAAAGGCGGCGAAGGCGCACAAGCGATTATTGTCTCGCATCAGCTGCCCATCTGGGTCACCCGCCTGGGGCTAGAAGGCCGCATGCTGCAGCACGACCCGCGCACACGCCAGTGTAACCTTGCCTCGATCACCTCCCTCGACTTTAAGAGCACGGATTTTGACCATGAAATGCCGCAGGTGAGCGGATATTCCGAGCCCGCCTCGCCCCTGTACGGCGGCGTGATTCAGCTTCCCGGAAGCTAGTCTCCTATAGTTTAAGAACGCAGGCCTTCGCACACACCGATGCCGCCACCAGCTGGCACGGAAGGAAAGCATGAACCCTATGCCAAAACCCACGACGCCGAATACCCCACTCACTCGCCGCGCGCTTCTGCATACGGGCGCGGGTATTTGCGCCACCGCCGCAGGTGCTGTGCTCCTCTCTGCGTGCTCATCCAGCGATGATTCCCTAGCGAAACAGGCAAATTCGGGTGATAACAAAGGCTATATCGCGGGCGATGGTTCCGTCACCGAATACCAGGAAGCCGAACGCGGTGACCCTGTCGCCTTCACCGGCGAACTCTTCGACGGAAAAACCGTAACCGCCGAATCCCTGCGCGGTAAACCGGTACTGCTGAACTTCTGGTACGCCGGATGCGCCCCCTGCCGCGCCGAAGCGCCCGACCTGCAGAAACTCTCCGAAGAATTCAAAGATAAAATCGCCTTTTACGGCGTGAACGTGCGCGATGAGAAGAACACCGCGGAAGCCTTCGAGCGCAGCTTCAACGTCACCTACCCCTCCTTCAAAGACGTTACGGGCAAGGTTCTTCTCTCGCTCAGCAAATACGTACCCGCGCAGGCGGTGCCCACCACCGTGATCCTGGACGAGAAGGGGCGCGTGGCATCCCGCGTGCTGGGGCAGGCTAACCCGTCCATCCTGAAAACCCTTGTCGAGACCGTGACGAAGGGTGCCTAGCGTGCCGCACACGCCCGTTCAGCCGCTCATCGCTATTGCCGAGGTAGGGGTGCTCCCCGTGGCGAGCATCAGCTCGACCGTGCTAGACGGCTCGCTGTGGCTGTCGATACCGCTTGCCGCGCTTGCGGGATTTATTTCTTTTGCTTCCCCGTGCGTGCTGCCGCTGGTTCCGGGGTATTTGGGATATGTTGCGGGGCTGACCGGGGCGAATATACCGGCAACGGGTGCATCACAAGCTGATGGGCATGCGGAGGAGCCCGTGGATGCGAAAACTTTTGCCCTCGTGAACCCGGCGGCGGCGCGGCGTTTAGCGCCAACGGCACCTCAAACACAGGATGTAGTAGACGATCACAGCGTTTCTGCGCCCATAACAACAGAGAGTAAAGCTCAGACACCGAATGAGTATGCTGTAACTCGCCGTAAAGCCACCTGGCGGTTACTCGCCGGAGTTGCCCTGTTTATCGCGGGATTCTCCGCTATTTTCGTGCTTCTCTCGGTTGTCCTCGCCCAGCTCGGTGCCGCACCCTGGCTCAAGGGGCAGTCCTGGGTCACGATGATTCTGGGCGCGTTGGTTGTGCTTATGGGAGTCGTATTTCTGGGCGGGCTTTCAATTTTTCAGACCGATAAGCGCCTGCATCGCCGCTCGATCACCGGGCTGTGGGGTGCACCGATTCTGGGCATAACCTTCGGGTTGGGATGGGCACCCTGCATCGGGCCGACCTTCGCGGCCGTGCAGACCCTCGTATATACGGGCGGTTCCGGCACTGGCAAGGCAGTCGTTCTGACTCTCGCATACTGTCTGGGCCTGGGCGTTCCTTTTCTGCTCGTGGCATGGGGCATGGGCAGGGGAGTGAGCACCCTGGCGTGGGCGCGAAAACATCGCTTGGGCATACAGCGGGTGGGCGGTGCCGTACTTATCCTGATCGGGGTACTGCTCATGACGGGTCTGTGGACCGACCTGATGTCATGGATACAAGCGGCATTACCCGCCTACGAACTACCGATCTAAGAAAGGAGGGCTGTCATGGTTTCCGAACACAGCGACGATGAAAACACTTCAACAGAGGCAAAGGATACAAACACCGCAAACCGCAAGGCGGGCAAAACCGCAGATGCCGGGCGTGCCGTGAACGCATCCGAGAAGACCAAGAAAACCGGTAAATCAGCGCGCAAGGATGCGCCAGCCCTCGGGTTCGTGGGCATGCTTCGCTGGTGCTGGACTCAGCTGACCAAAATGAACACGGCGCTCATGCTTCTGCTTTTGCTGGCGGTGGCGGCGGTGCCTGGCTCGATCTTTCCGCAGCGTGTCCAAGACCCTACCAAGGTTACCGATTACATTAAGAACCATCCCGGCTGGGGCGAATTTGCCGATAAAATTCAGCTTTTCGACGTGTTCTCCTCGGCGTGGTTCTCTGCCATCTATCTGCTGCTGTTTATTTCGCTGATCGGATGCGTAACCCCGCGAGCCATCAAGCACGCGAAAGACTGGCGTAAGCCACCGGCACGCACCCCCAGAAACCTTTCCCGTATGCCGGTGCACCGTCAGCTTGAGATTCCCGTGGCGGATGCCGGGCTGAACCTGAGTGCCAAGGGTGCGATTGAGGATGCGGCGCGCATCCTGAAAAAGAGCCACTACCGAGTTGAAATTCGGGACGAAGAGAACGACCATTACTCGGTCGGTGCTGAACGCGGGTATCTGCGCGAAATCGGCAATATTCTCTTTCACGTGGCGATGATTGGCATTCTGGTAGGGGTCGCCTTCGGTTCGCTCTATGGATACCGTGGACAAAAAATTCTGGTTCAGGATGAAACTTTCGTCAATTCGCTGATTGGCTACGATTCGTTTACCCCCGGCACGAATTACAACCCCGACTGGCTTACCCCGTATGCGGTTACGCTCAATAATTTTCAGGTGCGCTACGACCGCCAGCAAGACAGCCACACCTACGGGCAAGACCTTGACTATAAGGCGGAGCTGACGGTGCATGATCCGCAGGGCGGCACCGAGCAGAAGACCCTCAAGGTGAACGAACCGGTCGATATTGGCGGTACCAGCATTTTCCTCTCGGGTAATGGGTATGCGCCCGTGGTGCGAGTGACGGACGGCGAAGGTAAAGTCGCCTATGAGGGCACCGTGGTGGGCATTACCACGGACGGTAAATACACCTCATCGGTGGTGCTCAAGGTTCCGGATGCCAAACCTAGCCAGCTTGGTTTTGTGGGCATGTTCCTGCCTACCGGCGACTATGCGCGCGGCACCACCGTACCCCACTCGGTAGATTCCGCCCCCGCAAACCCCATGCTGATTTTCCAGTCCTATTCGGGCGATCTGGGGCTCAACTCGGGGCAGCCGCAGAATGTTTACGTGCTCGATACCTCTAAACTGCAAGAGCTGAACTCCATGGCACAGGGCAACGGCATTGTACTGAGCGCTCAGAACCCCGAAGCCGTGCTGCCCGATAACAAGGGAAAGATCGAGTTTTTGGGGTATAAACGCTATGTCGGTCTGGATGTGCGCCACGACCCCGGGCAGAATATTGTTCTGTACTCCTTTGTGGTCGCGTTCGCCGGGCTTATCGTCTCGCTTTTCGTGGCGCGCCGCCGCGTATGGGTGCGTGCCCACACCGCCGATGGCGTGCTCGTGGTCGAATACGGTCTGCTGGCACGCGGGGAAGACCCGCGCCTTGCGAACGAGGCCGAACGCCTCACCGATGCTTTCGCCGCCGCTTGGGGGCTAGAATTTGATGATGATAACCATGATGAAAACGAGGGTAAGTAGCCGATGCTGAACGACTCATTAGCGCGCTCCAGCGAACTATTTATGTACATTGCGGCGCTGATTTACACCGTCGTTTTTATTGCGTTCACCTCCGATGTGGTGGCAAACTCGCGCGTGACACGGCGCCTGGAAGGGCGGTCTGAGGGTACCGCACAGAAACCCAGCGTCAAGGCGAAGATAAAGGTTGGTGCAGGCGCTGTTTCTGGCGCATCCGCGACGGCGAATACCGTTGCGGATACGGTTCGCACGGGCGGTACCGAACAGGGCACCGGCGAACGCGGCATGGGGTATAAGGGTGCTGCCGCACGGGCTCTCGAAGGCGAGGTTGCCGATTCTGCGATGCTGTACACGGGCGTTCGCCGCCCCGCCGCGCGCATCGCCGTGGTTGTGATGGTGCTTGCCGCTCTCGTGCACACCGCCGCCGTGATAATGCGCGGTATCGCGGCGCAGCGCGTGCCCTGGGGGAACATGTACGAGTTCTGCACCACAGGCGCGCTCATGGTGTCTGCGGTGTTTCTGATAACCCTCATATTCCGCGATGTGCGCTTCGTGGGCACGCTGGTGTCTGGGCTTGTACTCATTATGCTGTGCGCCGCCACAATTGGTTTCCCCACGCCGGTGGGGCATTTGAAGCCTGCGCTGCAAAGCTATTGGCTGGTAATTCACGTATCGATTGCGGTGTTAGCATCCGGGGTGTTCACGATTACCTTCGCGATGGCTGTACTGCAGCTGGTGCAGACCAGGCGCGAGCAGCGCATCCTGAATGGTAAATCGGGCGGATGGGCGTTTATGCGCTTGGTCCCGAGCGCTCAGGCTCTAGAGAACTTTGCGTTCCGCATGAACGCGCTGGCGTTTGTGATGTGGACGTTTACGCTTGCCGCCGGTGCGATTTGGGCGAATCACGCGTGGGGACGCTACTGGGGCTGGGACACCAAAGAGGTGTGGACCTTCGTGATCTGGGTGGTGTATGCGGCGTATCTGCACGCACGCGCCACCCGCGGCTGGGCAGGCCCCCGCTCGGCATGGCTGTCTATTATCGGCTATGCATGCATTATCTTTAATTTCACGGTTGTGAATATTTTCTTCTCGGGTTTGCATTCATATTCGGGGTTGTAACCTGGGGCGTGAAACCGAGAGTGATTTATACATAGGGTATTTCGCCGGTATATGATGCGGCAAAAAGTACTCTGGTGCGTGATTATCATCTTCGGGATGTCATTTAGCGGTTCACACGCTTGAGATAACGGCTCTCGATGACTGACGAGCTGGCTCTGCGCTGTTATATGCCGAGTGGAGAATACCGTGAGTTGAATATGTTTATAGCGTGGTATTTCTTGAGAGCAGTTTTATCTGCGTGATTAATGTATTGTGGGCGGTATTAAACACCTACCGGGTGTTTTAGTACCGCCCACAATATTTATAAAAAATCTCTAGTACCCCGTGTCTTAGTGTTTAGAGTCGTCTTTTCCATCCGACTCGTCACTCTCGCCGTCAGAGCGTTCACCCGTGCCGCCGTCCGCAGATCCGGTGCCCGCATCCTTTTCACGGGATCGGCGCTGACGGTCGGCCTTCGTCTTGAGCCAGCGCAGGTACTCTTCATCGTCGTCGGGTGAAGATGTTGCCGGTGGCGGCGTGCCTCGCCGGGAGCTCGTGAACCCGCCGCCCTGCTGCGTTTTAGGGGTTCGCACGGCGCGCGGGCGGCCCAGCAGAAGCCACAGGAGAGGTCCCACGACAGGGAAGAAGATCACCGCAATAATCCACAGCCATTTGGGGAAGGTACGCATCTGGTCCTGATGCGTGCGCAGCGCATCCAAGAGAGTATATAGAGTTAGCCCCACCACCAGGGCGAAAGCACCAATAATCATCATGGCTCGAATCATAGTCTCTAGTGTTACACACTCTGAGCATAACCAACAATGAAAACTGTCAAATAATCTGTGACGTTCCCGGCGTGCCGCATCTCGTTTGCTTGGGGGCTTATTGCAACCCCGATACACTGGATGTTATGAACTTGTTCAAGTACACACTGCTGCGGCTCGTCCTCGTCGTAGTACTCTTTTACCTTTTTATGCTGATAGATGCGGGTATTTTTATTGCTGGTCCTGCCGCTATTCTATGCGCCTTCGCCCTGGCGTATATTTTCTTCCCCAAACTTCACGCCGCCGCCAGCGCGGATATGCGTAAAATTTTCAAACGCGCCCCCACCATTAAAAACAAGGATGAAGCGGAGAACCGCACACTCGAAGACCAGCTCGTCGATGAGCATAAGAAGGTTTCGGGCGAAGACTTCTAAGATATTCTCCCATTAGCACTAAATCTGCCTCCATAGAACGAAGATGCGGCACCCCAGCCCCAAACCACCCGGCGGTGGCAGGGGCGCGGGATGCCGCATCTTATGTGTATCAGGTGGCGAGCAGGTCGTTTTCGATCCGAGCAGGTAGTGTTTTCCTACCCGCTCGACCAAAAACTACCTGCTCGGCAGCTCTTAGTCTTGAGCTGCCTTCTGATAGATGTCCCAGACGGGGCGGTCGAAGATCGCACCCGAGACGGACGTATTGTTATCAGTTGCGAACGAGGTTACGCTTTGAACCTTGCCCAGGCCGGTCGCATTATTGTAGTCGGCAAGCCACGGGCCACCTGAGGATCCGCCCGCGAACTCGCATCCCGAAAGAGTGGGGAAGTAGTAGGGAGTAATGCGGATCGTGTGGGTGTTGCCCCAGCAGGCGTGCATAACCCTACCGGACTCTTTGTTGCCGGGGTATGCGAAGACGGTGCTCTCGAAGATAGGGCTGCGATCCACATTCAAACCGTGCCCGCCTACCATATTCACGAGGAGCTGACCCTTCTCGTTGGTGTTGGTCTTGATGAAAGCAACGTCGTGCTTGTAGCTGTCGCCGGTACCGCCCGTGGGCTGGCCGTACTGAACCCAGTCGTTGGCAACACGCAGGTACTGCGCGCTGAAGGTGCCGTGTGGGCGCACGCCCCGGTTGTAGCCGGGAACGAACACGATGTTGCGGTGCCAGGTCTTATTCTTACCACCGTGCACGCAGTGACCGGCGGTTACCACGGTACGCTTGGTGGGAGTGTTGATCGCCGCGCCGGAGCATACATAGTTTTTACCGTCACTAGCGTCGGTGTAGAAAATCTTGCCGTTGGTGTGCGAGAAGTTCGTTACCTTGGATGCACCCTGAAGCTGCACACCATTGCGTGCGTCCTTCTGTTCGGGCAGAACGGGGTCTACAGACTCAGCGGTGGTTTCAGGCTCGTCAGCTTCCTGAGTGAGAGTCTGCGGGGTGTATTCCTCGCCGGACTCGTTGGTTTCCTCCTGAGAAACAACCTCGGGATTCTGCTCTTCAGTCTCCATCTGAGAGACGGCATTGTTGATCTCCTGCTGGGGATCCTCTACGTTATCTGCAGGAATAGCGTTTTCCATACGCTCGGTCGTCCAGTAGGTAATGACTCGCGGGTCTCCCTCGGGAATAGCCCCCGGGTTCTCGCCTTCCTGACCTGCCACAACCGATGCCTGGGGATCGGCGTTAAGAACGTCGTCGCTGAGAGGTGCTACTGCGGAAGCGGAATCGTCGCTTCTCTCAGAGACGGTGTGGGCGTACGATGCGGAGTCGTTAGGGGTAGAGACCGCATTCGCGGGGATAAAACTTGTTGATACAAGCAAAGATGCTGCAAGAAAAAAGGGTGCACGCTGCACGGCACCCTGAAGTGAATGGCGCACGAAAGTGTCCTTTCAGGTGGGTAGAGTGGTGATTCAAGAGTCGCTATGTAATTGAGTGAATGATATGTCAACACTTGAAATTACTATTAATGTAAATAAAGATTTTTTCAAATGTCAATATGACATGCAAAAAAGAGATGAATTATGTCATGAAAAACTCACAATGTGGGAACATGTGAGATCCGTCCGCAGTATCCCACATTCCCTGTGGGGCATAAAAAGGCTCTTTATGTGAATAAAGCGTTAGAAAATTTGCTTTATTCGCATAAAGAGCCTTTTTGGCATGGGGAGATGCTGGTAAGATGGGGAATCCTTGAAAATACGCGGTAAAAACAGAGTTCAGGGCGTTTTTGGCAAAGTGGTGCGTATTCTTAATACCCTGTGAAAACCTCAACGGTATTACTCAATAGATTTAATCCATGTAGCCATACTGAAATAGCAACTAAAATACTATAGATTAGTGCCACAATTCCTGCTTGTTTGAGTACTGGTATAAGCGCCGGTCCCTGTTTAAACAAAACCGTTACGCAAGAATGAACAGTCGGTCCCAGAAGAATAAAAGTTACCAAAAACCAGGGATTATGCGGAACTACAAAAGCCCCTATGAGAAGTGCTATCAGCATTTCCGCACAATAGGCGATGCGCGCTCGCCAATCCCCAAGCCGCACCGCTAGCGTAAGCTTACCGGATTCACGGTCGGTCGGAATATCGCGCACGTTATTTGCCATGAGCAGAGCGCAGGAAATGAGTCCGATAGCTATCGCAGATACCCACCCGGTCACCGTCAGCTCATGAGACTGTGTGTAGAGGGTACCTAAGGTGGCGACCAGTCCGAAGTAGACAAACACGAAAATATCGCCCAAACCCATGTAACCGTAAGGGCGTTTACCGCCGGTATACCCCCAAGCGGCGAAGACCGCGGAGGCGCCAATTGCCAAGAACCACCACTGGTTTGCCAACGCCACCAGAATCAAACCGGAACACATGGCTAGAGCAAAGCACAAAAACGCGGCGTATTTGACAGATTTCGCGCTTGCCGCGCCGGAACCGACGAGGCGCATCGGGCCAACCCTGCCCTCATCGGTGCCTTTGATACCGTCGGAATAATCGTTTGCGTAATTCACCCCGACCTGTAGAAAGAACGCCACCAAAAACGCTAAAAACGCATACCAGGGCTTGAACGCATCAATCTCGTACGCTGCGGCTGATCCGGCTATGATAGGGGCGAGGGCAAGCGGTAAGGTGCGCAGGCGTGCGCCTTCAATCCACTCTGCGGGTGTTGCCACGGTGATCCCTCCGGTAGCGAGCGTGCGAAAACTGATTCTCGGCGGGGTCTTTAGCCCCTCTTATTTGTGTATTCTCTGTACAGCATACTGTATATAGCCCGCAGGTCGGGTTTGCCCGTGCTCGCGGTCGGAAAATCGGCGAGTATCCTCAGGAATTTGGGGGCACCCGCCGCACCTAGCTTGTCGGTGCAGAACTCACGCAGCATATCGCATGTAGCCTCGGAGGTATCGGGTGCACTCTGCGCCGCAGATACGCCCCGCAGGGTGATCGCGGCAGCCACCGCCGAGCCCCAGCGCGCATCGGGAATGCCCATGACCGCAGCCTCACGCACCGCCGGATGGCTTTCAAGAACGGCGGCAACTGCCCGAGCGGAAATCTTGACCCCTCCGGTGATAATCACATCATCGGAGCGTCCCACAATGTTCAGCATCGGGGCCCCCTCGTCCTCTGGCGCATTCGGGGCAGAGGATGTGAGCGAGCTGTAATCGTCGGTGCGGTACCACCGGCACCCGCCGGCATCAACGAAGAAATGCGATGCGGTGCGCGCGCTATCGCCCATATACCCGCTGGCAAGGTGCTCACCACCAAGCCAGATACGCCCGGCAGCTTCCGCCCCGGCCACAATCGGGCTGTCTGCTAAACCCGCGTCCTCGGGAATCACACGCAGCCGCACCCCGGGCAGTGCTACCCCCGAATAGACGCACCCACCGGCGGTTTCTGCACTGCCATAGGTGGTGACCACGTTCAGCCCAAGCTCGCGCGCCGCCGCCAATAGGGATGCGCTCGCCGGGGCACCGCCAAGCAGGATGCCGGTGAACTGACCGAGCGCATCGTAAATCTCTGACCCCAGTGCGGGGTTGGCTTCGGCGGCTTCTAGGAGCTTGTGCACCTGCGTGGGCACAAGAGAGACGAATCGGCGGGCGCAGCTGAGCCGTTCGGCGGCGTTCAGAAATACTTCGGGTGTGAAACTAACCCCGTCAGTAACCGATGCGGCAACTACCGGTGTCGTTCCGGCGAGCGCCGATCGGGCGAGAACCTGAGCCCCCGCCACATAGTGAGCGGGCAGGGCGAGAAGCCATTGCGCAGGAACCTCAGAAGTAGCCCTCTGCGGTTTAGCTGAACCGGCCGAAGGGTAGTCCGCAAAAAACCTCTCGGTCGCCCGAGCGGATGCCCGCAACGCCCGTACGCTTAACGCCGTCTGTTTGGGTGCACCCGTGGACCCGGAGGTGCCCACCACGAGCGCAATAGACTCCGGGCTTTCTGTCTGCCCGCGCGGGTCTTGACTATCGTGAGCGCTGTTCGGCAAGTCCCCGGTAAGAGAGCGCTCGAAGGCGCGCAGAATCTCTTGCGGATTGGCGGGCTCATCGGCGCTGAGGATGACCGCGTGCGGATGCAGCGCATCCTTGTGCGGGGCAGGAAGCGGCGCGAGCAAACCGGAGAAAGCGCCTATCGCGGCGTCTACTTCGCCGCTATCAACACGGGACTCGCGGGGATCGCAGGGGCCTTCCGGTACAACAGAACGGTTATTCTGCAACGCGTGAAACCCTAGAAGTAGTAGGGGTAGTTCGACCAGTCGGGGTCACGCTTTTGCAGGAACGCATCGCGCCCCTCGACAGCCTCGTCGGTCATATACGCCATGCGGGTTGCTTCACCCGCGAAAACCTGCTGCCCGAGCATGCCGTCATCGGGCAGATTGAAGGCGTACTTGAGCATACGGATAGCCTGCGGAGACTGCCGGGCAATATGAGCCGCGTATTCCAGGCCCTTGTTTTCCAGCTCTGCGTGGGGCACCACATCGTTAACGGCACCCATCTCGTACATGCGCTGTGCATCATACTCTTTGGCGAGGAAGAATATTTCGCGCGCAAACTTCTGCCCAACCTGCCGTGCCAAAAGCGCCGAACCGTAGCCCGCGTCGAAAGAGCCAACAGTCGCATCGGTCTGTTTAAACTTGCCGTATTCTTCGGAGGCTATGGTCAAGTCCGCGACCACGTGCAGGGAATGCCCGCCACCCGCAGCCCATCCGGAGACCAGAGCGATCACGACCTTGGGCATGGTACGGATCAGGCGCTGCACCTCCAGAATATGCAGCCGCCCGGCACGCGCGGGGTCAATAGATTCGGCGGTGTCGCCGCTGGCGTAGTGGTAGCCGTCGCGCCCGCGAATGCGCTGGTCGCCGCCCGAGCAGAACGCCCACCCGCCATCTTTGGGGGAGGGGCCGTTCCCGGTCAGAAGCACAGTGCCTACATCAGAGGTCATGCGGGCATGATCGAGCGCCCGGTAGAGTTCGTCCACAGTATGCGGGCGAAAGGCGTTACGCACCTCGGGTCGGTTAAAAGCAATGCGCACGGTCGGCAAGTCGCGCAGGATTTCACCCGTCTCATCGCGCTGCACCTGGCGGTGGTAGGTGATATCGGTAAAATCCTCAAACCCTTCAACGATGCGCCAGTGCTGCGGGTTGAAAATATCGGAAACCTGGGGAGGGAACGTAACAGTCATGCCCCCTATTTTACGCAGTATGAACCTGCCTATGCTCCAGACCCAAGAGGATACTTCCGTTACCCTTGAGCGATAAGCCGCGAAGCAGATGTAAAGCGTACACACACTTTTCCGATAAAACCCGTTGATTCCTTGAAGAAATATTGCAGGCCTGGGCACCATATTCAAGGGTTTTGCCGTGTGTTTACCCGATATCGTGGCAAACACGACGAAACATGTCACGTTCATATTCCTTGCGCATCCACTCCTGCTATAAGATGCTGGAAGAGCCTATTTATGCCCGCCCAGCCACCAAGGACAGAAGAATATGTCAGAGTACACGTCGCGAACTTCTGCAACACCCGATGATTCCCTCATCCACCTTCATGCAATGCGGCATGAACGGTATGCGGCGGCGACCGCGCTTTTAGGGGAGAGCGGATTTGCCACGCGCGTGGGAGGGTTTAACGCTTTGGTGCGTCTTGCCGACGAGTGGCTTGCGGATGAGCGCACCCCCGAAGAACAGCGCCTTGCCGAGGCACAGGTTATTATCGATACATTTTGCGCGTGCATCTATGCCCCATTCCTGCCCGCCTCCAGGCATAAAGATTACATGCGGCTGAACCGAGAACCGAAGAAACGCTGGGACTCCCAGAAAAAAGCACGATTCCGCGCCGAACAAGCCGAATTTCGTGCTGAGGCGCGGTTCCGCCAAACCGTTCTCGATACCATTCACCTGAGGGTTATGCCCCGCTACGAGGGACCGGGACCGTGGAGCCGTCTATCCTTCGATTTTTCGGGCAGCGTGTTCTTCTATCCGGTTAGCTTTGGGCGCTCGCAATGGGAGGGGCGTCTGAACCTGCGCGGGTGCACCTACTATGCGGAGGCCGATTTTTCGGGTTCCACCTACACCTGGTATTTAGATTGCAGCAATTCCGCCTATTACACAGAGGCCGATTTCAGCGCTTCGACTTACAACGGAGGGGTTAATGCGAGCTTCTGCAACTACCGCGGGAACGTCGATTTCAGCGAGTCCGTGTACCGTGCCAACGCCAGCCTGAGCTACAACGTCTACTGGGGTGAGGCTGCCCTGAACGACAGTATTTATGAGGGGCACGCCGATCTTGCCTGCTGCACCTACGTAGGTCACGCAAGCCTGGGGAACTGCGATTACAGGCGCGGCGCAGACCTATTTTTGAGCACCTACGCGACCTTCGCCGATCTTGACCGGTGCACCTACGGCGGGCGGGCGAACCTGAGCAAGAGCGTCTACTACGGTCGGGCATGGTTCTGGCATTCGACCTATTTGCAGGAGGCCACGTTCGGGGATTCTATCTATAACGATTCCGTCGATTTCTCCGATTCGCATTTTGCCGGTCCCGTCAATCTTGAGGATTCGGCATATCTCGACACCACGAACTTTCAGAACACGATTTTTGAGGAGGACAGCCCCTCTTTCGCCCGGAGTGTGTATGTTCCCGAGAATAACGAGCACACGGGGTACAACTATGGGGTGGTGCGCGTGCTGACGCTGGACGAATTGCAGCATCTCGACCAGCTGCGAGAGCCGCGCTACGAGATTGAGCAAGAACTCTTCAACGTTGATGACGCTACGGATGCGAAAACGTACCGTATCCTGCGCAGAGCCTTGCTGGAGGCTAGCCATCCGATCCAGAAATGGTGCCAGGAACTGATGGCGGGCACGCTCTAAAAGCCGCGTGAACTAGTCCCTAGACAGAGGTTAGAGCTGAAAATATTAAAAATTTGCCCCGATCCGTAATGCGCGGATCGGGGCAAATCTGTGAGCAGAAGTTCAGACCTTAGCCAGCCTTAGCGAGCTCAGCGGCCTTATCGAACTCTTGTTCAATTTCTTCGTTCTTCTGGTAGGTAGCCAGAGAGACCACGACGGTCACTAGGAAGGCTAGGAAGAACCCGGGGATCATCTCGTAAACATCGATCGTTTCGGTGAGGTTGAAGATCTGGCGCCAGAAGAAGGTGACGACAGCACCCACGACCATGCCCGAGACCGCGCCCGGTAGAGTGAGCTTGCGCCAGTACAGTGAGAGGATCACAATCGGGCCGAAGGCCGAACCAAAACCTGCCCATGCGAACTCCACGAGCGAGAGAATCGAGTTGTTCTTATCGAGCGCCATGAGAGTCGCGATGACCGCCACAATTGCTACGCCCGCACGTCCAAGCCAGAGTGACTGGTTTGAGCTGAGCTTCTTCTTCACAAAGACACCGTAAAGATCTTCCACGAGAGCTGAGGAGCAGACCACCAGCTGCGAGGATAGCGTAGACATAATAGCTGCGAGTACGGCAGCCAGGATCATACCGGCGATAAAGGGGTGGAAGAGAATCTGCGCGAGATCCAGGAAGACTGTCTCCGCACTTTCCTTATCGGTGAGAGAAACTTCGGGGTGGGTTGCAAAGTAGGCTACGCCCACGAATGCCGTGCTGATGGAGCCTACCACGGTCAGGAGCATCCAGCTCATGCCGATGCGACGCCCGGCTTTTGCATCCTTGGGGGTGCGCAGGGCCATGAAACGTACGATAATATGCGGCTGTCCGAAATAGCCTAGGCCCCAGGCGAGCGCCGAAGCGATGCCGATAAACGTAGTTCCCGCGAAAAGCCCCAGGGCGTCGGGGCGAACGTTGGCGACAGCATCCGTGACGTGGTCGAGTCCGCCCATATTGGTAATAGCCACGATCGGCACAGCAATCAACGCGGCGAGCATCAGAAGACCCTGCACCATATCGGTGTAGGAGGCACCCATAAAGCCGCCGAAGAAGGTGTAGAACATGGTGATACCGGCGACAAGAAGCATACCGGTGAGGTAATCCTGGTGGAAGGAAGACTCGAAGAATTTACCGCCAGCAACCATGCCGGAGGAAACGTAGAAGGTGAAGAAGACGAGGATAATAATGCCTGCAAAAATACGCAGAATATTGTATTTATCGTGCAGTCGGTTGCTGAGGAACACAGGGACGGTAACGGCATCGCCAGCGACTTCGGTGTAGCTGCGCAGACGGGGCGCAATATATTTCCAGTTGACCCATGCTCCGATTGTCAGACCGATAGCAATCCATGATTTGGAAAGACCGGCTAAATAGACAGCGCCGGGCAGACCCATCAGGAGCCAGCCGGACATATCTGCGGCGCCTGCCGAGAGAGCCGCGACGGTGGGGGAGAGCTGTCGTCCTCCAAGCACATAGTCGTCAAGGTCGTTGTTTTTACTGTTTGCCCACAGACCAATCACAATCATGGCGATAAAGTAGATCGCCAGTGCGATGACTTGGAACGTACCGTCGGTCATCTCTCATTCCTATCTAGTGGTTGGGATTCCGTCACGTAACTATCTGTGTAATTATGCGCAACTCTATGACTTTATGAGTGGCTTGGGATACAGTCTAACCGCTCGGAATGGATTTACCAACTCGTAATACATTCAGCGTGTTTGCATACTACTGAATATATATTCACATCATACGAGGTATGCCGTGGTAAAGCGTGGTTTTATGTGGGAAATTTTGGCGAAACGACCCCGAAAATTCGCGGCTCTTGAGGTTGCTTCGACCACAACGTGAACGGGTGGCGTGTGGTGATGCTTTTGCTTCTTATAAATCTAAAGGATTTGTAATGATCCACGGCTTGGAACTCATGGCTTTAGGATCGAAGTATTCCAGAAAATCCTGAGCCGATTTCGGGAACTGTGGGGCATCAGGAATGGGAATGGAGGCGCGAATCCACTCCAAAATATCGGGCTCTGCAAACCCTGCATCCCGAAGTTGCCTTAGTGTTACCGCGCCGTCGCGTTTCGCTAGACGCTTACCTTCCGTGTTGAGGGCTAGGGGGACGTGGGCATAATGGGGCGGTTCATACCCCAGGAGTGCCGCCAAGTATGCCTGGCGTGGAGCGGAAGATAATAAATCGTCTCCGCGCACCACCTGGGTCACGCCCTGATAATGGTCATCGACCACGACGGCTAGGTTGTAAGCGTAGGTGCCGTCGTTGCGGCGAACCACCACGTCATCGACGGCGCCCGTATACTCACCAGCAAACATATCCTGTACCGTAAATTCACTGACTTCGGCGCGCAAACGCAGGGCGGGAGGGCGTATCTCACGGCGAGATTTACGCTCGGTATCACTCAGATTGCGACATGTCCCTGGATAGGAGCCGGGGATGCCGTGCGGTGCCGAAGTTGCCTCCAAAATCTCGCGGCGCGTGCAATAGCATTCGTAGAGCAGCCCCGCATCCTGGAGTTTCTGCACGGCGGCATCGTAGGCGGTAAGTCGTGTGCTCTGGCGTAAAACATGGTCGTGGCGCTGCGGGTCTTCGCCGGGCGTTGCATCCCAATCGAGCCCCAAAGATTTTAAGTCGGCAAGCTGCTGTTCGGCGGCGCCGGGGCGCACACGATCGAGATCTTCGATGCGCATTACAAAGCGTAGCCCCTCTTGTCGCGCGAGAAGCCATGCGAGAATTGCGGTGCGCAGATTGCCCAGATGTAGGTCTCCAGAGGGGGACGGTGCGTACCTGCCTGCGCCTACTGAAGCAGGATCGTGCATTGTGAAAGAATCCTGGGTGGTGGTGCTGCGTAAGCTCATGGTTTTAATCCTAGCGGTACCTCTAAAAGTGCCTCACGCCATAGGATGCGGCAAAAAATAACAAAATAATAACAACCTCACGGGGAACTTCGTGATAAACATTCGCAAGTGTGTTATTAAACCTTTATAAAAATATTCCGTATCTGACGCTAAAGTCGAGTACCGTTAGAAGTATGGCAACCACGATTGAACTAGCGGACGGTGTTTATCGTATTGCAACCGATAACTACTGTCTAAATACCGGACTCATCCTCGGTCTTGAGAAAGCACTCGTGATCGATACCGGTGCAGGACCTCGACAGGCAACCGAAATTTATGATGAGGTTCGTCGTATTACCCGTATGCCCCTCGTCGTCGTCAATACGCACGCACACCCCGAGCGTTACTTCGGAAACGACGTTTTTGCGGCTATGGGCACCGAAGAGTTTTGGTCGCACCCACGGGCGGCACGCGCTATCAAGAAATACGGGGATAGGCAGCGCCTGTATGTGGAGACCCTAGAACCTGAGATGGCACACCACCAGGGGGCGGCAACCGATATCGTGGTGCCAAATCATCTGGTTGCCCAAAGTGGGGAAGGCATTACCTTTACCCCAGTTGATCTGGGGGAGCGCTCGGCAACCCTCATCTACTTGGGTCCCGGCCATACCGAGGGCGATATCTTGGTGGGCACCGACGATGTGCTCTTTACGGGCGGTCTGCTGGAGCAGGGGACCGACCCATCCTTTGAAGACTCTTTCCCCGATCGTTGGGTAGAGACCCTAGGCGCGCTTCTTGAGCTTGATCGTTACCGCGTCTACGTGCCTGGCTGCGGCGATCCCGTAGAGCGTGACTTTGTGGAACGTTTTCAGGAGACCATGAAGAAGGCTATTTACGCTATTCGCCATTCGACTATTGACCCGAATGATGCGAGTACCACCGCCGCCATGTACCACCTGCCGTACGCACCCGGACCTACCCGGTTCTTGCTAGATCGTATGGCACAGCTTGACGGTACCGAAGTGCCTACCGACAGCTCTGAAACCACCGGATACACCGGTCCTATCACGATTGGCAGCCTGCACTAGCATAAGCGCAGACATATGACGACTGGGTATGACATATATCGTCATATTCATAAGAATTTCTGAAAACCTCTGCATAGGGTACGTACCATTTCGAGGTTATGGTGCGTCCCTGTGCGGAGATTTTATTCTGCGAATCTTAGAAGGGGTAAGGCGTAACCTAAGCTTGGGTATCGAAAATATCGTTCGGGCGGTGAATGCGCACCCGAATACCTGACTCCTCACCGAAGCCTGCCGCCATGCGTTCCAAATCCGTATTCGGTGCCGCCTGAACCGTGAAGAACCTCTCGACGGCGCGGGCAAATTGTGGATTCTGGGCGAGAGCGCCGTGTTCCAGCGCGGTGAAAATGCCGCCTCCGGCATCGTCATAGACGACGACGTCAAGATCGGGCAGAAGCTCCGTCATGGGCAGATTCAGCGCAGAAATGTCGTATTGAAAGGTCAAATCGCCGCATATGAGGGTAACCGGAATCGGCGCGCCCGCCACATGGGCGGAATCATCGGCAGCCGTGCGTGCGTTACCGGTGGGGTAGTAGCCCGCTAAAGAAACACCGACAGCCGTTGCGATAAGCCCGTCGATGCCGGAAAGCCCGCGGTTTGCGAGAACCCGTGCGGGCGCATCGGCACCAAGAGCGGGGGCGATAATATCTAGATCGCGCACAATACTCGACGAGCCGACGACGAGGGTACGGCGCTGCTGTGCGCATGTATTCCAGGTTTGGAGTGCAAGCGCCTGAGCGGGAATTCTAGCAGGCTGAGAAGTATGTGCACCGTCTTGGTTACATTCCTCGGATGGAGCAGAGGCCTGCGGCTGCACTGTTTCAGACTCGGCACAACGATAGGCTTCGATCGATGTGAGCGATGCCTCCTGAGCCCGCCGACCGGCAGTGACCCAAGCATCAAGCCAGGTATCATCGGCTCGCATGCCCGATCCCATAAGCGCAAAGGCTTCAAGTTCGGCGGGCGAATCAATCTCGCGAACGGCACGGTTCCCGGGCTCGTACCAGCTGGCGCGCCGAGGCGCATAGTAAGCATGCTGCACATCGGTACGCGCTAAAAGCGCAGAAATAGGGCGCGAAAGCGTAGGATGCCCGCATAAAATAGTTCGCTCGATGCCCTGCCCCAGTTCGGAAACCGCATGTTCCCCGAGTACCGTCGTGTACTGGGGAATCGAGGTGGCGCCGTGCCGCGCCTGCGAAGAAGGCTCCGCCAGCAGCGGCAGATTCAACGCGCGGGCAAACTCGGCAGCGAACGGCTCGGCACCGTCTCCCGCGATCACCACCGTTTTCGGGCAGTCTGGTGCGCCTTCGGGTTTAAGTGGCGAGGCCTGAGCCGCCTGTTCATGCTGCATCAGCCAGAACTTCTCGACAGGGCTCAGCCGTGCAGGCTCAAGCTCAACGGGGTACGATGCGGCCCCCGGGGCAATATGCTCGGCAAGCGATGCGGCCCAGGTGGGAAGAATCTCGGCTGTCCGAGCCGAAGGTGTGAGCGGGGCGTCGAAACACACGTTAATATGCGCCGGCCCCACGGGCTCATCGCTTGTGCGCGACCAATCTTGCGCATCGCTGCCGGTCAGCGCCGCTAAACATGCCATAAAATCGGCAGTCTGCTGCCCAGGATTATGTTCGGGGTACGAGGTCAAATCAGCACTTGCACGCACAAAGGGAGAGAAAAAATCGGTTTGAACCGTCGTCTGATTAGCACCGGTCCCACGCAGCCTTACGGGACGGTCCGCGCTCATGATCGCCAGTGGAACCCCGGCATGGTAAGCCTCCATCACGGCGGGCAAATACTCACCCAGCGCCGTTCCCGAGGTACACACTAACCCCACGGGCAGCCGCGAAGCTTTCGCGATACCCAGCGCCGTAAACGCTGCCACGCGCTCATCAACGCGCACGTGGGCAATCAACGCACCTGCCTCTTCGGCCGCCGCAACCGCATACGCCAGGGGAGCGCTTCGAGAACCTGGGGAAACCACCACATGCCGCATGCCCGCGCGAATCAGGGAATCGAGCACGGCGACGGCGGAGAGCATGGAGTCTGGAACGGGGGGAGTTTGAACGGTGTCGGCACGGTCGGGGTTTTCAGTCACCCGTCTATTCTAGACCGGTGTTTGGGCGTGTGAAGAATATGGGGTCCCTAAACGGGCAGTTAGCCCCCAGAACACTGACCAG
Organism: Rothia sp. HMSC071F11; assembly: GCF_001809115.1. Lineage (NCBI taxonomy): Bacteria > Bacillati > Actinomycetota > Actinomycetes > Micrococcales > Micrococcaceae > Rothia > Rothia sp. HMSC071F11. Next base: position 40,572 of record NZ_KV795737.1, read on the forward strand.
AGTGTTCAGAACATACCTGGCTAAAGACTCGTGTGCAAGGCTTCCTGAAGCACCAGGTAGCACCGTCGGATGCGCTCCATCCAGGTATCCTGCACTTCGCTCTCTGCTTCAACGCGCCTCAGTGCCGACTCCATAGGTGCAACCTGCCGCATCTGGAGCTCGCCATCGCGAGCAAGCAGCGAATTTTCGGTCACATCGGCGCTCATCAGTGAGACCGTACTCAGCCCGCACGCATAGGGAAGATTCGGCAGAGCCGCCGCCAGAGACACACCGGTTGCGATACCTACGGAAGATTCCAGCGCCGAAGACACCACCGCGGGTAAACCCGCCTGTTCAACGATCTTTAGTGCGCGCCGAGCCCCGCCTAAAGGCGCCGCCTTGACGATAAGCACATCGGCGGCGTGCGCCTGCGCCACCTTGAGAGGGTCACTAGCCTTACGCACGGATTCGTCGGCGGCGATGAGCATCGAAAGGCCGTGCTCGCGCACCAGGGCACGCACCTGCGCAAGCTCCTCAACCGTGGCGACGGGCTGCTCGGCATAAAGCAGATCGTACTCGTTCAGCGCCGCAAGGGCTTCGAGAGCATCGGGGACGCTCCACCCCGCATTAGCGTCCACCTTTAACCGCGCGTTCGGGAGGGCACGCCGCGCCGCCGCAACGCGGGTAATATCATCGTCGAGAGTCTGCCCCTTCTCGGCAACCTTGATTTTAAGCTCGTGGATGGTTCCACGATAGTTGTTCAGCACTTCGGGAACCCGTTCGGCGCTCACCGCGGGAAGGGTTGCGTTCACCGGAATAGTGGTTCGTCGAACGGGCGGCGCCCCCAGCCAGGCGGACTCTAACGCACAGGCTAACCACGCCGCCGCCTCATGATCGTCATACTCTAAAAACGGCGCGAACTCGCCCCATCCGGCGGGACCCTGTATCAGCGCACTCTGGCGCCGATTGACTGAGCGGAAGGTCACCCGCATGGGAATATCAACCACTCGAACGGCGCGTAAAACCTGCTCTAACGGCGGCAAAGCTAAGCCCTCAGTGATGAACCCGTATCCCAACGGCGGCACGGATGACATGGCGTTTCTCCTTAAGGTATTCTCGGTAAACTCCCAGCTTGGAATTTAGAAAACACGTATTTTTCATAGCTTAACCTGAGATAGTGTTTTCTATGTCGTGTTTACAGACACCGCATCACAGACATTTTGGAGGGAAAAAGTATGTCACAGGGTCCTCACACATCGCGTGGTCATGTTCCTCGCCATACCAGTACCTCAAATGACACGGACGATGCTACGCGTATTCTATCTCCTCAGACTCTAGCCGATAACGACAGTGCCGATGCCGATGCGACGGTTCCGTTATCGAGCATCCAATCCTCCTATGAAACCGATGATGATGCGACCGAATTTCTGAACCTTCAGGATCTGCCATCTTCCTCACCAGATACGGACGCAACCCGCGCCATCCCGAACCCGCACGAGGCGCCTAAACCCCGTGAAAGCTCTGACACGGTAGCCCTCGACGCTTTTGATGATTCTCCAACCGAAGCCATCAGCGCATCGCAGGATCCGCGTGCTCACTACGTTCAACACACGCGTGCCGCCCAGCCCCAAACCCGTGTGCAGCCGGATATAGCCCCTTCGGCTGATTATCCTGCCACGGTCGCCATGCCAACGGGTGCTCCCGGTATGCAGACCACGCCCCCGGGCACGCAGTACAATGCCGCCGCGCATCCCCACGCCGCTAACCCGACGATGAGCGCCGCGAACTATGCCGGATACAGCGCTCGCCCGAACCCTGCGACCCCCGGAGTGGTCGCTCCCGCAGAAGCCCCCATTCCTAATGATCCGCCGAGTACCAAGGTTGTGGCGCAGCACCTGGGCGTTATGGTGCTGTTCGGTGCTCTGCTCTACGCCACGCTCCAGTTCTTCATCTACAGCCGTACCGGGCAGCAGCTCGACGAAAATGCGTTTACCGAATATGCCAGCCAGTTCGCGGAATACCAGCGTCCTACCTTGGCGGCGCTCGATAACCTGCCGACGATTACCGGTGTAATCGCGGTGATCGGCATTATTATTGGGCTGATCTGGAAGCACCGTATCCTGCCCGCTATTGTGGGTATTCTTGCGGGTACGGGCGCGTGTTTGAGCGTCCACGCTCTCAAGAATTATGTGATTACCAAGCCTAATTTCGGTATTCAGGAAGCCCTCTTGAACTCCGCGCCGAGCGGGCACACGGCATTCGCCGCTTCTGCAGGTGCCGCGTTGTTCATCGCAGCGCCTCGCGCGCTTCGACCCACGATTGCGGTCTTGGCTGCAATGGCGACCTGCGCTACGGGCGCATCCACCATTATTAACGGCTGGCATCGCCCAGCGGATGTTATCAGCGCGATTTTGGTAGTTGCTCTCTGGACCGTTCTCGGCTTGGGCGTTCTTCGGTACCTGCGCCGTGCAGAATTTAACGCGCCGACCCCTCGCGTGGTGGGAGCCATTGCGGTGCCGCTGCTGACGATTGCAAGCCTGTTCCTCTCGTTCTGCGCGGTCGCGATGTATGCGGTCACCATGTTTTCCACTATGCCCGGGGGAGTGTTCGTTGCCTCAACCTGCCTGATTTTGGCGGTTAGCACGGGCACCACGGCGATACTGGTGCGGCTTCTGCGCCCGCGTAACCAGGTATCTTCTCCCTATACGCGCGTGTGGGAATACTAGGGCCGTATCACGTTATGAAATATATATGTCACTGTTTGCCTACGCTCGTAAAACGGGCATAGAATTTAGTATAGTTCATGCAAATTTTAGGATGCGCGTATCCTAAAAGAACAACCATCATCGGCGAAAGGTTAGAACTCATGGCGGGTACTCACGAAGGGCGTGTGATTGTTTTCCCACAGCTCACCGAAGTTCTCACCCCCTTTGAGACTAAGCCGCAGGCAAAGAAAATCCTTGATGCCGATGGCGGCAGTATCACCCTAATGGAGCTGGCAGCCGGTCAATCTTGGCACGAACACCACAGCGTACACCCGGTGGTCGTGCAGGTGCTTAAAGGCAAGGTTGATTACAGTACCAAGGGGCAGAGCATTATTCTGGAACCCGGTAAACTCATCCACACCACGGCAAAGCTGTTGCACTCGGTAACGGCACTCGAAGACTCAACCCTGATGGTCATTATGCTGACCGGAGAATCACATCCGGAGCCTAATATCACTATTGAGGTTGAACAGGTCTAGGGCACAACGCCTTAGAAATAAATAAATCCCTTTAAGCACGGTAATGTCCCGTATCCAGCGACGGATACGGGACATTGTCGTATATTCTCCCCAACACAGGCAAAGCTGTTATGAGCAGGTTTTCTGTGAAACAGTAAAAACCCCGCAGATACCTTCCTCACGGAGCACTTGGAGGAAAACGTATCTGCGGGGCTGGTCTGAAACAAGGCAAACGGACTAGGCGTTTGCTGCCGCATCCTGATCTGCGGGGGTTTCATCCACGTGGGTGGGATCAAGCACACGCGCTAAGAATGTCTTGGTACGTTCATGCTGCGGGCCGCCGATCACCTGCTCGGCGGGTCCCTCTTCGACGACCACGCCACCCGCCATGAAGACGACCTTATCGGCGACATCGCGGGCGAAGCTCATCTCGTGGGTCACCACGATCATCGTCATACCTTCGTCGGCGAGATCACGCATAATCGTAAGAACATCGCCCACCATTTCGGGGTCGAGCGCGCTTGTCGGCTCGTCGAAGAGCATGAGTTCGGGGTTCATCGACAGCGCCCTAGCGATCGCCACACGCTGCTGCTGACCGCCCGAAAGTTTACTCGGGTAGGCATTTTCCTTATCTGCCAGCCCCACTTTCGCCAGCTGTTCGCGGGCAATCTTCTCTGCCGTTGCACGATCACGCCCTAAGACCTTGATCTGGGCAATCGTGCAGTTATCAAGCACGCTCAGATGCCCAAACAGGTTGAACTGCTGAAACACCATGCCCATGCGGGTGCGCAAAGCGTTAATATCGGCATCCGGATCGGTTACCTCGACACCGCCCACGGTAATGGTTCCCGCATTGGGCTCTTCGAGCAGGTTTACGCATCGCAGAAGCGTTGATTTACCCGACCCCGAAGGGCCGATCAGGCAGACGACCTCGCCCGGTTCAACCTGAATATCAATACCGCGCAGCACCTCGTTTTTGCCATAAGACTTATGTAGCCCCGTGATGCTCACCGATGCCGCCGATGTTACTGTGTCAGTCATGACAATCTCCCAAAGTCTTTGTCGTGGTTACTTGCGTGATGCGCCCGTGCGCTTCTCAAAATATGCGGATAGCTGCCCCAGCGGCACGGTAATAATCAGGTAGCACAGGCCCGCGACCACCAGGGGAGTGAGCCCTGCGCCGGATGCGGTAATACCTTCACGACCGAATTTCGCCAGCTCGTACTGCGCGATTTGTACACCCAGCAGGTACACGAGCGAGGAATCCTTGGTCAGCAGAATAACTTCGTTAGTCAGCGGAGGGAGCACGATGCGGAATGCCTGCGGAATAATTACCGAGAGCATCGCCCGGGTGTGCGACATGCCCAGCGACCGTGCCGCCTCATACTGACCTTTCGGAACCGCCTGTAGGCCGGCACGCAGCACCTCGCTGATATAGGCAGAGGACACCAGTCCGAGGGAGAGTGTTACCGGAATGAGGTTATCGACAAACCGGATTTTGAAGGCGAGGGGAATGCCGTAGCCGAAGGTAAAGAACACCAAGAGCGCCGGAATGCCACGGAAAATTTCGACATAGATTGTCGCCAGCCACCGGTAGGGTGCGATCGATGAGATACGCATGAGCGCCAGGATAAGGCCAAGGCTTAGACCCACGGCGAAACCCAGGGCCGTGTAGATCAGGGTATTCTTGAGCGCTACCGTAATAACGTTCGGGAACTGCTTTTGCGCAACCTCAAGGTTGAATACCTGGCTGGACAGTGTTTTCCAGTCGGCAAGGGCAATAATAAGAACCGCGATAACCGCCAGCAGAGCATACTGGGAGTACCGGAACATAGCCTGTTTTTTGCGGGGAGATAGTTTATTCTGTGCCATCGTTACACTAACGTAGTCTGTGTTGATCGTGATATTCAGGATGCGCGGCGCACGTTAGCGAACGAATGCGCGCCGCGCTAATCGCGGTTAGTTTGCGCTGGATGAAGATGCGGATGAGGGCGAAGACTTAGTCTTGGTCCACTTTTCCTTGATCTTATCGAGTTCGCCGCTGGACTTGAGCTGCTGAATTGTCTTATTTGCTTTATCCAGCAGGGCTTTCTTTTCGGGGGCTACCGCACCGGCAATCTGGTCGGCATTTTCCGAGGTCTGATAGGCGATCTTGAAAGAGTCGGGGTCTTTGGTCAGAGCCTCAGAAATAACCGAGAGGTTTGCCGAGACGGCCTGCACCTGACCGGTCTTCAATGCCGAGAACATGAGTTCGTTGTCCTCGTACTGCACAACGTCCGCGCCTTTTTCTTTGGCATAGGATTCGCCGCTGGTTGCCTGCTGAGCGCCGACTTTGGCGTTCTTAAGATCTTCGACGGAGGAGATCTTAGAGTTTTTGGGAACCAGAATTGCCTGGTTGTCTTCGAAATAAACGTCGGTGAATTCCATCTTGGATTTCCGCTCGTCGGTTACGCTGATACCCCCGAGCGCAATATCGCATTGTCCGCTGGTGAGCCCGGTACCCGAATCGAGGCCTTCAAAGCTGATGGAGGTGAGCTGTGCTTCTGCACCCAGGTCTTTGGCGATAGCGTTTGCGATATCTGCATCGATACCTACGATTTTTCCGTTTTCTTCGTATTCGAAGGGCATGTAGGGGGTGTTGGTGCAGACGGTGAGGACGCCGTTGTTGATGAGGTTTACCTCTCCGTTTTCGCCGTCGGATGCGGTTGAGACGCATCCTGTGAGGACGAGGGGTGCGAGCGCGAGGATCGCGAGGGACTTTTTGAGGTTGGGTTTTGCGGTGAAAATCGACATGGTGTGCTCCGTGTGTAGAAAATTTTGATGTTTTCCATTGTGCACCTGTGCGATAAAGAATGCAAGTATGCCTATAAATATTCACTATTTTTCTGAGTAAATGAAGAATTATGTATGCATAGTATGCATAAAACCAGGAATACTGTCGCGCCGCAGCGGACGGCGGGAGAAACGTGCTGCACGTGCGCAACACCGGGCACAAGAGTGCATATTTTCGTGAGTTAAAGTGTTCGCCACCTCAGATGACGCATCAGGAGGTGCTCAACTACCCCACGGGCGGCAGAACATGCCACAATTGAAGGCGTGAGCAACGTAGAGAAAAATGTTCAGGGTACCCGCGCAACCCTTGACAAGAAGACCGGCGATATCGCCGCCATGTTTGACACCGTCGCGAAGCGCTACGACCTGATGAACGGCATCTTGTCGCTGGGACGGCACATCTACTGGCGCAAACAGACCGTCGCCGCCGTGGATGCACATCCCGGGCAGAAGGTCCTCGACGTTGCCGCCGGTACCGGAACCTCATCCGAGCCTTTCGCCGACGCCGGGATTGATGTTATCGCCGCGGACCTTTCCGAAGGAATGCTGGAGGTCGGGCGCAAACGCCGCCCCGATATGACCTTCGTGCGGGCGGATGTCACCGACCTTCCCTTCGAGGACGACAGCTTCGACGCCGTCACCATGTCTTACGGTTTGCGTAACGTTGCGGATTACCCCCGTGCGCTGAGCGAACTGTACCGGGTTACTAAGCCCGGCGGGCGCATCGTGGTACTGGAATTCTCAACCCCAACCTTCGCCCCTTTCGGTAAGGTGTATAAGGAATACATTATGAAGGCGATACCGCCCGTAGCGCGCGCGATCTCCTCGAACCCGGAATCCTATGTATATTTGGCGGAGTCGATTATCGATTGGCCGGATCAGAGAACCCTTGCCCACAAGTTCGCACAGGCGGGCTGGCAGGACGTCAAATATCGTAATCTCAGCGGCGGAATTGTTGCCATTCACCGTGGCTTCAAACCCCAAAACTAACACTCAGCACATCATCATTGAGCAACACACAGTATACAGCTACGCACCAACACACCGAAGAAGGCATCGTGAGCACCTCAGAGCAATCCATTGCAGCCACCGACCTGATGGCAGGACTTGATTTCAACCTGCCCGCCGGGTTTGAGCTCATTGCGTCCGACCCGCAGCTTGGCCCCCAGATTCTTACCTCACTGGCGCGGATTGAAGAGCGGCTTGCCGAGGCTATCAGCTACACCGATAAGCTCGCCGATGTTGCCGCCCGACACTTACTGCTCGCCGGTGGAAAGCGCGTGCGTCCCCTCTTGACTCTGCTTGCCGCCGCCGTGGACGGGCAGATTAACGACGACGTGATTGAGGCCGCAGTGGTCGTCGAACTCACCCATCTGGCGACCCTCTACCACGACGATGTGATGGACGATGCGCCTAAACGCCGCGGCGTCGATACCGCCCAGACCATTTGGGGAAATTCCGTCGCCATCCTAACGGGTGACCTCATTTTCTCGCGTGCCTCGCTGCTGGTCTCCGATCTGGGCACGCGACCCATGAAAATTCAGGCGCAAACCTTCGAACGCCTGGTGCTGGGACAGCTCTACGAAACAACCGGTGTACGCGAAAACCAGGATATTCTCGATCACTATATCTCCGTGATCGAAGGGAAAACCGGCTCGCTGATCGCGGCGGCGGGGGAGTACGGCTCACTCTTGGCGGGCGCCTCCGAAGAGGTTATTCAGATGCTCGCCACCTACGGCGAACTCGTGGGCGTGGCATTCCAACTCGCCGATGATGTGATCGATATTGTCAGCGATGGTGCATCCTCCGGGAAAACCCAGGGCACCGATCTGCGTGAGGGTGTGCCGACCCTGCCGACCATTCTGCTCAACCGTGCCGCAGAGGCCGGGGACGAATCAGCCCGTCAGGTTCGAACACTCATTGAGGCAGACCTCTCGAGTGACGATGCGCTTGCCGCCGCCGTATCCGCGCTCGCCGCGCATCCGGTCACGCAGGAAGCGTGGCAGATAGCCTATGATTGGGCGGATCGCGCGATCGCGGCCATTGCGCCGCTGCCGGATTCCACCGCGAAGGCGGCGCTGGAATCCTTCGCACATGCCGTGGTGCATCGCGAGGGCTAAACCGCGTGATACGGTTGCTTCAGGAAGACTTCTTCACGAGAATGTGTATATCGATGCAGCGTAGTGTGTGAAGAACGCCCAGGTGGAGCTGAACTCGATAGAGTTCTATAAGGGAAACTATGGCCCACAAAACCGTTACCGCATATCAATCTGCCGCAATATTCTTCAGCTCGGTTATAGCGGCTGCGGCAACGTTTGCTATATCGGTTATTGCTGCGTACTTTTTATCGCACAGTGAGTTTAGGCAGTTTCAGTCAGCATTCTGGTCCCTCGTGTTCGGAATTTACGGCATAACCGGCGCTATTCAGCAGGAAACAACGCGGGCAGTCGGGGCGTCCCTTCTGCAGAACCCGGAATCACGAACACACACTAATAGACTTTCATATTCCGCTGTGGCAGCCCTGTTAGGACTGAGTATTGCCGCGGTCGTCGTCATGACCTCACCACTGTGGTCCTCCGCTTTCCCCACCTACCCGCAGATGAGTGTTGTACTGATAGCGTTTGGTGTCGTAATGTACGCCGTCTACGCTGCTGTTAGCGGCGCATCCGCCGGGCGGGATTCCTGGTATTTTTACGCCGTTTTAGGCAGTGGTGAGGCACTGATACGTTTGGCGGCAACATTGGCGGCGGTAGTGTTGTCGTGGCACCTGCTCGGATTTGAGACCGCCGTTGTCGTTGCCTCGCTGATCTGGCTTCCGTGCGTCGTATTTTCACGTACCGGGCGGCGCGTCTGGCACGCGAGCATTGATGTTAGTTCGCGGCGGTATGCACGAAATATTGTGATGCTCATGCTTTCGTCCGCCGGTGCATCGATTCTTATGACGGCGTTTCCCTTTTTCTTACAGTTCACAACGCAGGATCAAAGCGCACAGTTCAATGCCTTGGTCGCTGCTCTTGGGGTTACACGTTCGCCGATTATGATGCCGCTTCAGGCCTTTCAAGGGGTCGCCATATCGGCTTTCTTAAAGCACCAAGATCACCCACTGCGCGCTTTAGCACGCCCGTGTCTGTGGGTCCTGGGAATCGGCGTTTTCGGCGCACTGCTTGCCTATCTTATCGGACCTTTTCTCTTTGACATTTTCTACTCTAAATATGCTGGTCTTGCACCCGGAATGATGCTTGCTATTTTGACCCTTGAATCCGCGATTATCGCCTTGCTTGTGCTCGCCGGAAATCTGGCTATTGCCTTGAATATGCACCGTTTATATGTGAGCGGTTGGGTTTGTGCGGCTGCGTTGGCCTTGCTCCTGCTGCACGTGCCGCTGGATGTGGTGAGCCGTACCGAGCTCGCCCTCGGGGCTGCTCCGCTGTGCGGATTCACGGTAATTCTGGTGGGAATCTTGAGGGGTTCAAAGGTAGAGAGCCGTAAAAGTACCGATAAATCCGGTCTCTTCCAGGATGCACCTGCTGCTCGGCATGAGAGGCCGTGAGGGCTGAAGATCGAGAAGTATTAGTTTAAAAATGCTTGCGTTTATCTATTACATTCCCCTCATAAATCCCACAGAATCCCACATGATGGGCTATCATTGACCAAATAGCCTACATCAGGTAAACCTAAAGAACGTCTGTGCCCATACATCATTGAGAGCACAGAGCACCCGGAGAATCGCGCCCAAACCCTAGCGCGCCTCCGTTCACGACGACATGCCCTGTCTACCCTTAAAGGCGCATCGTCGCGTGACGTGCATACATGAACATCTAGACCGAGGTAACCACTATCATGGGTACAAAACCCGCCAAGACCCCGGCGAAGCGTGAAGGCTTCTCCAGCCGCAGGGTCTTCCTTTTTGCCGCCATCGGCTCAGCTGTTGGTCTGGGAAATATTTGGCGTTTCCCCGCTGTTTCTTACGAGAACGGTGGCGGCGCCTTCATGATCCCGTACATCGTGGCGTTGCTGACCGCAGGCCTCACCTTCCTCTTCTTCGACTATGCGATTGGCCACCGCGGGCGCGCATCGTCCCCGCTGGCATTCCGCCGCCTTAACCGCAAAACCGAGTTCATCGGTTGGTGGCACATGGGTATTAGCGCGGTTATCGCCATCTACTATGCCGCGATTATCGCCTGGGCGGTGCGGTACATGATTTTCTCGTTCAACCAGGAATGGGGCAGCGACGCGAAATCCTTCTTCATGAAGGACTTCCTGAAAGTGGGGGATCCAAAGCTTTCCTTTGACTTTAACCCCGGCATTCTTATTCCGCTCGTGCTGGTGTGGATTTCCCTGATCGTCATCATGGCGCTGGGTGTGCAAAAAGGCGTGGGTGCCGCCAATGTGGTGTTTATGCCCCTGCTGATCTTTATGTTCGTAGGTCTGGTTGCGTACTCGCTCACCCTGCCCGGCGCGATGAACGGTCTGAACACCCTGTTTACTCCCAACTGGGGTGCGCTAACTAATGGCGAGGTGTGGGTCGCCGCCTACGGACAGATCTTCTTCTCGCTCTCCCTCGGTTTCGGCATTATGGTGACTTACGCATCCTACCTGAAGCCCAAGACCGACCTGACCGGATCGGGCACCGTCGTGGGTTTCGCCAACTCCGGATTTGAGCTGCTGGCGGGTATTGGTGTGTTCGCGGCGCTGGGCTTCATGGCTCAGGCACAGGGCATCGCCGTAGGCGAAGTCGTCGAAAAAGGTACCGGCCTGGCGTTCATCGCTTTCCCCACCATTATTTCGCAGGCTCCGGCTGGTGCGCTCATCGGATTCCTGTTCTTCGGTTCGCTCCTCTTCGCAGGATTCACTTCGCTCATCTCGGTTCTTGAAGTCATTGTCGCCGGTGTGCAGGATAAAGCTGGGACCTCACGCCTGACCTCAACCATGATCGTAATTATCCCGCTGGCGATTATCTCGACCCTGCTGATGCCCACCGCATCCGGCTTGTACGTGCTGGATATTCTCGACAACTTCGTGAATAATTTCGGCATTCTTGCTGCTGGCCTCACCTCCATTGTTGTGGTTGTCTACTGCTTGCAGGCCCTGCCGACCCTGCGGGATCACCTGAACTCTGTCTCCTCCTTGAAAGTAGGCTGGCTCTGGATGATTCTCTTGGCGGGCGTTACCCCGCTGATCCTGGGGTACAGCCTGATCTCCACGCTCGTGAAGACCATTAATAAACCCTACGAAGGCTACCCGGCAGATCTGCTCGGCATCTTCGGCTGGGGCATGGTGGCATTCCTGATTATTGGTTCCATCGTGATTTCATTCCTGCCGTGGTCGCATAAGTCACGTGCTGCCGAGGAACCTCCGGCACCGCCCGTTATCGGCGGTAAACTCGCCCACACGCATGTGGACGATGCCGCGTTGAAAGCACATGCAAAAACACAGGGTGAGGAGGCATAATGAGCGGTGCAGCTATCGCTATGATGATCGTGGCAATCCTCATTATCTGGGGCGGCCTGGTGTTTGCCCTCGTAAACCTGAGCAGGCACCCCGAAGAACCTGAGGATGATGCTGTCGAGCAGGCAGCCACCGAATAATACCGTTTACGCGCGCGGGCAGGTCTGCGGACCGTGCCCGGCACGTAAAAACATAGAATACTCGCGCATTCGGCGCGAATAAAAAGTGTTGGCATGAGAACTCTGACCGGTTCTCGTGCCAACACTTTTATGCATATACGGCAAGGGCTCAGGATTTGTCGGAGGCACTCGCTGCGGAATCTTCGGTGTCTTCGGGCGAGAGCTGCACCGCATCCAGAAGATAGTTCTGCTCCCGGCCTTCGCCGCCCTCAGAGGACTGAGAAATCTGCACAATAGGGATCATGCCGGTCTCGACCGCCGTGAGTTTCGACGGGCGCGAGGTGCGTGAGGCGCGCACCGCATCCACCGTAAAAATTACGATAGCCACCCAAATCAGAGATAAGCCAATCCACTTATCCGGGGTAATCCTATCGTGCAGCACGAAGAGCGCCAGGAAGAACTGAATGGTCGGGCCCATATACTGCACCATGCCGATCACCGACAGAGGCAGAGCCCGCGCCGCCGCCGAGAAAAGAACCAGCGGAGTCACCGTGACAATGCCGGTGGAAGCGAGTAGCCAGAAGTGCCCGGGGCCTTGCGAAAACAACGTGAGTTGTCCCTGCGTATTCATCCACCACAGCACCACGAGCGCCACTGGAAGCAAAATAAAAGTCTCAAGCGATAGCGACACCACTGGATGCACGCTCGACCCCACCCGCGCCTTGAGCAGCCCGTACGTTCCGAAGGTGAAGGCAACACCTAAGCCCAGCCACGGAATCTGCCCGTACACCACGCTCATAATCAGCACCGCCACGGTCGATATCCCGATGGCGATCCACTGAACTTTTCGCAGCCGCTCGTGCAGGAACACGACCCCTAACACCACGGAGACCAGCGGGTTAATAAAGTACCCCAGCGACATGTCGATCGTATGCCCGTGCGTGGTGGAATACACATAGATCATCCAGTTCGCACCGATTAGCAAAGACGCGACCGTCAAAATACCCATAGTGCGCGGAGTACGCACCGCCCGGTTAAACGGCTTGGTCAACCGGAAAATAGGGAGCAGAACCGCGCAGAATGCCAGCGAAAAAATCACACGCGAGAGCACAATCTCCAGCGCAGACGAAGACGCCATGAGATAGAAATACAGCGGCAACATACCCCAGATCGCGTAGGTGGTGAAAAGGCAGATAAAACCGTTGCGGGTCTGTGCAGCGTGTGCCGCCGTGCCTGGTGTGGGTGCTGTAGCGCTGTGAGCGTTCTGCGCCATAGTGTGAGGGATCCTCCCTATCTGTGAACGAAAGATGAGATGTGAACTTCTAACAACTCTACTCTTCACTGCACTCTTGCACGAGTATGAGGCGCCGACTGGCGGAGGCGAGTCGCCTATTAAACGCCGATGGGGCGCAACATAATACAGCGTTGCACCCCACCGGAATGATGAAATTCCTAGGTCAGGATAATATGCCGCAGGTACGGGGTAAAGACCCTGTACACCTGCTGATACCGCGTTGTCTACAGACCGAAGAACCGCGAGAAGAAGCCCTTCTTCTTGCCGGTTTCCTGAGTCTGCCCCTGTTCTTCGTGCTGATCGGTCTTCTGCTCGGCGGGTTTGATTACCGGAATTGCAGTTGCCGGGGTGCTCTCGGTCTGCGGTGCGGATGTGCCGGTACCTGAAGCGGCAGGTTTAGGTGCCTGCTTCGGCTGTTGCTGGGCACCTGCCGCAGCGGACTTCTGTGTGCCGGGCTGAGGAGTGGTCTGTCCCTGACCTGCACTCGCGCCGGGTTTGCCAGCTGCGCGCGGGGTGATCGATGTGCGGGACTTCGAGGTTTCGGAGGCACCGGGCTTCGCCGCCTTAGCCTGACCCGCAGGTGTGCCGGTCTGTGCTGCGGCAGCGTTCGGAACGACATCGCCGGGTAGGGTATTGACCGTTACGCGACCGTGCTCGGAATCCTCGCGTGGATCCTGATCGAAAGGAGCCTCAGTATCCGGGTAGAGGTTCTCGGTCGTGCGCACACCCGCCACCGGTTTCTGCGCTGCGCCAGCGGGTACAGCGCGCTCTGCAGCCGCCGCAGGAGCCTGAGGCTGAGCCGGTGCTGCCTCTTCCTGCTGTGCATTTTCCTGCGCGGGGGTGCTCTCTGCTACCTGTGCTGCCTCGGGCTTCTGTGCGGTGGGTGCCTGCTCGACTTCGGCACGTGCCGCCGCACGCTCTGCCGACTGCTGTTCGCGCAGAGCCACCTGCTCTGCAGCCTCGGCGGCGGCAGCCTGCTCGACTTCGGCGCGTTCAGCCGCCAATTCCGCACGGTACTGCTCAGCCTCTGAGGCAAGCTGCTCAAGTTCTTGGGCGGTCACCTCGGGCTTCGCGCGCTCAATACCGCTGATGCGCCCCTCATCGAACCACAACCGCAGGGCACCGTCGGTCATGGTGAGTACCACGGTGGCCTCGGTATCCCAGGCGGTATGGAACCCGCGCTGACGTGCATAAGAATTAATGGCGAGTGGATGATCGTGAATATCTTCGCTTTGCAGAGCCTTCGCAATTACGCGCCCTACACCTTTGTACGTGGGCGCATCCAGGGTCAGTTCGGGGCTGTCAACCAGGCACCACGCCCGCACGGACCCCGACGGCAGGGGATAGTGAGCGTATAAACCGGTCACTGTCTTAGTCGCCAAAGTCAGACGACGTGCTAATCCATCTGAGAGCGGAATTTCGTCGGTACTCAGCTCTAGCACTGAGTCGCGTTCACCGGCATCTCGCGCCTGCAGCGCCGCTGAGACTACCGAATCTGGAAAATATCCCAATTGCTGCCACGACCAAATCCAGGTTCCACGGTTTTCAGATTCGGTACCGAGCAGGTAGGGTTGAAAAGACACCGGATCGGCGGCCTTGAACGTGAGGGACTGCTCGGCGAAGTTTACATCGTAGTCAGCAGACCCAATAAGTTCAGCCAACCGCGCCTGGTATTCGGTCGAGATAAAGATTGATGCGTCAATAAGATCCTGCAAAGAATTCGTCATAGGTTAAGGGTAACAACCTTTTTGCTGTGAGTACCCACAAACTGCACCAATTTTATAGGTCGGATGGAGAAAAAATTGAACAAAAGACAACTCGGTAACCGATGCTAGAGCACACACGCAAAAGTGTGTTCCCTAACCTATCATGACGTTATAAATCGGCGTGACGGCGGATGCTTCGCTAAAATCATTAGAGTAGCGGGTAGCTTCCCGCCGGGACCTAAGATGCAAGCTGACGATAAAGGAATGGAAAACCATGACGGATACCCGACGTTCTGAACCGACGAGTAGAGCCGCCCGCACCCAGGATGCGCTCAACCGTATCGGTAGCTGGCTTCTTGATGTCGTCAAGGCTGAGCCCGGGTGGAGCGAGATGATCCTCGACGTAAAACCCCTCGCCGGGCAGGTTTATATTCGCGTGCGTGAATTCCGTGACGGCGAAGAGTACATCGGTTCGGTGGGCCCCCTCAAGGAAGATTCGCCCGTACTGCCCGATCTGCGCAAACTCCAGCGCGCCGCCTACGACGGCAACCGCGGCACCTGGTTTACCGCATCTGTAGTGGTGGCGGCCAATAACTGGCCCGAACCGAAGTTCAGCGTGGGGGCATCCTATAACCGCGACGAAGAACCGGAAAACTGGGGTACTGAAGGAACCCTGAGTGCTTCGGATGTGCGCGAGCATCTGCACATGTTCCCGCGTGATTCCGAGCGTATTCCCGCTTGGGCAACCGAACGTATGCACGGTCGTGCTCGCGATGTTTCGGGTTTGCATAAAGAAACCGATTACGAGGTCCCCAATCCCTACCTCGCCGCCGCACTCGAAGCCTTTAAGAAGGATGTCAAAGAACGAACCCTCATTAACGTAGTGCGAACCATGCTCGGCGGCGATTTGCTCGTGGATGCTTCCGGCTCAACTATTGTTCCCGCAGGGCACCTTGACATTGGTCCCGAATCGCAGCTGCGCTACCAGGTTATTCGCCTTGAAAACGGGATGCAGGCGCTATGCGTATTCTCGTCGGCAGAGTACGTTTCGAAGAGCTACATGCGTGAAAACTCCGACGATGACGAGCTGATTCTGCGCGAACCGGCCGTCAAGATTTTCATGGATTTCTTGAGCAACCCCGACCTTGATCTGATTGCGATAGATCCGGGTTCTAACCACGAATGCTATATTGAGCGCGCCCAGGTGCAGTGGGTTGTGAACTCGCCCCGCAATGACGGCGCGAAAATGGCTCTTATCAACGACAATATGCAGCAGCTTCTCGGCTCGTTGGTGGCACCAAACTCTATTCTGGTGGTGGCGATTGACCCCAAGAGTGAGGTACAGGGGCCGGCATTCGTCCCCGATGATGAAGGCAACCCCACGAACATGCTGGCGTTCACCTCGCCGATTGAAGTTGCCGCTATTGACCCCGCGATTGAGGTGCGCGTAGCACACGCGATTGAGGTACTGACCCTCGCGGAACAGCTCAACGCCCCGGGTATTCAGATCAACTACTTCAACCCCAGCGCTGTGCTCGATATCAAGCAGATCCGCGAGCTCCTCGATATTGTGCGTGAACAGGAAGCGGTCTTCGGCGCTTCTCCCGTTGGTGCCAGTGCATCCGCATAGTTCATAAAATCCGTCACGCTAAAATCACCCGGAAGAAACACCCACACGGTGTTATCTCTTCCGGGTGATTTTGTGTTTGGAGGGGGGTGTAATCCTGCAAACGGTTTTAAAAATATGGGGCCGGTGACTCCACCTCACTGAAAGTCACCGACCCCATGCTGCAGCCGTGCGTCATGTTCTCGAACCTACAGGAGAACAGACGCTGCCGTATCTTACGAACCAGATGCGGCGGCTGCCACGGCCTCGCGGACGCGAGAGCCGAGCTCAGGGTGAACGTTGTCCCAGTATTGGAACGCACGTTCACGAATCTCGTCGGAACGAACAGCACTCACGTGACCAGAGATGTTGCTGATCAGGCGTTCGCGTTCTTCGTCGTTCATGGTTACTTCGTAGAGGGTGCGCGCCTGCGAGAAATCATCGTCGTCCGGGCGCAGGGTGTAGGCGGTGCGTACCAACTCGCCGTCAGACTCCCAGCTACCTTCGCCAGCGCGTTCCGCATCCGCATGCGGACCGCCCAAACTATTCGGCGCGTAGGTGGGAACGGACGGGTCGTTGAAGTTGTAGCGCATCGAGCCATCATGCGAATAGTTGTTCACCGGCGCCGCGTGGGGTGCGTTCACGGGCAGCTGCGCGAAGTTGGTGCCGATGCGGTAGCGATGCGCATCCGGGTAGGAGAAGATACGACCGAGCAGCATCTTATCGGGTGAAGCCGCGATACCGGGCACAAAGTTCGAGGGGGAGAAGGCCGCCTGCTCGATTTCGGCGAAGAAGTTCTGCGGGTTGCGATCCAGCACCATGCGGCCCACCTTGACCAGCGGGTAATCCGAGTGCGGCCAAATCTTCGTCAGATCGAAGGGGTTAATGCGGTAGGTCTTCGCGTCCTCGTAGGGCATGATCTGCACGTAGAGCGTCCAGGCGGGGTAGTCGCCACGCTCGATAGCCTCGCGTAGGTCGCGGCGGTGGAAGTCAGCATCCTTGCCCGCCATTTCATCGGCCTGAGCCTGAGTGAAGAATTCGTTGCCCTGCTCGGTCTTGAAGTGGTACTTAACCCAGAAGCGCTCGCCTTCGGTGTTAATCCACTGGTAGGTGTGCGAGCCGAAGCCGTCCATGTGGCGTAGGGTGCGGGGTAGGCCGCGGTCGCCCATCAGCCAGGTTACCTGGTGCGCCGTTGCGGGATTCAGGCTCCAGAAATCCCACTGCATATCGTGATCGCGCAGACCCGAACCGGGCATACGCTTCTGCGAGTGGATAAAGTCGGGGAACTTGATGGCATCACGAATGAAGAAGATAGGAGTGTTATTACCTACCAAGTCGTAGTTGCCTTCGGTGGTATAGAATTTCACCGCGAAACCGCGGGGGTCACGCCAAGTATCGGGGGAGCCGGATTCGCCGGCCACGGTCGAGAAACGAATCAGCAGCTCGGTTTTAACGCCCGGCTGAAAGAGCGCCGCACGGGTGTACTGCGAAACGTCTTCGGTAGTTTCAAAGTAGCCGTATGCGCCGGTTCCCTTCGCGTGCACCACACGTTCGGGTACACGCTCACGGTTAAACTGAGCGAGCTTTTCAACAGCGTAAGCATCGTGCAGAACGATGGGACCATCGGCGCCCACGGTGAGCGAATGATCATCTGAAGCCACCGGCGTGCCAGTGCTCGTGGTGGTGTAAGAACCGGGATGAATGGGGTTCTGCGGGGTCTGATACATATTTGCTTCTCCCTGTGTTTTTGGTGATGCTATGTGGTTTTCGACGAGCATTCTTCTTGTTTTAGGGTGCAGCTAACGAACACCAAGGCGCTGTTTCACGCCCGGAGTAAGGTGTGGGAATGTGGTTCGTTAGTGCTGAACGCTCGCTGCGGCTTGCACCTGGCTCTTCGCCAGTTCTGCTTCTGCCTCAGTTTGACAGTCTGCGCAGACGCCTCGATACAGTACATCTGCGCTGATAATCGCCATGCCGTGGAAGTCGCTGGGAGTTAGGCAGGGCGCTGAGCCGACAGCGCAGTCTACATCCTGAACTTTTCCGCAGCGAATGCAGAATGCGTGGTGGTGGTTATCGCCCGTGCGGGTCTCGTAGAGTCCCGGGGTTCCCGGCGGCTCAAACTTACGCAGCATGTCGATATTCGTCAGATCCGTGAGGATCACATACACCGACTGCACGGTAATGGTGGGAATCTCTTGCCGCACGGCGGTGACTATTTCTTCGGCGTTGGCATGGGGATGAGCCTGAACCGCACGTAGAACAGCAAGCCGCTGTTTCGTGACCCTGCGCCCCTTAGCGCGCAAGTTTTGCGACCAAGATTCCGTGAGAAGTCCGGTCGCGGATTCTGCTGCCAACGGTAGCACGCCGGTGTGGGAGCATCCGTGAAGAGGATGCTCGGGTTCCGGGTGTGCGTTCGTATCTAGGGGTTCGGTCATGAACAATACTCTACCGTTAATCTGACTTTTTCACAATTACAATTACGATAAATTCATAATAACTGTTGTGGTCAGGGTGCTTTCACCATGACACTATGTCGCTAAAACCGCGAATTTCTAGGGGATAATAGAACACTCCGAGACTTCACGTGACCTTGCTCGCATTCGAGAAACCTGTGGGCGCGAGAATACGAAATACACGCTGGTGGCGAATCTGGACGTCTACCTCATATATACCCCGTATGCTGTAATCTAATACGTTCACGGCAACACGATTTCTAAAGGTACACGCAATGCACAAACACTATAACGGGCTTAAGACCGCCCTTCTGTTGGGTGGCATGGTCGGTCTGCTGATGCTTATCGGCGGCGGCCTTTCAACATACTTCCGCAGCTCAATTTTTATCTGGGGTTTCGCCCTTGTGAGCTTGGGTACCGTTGCATATTCATACTGGAACTCCGATAAACTCGCGCTGCGTTCCATGAACGCCTACGCCGTTACCCGCGAAGAGGTTCCGGTCCTGTATGACATTGTCGAGGAACTTTCCTCGCGTGCCGGGCAGCCTATGCCGCGCCTGTATGTGGCGCCCACCCAGACTCCAAACGCCTTCGCGACCGGACGTAACCCGCGCAATGCCGCCGTCTGCTGCACCGAAGGCATTTTGCAGCTTCTTGACGAACGCGAAATGCGCGGTGTGCTTGGGCACGAGCTTATGCACGTCTACAACCGCGATATTCTTACAAGCTCGGTGGCAGCCGGTATTGCAACTCTGATTACGGCGGCGGCACAGATTGTTGGCTTTGGCTCCATGATGGGAGGGAACCGTGAGCGTGGCGGCGGAAACTTCTTGAGCATAATCCTGATGTCACTTCTGGCTCCCATTGCTACGGCGGTTATCCAGATGGCTATCAGCCGCACCCGTGAATACGATGCCGATGAAGATGGTGCAAAACTCACGGGCGATCCGATTGCACTTGCCTCCGCCCTGAATAAGTTGGAGAAGGGTGTCTCACTCTACCCTATGGATCCCAAGAATCAGCAGGTTGTGAATACCTCGGCCTCTATGATTGCGAACCCCTTCGGTGGCCTGAAGAACTTCATGTCTACTCACCCACCGATGGACAAACGCATCGCCCGTCTGCAGCAGATGGCGCGTGATAACGGTCAGCTATAAAACCTGCGTACGTGTTTGTCTTATAGGCGAAAGGCGGGGTGGTTACCAAACAAAACTGGTAACCACCCC